>NZ_JBDKXI010000005.1:335481-353948 GCF_039710385.1 Pseudoxanthomonas sp. CCNWLY206-1 | reverse complement strand
CCTTCGTAGAGCGGAGCTTGCTCCGCTGCTTCTGGCGTATCGGCTCCGGAGACCATCAGCCGAGCAAGCTCGGCTCTGCATGAAGCGCAATGCCCGTGTCCTGTCCGCGTTCCAAGGTAAAGCCTTCATCCTGCCAGCCCGCAATGCCGCCAATCATCAGCTTCACCGGTCTTCTCAACCGCGCCAAGCGTATCGCGGCACGGTGCGCGCCATTGCAGTGCGGCCCCGCGCAATAGACAACGAAGAGCGTATCGGCGGGGTACGCGGATAATTTCGAGGCGACGATCTTCGCGTGCGGCAAGCTGATCGCGCCTGGCACGTGCCCTTGTTCGTACAGCGCATGACTGCGTGCATCCAACAACACGAAATCCTGCTGCCCGCGCGCGATAGCGTCGTGCACGTCCCAGCAATCGGTTTCGAAGCTGAGCGCTGATTCGAAACGATGCAGCGCCACGACATCGGCTGCGGCGGGAACGGCGGTGACGTGAGATGACATGGGGTTGTTCCGTTGAGGAGTGCGGTCATTGTTCGTCCTTTCCGCCAGCGGCGACAGTGGCAGAAACGACGTTTTCCGGTAACATCCCGCCATGCCTTCGCTACTGGTCGCCATCCTCGCCTACGACCGTTTGTGCACGTTCGAATTCGGTTGCGCAGTGGAGCTATTTGCTTTGGAACGGCCCGAACTGGACGTGCCGTGGTATCGGTACGCCGTCTGCGCCGCCGAGCCTGGGCCACTGCGAGCGGCCGGCGGTGTTCGCATCCAGGCACCCTATGGGCTGGGCAAGCTGCAGCGCGCGGACATCATTGTCGTGCCCGGTTGGCGCAGCCCGGACGAACGCCCGCCGGAAAAGCTGCTGACCGCGCTTCGCCGCGCTCATGCGCGCGGCGCGCGGCTATGTTCCATTTGTTCGGGCGTTTTCGTTCTGGCGCATGCCGGCTTGCTTGAAGGCAAGCGCGCGGCGACACATTGGCGATATGCATCTGAGCTTGCGCGGCAGTTCCCTAGCATCGCGGTCGATGCATCGTCGCTGTATGTGGACGAAGGGCAGATCATCACTTCGGCCGGCTCTGCCGCGGGCCTGGACATGTTGCTGCATCTGGTGCGCCGCGACTATGGTGCGCCCGTCGCCAATCGCGTGGCGCAGCGGCTGGTAATGTCCCCACATCGTGAAGGCGGGCAAGCGCAGTTCGTGCCGCGACCCATGCCTTCCGGCAACGGCAGTCCCATCGCAAGCCTGACGGATTGGATTCGTGCCAATCCGCGGGTCGATCATTCCGCGCGATCGATGGCCGAGCAGGCTCGCATGAGCGAACGCACGCTGCACCGCCGGTTCAAGGAAAGCACCGGTTTGACTCCCAACGACTGGGTCATCCGCGAGCGCATCACCATAGCTAAGGAGCTGCTGGAAACACGCCTCGACCTGGACGTCGAATCGGTCGCCGATCTCGCGGGATTCGGTTCTGCCGAATCGCTACGCCGGCACTTCCGACTGCATGGACTGACCTCGCCCCTGCACTATCGGAAACAGTTCGCTGGGGTGCCCGAAGCGACTTCACTGCCCACCCACCCGTTGCGACGGCGTCAGAAACCGTAGCGCAGAAACCCGCCATCGACCGCGATGCATTCGCCGGTGATGTAGCTGGCCGCGGGCAAGCACAAAAACCCAACCGCGGCGGCGACTTCCTCCGGCTCGCCGATGCGGCGCATGGGGGTACGGTCGATCACTTCTTCGTAGTAATCCGGGTCCGAGAGCGGGCCCGACGTGCGGCGCGTGCGGATGTACCACGGCGCAACCGCATTGACGCGCACTCCGTCCTCGGCCCATTCAGCCGCCAGGTTGCGGGTCAGTTGATGCAGCGCCGCCTTGGTCATGCCGTAGGGCGCACCGCTGCGCACGGCGGTCATGCCCGAGACACTGCCGACGTTGACGATGCTGGACACCGCGTGACGGGTCAGCAACGGATGGGCGTAGCGAGACAATTCGAATGCGGAGAACAAATTGGTTTCGAAGATGCCACGCCATTCGTCCTCGGTGTAGTCCACCGCGGCCTTGGTGACGTTGCCACCGGCGTTGTTGATCAGGATGTTGATGGCTTCGGAATGGTCCTCCACCCAGTCGAGGATCGCGCGCCGGTCTTCGTCGTCGGCTACGTTCGCGGCCAAACTGAGGATATCCCGGCCCGGGAATTCATCGGCCAGTTCGTCGCACGTCGTTTCCAGCGCCGCTGGATCGCGCGCCACCAACAGTACGTCGGCACCAAACGCCAATAGTTCGCGGGCGATCGCCAACCCGATCCCGGCGCTGGCCCCGGTTATCAACGCCGTTTGTCCATCCAGCCGCCAACGGTTCGTCGCCACCATTCTCTCCTTCGCCGCTCTCCTTGGTCATTGGGCGTAGCATAGCGCCACCCGTCATCGAGGGACGCACGCATGAACATGGCACTTCGTTCCGCTCTATTGGCCGGCATGATCGGTCTATGCGCCGCCTGCCGGCCCGAACCACCGCCCACCGATGATCCCCCGGAGCCGCAGGCCGCCGCGGCGGCCAACGAACTGCGCGACAGCATCCAGGCACCCATCGAGAAAGCCAAGGCGGTGGAGGAAGACGTGCAAAAGGCCGCTGATGCGCGCGCGGAAGCGATGCCGTGATGGAGCCGGGAATGGGGAATGGGAAATAGGGAATGGCGAGAAGCTATTGTTTTAGCTTCCCGGGTCAGACACGGAGCTCCCCTTCCTTCAAGCGCCAGAGGTGGATCACCGCCGGCTCGCCAACCTGTGAATCAAAAGAGCTCTGGGTCCGGATAGCGAACGCTTACGCGGACTTGATCGGCCGCACCATCCGGATGACGGGGCGATCGCTACGAGGACGTGCTGGGACCTGCGGCTTCCTTCCGAAGAAGGAAGCCGGGTGATGCATCAGTAACCGCAGAAGCAGTACGCCAGCGCTTTCACCGGCGCGCCATTGCGGTCGTGGACGGCTTCGTCGACGAAGCGCAGATGCGCTTCCATTTCGGGCAGGCTGCGCGCGAGGATGCCGCGGGCGAGGTCGGAATCCTTCAGCATGGCAACACCAATATGGCTGCCGGCCAGGCCGCTCATGAATTGCGAGAACGGCGAAGCCTCTTTCTCGATGTAACGCACGCGGTATTTGTCGGGCTCGCCCAGCTTGGCACGCTTGGCAGCGTCGGTCAGCGCGGCTTCGAAGCCACCCAGCTCATCAACCAAGCCACGCTCCTTCGCCTGCGCGCCACTCCACACGCGGCCGCGAGCGACGGCATCGATATCCTCCACCGGCCGCTTGCGCGCGTCCGCCACTTTGCCGGTGAAATCGGCATAGCCCTTGTCGATGATCGACTGGATCACGCGACCGACCGCCGGATCCAGCGGTCGGGTGATATCGAAAGCGCCGGCAAACCGCGTGGTGCCCACACCATCGGTGCGTACGCCGATCTTCTCCAGCGTGCGCGGCACCGTGGGAATCATGCCGAAGATGCCAATGGAACCTGTGATGGTGGAAGGATCGGCGTAGATGCGATCGGCGTTCATCGATATCCAGTAACCGCCGGACGCCGCCAGATCGCCCATCGATACCACGACCGGTTTGCCCGCCGCCTTGAGCGCAGCCACTTCGCGGCGGATCTGTTCGGAGGCAAATACACCGCCGCCGGGCGAGTCGACCCGCAACACCACTGCCTTCACGTCATCGTCGTCGCGTGCTTCGCGCAACAACGCGGAAGTGGACTCGCCGCCGACACGGCCGGCTGGCTGATCGCCATCGGTGATTTCGCCCTCGGCCACCACAACCGCCACTTGCGGGCGTTGACCGATTGGCGGACGTTTGCTGTCCAATTGCAGCAGGTAGGCATTCAAACCCACCTCGCGGAAACCGCTTTCGGAATCCTCGTCCGCCACGCCACGTTCGGCAAGTAGATCTTCCACCTGCTCCTGTGTTTTCAACCCGTCCACCAGCTTCTGCTGCAAGGCGAACTTGGCCAGGTCGCCGCCGGCTGCAGCGATACCTTCCGGCATCGTGTCGATGCCGGCCGCCAGCTGCGCCGCCGTTACCTTGCGTGCCTTGGCGATGTCATCAAGGAAGCGCTGCCACACATCGCCCATCCAATAAAGATCAGCTTCCTTGGCTTCATCGGAAGCTGCGTCCAGTACGAACGGCTCGACCGCGGACTTGTACTCGCCCACTTTGAACACATGCACGTCGACGCCCAGCTTTTCCTGCAGGCCCTGGCGATAGTACTGGCGGTAGCGTCCGAGGCCTTCCAGGATCAGGCTGCCCATCGGATCGATGTAGACCTCATTGGCTTGCGCGGCCAACAAGTACTGGCCCTGGCTCATGTTCTCGCCGAAGGCGACGATCTGCTTGCCGGACTGGCGGAATTTCGCCAACGCAGCTGCGACATCGCGCAGCGATGCATAGCCGCTGGGTTCCAGCCGATCCACTCGCAACAGCACGCGTTCGATCTTCTTGTCCGTGCGCGCCGCTTCCAGCGCGCGCAACAGATCGCGCAGCTGTACTTCTTCGCCACTCTTGTCGCCGAGCGCCTTGGCAAGCGCCCGTGTCGCCGGATCGGCCGTGTACTGCTCCACCAGGCGGCCTTCCGGCGCGATCACCAGTGTCGTGCGCTCGGTCAGCGGCTTGACCCCGCCGCCACTGCCCACCGCCACCAGGAAGATGATCAGGAACAAGAACAACAGCCCGAAGAACAGCAAGTTGAGAACCAGCTTGCGGGTGAAATTCATCACGTCCCACAAACCCACAAAGAAGGTGGCAATGGGTCCGCGTCGGACAGGTTGGTTCATGGTCTACTCCGTATGGCTGCAGCCACTTTAGCGCGTATGGCTGCGAATTTTCATGCCCCGTTAGTCACCGTGCCGTCACGCACCTTCAGTGTGATTGCGGCTGCCCGCCAATCTGCGCCGACCAGCGGCGGCTGCTACGACGGAAGCGCCAGCTCATCGACACCGCCGCCGCGGTCAGCCCCAGAATCAATCCCAGCCACATGCCCGGCGGTCCCCAGCCCAACCCAAGACCAAGTCCGGCGCCTAACGGCATGCCCAAGCCCCAGTAGGAAAACGCCGCCAACCACATGGGAACCCGCGTGTCCTTCAAACCACGCAATGCTCCCGCGGAAAGCACCTGAATGCCATCAGGGAACTGGAACGCCGCGGCGAAAAGCAACAACGTACCCGCCATTCCCGCCACGGCCAGATCACGTGTGTATAGCGACACCACGGCGTCGTGTCCGATCAGCAACGCCAATGCGGACAATGTCTGCGTACCCAGCACGATGGCATAACCCGCATACGCCGCGCGACGGATGCCATGCGAATCACCTGCTCCCACCGCGTGTCCTACCCGCACCGTCGTAGCCTCGCCCACGCCCATGGGGATCATGAAACACAGCGCTGCCACATTGATGGCGATCTGATGAGCGGCCGCGGGTATCGCCCCCAACCGCGCGATCAACAGGGCGGTAACGATGAACAAGCTGCCTTCCATCAGCACGGTGATACCGATCGGCAGGCCCGTTTTCAGCAGCTGTCCGATCGGTTGCCAATGCGGCGGATCGAACCGGTGGAAAAGTTGCAGATGGGCGAAACGTTTCGCGTTCCGCAGATAGATGGCGAATGCGCACGCCTGCATCCACATCATGATGGCCGACGCGATACCAAGACCTCCCGCGCCCATTTCCGGCAATCCGAACTTCCCGAAAGCGAGCACATAGCCCAGCGGTGCCAGCACCAGCAAACCACCGAACCCCAGCAACATCGTAGGCAGTGTCCAATGCATGCCTTCGCTCAGATAGCGCATGCAGAAGTACAGTGTCAACGCCGGCACGCCCCAGCGGATACCGTGCAGGAAGGCGGTAGCACCGGGCACGATCTCCGGCGCTATGCCGAATCTGGCCAATCCATAAGGCGCAACGCTCAGGAAGGTGAACATCAGCGCGCTCAGGCCCAGCGACAGCCACAGGGCTTGCCGGAACAGCGGCCCGATTTCAGCGCGGCGACCCGCACCATTCAATTGCGACACCGACGCGGTCAGTGAAATGAGGGTACCAATGGGCACCATCATGGGAAGCCAGAGCAAGGCCGTGCCGACGGTAACCGCGGCCAGCGTCTGCGTGCTGTGGTGACCGGCGATGACGTTGTCGACGAAGCCGATCAAACCCGTGGAAACATGGCCCAGCACCAGCGGCAATGCGAGCGTCGCGGTGGCGCGCACTTCATGGCCAAAGCGCGGGGAAGGAGATATTGAGGACATGGGATCCGAAGCAGCCGAACTGCGGTCGCGCGAGTTGCGCACTGGCACCGGGTCGCGGCGGACCGGTATCTTAACCGCTTACATCGGGGAACCCTTCACCGCTCATGAGCCAGACCGTCGACCTTGCGCACGCCAGTGCATGCGAGAACTGCGAGACAACACTGCAAGGTGGCTTCTGCCATCTCTGCGGACAGAATGCGCACAGCCCGCTGCGCCACACGGGCCATGCGCTGGAAGAAGTCTTCGAATCGTTCTGGCACCTGGATGGCCGCGTCTTCCGTACCCTGCGCGAACTGCTGTCGCCCGGCCGCTTGGCCAACGCGTATCTGGCTGGCCACCGCGTGCGCTACATCGCACCGCTGCGGCTGTTCGTCATCCTTAGCGTGCTGACTTTCTTCGTCGCACAGTACGTCGTCCATTTCACTGGCCCCGCCAACCTGCCTGCTATTCCCGTGCCCCCGGGGCAAGTGGCTGCGCCCGGCAATGAGAACGCCGGGGGTGTGGATTTTCAGCATTTGAAAACGGCCGAAGAGGTCCTCACGCTACGCGATGAAACGGTCGGGGGTTTGCTTGCCGCCCGCGCCACTCTTCCTCCGGTGCTCGCACATCCGCGGCAGCAAATCGAACAAAATATTCGTTCCACCCAGGCACGTGCCCGGCAGCGTGTGACTGAGTTGCAGCCGGACCATCCCATGCTGTCGAAGCCGGACCTGATTCCGGAGGATCAAGATGTAACGGGTCCGGACCCCGGCTCGCTGTTCTCCTCCGGCGGAAAGCGCTGGCATCCCACGGATAATCCGGTCCATGTAACCTGGTTGCCTGATCTGGCAAACCGCTGGTTGAACAAGAAGCTGGCGCGTGCGCAGGAAAACCTTCCGCGTATGCAACGAGACCCCGAGCTGTTCAAGGAAGCCTTCATTGGCGCGGTGCCTTCTGCGTTGTTCGTGCTGGTGCCTGTGTTCGCGCTACTGCTGAAACTGGGTTATCTGGGAAGTCGCCGTTCGTATCTGGAACATCTCGTCGTGGCGCTCTACAGCCATGCCTGGCTTTGTCTGGCGCTGTTGAGCATCTTCGCGTTGAATGGCCTGGGCGACCTGATCGCTCCTTATGCGCCATGGCTCGGTACGGTGGCTGGCTTTGTCGTGTCGCTGGTGGTGATATGGATGCCCGGCTATCTTCTGCTGATGCAGAAGCGCGTCTACCAGCAAAGCTGGTGGATCACGATTCCTAAGTATCTGGTGCTCGGCAGCCTGTATTTCACCTTGGTGGTGTTCGCCGGCGTGTTGGTTGTGGTCACCAGCTTCGTCGGCGGGTGAAGTCTTGCAAATCGCCGATCGCTACTGGTCACGGCGCGCACGCAGCCATGTACTGCGTTGCGCCGTCGGTACAACCAGGAGCTCTTGCCGGAACGCTGCCCGCTCCTGCGGCGGAATGCGTTGCGCCAGCACTGCCAGGTCGTTGCGCTGTTCGGCGTCCAGCTGTCGTAACAGGGATATCGTGGCATCACGTTCCACTTCGGGTACGAAGCCGAACAACGGCTGCAAGCGGGGATAGTCCGCGCCCAGTACAGGACCCAGCCGCCACCCGCGGCGCTGCATTTCATCCAAGGCATCGAAACGCGAGCGGAGCATCGCCTGTTGCTCCGGCGGCAAGGCGCTTATCTCCTCGGCAGCGGCGCGCACGCGCATCTTCTGGACGTCGTCCAACGCTTGCCAGGCGGCGTAGCGTCCCCGTCGATCCTCGCGCTCTTCACGCGGCAAGGTATTCCAAACAGTCATCCGCTGCACGAACGCGGCGCGCTGCGGCGGTGAGAGTGCGTCCAAGCGCCAGCGCCGTTGCTGTAGCGTGTCCTGCACGTCGGTCGACAATGCGGGCAAACCCAATAGGGCGGCCGAGCCTAAGGACAGAACGAGGGCAATCCGTACCAACGCTTTAGAACTCCGCATTGGTGGACTCCGGAAGCGTATTTCCTGTTGCGTTCACGGCAGCAGGAGTTTCAGCCGGTCCGTCTGCGGCGTACCAAGCATAGAAGTCGGCTTGCTGTGCGATGGCTTCTCCTTCCGCATCGAACAACAGGTCGAAATCCGGATGCGACAACTGTGCGAAAGCGGCGTCGTAACGTGCCGCGGGCGCGGAGGAAGGCAAGGCTTCGATGGCAATGGGAGGTGCGCCGAAGGTATCGGTTTCCGAGCTCGAGGACGCGGTGGTCGATGCAGGGAGCCAGGTGAACATCTGCGGCCATAGGTAAGTGGCGGCAATGGCGCCACCGCAAACCACCAGCACCAGCAATGCCCACCACCAGCGGCGTGTTCCGCGCGGTTGCTGCGCGGGCACCCAGGACGCAGGAACCAACGGGGGTTGCCGGGCGGGAACGCTGGCGATAGCGCTTTCGCGCAATCTTGCCAGCCGCGCCAGCCGGTCCGGCGGCAGGTCGCGCAGCTGTTGCTGGGCGGCTTCAGCCAGCAGGCGCCAACCTTCCGGGTCGGGCCGGCCTGCGGAATCTTGTGGACAAGCCGAGGTCAGCGCCTGCCGGTAGCCGGCCTGATCCAGGCCAAGCACGGCCGTGGCATCGTCCTCCGCCAGGCCCGCGACCAACCGCGCCAGCAGCGCGGCGCGTACGGGCGGTTCCAGCGCACTCAAGCGCTGGAGCGCCAACGGCCAGCTCGCGGCAGCGGCATTCTGGCGTAATCCGGGCGAGGCGATCAGCAGCGCCCAGAAGCGGCGCGGCCAGTCGGCCATCGGTGCGCTGGCGGCGTGACTGCGGAACGCCCGCATGGCGGCCAGCAGCGTCATATCGCCTACGTCGGGATTTCCGGATTGCAGCTGAGCGAACAGAACAGCTCGCCGCTCCACGCCGCGCAGGAAGGCGGACAGTGCCGCGGGCGTTTCGCCGGCTTCGCTCATGAAGGAAATTGACTGTGGATCGCGTTCATTGCGGTCGCATCATAGCTAGGTGCCGCACCGTTCCGGATGCTTGACACACCGCCAAAATCTGCTCTCCGAAGCAGGGCAAGGCTTTCCGGCAAAACGCGTTGTGCACAGCGGTCATAGATTCGTCATGAGGACGTGGAAGCAGAGGCGCGCTGACCGTATTTCAGCTTTGTTTCACATCTATATTGTTGTTTTTAATAGAAAAAGCGCCTTTGGCGTTTTTTTCACCAAGATGGAGAGGAGGCTTGTAGCAGGCTCGTTCCGGCGTGGAGCCAGCCCGCCATGCACAGATTTATCCACAGACGATGTGGATAAATCCGAATCCCTTTTCATAACCGGCACTTGCGTGATTTTCGTCAAGGAATTGACAGATTGTCGACGCAACTGAAGCGGCGTTCACGGCCGGGCAGCCGGGCCGCTAAACTGGCCGCGAATGCTCTCCGATGCCCTGCTCAGAATCGCCCTGCCGCTTCCCTTGCCCCGGGGTTTCGACTATCTCCCACCTGCCGGTCACACCGTTTCTCCCGCCGATGTAGGGCGGCGTGTACGGGTACCGTTCGGTTCGCGCGAACTGACCGGCGTGGTGGCGGAAGTAGTCCCTCCAGGCGATGGCCACCATGAGCTTCGCGAGGTGTTGGCTGTCCTTGATGCCGCACCGCTCTTTCACGGGGAGTTGCTGGATTCACTGCAATGGCTGGCGCGCTATACCCACGCGCCGCTGGGGGAGGTATTCGCCACGGCACTACCTGCACCGCTGCGACAGGGCGAACCCGTGCCGGAATCGAACGTCTGGGCGTGGCGTATGACCCGCGATGGAGCGGCCAATGCAGAGGGCTTGCGGCAGGGCCGTCCACGTCGATTGGCGGAATTGATAAAGCTGGGACCACTGGAGGAAGACACTCTGGACCTCCGGATGGAGGATTGGCGCAGCGCCGCACGCGCTCTGCTCAAACGCGGGTACGCCGAACGCGTAGCCGTTTCCGCGAGCGTTCCGGTGCCGCAGCCCCAATCGGGTCCGATGCTCAACGAAGAACAGCACGCGGCAGCGACAAGCATCCTCGCAACGGAGGGCTTCCTACCGCTGCTGCTGGACGGCGTTACCGGCAGCGGTAAGACCGAGGTCTATCTGCATGCCATCGCCGATTGCCTGCGGCGTGGCCGCCAGGCGCTGGTGCTGGTGCCGGAGATCGGCCTGACTCCGCAAACGCTGGCGCGGTTCCGCGCTCGGTTGGGCGTGCCGGTGCATGCACTGCATTCTGGGTTGAACGACAACGAGCGTGCACGTACCTGGGCTGCCTGCGCGCGCGGGGAAGCACGCGTGGTGGTGGGCACACGGTCGGCGGTGTTCACGCCACTGCCGGAAGCGGGTTTGATCATCGTCGATGAAGAACACGACGGCAGCTACAAACAGCAGGATGGCATCCGTTACCACGCCCGCGACTTCGCACTGGTGCGCGGCAAGGCCTTGGCGGTGCCGGTGGTGCTGGGCAGCGCCACACCGTCGATGGAATCGCTGCACAACGCTCATAGCGGCCGTTACACGCATCTGCGGCTGTCGCATCGAGCCGGCGATGCCAAGCCACCCTCGGTCAGAGTGCTGGACGTGCGTAAGCGCTCGCAGCAAGCCGGTTTGTTGCCCGAAATGGTCCAGGCGATCCGTCGAGCAGTCGACGCCGGCGGTCAGGTGCTGGTGTTCAAGAATCGCCGCGGTTACGCGCCGGTGCTGCTCTGTCACGACTGCGGCTGGAGTGCGCGATGCAAGCGCTGCGATTCACCCATGACGGTGCATGCCGGCGGCAAACGCCTGCAATGCCATCACTGCGGCGCACGCCAAGCCGCGCCTCCGGCTTGCCCCGATTGTGGCGGCCTTGCATTGCAGCCCCAGGGTATCGGCACCGAGCGGCTGGAAGAGACATTGTCGGAAATTTTCGTCGATGTGCCGGTACTGCGCATCGACCGCACCACCACTCAGCGCCGCGACGCGCTGGCCAAGCATTTGGCGTCGCTCGGCGATCGGCCTGGCATTTTGGTGGGCACGCAGATCCTGGCCAAAGGTCATGATCTGCCGCACCTGACGCTGGTCGTCGTGGTGGGCGTGGACGAAGGCTTGTTCTCCACGGATTTCCGCGCGGGCGAGAAGTTGGCGCAACAGCTGATTCAAGTGGCCGGACGCGCGGGCCGTGCGGAAAAGCGGGGAGAAGTCTGGTTGCAGACGCATCATCCGGATCATCCGCTGCTCAATACACTGATCAATGGGGGTTATCACGCCTTTGCAGAGGCCGAGCTGCAGCAGCGCGAAGCGGCGGGTTTCCCGCCATTCGCTCATCTGGCGTTGCTGCGCGCCGAGGCACAGCAGAGCGACGCTGCATTGAACTTCCTGCAAGCGGCCAAGCAGCGATTACGCGCCCAGGACTCGACACTTGAGATGCACGGGCCGTTGCCGGCGCCGATGCCCAAGCGCGCCGGCATGCACCGCATGCAGCTGTTGCTTTCGGCGCCAGACCGGCGCCTGCTGCATCGCCTGCTCGATCACACCGTTCCCGCTTTCTACGACCTGCCCGAGGCGCGCAAGACGCGCTGGTCGTTGGATATCGATCCCATCGATCTCTATTGAGTGTTTATGACTTCTTCGCACACATCGGTCCCGCACATCGTCGTCCTCGGCGGCGGCTTCGCCGGTCTTTGGGCGACTCGCGCATTGGCGAATTCGCCAGCACGCATCACCCTCATTGATCGCCACAACCATCATCTTTTTCAGCCATTGCTGTATCAGGTGGCGACTGCCGGCTTGTCGGCGCCGGACATCGCCGCACCGTTGCGACACATCCTGCGTAAGCAAACCAACGTGGAAGTCCGGCTGGCAGAAGTGCTCACTATCGAGCCGCAGAAAAAACAGGTGGGACTGGACGACGGCAGTACGTTGGGTTTCGACTATCTCCTGGTCGCCACCGGTGCGACCCACGCCTACTTCGGCCACGACGAATGGGCACGCCACGCACCCGGCCTGAAGACATTGAACGACGCGCTGCAATTGCGTCGTCACCTGCTGCTGGCGTTCGAGCGAGCGGAGGCGGAGACGGACCCTGCGCAGCGTGCCGCATGGTTGAACTTCGCTATCGTCGGTGGTGGCCCAACCGGAGTGGAACTGGCGGGTACGCTGGCGGAGATCGCCCGGCATACGCTGAAGAACGAATTTCGCAATATCGATTCTTCGGAAGCACGCGTGCGCTTGATCGAGGCCGGACCCCGGGTACTGTCTTCATTTCCGGAATCGCTGTCGGAAAAAGCCCGCCTGCAACTGTCCAAGTTAGGGGTCGAAGTTTCGACCGGCATACCGGTCACTGACATCAACGAAGACGGCTACCGCCTGGCTGACGAATTCGTCGCGGCAAAGACCGTTGTCTGGGCTGCTGGCGTGGCCGCGTCACCCTTAGCCAAGTCGCTGGCCGTACCATTGGACCGCGCGGGCCGCGTGCTAGTGCAACCGGATCTGAGTGTGCCTGGCCATCCTGACATCTTCGTCGCCGGCGATCTGGCGGCGATCGCCTCCGATGGCAAGCCGGTGCCCGGTGTTGCGCCTGCCGCGAAACAAATGGGGCGGCATGTAGCGCAGACCATCCAGGCACGTCTTGCCGGAGCGGCGGCAACGCCGTTCCAGTACAAGGACTATGGCAATCTCGCCACTATTGGGCGCATGGCGGCGGTGGTGGATTTCGGCAGGCTGAAATTTTCAGGAATTCTAGCCTGGTGGTTCTGGCTTGCCGCGCACGTGTTTTTTCTCATTGGCTTCCGCAACCGAACCGTCGTCCTGCTCAATTGGGCGTGGGCGTATTGGAGTTACCAGCGCGGCGCCCGGATCATCCTGGGCGGCGACAACGCCGGCGAAGACGATCAGTCGCGATCGACACGGCAGGCATAGCAGCCCGGCCGCGCATTGTGGATATGCAGATAGGCGATCTGTTCGCGCTCGAAGAAGCCGGTAATGATCGCTTCCAGGCCTGTTCCCTCCACTACTTCCGCAGCGTGCATCCAACCGTGTTCGTCGTAGGCTCGTACGGAAAGCAGGCGGTGCAGGAAGGACGGCGGAATGCGATCTTGGAAGCTTGCGGCAGCGGTGGGTTGTTGCCGGATGAATATCGGACCGCTGGCGCGGTAAGGACCCTCCACGTCGTGGTGCTGGTGGGGAAGCAACAGCAAGGGTTCGCCAGCCTTGGCGTCCTGTAAAGAAATTCGACAAGGAAAGCCGCGATCGCTGTCCGCCAAGACACGACGGATGTTCAGTGCAGCAAGCGCGCTGTCTTCCAAGGACCAGAGATTCTTGAAGGGTTCCGGCGATAGGCCGGTAATACGATAAGCCATGATGTGCTCCTACCTTGAGTGGTTGGCACTATCCTGCTGTTTCGTAATGTCCGGCGATATCCGGATCTTGCACACAAAAACGGCTCCGTTTCCGGAGCCGTTTGGGTTTGACTGATCCGCTGCTTTAGGCGGCGAACAGCGCCTTCATCTTTTTCAGCGCGTTCGCTTCGATCTGGCGGATACGCTCGGCGGAAACGCCGTATTCGTCAGCCAGCTCCTGCAGCGTGATCTTGCTTTCGGCATCCAGCCAACGACGCTTGATGATGTCGCGCGAACGTTGATCCAGACCGGCCAAGCCTTCACGCAACAACTCCAGCTGGTTGTCGGCGCTGTCAGCACGTTCGTAAGCCTGCGACGGGTCTTCGTCGTGCGCGACCAAGTAGCTCGCCGGCGACGGCGGGGTGTGGTCTTCGTCTTCGTCTGCCGGAGCATCGAAACCGATGTCACGACCTGACAGGCGCGACTCCATCTCAAGTACTTCGCGCTCGGACACATTAAGGTCTTTCGCTACCGCGCTGACTTCCGCTGCATTCATCCATCCCAACCGGGTCTTGGATTTGCGCAGGTTGAAGAACAATTTGCGCTGAGCTTTGGTCGTAGCGACTTTGACGATGCGCCAATTCTTGAGGATGAACTCGTGCATTTCCGCACGGATCCAGTGCACCGCGAAGCTCACCAAGCGCACACCGATTTCCGGATCAAAGCGCTTCACCGCTTTCATCAGACCGATATTGCCTTCCTGGATCAGGTCGCCTAGCTGCAGGCCGTAGCCGCTATAACCGCGGGCGACATGCACCACGAAGCGTAGATGCGAATGCACCAGTTCGCGCGCGGCATCCAGGTCTTCTTTTTCGCGATAACGACGCGCCAGTTCCTGCTCCTCGTCAACGGTCAGCACCGGAATCTGATGCACGGCACTGACGTATGCGTCCAGCGAACCGAGCGCACTGGGAATCGGCAGATTGTTGGCCACCATAGCGGTGGTAGGGGAGGTCTGGTTCATAGGCACCATATTAGCAGTCGGGGGATTCGACTGCTAACCCGAGAAATAGTTCCCTATCATCCTGTCGATGGAACAATTACCAGATTCTGTTCAACCTAAATTTATGTTTTTACTCGTTATTTCGCCCTGACGCTCTCCGCCTTGCTTTGGACGGCCCGCAGCACTCTGAGCAGGTTGCCGCCCCAGACGTTGCGGATGTCTTGGTCCGTATAGCCCGCCTGGCGTAGTCGCTCCGTGATGGCAGGGAGCGCCGATACATCCTCCAGACCCACGACGCCACCGCCTCCGTCCCAATCCGCTCCGATCCCCACGTGATCTGGACCTGCGACTTTCAAGATGTGCAGCAGATGGCGCATGTAGTCGTCCAAGGTGGCGCGCGGAACGGGGTACTGTTGATCGACCGATCGCCGTTCCTGCAGGTAAGCCTGGACTTGCCCTGGAGTCAGTCCGCTCTCGGGTCCATATTTCTTGGATAGGGCGGACAGCGCTTCCTCGCGCGCGGGAACTTTAGGCACCTCAACTAAATAGCCGCCATACGCGTTGACGTGGATCACCCCTCCCTTGGCCGCCAATTTTCGGATCCGAGCATCGTCAATGTTGCGAGGATGCTCGTATATGGCATCGGCACTGGTATGCGACAGGACAATGGGCGCCTGCGATAGTTCCAGCACTTGATCGAAGACGGCATCGCTGGCGTGCGAAGCGTCCAACAGGATGCCCAGCCGGTTTGCTTCGCTGACCAACTCACGTCCCTTCGGACTCAAACCTCCCCATTCCTGACCTTTCGCATCCGTGGAGGAGTCTCCAAAGTCGTTATTCAATACATGGGTGATGCCCAGCATGCGCAACCCGAGGCGATGGTAAGCACTCAGCAAAGTGGGATCGGATGCCAACGGCGACGCATTCTCCATGCTGATAAAAACTACCCGCTTGCCTTCGGCTGCAATCCGCTCCGCATCGTCCGCGGTCAATGCCAGCTGGAAGTCGGCGGCATTGGCCGCCAACATTTTGTGGATGGCGACCAGCCGCTCCAGTGCATGATCCCGCGCATCGCGATTGCCCGCGGGATCGCGCGCTCCTTGACCGGTGTAGACCACCCAGAAGCCGCCATCCAGACCACCGGCTTTCATACGCGGCAGATCGACTTGGGCGAGGTCCGCGTCGTGCTCGTGATTGTCGCTGATGCTCCAACCAGGCCGGGCGAAATTAGCGGGAGTATCGAGGTGGGTATCCAGAACCAAGGCGCTTTCGTGTAACTGTTTAACGCCCTCCGTAACCACCTGCTCTGCATTCACGCCAAAAGCCACCGGGAGACCGAACATCAGGCACGTCATCACCAAAGGCCGCAGCTTCATCGCAGGATTTCCCCAATGTGGATAAGTGCTCGATTGTTCGCCAAACCAAAGCAATAAAAAACCCCCAATCTCATATGAGATTGGGGGTTTGGGGTAAAGCCCCTGGCGATGACCTACTCTTGCATGGCTTAAGCCACACTACCATCGGCGCGGCTGCGTTTCACTTCCGTGTTCGGGATGGGAACGGGTGGGACCACAGCGCTAATTTCACCAGGGAGACGGTTGGAGCGTGCAGGCATCCGATAGAACGGAGCCGCACCGTCTCGCATAGGGTCTTGTGACGTAGCTTGCTATTTTGGATTTTCATCGACGTGACCGTCGAGGAAGCTTTCCCTTGTGAGGGAAGCACGTAAAGCAACTTGAGGTTATATGGTCAAGCCGCACGGATCATTAGTATCAGTTAGCTCAACGCATTGCTGCGCTTACACACCTGACCTATCAACCACGTAGTCTTCATGGTTCCTTTAGGGGGCTTGTGCCCCGGGAAGTCTCATCTTGAGGCGCGCTTCCCGCTTAGATGCTTTCAGCGGTTATCGCTTCCGAACATAGCTACCCGGCAATGCCACTGGCGTGACAACCGGAACACCAGAGGTTCGTCCACTCCGGTCCTCTCGTACTAGGAGCAGCCCCTCTCAAACTTCCAACGCCCATGGCAGATAGGGACCGAACTGTCTCACGACGTTCTGAACCCAGCTCGCGTACCACTTTAAATGGCGAACAGCCATACCCTTGGGACCGACTACAGCCCCAGGATGTGATGAGCCGACATCGAGGTGCCAAACACCGCCGTCGATATGAACTCTTGGGCGGTATCAGCCTGTTATCCCCGGAGTACCTTTTATCCGTTGAGCGATGGCCCTTCCATACAGAACCACCGGATCACTAAGTCCTACTTTCGTACCTGCTTGATCCGTCGATCTCGCAGTCAAGCACGCTTATGCCTTTGCACACAGTGCGCGATGTCCGACCGCGCTGAGCGTACCTTCGAGCTCCTCCGTTACTCTTTGGGAGGAGACCGCCCCAGTCAAACTACCCACCATACATGGTCCCCGATCCGGATTACGGACCTAGGTTAGAACGTCAAGCACGACAGGGTGGTATTTCAAGGTTGGCTCCACGACAGCTAGCGCCATCGCTTCAAAGCCTCCCACCTATCCTACACAGACGAACTCAACGTTCAATGTAAAGCTATAGTAAAGGTTCACGGGGTCTTTCCGTCTTGCCACGGGAACGCTGCATCTTCACAGCGATTTCAATTTCACTGAGTCTCGGGTGGAGACAGCGCCGCTGTCGTTACGCCATTCGTGCAGGTCGGAACTTACCCGACAAGGAATTTCGCTACCTTAGGACCGTTATAGTTACGGCCGCCGTTTACTGGGGCTTCGATCAAGAGCTTCGCCTTGCGGCTGACCCCATCAATTAACCTTCCAGCACCGGGCAGGCGTCACACCCTATACGTCCACTTTCGTGTTTGCAGAGTGCTGTGTTTTTGATAAACAGTCGCAGCGGCCTGGTTTCTGCGGCCCTCTTCAGCTCAGCTGCGCATGCAGCCACCAAAAAGGGCGCACCTTCTCCCGAAGTTACGGTGCCATGTTGCCTAGTTCCTTCACCCGAGTTCTCTCAAGCGCCTGAGAATTCTCATCCTACCCACCTGTGTCGGTTTACGGTACGGTCTGCGTGAGCTGAAGCTTAGGAGCTTTTCCTGGAAGCGTGGTATCGGTGACTTCGTCCTAAAGGACTCGTCTCGGTGCTCGGTCTTAAAGGATCCCGGATTTGCCAAAGATCCAAACCTACCGCCTTTCCCCCGGACAACCAACGCCGGGTACACCTAACCTTCTCCGTCCCTCCATCGCACTCACGCGAGGTGCAGGAATATTAACCTGCTTCCCATCGACTACGGCTTTCGCCCTCGCCTTAGGGACCGACTAACCCTGCGCCGATTAACGTTGCGCAAGGAAACCTTGGGCTTTCGGCGTGCGGGTTTTTCACCCGCATTATCGTTACTCATGTCAGCATTCGCACTTCCGATACCTCCAGCAGACTTCTCAATCCACCTTCAACGGCTTACGGAACGCTCCTCTACCGCGCATCACAAAGTGATGCACCCCAAGCTTCGGTTTATCGCTTAGCCCCGTTAAATCTTCCGCGCAGACCGACTCGACCAGTGAGCTATTACGCTTTCTTTAAAGGGTGGCTGCTTCTAAGCCAACCTCCTGGCTGTCTGTGCCTTTCCACATCGTTCACCACTTAGCGATAAATTTGGGACCTTAGCTGTGGGTCTGGGTTGTTTCCCTTTTCACGACGGACGTTAGCACCCGCCGTGTGTCTCCCATACAGTCCGTCTTGGTATTCGGAGTTTGCCATGGTTTGCTAAGACGCGATGTCCCGCTAGCCATAACAGTGCTCTACCCCCAAGAGGATTCATATGAGGCGCTACCTAAATAGCTTTCGAGGAGAACCAGCTATCTCCGGGTTCGATTAGCTTTTCACTCCTAATCACACCTCATCCCCGTCTTTTGCAACAGACGTGGGTTCGGG
>NZ_JBDKXI010000005.1:145481-325481 GCF_039710385.1 Pseudoxanthomonas sp. CCNWLY206-1 | reverse complement strand
CCAGTGGATGTGGCGCCGTGAAAGGCTAGTTATTAAAGTGAAGCGAAAGTTAAACCAAAGCGATCCGTGACGCCAGTCAAAAAGCTAATGAACTCAATGATTTGACGCGGACATTTCGTGTGTCTATGGTACGCCGATTGGGTCTCCTTCTTGGACCCGGGTTTAGACAATGCAATCTCACGGGGACGGCGACCGCCGTAAGCAACGTTTCCAGGAACGCCTGGAAGTCCTGCGCGATACAACGCTGCATCAGCGGATGAAGCGCCATTTGCCGGCTGGCCGCTGGACGCGCCGCCATTGGATTCACGCCAGTTTGTTCACCACCATCGGCATTCTGGTGGCCACCATCGTGCCGGGTTTCTCCAATGCCATCCAGGTGCCGATGTCGGAACCTCGGGCGACGCTGACGCTGCAATTGCCTGAACTACCCTCCGAGGAGCTGGCAGGTACTGACGGTGATAGCTGGCAGATGGTGAAGGTCAAGCCAGGCCAAACCCTGGGCGCGATCTTCGAAGAGCTTGGCATTCCCGCCACCACCATGCACCTGATTCTGAAGAATGCGGATGCCAAGGCCGCATTGACCCGGCTCAAGCCGGGTACCGAGATCGGCTTCGATCTGCCGGTGACCGGCACGCTGCGGACCCTGCGCTACGACCGCGGTCCGGCACACCGGGTCGAACTCTCATTGGTCGGCGATACGGTCAGGGAAAAAGTCATCGCCCGCGAGACCGCCACCCGCACGGTGGTCCTCAGCGGCAAGGTCGGCCGTTCATTGAACCGTTCCGCTCGTAACGCAGGGCTCACGGCAGCCAACATCCGCTCGCTGACCGATGACATCTTCAAATACGACATCGATTTCAACTCCGACCTGGGCGCTGATGACCGTTTCAGCGTCGTCGTGGAGCAAACCTGGCGCGAAGGCGAACTGGTGGAAACCAGCCCGGTGCTGGCCGCCACTTTCACCGTCAAGGGCAAACTGCATTCCGGTTTCCGCTATGCGCGCACGGGAGGCAAGCCGGAATACTTCACCGCCGAAGGCCGGCCGCTGAAGAAAAGCTTCATTCGCATGCCCATCCAATACGCACGACTGAGTTCCAAGTTCGGTGCGCGCCGCCACCCCGTGCTGGGCACGATGCGCATGCATAAAGGCGTGGACTATGCGGCGTCGACCGGCACCCCGATCATGGCCGCAGGTGACGCGCGGGTTCAATTCGCAGGCTGGCAAGGCGGCTACGGCCGCACCGTCATCCTGGATCATGGCCGCGGCCACACCACGCTGTACGGCCACATGTCGCGGTTGGGCAATATCAAGCAAGGCCAGCGCGTGGCGCAAGGCACCGTGATTGGCTACGTGGGCACCACCGGCCTTTCCACTGGCCCGCACCTGCATTACGAATTCCGCGTCAACGGCGTTCACCGCAATCCGCTGTCGGTCACCATGCCGCCACCGGAACCGCTGTCCGGCGCGCAACTGGCTTCGTTCCGTACCCAGACGGCGAATGCGCTGGCGCGTATTCGCACCGTCGAGAACATCATCTATGCCGACGTCGGCGCCGACACCTCGCCGTCGCAGAAGGCCGCGGCGGCTTCCAAGCCCGGAACAAACGCAAAGCCGAAGAAAGGCTGATAGCTGCAGATCGGATAAATCGCGTTGTGGTTGAATAGGCGGGCTTCACAGCCCGCCTTTCTACTTTTTGGAATCCCGGTTTCCATGCCTGATCTCTTGCCTGCGGCTTCCACCCTGTACCTGGGCCTGATTTCCGGCACTAGCGCCGATGGCATCGACGCTGCGTTGGTGCGGTTCTACGAAGACTCATCGCCGCTACGCTGCGAATTGATCATGGGTCGCACGTTTCCGTGGGAGCCGGCCCTGCGTGAGGAACTGATCGCGCTGGGACAGGGTGCCGACATGGCATCGCTGGATGCGCTGGGCTCGCTGGATGCAAAGACTGCCCTGGCATTCGCCGATGCCGCCTTGAGCCTGATCGGCGCCGCGGATCTCTCACGCAGCAATGTGACGGCCATCGGCTCACATGGGCAGACCATCCGCCATCGGCCACACGCTGACCCCCCTTTCACTTTGCAGCTGGGCGACGGCAATGTCATTGCCGAACGCGCGGGGATAAATACCGTCGCCGACTTTCGCCGCCGTGATGTGGCAGCGGGTGGTCATGGTGCGCCGTTGATGCCCGCATTCCACGCCGCGCTGCTGCATGCGCCAAATGAAAACCGAGCCGTTTTGAACCTCGGCGGCATCGGCAATTTCACCTTGCTTCCGAAGCAGGGCGATGTTCGCGGATTCGATACCGGCCCGGCCAACGCGCTGATGGACGCATGGTGCGAGCGGCACACCGGCAAACCTTTCGATGCCGCAGGCACCTTCGCAGCCAGCGGCCGGGTGGATGATGCCTTGCTGTCGCGTTTGCTCGCCGATCCGTGGTTTTTGCTGCCGCCGCCCAAAAGCACCGGCCGCGAACAGTTCCACCTGCGTTGGCTGGAAGCGCAACTGGATAGCCACGATCAAGCGCCGGCCGATGTACAGGCCACGCTACTGGAACTCACCGCGATCACGGTGGCTGATGCACTACGCGCGACTCAGTCCGATACCCAGCGGGTGTTGATCTGCGGCGGTGGCGTGCACAACCGGGCATTGATGGCGCGGATCACGGCGCATTTGCCGGGCGTGTTGGTCGAGTCGACGGCCGCGCACGGCCTGGATCCGGATTACGTGGAAGCCATGGGCTTTGCCTGGCTGGCTCGCGAAACCCTGGCAGGACGACCAGGCAACCTGCCGTCGGTTACAGGGGCGAAAGGGCCACGCGTGCTGGGGGCGGTCTATCCTGCTTAGAATGTGGGTTAGATCTCGGCTGAGCACCGGAATAGGTCATCAGGGGAATTCGACAATGAAACGATACGGACTGGCCTTGTTCTTGATGGCAATAGTGTCAGACGTTTTTGCAGGGCAAACCATCTTCTTCGAAGCCATTGCGGAGATGGAAGTGCCCGCGCAGGGACCGGCGAAAGTGATACAGATATTCGATATCGAGCGTGCCGCCAAGAACGAAGCCGTCCAGACCCGGCTGAAGAATGAGGTAGCCCAGCGAATCGCCCGTTGGGAATTCCAGCCAGCCGAGGTGGATGGCGCCGCGGTGGACACGCGGACCTTCGTCCGCGTAAAAATGGAAGCGCAGGTCAATAGCGACAACACCTTCACGGTGCGGGTGCTCGATGCCACTACCGGGCCTCGCGCCCGCTATCGAGTGCGCCCTGCCTATCCAAAGGCAGCGGTTAAGGCGGGAGCCGAGGGCTACGTCATCTTGATGCTTCAACTGGATCCGAAAGGCGACGTTATCTCGGTGCTGACCGAGAAATCCGATACGTCGCCCGGTTCGGGCGCCATGCGGAACACCTTTGAAGCCGTGGCCGCACGTAGCGCGAAGCTCTGGCGTTTCCAAAACGAGATCGTCAGGGGGCAGCCGGTGCCTTCTCGTGTCCGCCTGCCTTTCCAGTTCTGCATGAGCGGCGCAAGCTCATGGTGCGGCAGGTTGCCGGACACCCTGCTCGGTGAGATCAAAGAGGATCTCATAGCGCTGGATCCCGCCGCGAAGCTGATGACGGATGTGCGAGAAACGGAAGGCTAAGCACCGCTGTCGCGCCGGAGCAGCGGAATCGTGGATCGGCGGTCTCAGAACCCCTTGCCCGCCGGAACTTCCTTCAAGGCATTGATAGCCGCCGACAACACATCGACCTCGTTATTGTCGAAACCACTCCGCACTTCGGCCTCGCAGGCGAACAAGCCCTGTTCCAGCAGGTTGAAGATGGTTTCGTGGATGTTCCAACCGCGGGCTGCGGCGACACGGCGGATGCGGTCGGCCAGCACCGGGTCGATGTCCTTCAGCACGATGTCGGTCATGTTGTCCCCTTGATTCGCAACACAGCCACGGCGGCCGTACTCACGCCGATTCGCCGCTCACCACCGGATCCTTGATACGCCTCCACAGCCAGGCAAGCAATAGCAGCGTCGGTACCACTGTCATGGCACTCAGCAGGAAGAACGTGCTGTAGGACGAGGCTTCCACGATATATCCGGATACGCCGCCAACGAACTTGCCCGGCAGGTTCGCCAGCGATACAAGCAACGCGTACTGGGTCGCGGTGAAATTGCGATTGGTGAGCGACGACATGAACGCCACCAGCACGGTTCCCGCGAAACCCTGGGATAGATTGTCGGCGGTGATGGCGGCGTAGAAGGCCCAGATCTGCGACGGGTTCTCCGCCATGAACAGGAAAGCGAGGTTGGACAGCGCCACCGCTAGAGCCGCGACCGCCAGCATGCGACGGAAACCGAAAGCCGCGACGCAAAACCCACCCAGGAAGGCACCAGCAATCCCGGTCCACACTCCATAGAGCTTGGACACGGTTGCGATATCAGCCTTGGTGTAGCCCGAATCCAGATAAAACGGTCCGGCCATTACGCCGATGACCTGGTCGGGGAACTTGAACAAGCCGACGAACAACAACAGCGACAAGCCCAGCAACAGGCCGTTGGTGGAGAAAAAGCTCGAAAACGGCTGCCAGAATGCCCCCATGAAATCGATCTTGCGAATTACCGTCGTCTCAGGGGCAATCGGCTCCCGGCTCAACAGGGTGGCGGCGATGGGCAATACCATCAGCGCCGCCATCCACAGATACGCCGACTTCCATCCACTGAACTCCGCGATGTACAGCGCTCCCGCACCCGCCAGGATCAGCCCGATGCGGTAACCGAGCGTATAGGTCGCCGCGAGCGCAGCCTGCGCGATCGCGGGAGCGATCTCGATGCGGTAGGCATCCACCGCCGAATCCTGCGTGGCACCGGCAAAGGACGCGATCAGCACCCATACCACCAGTGAGGTGACGCCCAACTCCGGTCGCGTGAACGCCAACGCCACCAAACCGATCGCCACACCCAGTTGCGCCGCCAGCAGCCATGAGCGGCGACGCCCCAGGAATGCGGTCAACGGGAAAACGTAGCGATCGATCAACGGCGCCCACAGGAACTTCAACAAATAAAAGAAGCTCGCCAGGCTGATCAGCCCGATACTGCCCAGATCCAGCCCGACATCGCGCAAGCGAGTGGACAGTGTCATCGATGCGATCAGCAGGAACGGCAAGCCGCTGCCGAAGCCCAGGAACAACATGGTCAGCGCCGAAGGCGTGCCAAAGGCGCGCTTGATGCCGGCCCACCCTTTGTACGATGTCGTCGTGGCGCCAACGCTGGCTTGATTCATTCGGCGTAATCCACCGTAAATGGCGCATGGTCCGAGAATCGCTCGCCGGTATAGATCGAGCAGGCTTTCAGCTTGTTGCGTAGCGATGGGGTAACGATCTGGTAGTCGATGCGCCAACCGACGTTGTTAGCGCGTGCCGCGCCGCGGTTACTCCACCAAGTGTAATCCTGGCCTTCCGGGTTGAGCGCCCGGTACGCGTCCACCCAGCCGCCTTCTTCCACGCACAGGCCATTGAGCCAGTCGCGCTCGGCCGGCAGGCAGCCGGAGTTCTTCTGGTTGGAGGTCCAGTTCTTGATGTCCATGCGCGAGCGCACGATGTTCCAGTCGCCGCATAGCACGTAGTCGCGGCCGCTCTTCAGCCATTCCTGAAAGATCGGTGCCAGCCAGTCCATCACCTTGAACTTGAAATCCTGGCGCATCTCGCCGGACGATCCCGAAGGAATATAGAACGACACCACGCTCAGGTTGCCGAAGCGTGCCTCCAGGTAGCGTCCTTCCTCGTCGAACGCGTCCCAGCCCAGCGCCGTCCGCACTTCGTCGGGTTCACGCCGGCTGTAGACCGCCACGCCGCTGTAGCCCTTCTTGGTAGTGGCATCGCGGAACCAGGCCTTGTATCCCTCGGGCAGGAATGCGGGCCCGGCCAGTTGATGCTCCTGCGCCTTGGTTTCCTGCACGCACAGGACATCTGCCTGCTGTTTGGAGAACCAATCGAAGAACCCCTTGTTGGCTGCCGAGCGCAGCCCGTTGGCATTGAAACTGACGACTCTCATGATGCGGAATGGTGGTCTGGCGAGAAGGGGCAAGCATAACCTGCTGTCCAGAGCCACTACGCGTTCTTAATTGGATTCAGTTACGCTCCCTATATCCCTCCCCACCCGGCGACGACCGTGCAAGATCATCGTTCCCGTTTCCTGCAGTTGGCGCTGCGTGCGCAGGCACTGCGTTTTGGCGAATTCACGCTGAAATCCGGGCGGCTCAGCCCTTATTTCTTCAACGCCGGGCGCTTCGACAGCGGAGCCAAGCTGGACGAACTGGCGGCCTGCTATGCCGATGCCGTGGAAGCTTCAGGTGTCGAATTCGATCTGCTGTTCGGCCCCGCCTACAAAGGCATTCCGCTGGCGACAGCAGTCGCGTGCGAATTCGCACGCCGCGGCCGCGATCTTCCGGTGGCGTTCAACCGCAAGGAAATCAAGGACCACGGGGAAGGCGGGTTGCTGATCGGTGCTCCGCTGGCCGATCGCCGAGTGCTGATCGTGGACGATGTGATCACTGCCGGCACCGCCATCCGCGAAGCGTTGGGGCTGATCCGCGCCGGTGGCGGCACCCCCGCCGGCATCGTGGTGGCGCTGGACCGTCAGGAAGTGATGGGCGATCCACTGGCAGGCGAATCCGGTGCCCGCCGCTCTGCCGCACAGACCGTGTCGGAAGAAACTGGCGTGCCGGTGATAGCGGTGGCCAGCCTGCACGACCTGCTTGCTTTTGCCGGCGAAAGCGCCGAACTTGTGCATCATCGCGACCGTCTACTCGCCTACCGGGCGAGCTACGGCAGCGTACATTCGGATTGATTGCAGCAGGGGGCTGCGATGATGCGGAACATACCACTATGGCTGGCGGCCACGCTGCTGGCGCTGTTGCCATCCGCGGCGGCGGCGCAAGCCGGCACGGCATCCAAGAAACTTTACTGCTGGAACCAGAACGGCCAGCGCATCTGCAGCGATGCCTTGCCCGCCGAAGCGGTAAACGCCGCGCGCGAGGAGATCAGCGCCCAGAGCGGCCTGAAGGTCGGCGAAGTGCAGCGCGCGCTAACCGAAGACGAGCGTGCGCAAGCCGCCGTGGAAGCCGCCCAGCGGCAGCTCGACCTGGCCGCTGAGGAAACCCGCCGCCGTACCGATGAAGCCATGCTGCTCTCCTACCGCACGGAAGACGAGTTGCGCCGTGTATTTGGGGAGCGCACCGCGATTGTCGACAACAATGTCCGCACCGCCCGCTTCAACGTGGCCAGCTTGCGCGACGGCCTGGTCAGCTTGCTGCAGACCACGGGTGATCGGGAAATGGCGGGCAAGCCGATTCCTCCGGAAATGACTAGCACCATCCGCCAACGCCATGCCGCACTGTTGCGCCAGCACCGGTTGCAGCTGAATTTCGAAAGGCAGCGCGTCGAACTGGATGCGGAAATCGCCGAGATCCTCCAGCGTTACCGCGTGAAGAAAGGTCTCCTGCCGGCCGCTACGCCTGAGAGCTCCACAGCGGCCAATCCACCCGCCGCCAAGCCCACGTCCACGCAATAGGGCGCGAGAAGCATCGCGGAAGTTGCCGGACACCGGAGGCTCTCGTGCGTTTTTGATCACGCGTTGGCGATTCTCGCCTACGGTGCCGTGGGAGTCGCTGCCTTTCGGTTGCGTCGGAAGATCAAGAGCAAATCCCCCTCGGTCCCCCTTTTTCAAAGGGGGAGGTAGAAACGTTGAGGTTCTCGGTTCTCGGTTCTCGGTTCTCGGCTCCAAGCTCCAGGCTCCGGGCTCTCTAGAACGTCGGCTTCAGTTCTGGCGCGATCGTCAACAGATGGGCGCGGAACGCATCCTTGATACGCGCCAGCGCCTCCTGGTTGTCGGCTTCGAAGCGCAACACCAGGATGGGCGTTGTGTTGGACGCTCGCAGCAGTCCCCAGCCATCGTCCCAGTCAGCGCGCAAGCCATCGGTGGTAGAAATGCGGGCGCCTTCGAAGTGGGCCGTGTCGACGAATCGTTGCACCACTTCGTGCGGCGTGCCGGTGTCCACCGGCACCTTGAGCTCCGGAGTGGAGATGCCATCAGGTAGCGTCGCCAGCACTTCCGACGGTGTTTCGGGACGGCCTGCCAGAATCTCCAGCAGGCGCGCTGCCGAATACAGGCCATCGTCAAATCCGTACCAGCGTTCCTGGAAGAAGAAGTGGCCGCTCATTTCGCCGGCCAGTTCGGCGCCGGTTTCGCGCATCTTGGCCTTGATCAGAGAATGCCCGGTCTTCCACATCATGGGGGTGCCGCCGTAACGCAGCACCCAGGCTTGCAGCTTGCCGGTGCATTTGACGTCGTAGATGATCAGGGCACCCGGGTTGCGTTCCAGCACATCGGCAGCGAACAGCATCAATAGCCGGTCGGGGAACACGATCTCGCCTTCCTTGGTCACCACGCCCAGGCGATCGCCATCGCCATCGAACGCCACGCCGATGTCGGCGTCGAAGCGTTTCACCGTCTGGATCAGGTCCTCCAGGTTGTGCGGCTCGCTGGGATCGGGATGGTGATTGGGGAAAGTCCCGTCCACCTCGCAATAGAGCGGAATGACTTCAGCGCCGATTGCTTCCAGTAGTTGCGGCGCGATATCGCCCGCCACGCCGTTGCCGGCATCGACCACCACTTTGAGCGGGCGGTCCAGTTGCACGTCATCGGCGATGCGCTGGATGTAATCGGCCGCCACATCGCGCTGCTGCAGATCGCCATGGGTCTTGCCCACATGCAGGCGGTTTTCATTGATCCGGTTGTACAGATCGGTGATCGCATCGCCGGAGAGGGTTTGTCCGCCCACCACGATCTTGAAACCGTTGTAGTCCGGTGGGTTGTGGCTGCCGGTGACGGCGACGCAGCTCCCGGTCCGCAGATGATAGGCGGCGAAATATGCGACCGGGGTTGGCGCCATGCCGATATCGACCACATTGCGACCAGCCCGGCGCAGGCCGGCGATCAATCCATCCACCAGATCCGGACCAGAAAGGCGCCCGTCCCGTCCGACCACGATGTCGTTCAGATCCGCTTCCTGCATCACGGTACCGATGGCTTGGCCGATCAGTTCGGCCACCTCGATGTTCAAGGTCTGGCCAACGATGCCGCGAATGTCATAGGCCCGGAAAATTCCAGGATCGACTGCAATCTGTCTCATGTACTCATCCTTCGGGGGGGGAGGCGTAGCACGGGTGGGCGGTGGCAGCGGTTCACGCTGCAGGGCCTGCCCCAATGTGGTTTCGTCGCCTGCTTCCTCGGCTTTCTTGCGCGATGTCAGACGGGGCAGTCGGATACCTCCGCGCGCTACCAGCAACAGCAGCACCGCGATCACGGCGAGTGCCGCCGCCAGGATAAGGTTGGGCACCGCGTCCAGGCCGAATGCGCCGCCCTCGCTGTCGGGTACCGCCGCCGCTACCCGCAATCCCGTTTTGCCAACGGTATGCGCCAGTACTTCGGCACCCTCGCTGAGCGCGGCGTTGCCTTTCTCGCTAACGTTGTAGCTGCCTTGGCGCAAAGCCAGGTACGCCTTGTCTGCCACGGTGATCGCATCAAAACCGGCAGTCAATTCAGTCAATGGCAACCGCACATACATCACGCCCTGCGGCACGGTGGCCGCCAGGCCGAATTTAGGTTGCTTGCCATCGCGTATTACTCGGGCTGCCACCTGGTCCGCGCGCAAACCATCTTCGAGCAGTGCCAGCTTGCTGTAGCCGAATGCCTCCGGTTCGGCATAACCGGCATCCAGGCTAGAGGGCAGTATTTCGACCTGCTCGACTTGCGGCCAGTCTTTCTGGATAGCGGCGGTAGCGGCGGCCGTATCGTTCGCCGCCAACGCGTCCTTGACTGGCGGCGAAGCCAGGCGTTCGGTCAATTTGCGGACTTGCGCAGCATGCGCGGATGTCAGCGCAGCCACCGCGTTGTCGCGCGCCTGCTGCAGGCCTTCCGCCATCTGGGTGTCTTGCCACTGGCGTACGCCCATCCACCCCAGCCATGCGGCCAACAACAGCAGCAGCACCGCCAATAGCGGCAACGCTCGCCCGAGTTGCGGTATCTGCAGTGCCGACTTGCTCTCGCTAGTCTCAGCCATTCTCGTTTTCCCCTGTCAACGGACGCCTGTGTGGCCAAAACCGCCAGCACCGCGCGTGCTGTCGGCAAAACTATCCACCACTTGCAGGCTTACCCGCACTACCGGCAGGACCACGAGCTGAGCAATGCGGTCGCCCGGCTCGATGGTGAAGGCTGCATGGCCTCGATTCCAGACACTGATCAACAACGGCCCCTGGTAATCGGCATCGATCAGACCGGTACCGTTGCCCAGCACGATGCCATGGCGATGGCCCAGGCCGGAACGCGGCAGCACCACTGCGCATAGTTGTGGATCACCCAAATGCAAAGCGATGCCACTGGGCACCAAGGCGGTGTCGCCGGGTTCCAGGACCAGCGGCGTTTCGATCGCCGCGCGCAGGTCCATCCCGGCACTGGCGTCCGTGGCATAAGCCGGCAACGGCCAGGCATCGCCGAAGCGGGGATCCAGCAGCTTCACTTCCACGGCGCGCGGGGCGGATAGCAGGGTCATGCGTTCAGGCGCTCCACGATCAGATCCATGAGTTCATCAGCCAGCTGCGTCTTGGGTGCCGAGGCGAAGGCCCGCTCGCCATCTTTCCAGTACGCGGTCATTGCATTGCTGTCGCTCTCAAAGCCCCCATCGGCGATACCGACGCGGTTGGCGACGATCATGTCCAACCGCTTGGCAACCAATTTCTTGCGGGCGTATTCGGCGACCTTTTCTGTTTCCGCCGCAAAGCCCACCACCAGCTTCAATCCCTGCGTCTGTGCCGCCACCTCGGACAGGATGTCCGGTGTGCGCACCAAATCCAGCGCCAGCGACTCGCTGGACTTCTTGATCTTGTTCGCCGCCGGTAGCCGCGGGGTGTAATCGGCGACAGCAGCCGCCCCAATATAGATGTCGGCGGGAAATGCGGCGAACACTGCTTCGCGCATCTGCGCAGCCGATCGCACATTCACCCGGGTCACCCCAGGCGGTGTCGGCAAAGTCACTGGACCGGCCACCAGCAAGACTTCGGCACCTCGTTTCGCGGCACTCGCCGCCACCGCGAAACCCATCTTGCCGCTGCTGCGATTGCCGAGGTAACGGACCGGATCCAGATCCTCATAAGTGGGTCCGGCGCTGACCACCAGCTTGATTCCGGCCAGGCTGTCGTCAGCCGCGCCTGCTGAATGGGCAACCTGCCCGACGGCCAGTGCGGCCACGATGGCTTCCGGTTCGCTTAGCCGGCCAGGACCGGATTCGCCCTCGGCCAACGGACCGTCTTCCGGACCAATCACCTGCACGCCACGCTCGCGCAGAGTAGCGATGTTGCCTTGGGTGGCCGGGTGCAGCCACATGCGATGGTTCATGGCCGGCGCCACCGTGATCGGCGCCGTGGTCGCCAGGCAGAGCGTGGTCACCAGGTCATCGGCGAAGCCGTGCGCCAGCTTGGCAAGCAAGTCGGCGGTGGCCGGAGCAATCAGGATGCGGCTGGCCCAGCGCGCCAGTTCGATATGACCCATCGCCGCTTCCGCCGCGCTATCCCACAAGGTGGTGCGAATGGGGTGCCCCGACAGCGCCTGGAAGCTCAAAGGGGTGACGAACTGCTGCGCGCCGGCGGTCATCGCGACCTGCACTTCGGCACCCGCCTCTTTCAAACGCCGTACCAGTTCCAGCGATTTGTAAGCGGCGATTCCACCGCCCACGCACAACAGAATGCGCTGGTTCCCCAGCGAGGGCGGTTGCGTCGATCCTGTCACGTCAGCGATTTCCTACCTCCGAACCAGCGGTTAGCTTACCCGATGCGCCTGTAAAGCCTGACGGCACGTACGCAGATCGAAATGCATTCTGGTTCTATGCACATCCGCGATTGGCCCGCCGAAGAACGTCCCCGCGAAAAGCTGCTCAGCCGCGGCGCCGCGGCACTGAGCGATGCCGAACTGCTGGCCATATTCCTGGGCTCCGGCTTGCGCGGCAGCGATGCGGTCACCACGGCGCGCGATCTATTGGCCCGTCATGGCCCCTTGCGCAAACTGCTGGAACGGCCGCCGGCAGAGATGTCCAAGCTGCCTGCGCTGGGCCCTGCCCGAGCCTGCCAGTTGGCGGCGGCGCTGGAACTGGGCCATCGATATCTGGCCGCTTCGCTGGAACGGGGCCTGGCGGTTACCGATCCTGCTGCGGCGGGACGGTACTTCGCGCAGCGGTTGAGAGGGCGTCCCCAGGAAGTCTTCGCCGCCTTGTTCATGGATACCCGGCATCGCACTGTGGCGTTCGAGGAGCTGTTCCAGGGTTCCATCGACAGCGCGGAAATCCACCCGCGCGAAGTAGTCCGTCGGGCGCTGGCTCATAACGCGGCGGCGGTGATCGTGGGGCATAACCACCCTTCCGGCTGCTCCGAACCCTCCACGGCCGACCGCAACATCACGCTCAAGCTGAAGGAGGCGCTGGCGCTGGTGGAGATCCGCCTGCTGGACCATTTCGTGATTGGGGACGGTTTGCCGCTTTCCATGGCGGCGCGAGGATTGGTATGACAGGCAACAGCAAATCCCCTCAATCCCCCTTGACCAGCCATTCGGCTGTTGAGAAGCGCTTGGCAAAGGGGAGATAGAGCAAAGCCTCACTCGCTTCCAGTTTCCGCGGGGCACGCTCGCCCGCACTCGGCTAAAATCACCGTTTCCCACGTTCCAGTAGAACTTCCGTGAAACCCTTACTCCGCGCCCTGATCACTCGGGGCATCGATGCCCTGCGCAATGCCGGCACTCTTCCGGCCGATACGCCTACGCCGGACTTCGTGGTCGAGCGTCCCAAGACTCGCGAACATGGCGATTTCGCCACCAACGCCGCCATGCTTCTGGCAAAAGCGGCGCGCAGCAATCCGCGCGCCATTGCCACCGCACTGGTAGAGGCTTTGCCTGCCAGCGAAGACGTCACCCAGGTGCAGATTGCCGGCCCCGGCTTCATCAATTTCCATCTGTCGCCAGGCGCCTACCAGCGCGAGGTCGCCACCGCCTTGTCGCAAGGCGCGGCATACGGCCGCAATACCTCAGGAGCAGGCAAAACGGTCGGCGTGGAATACGTGTCGGCCAATCCCACCGGTCCGCTGCACGTTGGCCACGGACGCGCCGCCGCCATCGGCGACTGCATAGCGAGGGTGCTGGCCGCCAACGGTTGGAACACCAAGCGCGAGTTCTACTACAACGATGCTGGCGTGCAGATCGAGAACCTGGCCAAATCGGTACAGGCGCGCGCATTAGGCAAGACGCCCGATAGCGCCGATTGGCCGGAAGACGGTTATCGCGGTGAATACATCGCCGATGTGGCCCAGGCTTATCTCAATGGCGATACGGTCGAGTTCGAAGGCCATTCCGTCACTGGTGAGAAAGATCCCGCCGACCGCGACGCCATTCGCCGCTTCGCCGTGGCCTATCTGCGCCGCGAGCAGAATCTGGACCTGGCCGCATTTCGCGTCTCCTTCGACACCTACTTCCTGGAAAGCTCGCTGTACGCCGACGATAAAGTCGAAGAGACCGTGCGCAAGCTGATCGCCTCCGGCCACACCTATGAGGAAGGCGGCGCGCTATGGCTGCGGAGCACCGACTTCGGAGACGACAAAGACCGCGTCATGCGCAAGTCGGATGGCACCTATACCTACTTCGTGCCCGATATCGCCTACCACATGTCCAAATGGCAGCGCGGTTACGAGCGCGCCATCACTGAATTGGGCGCCGACCACCACGGCAGCCTGGCCCGCGTACGCGCCGGTCTGCAGGCGTTGGGCGAAGGCATTCCGCAAGGCTGGCCGGAATACGTGCTGCACCAGATGGTCACGGTGATGCGCGGTGGCGAGGAAGTGAAGCTTTCCAAACGGGCAGGCAGCTACTTCACGTTGCGCGACCTGGTCGAAGAAGCCGGCTGCGATGCCACACGCTGGTTCCTGATCGCCCGCAAGCCGGATTCGCAGCTCACCTTCGATATCGACCTGGCCCGTGAACAGAGCAAGGACAACCCGGTTTACTACGTGCAATACGCCCACGCGCGTATCTGCAGCCTGGTGCGCAAAGCAGCCGAAAAAGGCTACGTCTACGACCAGGCGCAGGGCATCGCGGCCTTGGATCAACTGAGCGACGAACCCTCGTTGTTGCTGATGGTCGAGCTCTCGCGTTATCCCGAAACCGTGGAAGGCGCGGGCCAGGCGTTGGAGCCCCACTTGATCGCGCAATACCTGCGCGAGTTGGCCTATGCTTTCCAGACGTGGTACGACGGCGCACCGATCCTGATCGACGACGCAGCCGTGCGTAACGCACGCTTGGCGGTGGCCTTGGCGGTCCGGCAGGCGTTGGCGAACGGACTTGAATTGTTGGGCGTCAGCGCCCCGGAGCGCATGTAAGTGGAGAGCAAGTAATGGCTGCAAGACGCGGCAAAAGCCAGGCGACACGTCATTCCAATCAAGCCACTCCGGCGTGGGTGTGGCTGCTGCTCGGGCTGCTGGTTGGTGTCGCCATCTTCTTCATCGCGCCCGGTCTGCTGAAGAAGGACGGCGATGGTTTCTTCCGTCCGCAGCCCAACCCGGATGCGCAGCCAGCACCGGCAGACGTGACCAGTGTGGAAGAAGTGGCTCCCGAACCGCCCGTCTCCACACAGCAGCCCACGGCCACGGACGAAGCGCCGAAAGAAACTCAGTACGACTTCTACACGTTGCTGCCGGGCAAGGAAGTGCAGATGTCCGATGCGGAACTCGCCGCCAGTGCGCGCGAGGAAGATGCACGCAGAGCGCGCGCCTTGTTGACCGCCGGCAACGACACTCCGGTTGCTCCGCCAGCGACCACGCTTCCACGCAATCCAACGCCTGTGACAGAGACCCCGGACAACAGGCCGACGCCCGCCAACACCTCCACGGTGACGGCGGCGACCGTCGCACCGGCCAAGCCTGTCACCGAGACGAACACAGCCACCACGGTCGCCAGCGCCAACACCGGCGCGCGCTACATCCTGCAAGCAGGTGCGTTCGGCGCTTCCGGCGATGCGGAAGCGGCCAAGGCCAAGATCGCCTTGCTGGGTCTGGGCGCACGCGTCGAATCGGCGCAGATCAACGGCAAAACGGTATACCGGGTGCGCATGGGGCCGTACGGCACCGCCAGCGAACTGGCCGACGCCAAACAGAAACTCGCCAACGGTGGCTTGCCAGCGATGGCCATCAAGGCGCAGTGAGCGAAGCCGGGAATGGGGAATAGGCAGACGGGAATCGGCAGGAACAAGGACGTCGGCGCTGCCGCATTCAAGAACTTCTGTTTCCGCTCCATGATCTTCGCCGGTCCGTGCGCTTCCCGGCTGCCCATTCAACATTCTCGATTCAAGGTTTCCAGATGACACGAACCGTCCTCATCACCGGCGGCACGTCTGGCTTCGGTGCCGCAGCTGTCAGGCGCTTCGCTAGTGCCGGTTGGCGCGTGATCGCGACCGGCCGCCGGGCCGACCGCCTGCGGATGCTGATCGACGAACTGGGCGCCGACAAGGTCCATGCGGCTTGTTTCGATATCCGCGACGAAGCCGCCATGGACGCCGCATTGACGGCACTGCCCGAAGGTTTCCGCGACATCGACCTGCTGATCAACAACGCCGGCCTGGCGTTGGGTACCGCCCCCGCGCAGAACGCCAGCCTGGACGATTGGCGCACCATGATCGATACCAACATCACCAGCCTGGTCATGCTGACTCATCGGTTGTTGCCTGCGCTGATCGCGCGCAAGGGCGCCATCATCAACATCAGTTCGATCGCAGGCAGCTACCCCTATCCTGGGGGCAATACCTACGGCGGCACCAAGGCCTTCGTCACCCAGTTCTCGCTGGGCCTGCGCTCGGATCTGCACGGTACCGGCGTCCGCGTGACGTCCATCGAACCGGGCATGGCGGAGACCGAATTTACCCTGGTGCGCACGCATGGCGACCAGCAAGCGTCCGAAAAGCTCTACAACGGCGCCCAGCCGATGACGGCCGAAGATATCGCCGAGACGCTGTACTGGGTCGCGACGCTACCGCCGCACCTCAACATCAACCGGCTGGAACTGATGCCGGTGACGCAGTCATTCGCGGGATTTCAGGTGGCGCGGCAGTAGACCTGTCCCTTCTCCCCTCGGGAGAAGAGCCTGCCCTCGCGAAGGCGGGGGTGGCGCGCAGCGACGGATGAGGGCATGAAGTGTCCGCGTGTAGCGAATGCCGATAGCGAGTCACTGCCATTCCCCCATCCGCCCTCCGGGCACCTTCTCCCGAGGGGAGAAGGCAAGAGGATCCGCTGGCTTCTCATCGCGAGGATGACGGGTAGATTAGTCAGACTCGATGCCGATGAAGTTCCCCCCCTTCGGCTTGAAGGAACAGCGTCACGCCAACGGCTCATCCGACAGATAGGTATAGCCAGTCAGCCCGGCTTCCAGCGCTTCGGACAACATTTTTGATTCGCCGGCAGGCAGCTGTGCGTTCGCCACGCGCTCGGCATATACCGCGCGCAGATCGTCCAGTTTGTAGCCCACGTAGTCCAGCATCACGTCGGTGGTATCACCACGGCGTTGCTGGTTCAGGAGGTAACCCGTACCGGCATCAGTGCTGACTTCCACCGCATCGGTATCGCCGAACAGGTTATGGATGTCGCCCAGGATTTCCTGATAGGCGCCTACCAGGAAAATGCCCAGGCGGTAGCTCTCACCGGATTTCAGGCTGTGCAGTGGCATGGAGGAATCCAGACCTTCATTTTCGACATAGGTCTTCACCATGCCGTCCGAATCGCAGGTCATGTCCGCTATCACGCCACGACGATCGGGCGTCTCGTCCAATCGCTCGATCGGCACGATGGGGAACACTTGATCGATGGCCCACACATCGGGAATGGATTCGAACACGCTGAAGTTGACGAAGTACTTGTCGACCAAGCGCTCGTTCAATTCATCCAGCAGATCGCGGTGGCTGCGCTCGTCGCTGCTCAGGCGGCCGCGCACGGAGTGGGCGATCGCATAGAAAAGATCGTCGATGCGCGCGCGGTGAGTGAGGTCGATCTGCCCCAACGCATACAGCGACAGGCCTTCGCTATGGTGGTGCTGGGCTTCATGGAACAACTCCACCGCCGGGCGCGCGTCCAGTTCGCCGTGGATCTCGCGCAGGTGGCGGATGACCGCCGGCTCGTCCTCATGCGCGGGCGGCACGCGGCCTTCCGGCGCGCGCTCCACCTCTGAAACATTGGCGACCAGCACGGCGTGATGCGCGGTCATGGCGCGTCCGCATTCGGTGACGATGCGCGGCGCCGCCAGTCCATGCTGTTCGCAGGCCTCGGCCAGCGGCTGCACGATATTGGAAGCGTATTGGTTAAGGCCGTAGTTGATCGAGCAGTAGCTGCGCGAACGCGTGCCTTCGTAGTCGATGCCCAGCCCGCCGCCGACGTCGACGTGGCTGATCGTGGCACCCAACTTGGATAGCTCGATGAAATAGCGGGTCGCTTCGCGCATGCCATTGGCGATGTCGCGCACGTTGGATATCTGCGAGCCCATGTGGAAATGCAGCAGCCCCAACGCATCTTCCATGCCCGAGTCGCGCAGGTACTTCCACATGTCCAGCACTTGACGCGGACTAAGGCCGAACTTGGCCTTGTCGCCGCCGCTGTTCTGCCACTTGCCCGCACCCAGGGATGCCAGCCGCATACGCACGCCGAGACCGGGGCGCACCCCCAACGCACGCGCTTCTTCCATGATCAACGGCAGCTCGGAAGGCTTCTCCACCACGATGAAGGTCTGCAGTCCCAGCTTGCGCCCGATCAGTGCCAGACGGATGTACTCGCGATCCTTGTAGCCATTGCAGACGATCAGTCCGCCCGGGCGCGACAGCGCCAGCACCGCCATCAGCTCGGGCTTGCTGCCGGCTTCCAGACCAAAGCCTTCACCGGCGTGCGAAGCGAGCGTCCCCGCCACGCCGCGGTGCTGATTGACCTTGATCGGGTAAACGGCGGTATAGCCGCCCGGATACTCCCATTCACTCTGCGCCTGTGCGAACGCCGACTGCAGTTTTCCCAGCCGATCGCCCAGGATGTCCGGGAAGCGCACCAGCAGCGGCAGCTTGGCACCGTTGGCACGTGCGGCGTCCACCACATCGGGTAGCGGGATCTGCGGCCCCTGCGCGCCCTTGGGGGACACCACGATGCGGCCGGCGCTGTCCACGTCGAAGTACCCTTCCGCCCAATGCGGGATGGAATAGGTCTTTCGGGCCTGGTCGAGGGACCAATGGGTCATTGCGGCGGCTCACGTAGAACAAGAAGGCGAGCATTCTACCGCCGCGGATGTCGCACTCCGGTTACCGTCGCCGCTGATAGGCTGGTTCGCCCGCCTTGGGCCTTATTCGTCTCGCCAGTGCCGCCTGTGTGGTAGCGGTGACGATGGTGAAGGTACCCGGCAAGCGAAGCTGGTCCGCAAGCCGCACCAAGCCTGCAGACTCGCTGGCCACCGAACCTGCCCAGCGCACCAGCACCAGATAGTGCGGCAGCGCCGATGCGCCGCCTTGGGGTTGAAGGACGATCCAGACTTCCGCGACCTTCTCGAAGCCACGGAATACCCGCGCAAGGGCCTGAATTTGCGTAGCGTCCAATGCATGCGGTAGCCATTCGTCGTCAGCTTCCAGCAGGTTCCCACTGTGGATCCGAGCGCCGTAGCGTTTTCTCAGCGCCGCCACGGTCGCGAATAGCTCGCTGTCATCCGGTAGCGTTCGCACATGCTCTTCCAGACTTTGTAGCGCCGGCTCGATCACCGCAGCATTCGACTCCATCGCGCGCTGCACACATTCGACACCTTCCACTTGTTCTCCGCGTTTCAGCAGGAGCACTCCCAATCGGTATCGGGTCCAGGCATTCGAAGGCGATCTGGCCAACGCCTCCCGATATAGCGGCAGCGCATCCGTGCCCAGGCGATGCGCTTCAATCAGCGCTGCATATTCCACCCATTCGGCGGGCGATCGCACGTCGTGCGCTTCCAGTTCCGCCAGCCGGTGGCGTTCCAACTCCAACTGCCGGTGCCGCTCCTGCCATTCTTTTTTTGCCGCCTCCTGCCATTCGCGGCTAAAGCGTTGCTCCAGCTTTTCGTGCAGCGTCTCCCCCAGCAGGTCCGCCGCGGAATGGTCGCTTCCGGAGTCCAGGCGCGGTGCAACAGCGACCTTGAGCGCGCCGAGCCGCTGGGCCAAGGTGGGGTGCGTATCGTCCAGGCCGGCATCGCGTTCAAGCAGCCAACGCGGGGCATCCTCATGGGTAAGCCGGTGCGCGCGTATCGCGGCCGACAGCCGGCCGTGGACATGCACCGGCGGGTAGGACTGGTCGTGTTCCGACCGATGCACGCTTGGCCAGAAGTCGCGCTGCAACCAGTCTGCGGTGAGTCCTATCCTCACCAGCGCACTCGCCATCGCCTGTTCTCCCGCGACCATCGCACCAACCGAATCGGCTGCGTATTCCTGACGGCGCGCCAGCACAAAGCTGTAAGCATCGAAATAGGGCGCATACCAACGGAAGAAAAGTTGCAACAATTGCCCCACGGACCAGCCGCCGCGAGCCACGCCTTCCATCAACCGGTACCAGCTGCTGCGCAAACGATATATCCAAGCCCCGAAACGGCCATGACCGCCATGGAAATGGCCGAATTCATGCGCGATCACCGCTGCCAGTTCGCTCCGGTTGAGCAGTTGCAGCAGAGGCAATCCCAACACCAGATAGTGCCGTTGATTCCACAGCCCGAATCCATTTGGCACGTAGGCGGCAGCGGCATTGAGTTCATCATTGATGACAATGCCGTGCAGGCGCTCGGCGCCGACTTGCCGCCGTATCCGTTCCACCTCCTCTCGCAATTCCAGCGCCTCACCCGGCTGCAGGCGGTGCCCATCGGGCTCGCTGAAACGGATCCAGACCGCGCGCAGAATGACGACACCGACGGTTCCGAGCATCAAAATGGGAATAACCACCATGGGATCTCCCGGCGGGCGAACGATCACCACGTACAGCACCAGAAAAACCGCCACGCCCAGCGTCATCGCCAGCGACAGAGCCAATACCGCATAGCCCACTGCGGCCAACAGGGCAAGTTTGAGCCGGTAGCGCGCGGGTGCCTGGTGTACTTCCCGCTCCAGCCGCTCCACCAACCTTCGCCGGGCTTCCATTGAATGCATTGTTGTCTCCCTGGTTCCCCCGATGCTAAAGGATCGCCGCCGGCTTGTAACACCGGTTCCGGTACAATCGGCGCCCCTTTGAACCGCGAATCCTGGCGATGACGAACGAAGACAACTGGTATATCGAACACTTCCAGCCCACCGGTTCGGCCATCGGCTATCGCATCACCGGCAAGCTGGATGAAGTACAGTCGCCGTTCCAGAAAATCGAGATCTACAACACCACCGACTGGGGCAAGTTGATGATCATCGATGGCGCGGTGATGCTGACCACGCGCGACAACTTCTTCTACCACGAGATGATTTCGCATCCGGCGTTATTCACCCATGCCGATCCAAAGCGCGTGGTGATCATCGGCGGCGGTGATTGCGGAACTCTGCGTGAAGTCCTGAAGCATCCGGGCGTGCAGAGTGCCACGCAATGCGATATCGATGAGCAAGTGACGCGGATGTCTGAAAAGTACTTCCCGGAACTTTGCGAATCCAATGGCGACCCGCGCGCCGAACTGCTGTTCGACGATGGCGTGGCCTATATGGCCAATTGCCCGGCTGGCAGTGTGGACGTCGTCATCGTGGATTCGACCGATCCGGTCGGGCCGGCGGAAGGCTTGTTCAACAAGGCGTTCTACGAATCCTGCTTCCGTGCGTTGAAAGACGACGGCATCCTGGTGCAGCAATCCGAATCGCCACTGGCGCTGCTGGAGCTGATCAAGGAAATGCGCGCCGAAATGGGCAAGGCCGGCTTCACGACCTTCAAGACGCTGCCCTTCCCGCAGCCCTGTTATCCCACTGGCTGGTGGAGCGTGACGATGGCGCGCAAACATGCCGATGGAAAGCATGGCGGCTTCGATTTTCGCCAACAGGATTCGAATGGCAAATCCTTCAATACGCTGTACTACACCGCGCATCTGCATGCCGGCGTAATGGTAGCGCCGCCGTTCGTCGCAAAAGCGCTGGGCGAGTAATCCGCACTGCTATCCGATAAACAAAGCCTCGCTGTGCGCGGCTTTTGTTTTCATTTGGCCGAGACCCACCGTGTGGGTGATCAAGAGGTTCGACGAGCCTCACGCGTGGCATAAAAAAAACCCCGCATCGCGCGGGGTTTTCGTATGCGCCCGCGTCAGTCGCCTAAAGCAGCTTCGTCGGTCGGCGCCTTCAGCCAGCCGCCTACATCCTTGCCCAAGGTTTCGACGGTGCGGCCCAGGACCGAACAGGCCCCCTTGAAGCCAGCGAAAGCGCCGCCCATCGAATTGCGACGCGCCTTGAACGAGCCGACTTTCTTCCCGTCCTGATAGAGCGTTCCACGTATCTTGGTGTAGGTCTGGCGCCCCATGAAGGCGTTGCCCATGTTCACCGAATCCAGGATTTCCATCTGCAGCACGCGGCCGGCACCGGTATCCAGCGGCCCGTCGGCGAGGGTCACTGGCAACGAGGAATTTCGCTTGACGGAATCCGCCAACTTCTCGCCCAGATTGCACTCGGCCTTGATGGCGTCGGAGATGTCGTTCTCCGCAGCCAGCGGCGTCACTTTCAGCAACGTTATCGTTTGAGCCGAAACCCATGACGAGGCGCTTAGCGCCACTGCCGCTGTCAACATGATCAACTTGTTACGCACTCAAATCCCCTTTCCGTTGTGAAGTTCCATCGTTGAATGCCTTCTAATGGATCCAGGCACCCCTACCCGCCAAGTGAGATCACTTGCCGCGGGCCATTCGTCCATCCTCACAGCGCGTCTCTATCCAATTCACCGGTCCGGATCCGCACCACCTTTTCCAGCTCATAGACGAAGACCTTGCCGTCGCCGATCTTGCCGGTGCCGGCGGCCTTGACGATGGCTTCCACCACCTGCTCCACCTGCTCGTCCGTGACCGCCACTTCCACCTTTACCTTGGGCAGGAAGTCCACGACGTATTCGGCACCGCGATACAGTTCGGTGTGGCCCTTCTGCCGGCCAAAGCCCTTCACTTCGGTGACCGTAATGCCGGCGATGCCGGATTCGGCCAGCGCTTCTCGCACATCGTCCAGCTTGAATGGCTTGATGATGGCCATGATCATTTTCATGCAGGGCTCTCCTTCTTTGCTGGCAGGCAGGATAACCCGATTGGGTTGTCTGATTGGAGTCGTCCGACTGGGGCAGCCTCACAGGCATCGGGGGATGGAGCCGCGCTGTTGCGGCCGACGCGGGGGTGCGCTTCAATGGCGGCGCGGAGAGCATCGGATTTTCCCGACAGCACCGTACAGCGAACGCTGATGGCGCTGCCCTTGCGGTATGGACAAGCTGGCCGGACTGCCGGAGAAACTCATGATCGACCTGAACCACATCGACGACCTAGCCCGCCGCCTCAGCAATCTGGTTCCGCCCGGCCTGCGTGAATCGCAGGAAGAACTGCAACAAACGTTCAAGAGCGCGTTGCAGACGGGATTGTCGAAGCTGGACCTGGTGACCCGCGAAGAGTTCGAGGTTCAACGTGCGGTGTTGTTGCGAACACGCGAAAAGCTTGAAGCACTGGAGCGCACGGTAGAGGCTCTGGAAGCCCAAGCCGCCGCAGCCAAACCCGACTCGAACTGAGACTCCCATGAGTCTTGCGCTGGTGCACAGCCGTGCACGCGCGGGCGTGCGTGCGCCTCCGGTCCGGGTTGAAGTGCATCTGTCGGGGGGCCTGCCAATGACGCACATCGTTGGCCTGCCGGAGGCGGCGGTGCGTGAATCCCGCGATCGCGTGCGCGCCGCCATCCTTTGCTCGCAGTTCGAGTTTCCCTCCAGCCGTATTACCGTCAACCTCGCGCCCGCGGACCTGCCCAAGGAAGGCGGACGCTTTGATCTGCCTATCGCACTGGGCATTCTTGCGGCCAGCGGGCAAATCCCGCGCGAGGCGCTGGATGAATACGAGTTCCTGGGCGAGTTGGCGCTGACCGGTGAATTGCGGACCGTGGATGGCGTGTTGCCCGCGGCGCTTGCAGCGGCGCATGCCGGACACAAGCTGATCGTGCCGGCCGGCAGCGGTGCGGAGGCCGCGCTGGCACGTGAGGTGAACGCGTATACCGCGCGTACGCTGCTGGAGGTCTGCGCGGCCCTGATCGGCACCAAGATACTTCCCGCCGCCGAAGCACCACCACCGCAGCCGACGCAAGTTCCCGATATGGCCGACGTACGCGGCCAGATGCATGCACGCCGCGCGCTGGAAGTGGCTGCGGCGGGCAACCATCACCTGCTTCTTATCGGTCCACCAGGCTGCGGTAAGACGCTATTGGCTTCACGGCTTACCGGGCTGCTGCCAGAAGCCAGCGAGGCGGAAGCTCTCGAAAGCGCTGCCATAGCGTCGATCAGCGGGCGAGGATTGGACCCGGCACGTTGGCGGCAACGTCCCTACCGGGCCCCGCACCACACCGCCAGCGCGGTGGCGTTGGTGGGCGGCGGCGCGGACCCGCGTCCGGGCGAAATTTCGTTGGCGCACCATGGTGTCCTGTTCCTGGACGAGTTGCCCGAATGGGATCGGCGCGCGCTGGAGGTCCTGCGCGAACCGTTGGAATCAGGCACCGTCACCGTCTCGCGTGCCGCACGCAGTTCCGAATTCCCGGCGCGGTTTCAGCTCGTGGCCGCAATGAATCCTTGCCCGTGCGGCTGGGCAGGTGATCCCAGCGGCCGCTGCCGGTGCAGCCAGGAAAGTACCCGCCGCTATCGCGCGAAAGTTTCCGGGCCATTGATGGATCGCATCGACCTGCATGTGGAAGTACCACGCCTGCCGCCGCAGGAGCTCCGACCCGATGCGCCCGACGGCGAACCCACGGCCAGCGTGCGTGAACGGGTGGTACGGGCAAGGGCTTTGCAAACGAGCCGCAACGTCAACGGCAAAGTCAACGCGCAACTCGGTCAGGCCGACACCATGCTGCATTGCCGGCTGCAACCACGCGACCAGGCTTTGCTGGAAAGCGCGATAGAGCGCCTGCAACTTTCCGCGCGGAGCATGCACCGCATCCTGCGTGTCGCACGCACCATCGCCGATCTGGCCGACTCCGTGCACATCCAAACGCCGCATTTGACGGAAGCTTTGGGTTATCGGCGGGTAGATCGGGGTGCGGCGAACGGAGCTACCTGACAGCACCGGGAAGAAGGTATGTGCGCCAGTATTTTTTCGAGAAATATCCATTGATTCGGCAAAAATGGTAGCCGACATTGAATGCGCAAACGTGAGCGTCTACGGACCGTTTGCTCTGTATTTCAATGGAGAAGTTGCTATGACGCGGCATGTACAAAGTAGGCGGTATGCTCTCTCGGCGCCAGCCGTTCTGATGATTTTTCTGGCAGGGGCAAGTGGGCGAGCCAGCGCCCAAGAAACAGCAAATGTGGCTCTATGCGATGGCTGCACCAGCGCCCAGATGCAAGAAAAAGCAAAAACTTCGGGCCTCCATCTCGTACACGTGGGAAACCGTGCTACCGGCCAGCTCAACGCGTACTGGGTAGATCTCACTCCCATTTGGGTCTATCCGATGGACTGGGTAGTAACACCCATGTCAGTCACCGAAGAACGGGCCATGGAGTTCATGGCCTACTCAGATGCCTATCGCGAGGCCGGTGGCGCGACAGTTGTTGATTTCAACGTTTATACGGCTGCTGCTCAGCCTACAACCGTGCCGCCGCACTTTCCTCAGAGCGGGTTTGATATTACGCGCGATGGATCGGCCCGTCAGGCGCTCTTGCAATGGGCAAAGAACGTCGATAACTGGCCTGATGCGGGCGACAGGCGAAGCTTTTACGCCAAGCTTGTTATCGAGTCTGGCAAGAAGCTCCATACCGGAGAGGAGTTCGCCATCCGGATCACCTTCCGGTTTCCCGATGGCACTGTGGCCAAGGTCGACTACCAGTCCGCAACTCAGTCGCTTGTCGTAGCGGAAGTCCGAGATTCGGCAGGTAATCTCATCTACACCAGCAGCCAGTCGCCCGTTCAAGTGGATTACTCTTCGTATGAGCGCCCCGAAGCTCGCAATGCGCCGGACTACAATCGAGGGCTGGGGTGGCTCAACAGCCACGGCCTCCTCATTGTTCGACCAAACGGCGGCATTGGGGTGAGGTCCGGAACGGTAATTGTCGGCAGTGTCGTAACCGTGCAGCAGTGATGGTTTTCAGACAACTCCGAGTCGATCCGCGGCGCCTCTATGGCACCGCAACCTTGGGAACATTAGCTCTCTTTTTCCTCTTGAGCTTTGGCTTCCAACAAGTGCGGTTGTTCGCGTTCGGAGCAACTCCAATAGCTGCCCTTTTTATCGCATTCAGATCCGCCGCCTCTCTGGATCGTAAGCTCACTAGGCGCTGGCTGTCGCTAGCAAAGCAGTGGTTTGTGTTCTGCACGTGCATTGCTACTGCAAGCGCTGTTATTGATGCGCTGAAGGTTGCATCCGAGATGTTTCAGACGACGGTTCAGGTCTTCTCCTACGGGGCGATGCTTTATGCCCTTCTCGGCTTAGCGATGTGGATGAGGCCCTTGATCGAAGCCTTTTGGCTCAGAGTGGGAATTGTTTTTCTGCTATCCAGCCTGCTCAGTTATGCAACGCTCACCGCGGCGGCCAACAATTCTCTCGAGAAGGAGACCTCGCCGATGCTCCTGGCTGTCAGACCCTGGCTAGGGTTCTGGCCTGGGGTGGTCGCAGCGAGCGATCCACACATTGAGGTCTCCATACCAGCCTCACCGCACCAGCCGACTGCAAGGTGATTCGGCGCCGATATCTGGCAGCCATACATTACCGCGGATAGTGGCCGACACAGGCGCCCATACTTTCATGCGAGCAATCCACGGCAAGTTGGTTCCTTTGATCAAAAAAATGGCGGCTAACGCACCTCGCCGTCACGCGGCCTTCTCGCCGTGAAACTGCTCTTCCTCGGTGGAGCCCTTCAGCGCCGTGGTCGATGACAGGCCTTGCTGGATCGCCTGGGTGACGGCGTCGAAGTAGCCAGTGCCGACTTCGCGCTGGTGCTTGACGGCGGTGAAGCCGCGGTCGGCAGCGGCGAACTCGGCTTCCTGCAGTTCGACGAAGGCGCTCATCTGGCGGCGAGCGTAACCGTGGGCCAGGTTGAACATGGAGTAGTTCAGTGCGTGGAAGCCGGCCAGGGTAATGAACTGGAATTTATATCCGTAGTTGGCGATTTCCTTCTGGAACCTGGCGATGGTGGCGTCGTCCAGGTTCTTCTTCCAATTGAAACTGGGCGAGCAGTTGTAGGCCAGCAACTTGCCGGGGAATTCGGCATGAATGGCTTCGGCGAATTTACGCGCGAACTCCAGGTCGGGCTTGCCGGTTTCGCACCACACCAGATCGGCATAAGGGGCATACGCCAGACCGCGGCTGATGGCTTGATCCAGACCGTTGCGGGTCTTGTAAAAACCTTCGACCGTGCGCTCGCCCACGACAAAAGGTTTGTCGTTGTCGTCGACGTCGCTGGTCAACAGGTCAGCGGCTTCGGCGTCGGTGCGCGCCACCAGCAAGGTGGGTACGCCGCAGACGTCGGCGGCCAAACGCGCCGCATTCAACTTCTCAACGGCCTCACGCGTTGGCACCAGGACTTTGCCGCCCATGTGGCCGCACTTCTTCACGCTGGCCAGCTGGTCTTCAAAGTGCACACCCGCGGCGCCGGCTTCGATCATGGCCTTCATCAGTTCGAAGGCGTTCAACACACCGCCGAAACCGGCTTCGGCATCGGCCACGATGGGCTGCAGGAAATCGATGCTGTCATCGCCTTCCGCGTGATGCAACTGATCAGCGCGCAGCAACGTGTTGTTGATGCGCTTGACCACCGCGGGCACCGAATCAGCGGGGTATAGCGACTGATCCGGATACATCTGCCCGGCCAGATTGGCGTCGGCTGCGACCTGCCAGCCGGACAGGTAAATTGCCTTCAGGCCCGCCTTTACCTGCTGCATGGCCTGGTTGCCGGTCAGCGCGCCCAGTGCATTGACGAAGTCTTCGGTCTGAAGATAGTTCCACAACTTTTCCGCACCCAGCTTGGCGATGGAATGCTCGACCGGTACGGTGCCGCGCAAGCGCACTACGTCCGCCGCGGTGTAGTTGCGCGTGATGCCTTTCCAGCGCGGATTGGTGTCCCAGTCTTTCTGGATCTGTTGGGCAGTCGGCAGTTGGGTCATGGCAGTGGTTCCGTGTTGTGAAGCAAAAGAAGGAAAAGCCATGTAGGAGCGGCGTCCCGCCGCGAGCTCTTTCTGGCGGGTTGCGGTAGAGACGAAGAGCTCGCGGCGGGACGCCGCTCCTACAAAAGCGAGATCAATAGAATCAAGATCAATCGATGCGTTCGTATGCGGGCAGTGTCAGGAACTCAGCCAGCTCGTCGCTGCGGGTCAGTTCGTCCAGCAGGGCGATGGCTTCATCGATTCGGCGACCACCTGGAATTCCGGTGATGTCTCCCAGCTTGGCGGGCAGATTCGTCAACGTACGCGCCAGCAGCGCGAAGTCGATCGATGTGCCATCGGCCAGGTGCAGCCCGTCGGTGTGCAGCCATTGCCACAGCTGCGTGCGCGATATTTCCGCCGTGGCGGCGTCTTCCATCAGCCAATGAATCGGCACGCAGCCGTTGCCGTCCAACCATGCGGCCAGGTAGCGCACGCAGACTTCCACATTGCCTTCGAAGCCGGCGCGGGTGATGGTGCCGGTGGATGGCGCGATCAGATCTTCGCGCGTCACCAGGACGTCTTCACGCAATACCTGATGCTGATGCGGACCGGGCATGCGCTCGTCGAAAATGGCGCGGGCGATGGGGATCAGTGCCGGGTGCGCCACCCAGGTGCCATCGTGTCCGGCGGTGACTTCGCGCAGTTTGTCCGCCCGCACGCGCGCCATCGCCTGCTCGTTGGCGGCTTCGTCGTTGCTGATCGGAATTTGCGCGGCCATGCCGCCCATCGCGTGCGCGCCGCGCTGGTGGCAGGTCTGGATTAGCAGTTCCGAATAGGCTTTCAGGAACGGCTGCGTCATCGTCACCTGACCGCGTTCCGGCAACACTTTGTCGGGATGCCTGCGGAAGGTTTTCAGATAGGAAAAAATGTAGTCCCAGCGTCCGCAGTTCAGGCCGGCGATACGGTCGCGCAGCGCGTACAGAATCTCGTGCATCTCGAACACCGCCGGCAGTGTCTCGATCAGCACGGTGACCTTCATCTGGCCCTGCGGCAGGCCCAGCGAGGCTTCGATATGCGACAGCGCGGTTTCCCACAGCGCCGCTTCTTCCATGCTTTGCAGTTTGGGCAGGTAGAAGTACGGGCCGCGGTCTTGAGCCGCCAGCGCCTTGGCGTTGTGAAAGGCGAACACCGCCAGATCGAACAAACCGCCCGAGATGGGCGCGCCATCGATCAGCACATGCTTCTCGTCCAGGTGCCAGCCGCGCGGACGCACCAGCAGCACTGCTTGTTCTTCGAGCGGTTTCAACGAATAGCGCTTACCGGAGGCGCCGCCAGAGGCCGGGGCGGTGAAGGTCAGGTCACCGGCGACCGCGCCGATCAGGGAGCGCTGGCCGGTCAGCAGGTTGTTCCAGGTCGGCGAGGTGGAATCCTCGAAATCCGCCATGAACACCTTCGCCCCCGAGTTCAGCGCGTTGATGACCATCTTGGGGTCGACCGGACCGGTGATCTCCACCCGGCGGTCGCGCAGTGCGGCCGGCAGCGGCGCCACTTTCCAATGGCCTTCGCGGATGCTCCGCGTGTCCTCTCGGAAATCCGGTAGGCCACCTGCGTCGAAGTAGGCCTGGCGCTCGCGGCGCTTCGCCAGGCGCTCCTGCCGCTCCGGCTCGATCGCGCGATGCAGTGAGACCAGAAGCGCCAAGGCCGCGGGCGGAAGCAAGCTGTCCTGGCCAATCACGCTCGTGGTCAAGGTGATACCTGGCGTGGGTCGGCCGGGCCCGGTTTCCCGGGAAGTAGAGATGGCGAAAGCGGTGGCGGACATGAGCAGGTCTCCTACTATTGCTGGCCTGTAAGCTGCTCCCGACCAATATATTTGACAACACAGTTTTATCAATGCATTAAATAAGCTCAGCTTATATTGGCTAACCGGACATCGATAAAGCCCCGCCCCCGCTGCGTTTTCCTTACAAGTCCGATCGGCTGAAACCGCTGCGGGCGTTCTGCCAGACGGTACGCCTGGGGTCAGTTTCGCGGGCAGCCGAAGCGCTTTTCGTCAGCCAGCCCGCCATCACCCTGCAGTTGCAGGCGCTGGAGCGAGAGCTGGGAGTGAAGTTGTTCGAACGCAGCGGCCGCCGCTTGGCGCCCAGCCGGGAGGGCCAGGTGCTGTTCGAACTCGCGCAGCCGCTGGTCGAAGGCATCGATGGGCTGGAGACCGTATTCCACGACAAGGTCAGCGGGCTGGACGCCGGCGAGCTGAACATCGCCGCCAACAGCTCCACCATCCTGTATCTGCTGCCAAAAATCGTGGAGAACTTCCGCCGGGAGCACCCGGATGTCCGCCTGACGCTGCACAACGCCATCACCGCCGATGGCACCGATCTGCTGCGCTCGGACGCGGTGGACCTGGCGATCGGCTCGGTATTGGATGTGCCGGCCGACCTCAGTTATGCGCCGGTCTATCGGTTCGAGCCCTTGCTGATCACGCCGCTGGACCATCCGCTAACCAAGAAATCCAAGCTGAAGTTGGAAGATCTCTCACCCTACGGCCTGATCCTGCCGCCCAAACGCCAGATCACTTATCGGTTGGTGGACCTGGTGTTCCAACAGAACCGCGTGCCCTACACGGTGGCGCTGGAAGTCGGCGGCTGGGAAGTGATCAAGCAGTACGTGGCGATGGGCATGGGCATCTCCATCGTTACCTCGATCTGCTTGACCGAAGCCGACCGCAGCCGCCTGACCGCGCGCTCGCTCAGCGATTATTTCCCGTCACGCAGTTACGGCGTGGTGGTGCGCAAGGGCAAGTACCTGTCACCGCAGGCGCGCGCCTTCATCGAACTGATCCAGCCCGACTTGTTCACCCGTCGCAGCTACGACGACAGCGGGCATTCCGAGCGCTGATCCGCGCATTCCTGGCGCCTATTTTTCTTCCGGCGGGCTCATGCCGATGGCGGTGCGTTCGCCGGTGCGCTGATTGACCTTCACCCGCCAGGGATAGTGATCGCCTTCGCCGCCGGCGCCGCGTCGCTGCAGGTGATTGGTCACCGCTTTGCGCCAGCCGGTGCCCAGATTGGCGGTGCTCATATGCGGCGTCTTGGAATGATGGAATGCGACATCACCGCGTTGCATGGGACACGCCACCATGTCGCGTTCGTCTACGTCGCAGGTCAGCAGATCGCTCTGCACGCCTTCCACCAAACGGTGCGGCAGCACGCCTAACGTGTGGCCCCGATCGATGAAGTGCATGCAGCCGTTCACCGCATCGACAGCCTGCAAGGGAATCCAACCGGTGATACCGGCGTCGTAAAGATTGCGACCCCAATAGCCTTCGTCCTGATGCCAATCCGTGGGCGCGCTGTTGCCAGGTGGCTTGCCCAGGAACTGGTCGTACCAGAACGCCATGTCCAGCCCCATCAGACGCGAAGAGAAAGCCGCCAGCCACTGGCGATACGGCTGTTCGGCAATCTCTGGCCAGACCTTGGTCGGCGACGATTGGACGATGCGGAACGAGCGGTTTTCCTTGTTCTCGCCGACGGTCCACGCCCAGTCGTTGGCCAGTTCGTGCTTGCGCTCGATCAGCAGGTCGCAATATCCCTCCAGCTGATCCAGATCGGCTTGAGGAATCGCGTTCCTGACCACCAGATACCCATGCTCGCGGAAGAATCCCACATGTTCGGGAGTCGCTTCGGGGTACTCCGCCATCTGATCCACCGCATCGTCGCAGGATGCAGCGGATTCTTCGCCATCGCGGCGCCTTCAACAACGATGGCGCGCTATCTTCTGAGCATGCGAAAGCTTGTCTTTGGTTTTTTACTCTGCGTTGGTGCATCAGCCGCTGAGGCGCATTCAATGCACCCCAGCTCAAGATCGAACCGCCTTAATGTTCCGGAAGGCTATCGTTCGCATAGATCGCGACGTGCGGCACACCGTCTTCGCCGATCCAGCCGCGGTACATGCCTTCGGTGTTGAACGGCAGAGCGAAACTACCGTCCGCAGCCAACGCGATCGCACCACCGTCGCCACCGGCCTTTGGAATGTCTTCATTGATCACGCCACCGGCGGCGCGCGCGATGCTTTGTCCGGATAGGCGCACGCGCGCGCAGATTTCATGCGCCGCAACGGCGCGGATATAGTACTCGCCCCAACCGGTACCGGAGACCGCGCAGCGATGGTCGGCCCAGTTGCCGGCACCGATGATCGGTGAATCGCCGACACGACCGTAGCGCTTGTTGGTCATGCCGCCGGTCGAAGTGCCCGCCGCCAGACGACCCTGCGCATCCAGCGCCAGCGCGCCGACGGTGCCGAAATAATCCAGCGCGCGTTCGGTCGCGGCCTGCTTGCTGGCTTCTTCCTTCAGCGCCTTCTGCAACTGCTGCCAGCGCTTCTCGGTACGGAAGTACGACGGGTCGACCAGTTCGATGTCCTGCTCTTTCGCGAAGGTCTCCGCACCTGCTCCCACCATCATGACGTGGCGCGATTTCTCCATCACCGCGCGCGCCAGCAGGATGGGATTCTTCACTCGCTGCACGCCGGCCACCGCACCCGCTTTGCCGGTGGCGCCATCCATCAACGAAGCGTCCAGCTCGTTCTTGCCGTCATGAGTGAACACCGCGCCGCGCGCGGCGTTGAACTGCGGTGCGTCTTCCAGCACGGTGATGGCGGCGGTGACCGCGTCCAACGCCGGCTTGCCTGCCTGCAACTGCGCATAACCGGCACGCAATGCAGCTTCCAGTGCCTTCCGTGCCGCATCTTCATCGGCAGGTGTCATGCCGGCGCGTTCGACACCGGCGCCGCCATGGATTACCAGGCGCGGTGCGCCCAGGGCGACCAGCACACCTTCGCGGACGGCGTAGCGGCGTTCGGCGATGGGACGCTCCACGCGTCCACTGGGCAAGTGCAGGACCGAATCCGCGCCGGCCACGACGGTATCCACGCGCGAAAGATTCATCGGCGCGTCTTCCTTCTGCTTTTCCGCGGAACCTCCCTTCACCACGGTCGCGCCGGCGTTCGGTGCGGTGGCATATACGCGTGCGATGCCATCACCTTCCACCGCCACCGCGGCGTCTTCGTCCACGCCCAGACCGATCAACGGCCGTCCGGCGATCGACTCTGCTTTGGCGACGAAAGCGATCAGCCGTCCCAGCCGATTGCGTTCGCTGAAGTGGGTGTCGGTCACCACGCCTTTCAATAGCGCGATATCGAGGAAATCACGCTCGATCGTATTCTCCGCGCCCAATGGATCGGCCAGTGCGCGTGGGCTGATCTGGCTGCCGCCGTCCATCGCGCCATACAGGTACTCGCCCAGCATGGCCAGGCCGGCGCTGGTTCCGCCCAGTGGTTTGCCGGCGCGGACGTGCGCGTCCAGTGCCTGCGCTACTGGCGTGCCACGCCAGTAGCGCACATAGCGCGACTGGTCGCCGCCAGCCAGGAAGATGCCGTCGGCACGCTTGAGGCTGCGTAGCAGCGCAGGATCGCTGGCGGCTTCCCGATCCGTGAACACGAATGTCTCCACAGAGGCGATGCCGCCGACTTCGTTGAAGAATTCCTCGCCCACCTCTCCTGCCTGCGAAGCACGCAGCACCACGATGTGGCCGTTGCCTGCCTTGCGCATGAACCAGCGCAGCGCATCGAAGTTGCGATCGCCACCGCCCATCAGCAACAGACCGGGTTGCACGCTGCCGGGCGTCTTCGCGGTGGTGTCGCCCAACTGATAGTGGGCGGGGCCAGCGGCGTGCGCTGGAAATACCAGCGTCGCCATCAACGCCAGGACACACGCTCCACGCCGCAACGCGCCGAATGCAGACACCATGCCGCCACTCCCGGAAAAGATAAAAGGTCGCGGCAGGATGCCACGGACCGGTGCTTGTGTAGACGAACGGAGCACTGGCTTCCCCCACACCTTGGTGCGGGAGGTTCGGCTAGCGCATCGCCCCGATCAACTCTTGTCTTTGCATTGATGGGCAAAGGCAAAAGCAAATCCCCCTCAGTCCCCCTTTTCTAAAGGGGGAGGCAAAGCTCGAGCGTTTCCCGTTTCCCGTTTCCCGTTTCCCGTTTCCCCATTCACGGCTCCGCGATTAACAGTAGAGTGCGACCATGCCCACCGATTTCGACGCCTGGTTCGTCCGCGAGATCCTCGTCCACGAACGGGCGCTGATGCTCTTTCTGCAAAGCAAGTGGTCGCGCCGCGATGAGCTGCACGATCTTCGGCAGGAGGTCTATACCCGCGTCTACGAATCGGCGATGCGCGCGCGGCCCCAGCAGCCCAAGGCTTTTCTGTTCGCCAGCGCCCGCCACTTGATGATCGACCGCCTGCGCCGCAGCCGGGTGGTCTCGATCGAGCCGATGGGTGATTTCGAGTCCTCGAACGTCTACTTGATCGACGAGCTGTCGCCGGAACGCTGGGCGGGCACGCGGCAGGCGCTCAGACGGATGACGGAAGCGCTGGACCGATTGCCTGATCGTTGCCGCGAAGTGGTCTGGCTGCGCCGCGTGGAGGAGTTGTCGCAGAAGGAGGTCGCCCTGCGTCTGGAGATCAGCGAGAAGACCGTGGAAAAACACTTGGCCAAGGGAATGCGCTTGATCGCCGACCATCTTTACGGCGGCGAACCCGCGCCCGGTGGCTGCGTTGGGATGGAACCGCACATGGAAGAGGACGAAGCGAATGGCCGACAGCAGGCAGATTGAACAGGTCGCGGCGCAATGGCTGGCGCGCCGCGATGCCGGCTCGTGGACCGCGCGCGACCAGCAAGCACTGGACGCTTGGCTGGCCGAAGCGACCGATCACCGTGTCGCCTTTCTGCGGCTGGAATCCGCCTGGAATGAGGCCGGCCGCCTGCGGGTGCTCGCGGCAGGACTACCGGCGGGCGTAATGCCCGCCAGAGCACCGCGGCCTGATTCGACAGCGGCGAATGAGCCAGCGCTTCCATCATTGGCCAGCCCTCCCGATCTGCGCCGCGTCACCTTCGCTTCCCGTCCTGTCGCGACTTCCGGCCGTTGGCGGAAGGGCGCGGTGGCGGCGCTGATGTTCGCCGTGGTGGGATCGATGGCATGGGGCGGGTGGCAACTCAGCGGCCATCAGCAAACCCGCTATGTCAGTAGTGTGGGCCAGCTGCGGACCGTGGCTTTGGCCGACGGCTCCACCGCCACCCTGAGCAGCGACAGTCGGCTGGACGTGAGCATGAGCCGCGGCGAACGTCATGTGCTGCTGGCAAAAGGCGAGGCTTTCTTCGACGTCGCGCGCGATGCCCGGCGCCCGTTCGTGGTGGAAGCCCAGGGCCGCCGCGTCGCCGCGGTGGGTACCCGCTTCTCGGTGCGTAGCGACCCCGAAGCACTGCGCGTGGTGGTAACGGAGGGCAAGGTGCGATTGGAGAGCGTGGCCGGCACGGATGGCCGTGCCCAACCCGAAGCGCTGCTGCCCGCGGGCAGCGTGGCCACCGCCGGCCGCAATGGCGTGCTGGTTCGTTCGCTGCCGCTGGCCGATGCCGAGCGCTATCTGGAATGGCGCGGTGGGTATCTGAGTTTCGACGACACTTCGCTGGCGGCGGCCGCCGCGGAGTTCAACCGCTTCAGCACGCGCAAGCTGGAATTGGGCGACGCAGCGGTAGCCGAGCTGCGTATAGGCGGCAATTTCCGCTGGTCCAACACCGAGGGTTTCGTGCGCCTGCTGGAGCAAGGATTTCCGGTGCGCGCCGAACGGCACCCAGACCGCATCGTGCTGCATTCGCGCTGAGAACTTTGAAGGTTCTAGTTGCTTCGCGCGAGGGCCACGGGGGGATTTGCGCGGCTCGCTCGTCCTGATAGCCAGAAGGTGCCATCCCGAGCACCGGGGGAGAATCGTCGATGCCGGATTCAGTGCGCGTTTCAGTGCATGTTCCAATGCGTGTCCTGCTGTTGAGCATGGCTTGTAGCGTGGCGCTGGTCGCCCAGGCACAAGCGGCATCCGGGCGAATCGACCTGCCTGCCGGCGAGCTGACGGCCGCGCTCAATACGCTGGCCAAGCAGTCGGGAACACAGCTGGTCTACCGAGCAGACCAGCTGAAGGGACAGCGCACCCCGGGCGTGCAGGGCGCGACATCGCCAGACCAGGCGTTGGAGCGATTGCTGCGCGGTAGCGGGTTCGAGGCCAAGCGCGATGCGTCCGGCGCGGTGCTGATCGTGCGCGCCGACGCGGCATCCCGACGTGCGCCACCCCCGCGTCCCGCGCCACAGGAGGCACCTCCCGGTGGCGGCTCCGCGCAAGCCGAAGAGCCCGTGACCCAACTTGAAACGCTGCAGGTCACCGGCTCGCGCATCCCGCGCGCGCAGATCGAAGGCCCCGCGCCGATCACCGTGGTGACCGCCGAACAGATCCAGGCCGCCGGCCTTACCTCCGTTCCCGATGTGCTGCGCTCGCTCAGCCAGAACAGCGGCAGCGTGCAGGGCCAACAGAACACCACCAGCGCCCAATCCACCCCAGGTGCGCAGGCCGTGGACCTGCGTGGACTCGGCCCCAACCACACCCTGGTACTGGTGAACGGCCGCCGCATTGCCGACTTCCCGCTGCCGCTCAACGGTCGCAGCAATTTCACCGATGTCGGCAACATTCCTCTGGGGATGATCGATCGCATCGAAGTGCTGACCGGCAGCGCCTCGGCCGTCTACGGATCGGACGCCATGGCCGGCGTGATCAATTTCATCCTCAAGAAGTCCACCGACGGCACCATCATCGATTATCGCTATGGCGACACCGACCGCGGCGGCGGCGAGTCCCACAAACTCACGCTGACCACCGGCTTCGAGCGGGGCGATTTCAGCGGCATCATTGGGGTGGAACTGCAGGACAAGCGCCCGCTGTGGGGTTATGAACGCAGCAATCAGGATTCGACTCTCGACGCACCGACCTCGCGGCGGCGCCTGCCGCGCCTTACTGCCCAGCTCTACGACTGGGACGATGACGTCAACGTCGCACCGGCCGACGATTGCGCGGCGATGGCGGGCCTCAACGAAGGCACCACGGTGCTGGCCGAGGACCGCTTTGGCGAACCGTATTGCGGCAGCGAGCGCGCCATCGCCTATCGCACCATCCAGAACGAGCGTAAAGGCGCCACCGCCTATGGTTCGTTCGAATACCGTTTCTCCGACGCGCTTTCCTGGTTCGCCGACGTCCAACTGGGGCACCAGAAGGTCAAGCTGCTGACCGGCACCAATGGCAACGACGTGGTCAGCGACGTCATGGGCTGGGAGTTCCACGATCCGGCCTCGACCGACAACAACGACAAGGTGTTCTACAACGCCGTCACCGGCCACTACGAAACCTGGTCGCGTCAGTTCACGCCCGAGGAAATCGGCGGCCTTCGCAACCGCATGAACACCACCACGCAGAAGACACTGGCGGTGACCACCGGCTTCAAAGGCATGTTCGCCGAGAGCTGGAATTGGGAAGCCGCCTACAACCATTCGCAATACAAAGCGGACGTGGGCATGCCCCGTATCCACGCCGATGCTGCCAACCGTCTGTTCCTGGGCGAGCGACAGGGCTATGACGCCGATGGCTATGCGATCTACAGCCCGGACCCGGCGCGCCTGTTCACACCGCTGACGCCCGCCGAGTTTGCCTCCATCGCGGCGATGTCCACCTTCCGTCCCAAGGCCGATAACGACAACCTCAGCTTCACCGTCGATACCCCTGCCCTGTTCTCGATGCCGGCCGGCGATGTCGGCTTTGCCGGCGCAGTCGAATTCGGCACCCAGTCCTATGAAATCAACCCCGATCCGCTCGCCCTGACCGCCGATGCCTACTTCGGCCCGCGTTATGGCGATGGCCATGGCGATCGCGATCACTGGAGCGTGGCGGGCGAGCTTCGCCTGCCGTTGGCATCCACGCTGGAAGCCAGCCTGGCGGGACGCTACGACCGCTATAGCTACGGCAACAAGAACCCGGGCAAGTTCACCTACAGCATGGGCCTGGAATGGCGTCCGCTCGACACGTTGCTGGTGCGCGGCTCCTACGGCACCGGTTTCCGCGCCCCCGACATGCATTACCTGTTCGCTGGCGACGACTACTACCGCACCGTATCGACCGATTACTACCAGTGCCGCACCGCCGAACCGGACGCCACCGACGGCTACTGCTACGACGACGGCAGCTACGACATCAACACGTTCGACGTCTACACCGGCAACATGGAGCTGGACGTGGAAACCAGCAAGTCGTTCTCCGCGGGCTTCGTCTGGGCGCCATTCGCCAATTTCGACCTGGCGGTGGACTACTACAAGATTCGCGTGTCGAACCAGGTGCAGAGCCAGAGCAGGGAGCAGCTGCGAATGGACGAAGCCAATTGCCGGATCGGCACCACCGATTCCGGCGCATCGGTGGATATCAGTTCGCCCACCTGCGTCGACGTCCTGGCCCGCGTCATCCGCGACGAGGACGGCAACATCACCAGCGTCCACTTCAGCCCGATCAACATCGCCAACGAAGAAACCTCGGGCGTCGACGTGACCGCCAGCTACCGCCTGCAAACCGCCCGCGCCGGCGACTTCCGCTTCAACGGCACCTACACCTGGACGGACCGCCACACCCGCCAGCAGTATCCGGGGGATCCGGAGGAGGACATGCTGGACGTCAGCTTCAGCGCCACTACCCTGCCGCGCACCAAGGGCAACCTGAGCGCAAGCTGGGATCGCGGCGCATGGGGGGCGAGCCTTTTCGGCAACTACCTGGGCCGCGTCGCCAACTACGACAACGATGCGTGGACGGGCGCGACCTGGCGCTTCAATGCGGGCGCGCGCTATGACATCAACGACCATCTGCGCGTGTCGCTGACCGTCAACAACCTGCTCGACAAGATGCCGCCCAAGGACGCGACGTGGGCGAACTATCCGTACTACGACACGTCCTGGTTCGACTCCATGGGACGCAGCTATTTCGTGCAGGTCACCTGGAAGCTGGGCGGCGAGGCGTTGTAAGCGCGCATTGCCCGAGATGAGAAGGAAAAACCCGCCTCACGGCGGGTTTTCCCAGGGCCGATCATGACGCAGCGAGCCATTCACACCGTGCCGCGGTTCTTGCCCTGCCACGGCTGGTACCACTCACGGATCTTCGCCATGTCGGCTTCGGCGTCGCCCGTGGTGTAGAAAACATCGCCAATGCCGACGATCTTCTCCGGATAATGGAAATACGCCATCAGGATCGGCACATCGGCGCGGCGTGCGATCTTCAGGAAGCCGCTTTTCCACTTCTGCACTTTTCTGCGGGTACCTTCCGGCGTCAGAGTGAACCACATGCGGTCCGAGCGCTTGATCAGTGAGATGGCCTGCTCCACCGTGCCTTGCGGCGAACTGCGATCGATCGGCAATACGCCCAAGCGGGTCAGCAACGGACCAAGCGGCCACCAGAACAACTGCGCCTTGCCCAGCACGCGCACCTCAAGACCCATCGCGATCTTGGCCGCCATGCCCCACAGACCATCCCAATTGGATGAATGCGGCGCCACGATCATCACCAGCTTGGGAATGTCCGGCAACGTGCCAACGACGCGCCAGCCGAACAGGCGCAGGAAACTGCGCCCCAGCCAGCGTGTGAACCGATTCGGCGGCACCTGAGGCATGTTGGGCGGAATAGCGGGGATGACATCGCGGGTGTCGCTCAATCGGTTTACTCCCATTGGTTCTTTTGCGAGCGGCCTCGCTTGATCTGGCTGCGCTCGCGCTTGTCGTCCAAGCGGCGCGCCTTGGCTGCCCGGGACGGTTTGGTCGCCACGCGCTTTTTCGGCGCGGTCAGTCCTGTCGCAATGAAAGCGGCCAAGCGTTCACGCGCATCCTGTCGGTTTCGCTCCTGGGTGCGGAATCGCTGCGCGTCGATGATCAGCACGCCATCGTCGGTGATCCGGCGATCGCGCTTGGCCAACAGACGCTCGCGCACAGGCTCGGGCAGCGATGGCGAATGCGCGAGATCGAAACGTAGTTCCACCGCCGTGGACACTTTGTTGACGTTCTGGCCGCCCGCACCGCTCGCGCGCACGAACCGTTCGACCAATTCGTCGTCCGGTATCGCCAGCGTGGGCGTGATGTCGAGTGAGCCGATCCCCATGCGGGAATTGTAGTCAGGAAGAACGACAGAACGTAGCGCGGACAGCAAAGCGCCGTCACTTAACGTGACATTTACTTGGTCGGCGGCACCATTCATGACCTTTCGTCCCGGACATGCCGAAACCGCATGAAGATCGCATCCTTGCCTGCTCGCATGCTGTTGACGCTGGTCCTGGTGGTGGCATCCGCCGCCGCGCACGCCGCTGAACCTTCCGACGCGGACATCGATCGCCTGCTGCGAGCCTCGCGCGCGCAAAGCCTGCTCAACGGCGTGATCCCGCAACTGGAAGCCATGCAGCAGCAGGAATTCGAAAAACACTTTGCCGGCAAGGAGCTCAACGCCGAGCAGACCGCGGAAGTGGCGCGCATCCAAACGAAAACCCGTGAAATCGCGCAAAAAGCGCTGTCCTGGGAAGAAATGCGCCCCTTGTATGTCGACGTCTACAAGAAGACCTATACGCGCGAGGAAGTGCGGGCAATTACCAAGTTCTACGAAAGTGCTGCCGGCAAGAGCCTGCTGGACAAGAACCCCGTGCTGATGCAGAACCTGATGGCCGCCATCCAGCAGAAGATGGTGCCGATGCTGGAACAACTGCAAACAGAGATCAAAAGTATTCCGGTGGCACCGGCACCTGCGGTTTCGCCGCCGAAAAAGCGCCGCAATCGCTGAGGCGGGAAACGGGAAACGCTCTTGCCTTGCCTCCCCCTTGCAAAGGGGGATGACCCGCCATTCGGCGGTTGTAAAGCATTTGAGGGGGATTTGCTGTGGCTCTAAGCCCTTGCAGGAGCGACGTGAGTCGCGTGAAGCTTTCCCGGTAAAGCCCCGTCGCGACTCACGTCGCTCCTACAAGGGTTCAGGCCGGCGCATCCAGCACCAATTGACTGCGAAGCGGCAGACGCCAATCCACCGGCGTCTGCCCGCGCTGAGCCAGATATTGATTGGTCGCCGAGAAGTGTCCGCAGCCCAGGAACCCGCGATGCGCCGACAGCGGCGATGGATGCGGTGCGCGTAGCACGCGATGGCGACGGCTATCGATCACCTTGCCTTTGGCCTGCGCGTAACTGCCCCACAACAGGAACACCAGTCCTTCGCGCTCGGTCGCCAGCGTTTCGATGACGTGGTCGGTGAAGCCTTCCCAACCCTTTCCCTGATGAGCGCCGGCACGGCTTTCTTCCACCGTCAGCACCGCGTTGAGCAGCAGCACGCCCTGCTGAGCCCAGGGCAGCAAGCAACCGTGATCCGGAGGCGGAATGCCCAGGTCGCTGTTGATCTCCTTGAAGATGTTCTGCAACGAAGGCGGGACCGGCACGCCCGGCAGCACAGAGAAGCACAGGCCATGTGCCTGTCCGGGCCCGTGGTACGGATCCTGGCCCAGGATCACCACCTTTACCCGGTCGAATGGCGTGGCGTCGAAAGCGCCGAAGATCCGCGGGCCCGGCGGATAGATGCGCGCACCAGCTGCCTTGCGCTGGCGCAGGAAAACGGAAAGTTCGCGCATCTCCGGGCGCAGCAGCCAATCGCCGACACGCGCCTTCCATGAAGCTTCCAACTGGATGCGTTCGCCTTCCACGCCACTCATACCAAACTGCGGGCGTCGTCCATGCGGGCAAGCCGCAGTTGGAACAGGACCTTGGTGACCAGCAGGCGTTCTTCGATCGGCTTGAGCACCAGGTCGTTGGCGCCGGCCTGCAGCAATTCGGACTGATTGTCGCGATTGCCGTCGCCGGTCATCACCAGGATCGGCAGGCGACGCTTGCCGTAAGCGAAGTCCACGCGGATGCGCTGCACCACGTCGCGCCCGCTCAGCTCGCCTTTCAGCGTCACGTCGGTCAGCACCAGATCGAAACGATGCGTCGACAAACCCAGCGATTCGGCGGTGAGCAGGGCGAACGCGTCCTCGGCCTTCAACACATGCACTATTTTCAGCGATTGCCGTTCCAGCATGCGCTTGGTGGTTTCCGCCACCACGCGACTGTCTTCCACATACAGGATGGTGGCGCCGACGATGGGCTCAGGCTGCACGTAGCCGCGGATGAAGGTCGCCAAGGCTTCATGACCGAGCGATTTATCGAAGTAGTCGGTGACGAACTCGGTGAAGCGGCGTTCTTCCAGATGTTGCTGGGCGTCGCCGGACACCACGATCACCGGCACATAGGCCTGGCCAGCGGATTCGCGCACGCTGCGGGCGATCTCCAGCCCATCGCCATCGCGCAACGCCAAGGCGGTGGTCACCAGGTGCACCTCCCCGCTCGCCAGGGCCTTGCGCGCCTCCGCGATGCTGGAGCAGCCGATCACCTCCACGCCAGGCACTTCGCGCTGCAGCATGTCAGCGATCATCTTGCGCACCAGCTTGGAGCCATCCACCACCATCACCCGGGGGGCATCGCTGATTAGATGACGGAGCTCTTGTGCCATGAAAGGGTGGAGGCTCAGGTTTCGGTCGGGCGAGTCTGACGTAAGAAGTGTCCGGTCACCAGCCATGCGCCCAGCCAGCCGATCGCGGCGGCCGCCAGCAGCACCGCACCGGCCAGTATTGGCTCCAGCCCGGCCAGCGCGAAACCGCTGCCGTAGCTTTTGGCCAAAGCGGCCAGCGGCGCGCGCAATGCTATCCCGGCCAGCGCCAGCAATCCCAGCGCCAGCCCGCCTGCCGCCAGGCCATACCAGGCTCCCAGGTAGATGAAAGGGCGCCGGATGAAGCCATCGGTGGCTCCCAATAGCTGCAGCACGCCGATCTCTTCGCGTCGCGACTGGATGTCCAGCCGGACCGTGTTCCCCACCACCAGCAGCGCGCCCAGTCCGAACAGAGCCGCCAGCACCCCGCTCAACCGCTCACCGAAATTCAACCAGCCCCGCAACCGCTCACGCCAAACGGCGTCGTGCTGCAGAAGATCGCTCTCCGGCAGGCGCTGCAACGAGGTGATCAGTTGGGCGTCCTCGCCACGCGGCGTGATGATCAACAAGCTGGGTAGCGGATTGCTGTCCAGCGCTTCCAGCGCGCCACCCAAACCGCTGCGCTCGCGAAATTCCGCCAGACCTTCTTCGGGCGTACGCAGTTCGACCGCCGCCACATCGGCACGGCCACGTAGCTCCTCCGCCAAAGCGCGGGCGCGGGCGACATCGATCTCGGGCTTGAGGAAGAGGTCGACTTCGCGGGATTGCTGCACGCTGCCGGCGAAATGCTCCACGTTGGACAACACCAGCCATAGGCCGAGCGGCAATGCGAACGCCACGGCCATCACGCCGATGGTCAGCAGCGTTGCCCAAGGCTTGCGCACGATCCGGCCCAAGCTGGCAACAAAGCTATAGAGATGCTGGTCCAGCCAGATACCCAAGCCCGAACGTGGGCGCGCCATCGCGTTGCCGTTGTCGTTCATTCCGCGAGCGCTCATTCCGCAAGATCCGCCGGCGAGATATCGTCGACCAGTCTGCCGTGATCCAGGATCAGCACACGCTTTTTCATGCGCTTGAGCAGCGGCAGGTCATGGCTCACCACCAGCACGCTGGTACCGCGCTCGGGCATGGAGGCGAACAGCGACATGATTTCCGCCGACAAGGTGGGGTCCAGATTGCCGGTGGGCTCATCGGCCACCAGCAGCTTGGGTTCGGCGACGATGGCGCGTGCGATACCCACGCGTTGTTGTTCGCCAGCGGATAGCTGCGTGGGCAACGCGCGTTCGCGGTGGCCCAGGCCCAGCCGCGCCAGCACTTCGCGCACCCGGGAGCTCATGCCATGACGGCGGTCGCCGCGCAGGATCAGCGGCAGCGAGACGTTTTCCATCACCGTGCGGTCGGTCAGCAGGCGATGGTCCTGATAGACCGCACCGACATGCCGGCGATGCAGCGCAATGCGGCCACCACGCACCTTCAGCAGATTCCTGCCGTCGAACACCACCGCGCCGCGGCTGGGGCGTTCGCTCAAGTGGATCAGTTTGAGCAGCGTGCTTTTGCCCGCGCCGGAGTGACCGGTGACGAATAGCATCTCGCCCTCGGCCACTTCGAAACTGATGTCGGTCAATGCCTCATGGCCGCCGGGGTACTGCTTGCTGACGTTTTCGAATCGCAGGACGCTCATAGCCCGGGATTATGCCGTGTTCCTTCACGTTCCGGAGACAGGAGGGACCTACCTCGGAATGGATGACACGCCTTATCCGCCCGAGACCAGCGACTTCAGCTTGCGGCCAAGGCGGGTAAGGAAAGACGAGCTCTCCGCGGCAGGCTGCGCCACTTTCGTCGCAGGCTTGTGCTGCGTCGATGGCTTCTGCTCGTTCGTTGCGGCCTCGGCACCCTCCAGCGGACGCCCATGACGGCGGCGGCGGCGCTTACGCGGTGCGCGATCACCTTCCGGCTGAGCGGCATCCGCAGGCTTGCTGGCGGGCTTGGCGACGGCAGCTTGCGTCGCTGTAGCGACTGGCTGGCCGGTTGCTGGCGTGCTTTCCCGGCGCGGGGCGCGTGGCGGACGCGGCTTGCCATCACGAGAACGCGAGCCATCACCGCGTCCACCGCCACCCGGACCGCTCTTGCGCGGTCCGCCGCGACGCTGGTCGTCGGCAGCCTTCTGTTCGCGCGCCTCGCGGAAGATTTCGCCGATGCTCTCGTCGTCTTCGCTTTCAGCACCTTCGGCGGCCGGCGCACGCTCAGGGCGCGGCAGCGGCGTCAGTATTTCGGCAGTGACCGGCTCCACCGGAATCTTCTGCTCGATGTAGGCTTCGATATCGGGCAGGCTCTGCGCGTATATCTCGCAAGCGAAGCTGATCGCATCGCCTTCGGCACCTAAGCGCGCGGTACGGCCGATGCGATGCACGTAGTCTTCGGCGTCGAATGGCAAGTCGAAGTTGTAGACGTGCGATACGCCATCGATATGCAGACCGCGCGCCGCCACGTCCGTGGCCACCAGCAATTCCAGCTGACCTTTTTGAAAGCGGTTGAGCAGGCTTTCGCGCTTCTTCTGCGGTACGTCGCCGGACAGCACGCCGACCCGGTAGCCGCCCTTCTCCAGCGCGCGCGCCACACGTTCCACCCATGCCTTGGTGTTGACGAAGACCATGGTGCGCGCGCCTTCGCTGCGCGACAGCAGGCCGAGCAGCAACGGGATCTTTTCTTCGTTGGCCGGGAAGTACATTTTCTGCCGCACTTTGGCTGCGGTGATGAACTCGGTTTCCACCACGAGCTTCTCTGGCTCGTTCATGTGCTCATACGCCAACTCCAGCACACGGTGGCTCAAGGTGGCGGAGAACAGCAACGTCTGGCGCGTGGTGCGCTCGGGCATGCGGCGCAGCAGGAAGCGGATGTCCTTGATGAAGCCCAGATCGAACATGCGGTCGGCTTCGTCCAGCACGCAGACTTCGCACGCGTGCAGCGACACGACCTTGTGCTGCTTCACGTAGTCGATCAGACGGCCCGGCGTCGCGATGATGACGTCGACGCCCTGCTGCAGGATTTCGCGCTGCTTGTCGTAGTCCACGCCGCCATAGATCAGCGCGAAGCGCAGACCGAGGTCGGAACCGAACTTCACCGCGTCCTTGTGGATCTGGATGGCGAGTTCACGCGTGGGCGCCAGGATCAGCGCGCGCGGGTCTTCCGGCTTGCGGTCGGCCAATGCCGGACGCGTCAGCAGCCGATTGATCACCGCGACCAGGAATGCCAGCGTCTTGCCGGTACCGGTCTGTGCCTGTCCGGCGACATCGCCACCAGGCAGCGCCACCGGCAATGTCAGTGCCTGAATGGGGGTGCAGCGTGAAAATCCCGCAGACTCCAGGCCAGCCAATAACGCCGGGTGCAGGTCGAATGAAGAGAAAGTTACATCGGTTAAAGGTTTGTCGCTCATGCCTTCTTCTTTGTGCCGCTGTGTTCTATGCGCGGGCTGGATAGTTGGGGAATCGTGGCTTGCATCGCCGTCGGCGGCGTCGCACACTGCGCCCCCTATGCTGGGTTGCGCGACCGCCTGGGTACACACTTGAATCTGGCCGCGGAACGCCCCAGTTTACCGCAATAGAGGTGGCCGCCCCGGCCCAATCCGTCCGCGCTCATCCGCGGACCTGCAGGAGACCCCAGTGACCGATAAAGTAACCCACGTTGGCGATGCCGATTTCGAAGCCACCGTGCTGAAGTCCGAAGAACCCGTCCTGGTCGATTTCTGGGCCGAATGGTGCGGCCCGTGCAAGATGATCTCTCCGGTCCTGGACGAGCTGGCCAAGACCTATGATGGGAAGCTGAAGGTGGTCAAGCTCAATGTGGACGAGAACCGCGCCACCGCCATCAAGTACCACGTGCGCAACATCCCGCTGCTGCTGATGTTCAAGGACGGCCAGGTGCAGGCCACCCAGGTCGGCGCCGTCGGCAAGGGCCAGTTGACCCAGATGATCGACAAGGCCATCGGCTCCGCCCACACCGCCTGATCGTCCGTTCTTCGCCGGCTGAACTGGCCGGCTGAATCTGTTCGAACCCGCCGCCGCGCAACGCTTGCCGTTGCTGCGGCGCGGTGTTAGTGTCCGCATATCCGGCGTGGTATCCAGCGCCGCACCCCTTCTGAGAACACCACTCTCCCACCCAAAAACGCCCGCACTTCCGCCGGCGCTCGCCACTTAGCGAGGAATCGCACTTGTCCGACAGCAACAATGAAACCGGCGCCATCGCCGAGAAGCGTGTGCGTAAGCCGCGCGCTCCGAAAGCCACCCCCGCCGAATCCGCGGCCCCTTCCAAAGCAGCACCGGCCGAGTCCGCTCCCGCCGTAGCCGCACCGCCTAAACCGGCGCCAGCGCCCGCCGCGGAAAAGACGCCGGCTGCGGAAAGCACCCTGCCGCCAGCGCCGCGCGAGTATGTTCCGCGTGAATCCGCTGCTGCGCCCAAGCAAGAGTCACGGCAGGAGTCGAGCCCGCCCCCGGCCCAAGCGCCAACGTCCGACGGAGGCCAGAATGGCGCCGCTCAAGAAGGCGATCAGTCGCGCGGCGGCGAGCGTTTCGGTGGCAACCAGAACCAAAATCAGAACCAGAACCGCCGCGACCGCTTCCGCAACCGTCGTGAACGCAACCGCGAGCGCTTCGGCAACGAAGGCATGCCCAACGAGGGCGGCAACGGCAATGAGGTTTATGTGCCTCGTCCGCCCGCCGCCAATGTGCCGGAAGGTTTCCCGCAGTATTCGCTGAGCGACCTGAAGCGGATGCCGGCGCAGAAGCTGCTGGACATCGCGGAACAGCTCAGCATCCAGGACGGCGTCGCCCGCGCGCGCAAGCAGGACGTGATCTTCGCGCTGCTGAAGGTGCTGACCCGTCATGGCGAAGGCGTCGCCGCCGACGGCGTGCTGGAAATCCTGCCCGACGGCTTTGGCTTCCTGCGTGCCGCCGAGGCCAGCTACCTGGCCGGTCCGGACGACGTTTACATCTCGCCCAGCCAGATCCGCCGCTTCAACCTGCGTACCGGCGACCACTTGTCCGGCCGCATCCGCTTCCCGAAAGATGGCGAGCGCTATTTCGCGCTGTCGATCGTCGACACCATCAATGGCGAGCCGCTGGAAGCCAGCAAGAACAAGGTGCTGTTCGAGAACCTGACGCCGCTGTTCCCGCGCCGCCGCTTCACGCTGGAGCGCGGCAACGGTTCCAGCGAGGACATCGCCGGCCGCATCCTGGACTTGATGGCGCCGCAGGGCAAAGGCCAGCGCGCGCTGATCGTCTCGCCGCCGAAAGCCGGTAAGACCATCATGATGCAGCAGATCGCCACGGCCATCACCACCAATCATCCCGACGTGCACATGATCGTGTTGCTGATCGATGAGCGTCCGGAAGAAGTGACCGAAATGCAGCGCACGGTGCGTGGCGAAGTGATCAGCTCCACCTTCGACGAGCCCGCCGCCCGCCACGTGCAGGTCGCCGAAATGGTGATCGAGCGCGCCAAGCGCTTGGTCGAGCACAAGAAGGATGTGGTCATCCTGCTCGACTCCATCACCCGCCTCGCCCGCGCCTACAACAACGTGGTGCCCAGCTCCGGCAAGGTGCTGACCGGCGGTGTCGACGCCAACGCGCTACACCGTCCGAAGCGTTTCTTCGGCGCGGCACGTAATGTCGAGGAAGGCGGCAGCCTGACCATCATCGCCACCGCGCTGGTCGATACCGGCAGCAAGATGGACGAGGTGATCTACGAAGAATTCAAGGGCACCGGCAACAGCGAAGTGCATTTGAACCGCCGCATCACCGAGAAGCGCGTCTACCCGGCCATCGACATCAACCGCTCCGGCACCCGCCGCGAAGATCTGCTGATCGAACCGGAACTGCTGCAGAAGATCTGGATCCTGCGCAAACTGCTGCATCCCATGGACGAGATCGCAGCGATGGAATTCCTGCTCGACAAGATGAAGAACACCAAGTCCAATGATGAGTTCTTCGCTTCGATGAAGCGGTAATTCGCCCAGCCAAGCATCAGGTGAAAGATAGAAAAAAACGCCCCGCAATGCGGGGCGTTTTTTTAATTGAGGATCGGGCCGATCAAAAAATCAGCCTAAGCAAGGTCTGAATAATTCGGCTGTTGCTCGTCATTCCCGCGAAGGCGGGAACCCCGTGCCCTTGCTTTCAATGGCTTAAGTCGCTGGATCCCCGCCTTCGGGGGGACGACGACAATTATTCAGAGGTTCCCTAGGACGACTTGGTTCGGCATCAGAGCCAGAAACTGACAACGTCCGATCAAACGATGCGCGCGAAGCGCATCCATTCGCCCGTGCGTCGGGCGCCGAGTTCGAACGAATGGGCCGGCACCCAGCCGAGCCGGGCCTTGGCCAGATCGTTCGACACCCATGATCGGTACGCTTCGCGCACGACCCGGCCCTCGCTGGGCATTCGCACCGCCGGGACGTCATCGGGGTGTGCCGCAGCGCGACGGCCCTGCAGCCGGGACTTGATCATCATCTTCTGCTCGGCGCTGATCCGCCGGGCGACCAACTCCTTGGTGCCGCGGATCAGCTTGCCGACCGGCGGGATGGTGCCGAGTTGAGCATGAAATGTCGGAGAGGCGGCAAGCCGCATCGCCGCAGTGACGCTGTCGCGCGCCCGCGGGCGTCCCCGCTGCCAGTAGGCGGCGATTTCTTCGAGCGAGTGGTCGTGGATGGTCTTTTCGCCCTCGACCATGCTGGCGAACGTGGTGATGAAGTCGCGCCACGTGATGCGGCTATCGCCGTTGATCAAGAACGCCGCACCAACCGCGTCGTCACGGTCGAGCGCTGCCATGATCGATTCACAGACGTCGTCGACGTACACCGCGTTGCAGATGCCCCGGCCGCCATCGATCATGCTGATCCTTCCTGCCCGCGCATCCTGGACGATGGGCGTGACGAAGAAGCTGTACGGACCGTAGACGATGGTCGGGCGGAGAACGACGGTCGCGAGCGCGCCGCGCTTTCCGGCAGCGGTGACTACCGCTTCCGCAGCGGACTTGGCGTCGGAGTAGCCCTCGCCCCATCGCTTGATCGCTGCGGTGCTCTCGGTGAGCACCGGCGGCTTCGGCGACGGCCCGTGCACCGCCATCGAACTCACGTGGACCAAGCGGCGGACCCGCGCACGCACGCAGGCGTCGACCAGAAGCGTGGTCTGCTTTTCGGCACTCTGGTCGTCGCCGTGGGCCAGGTTGATGACGGCGTCGCAGCCTTCCACCGCCCGCGCCAGACTGCCGGCGTCGAGCATGTCGCCGGCGACCAATTCGGCATCCAATCGGGCGATCCGCGCGGCGCGCGAGAAGTCGCGGACCAACGCACGGTACGGCAACCGGTGCTCGAGCGAGAGAAGTTCGCACAGGCGCGAGCCGATGAACCCGGTGGCGCCGGTGACAAGGATCTTGGTGGGTTTCACGCCGAACGCTCCATTCGTGCCAGCCAAGGCTGCGCCATCGGCGTACGCCTTGCGTACGCTGTCTCGATGACCGCGAGCGCCTGCAAGGCCGACTCCGCGGTCACGAACGGCAGGCGCCGCTCGCGGACAGCGCCGATGAAATCGTCGAGCTGTGCCCGGTAGTGGCTGCGCCCATCCCATCGCTTCGCGCACGCGATCTGCATCTCCATGGGCCCGCGGCGCGTGGTGCGGTGAAGCGTCAGCGTCCGCGGATCCGAGGTCGATGCCTCGAGCGTGCCGCGCTCGCCGATCACCCGGATGCTGCGGCGAAGCCGGTGCGACCAACTGAACTCCAGGCGCGTCGGCACCGGCCGTCCGCCGATGTGCAGCACGCCGGTCAATTTCGCATTGCTCTCGAAGCCACCAAATGAGTCGTCCTCGTAGGCGATGTCAGTGAGATCGCCGAACAGCCAGAGCACCCGGTCGAGGAGATGCACACCGCTGTCGAAGAGGACACCGCCGCCGGTCGCCTTGCGATCGAAGTAGCTGTTGCTCGCCATCGGCCAGTCGAGCGGGGCGCCGTCCTCGACGATCACCTCGCGAACTTCACCAATCTCGCCTTCCTCCACCAGGTCCGCGAGCCACCGGTTGTGCGGAAAGAACCGCATCATCAGCGCCACGGCGAGCACCCGTTCGTTCTGGCGAGCGGCCTCCACCATCTTGCGTCCGTCGGCGACCGTAATCGCGAGCGGCTTCTCGCACAGCACATCGATCCCCATCTCCATGAGCTGGATCGCAATGGGCGCGTGGAAGCGCGGCGGGACTGCCACGATGGCGGCATCGACCTTGCCGGCGAGCTCGGCCAGGTCGGTAGTGATCACCGCATCGACGCCACTCGCGCGCGCGGCTTGCGTGGCGTTGGTGCGATCGCGATCGCAGAGCACGGTCACCTGGACCCTGCGGTCTCCGGTAATCACCGGCAGGTGTGCCTCGCGCGTGATCGCGCCGCACCCGACAATACCGAGCCGCACGGGCGGCTGGGTGGAATGAAAGCTGGTCAAGGATACCCCCGGGTTCTCAGCACACTAAACGGCAATTGCAGCTGGATCAGGACATGCTGCTCGATGGTCTGGGCGAGTAGCGCGTGCGGCGGGGCCAGGAATTCCTGTTACCCAGGACGAAGAACACCAAGGTTAACGACGGGCTCTTCGCTTCGTGAGGCACTAACGTTCGGTTGATCAAGTTCAAGATTGAAGCCTCGCAATTGCGAGGCTTTTTTCACGAACCGCTATTTAGTTGGCCTGCAATGGAGTGAGCAATTCCAACCCGCTCTTGCCGGCCAATCGAATGTCACCTGCTGTCAACGCATCTGGTGCAAAGCCAGCTGGTTCATCTATAGACCAAGGATTTTCCTGCCGAGGTCCCGGAATGTAAGCCACCCATCGGCCATAGCGGGGTGTGCCTTGCCACGCCATCGAATAGTCCACAGGTACACGTACGGTCCAATAAGGATCGTCAGCCGCTTCACCGATAACGGGAGGCACAAAGGTCCATTTCATCGCGGCTGCCAAGCTGCTCTTGGCGAACATATCGCGCCAGCGCTGCATTTGGCTTTCATCGGAAACTACCCGCAGGTTCACCTGTTCGACGAGCGCATCTTCCACCATGCCGGATCGATTTATCTTCAACAGGAGATAAGCGGTTCCTACAGCGCTAGCTCTTGCTGCAGGCACGGGATAACTGGGCGGATCCATTTTTATGGCGGATATCCCGGCACCTGACGCGGATTCCTGCTTCAGCGGTGCGAAATCGACAGCCGCGATATACATTCTGAAGTCGCCGCTTTCGAGCTTATTCGCCCGCATAAGGATGCTCATCTTATTGTGCAAGATCGCAGGCTTCCCTTCGTGCAGGTAGGGCGTGAATGTCCACTCTACAACGTTCCTGTCGATGAAGGTGGCCACTTCGGCGGGGAGCTTTTCGCGTTGATCCAGCGTATGGCTTCTAACTTCACCATCGCTGCCGACTTCGAGAGCTCCCGTCACTAGCATGCTGGCTTCGGTCTGCTTGCGAACGACGCTCGGTCCGGCGGCCCACGCCGCAACCGACAACAACAACAGCAAAAACCCCAGCCCTATGCGTTTTTTCATTTCAATCTCCCTGCTCACAGAACGTACCTCAATGCCGCGTGCGGCATCAGGCCAATGCCAAGCGTGTGCTTTCTAGGTCCCGTCGAGCTGCGTAAGCAGTCGCGGACGCGACTGACCCAACATGTAGACGCCACCGTCGGCCAACGCATCCGACCCCGTCCCGAACTCTTCTCTGCCCCATTCCGGCACTTCACGTGGCCCCGGCACGTACAACTGCCATTGTCCGTATTGAGGCAAAGAGTCCATCAGGAAGAAGTCCACTGTCGTACGCAACACCCAGTACGGTTCGTCCGCCTTGTCGCCTTCCGTTGGCGGCACGAACTGCCAATTCTTCGCGTTATTCTTGGCCGCATTACCCAACACGCGGCGCCATCGCGCCATGACGCCCTCGGTCGCGACCACACGCAGATTCACCTGCTCCGCGACGGCATCTTCCACACGCCCGTCGCGACCAATGCGAAGTAGCAGGTACGCCGTTCCGGACACGCCACTCTTGGCGGCGTCGACAGGATAGCGAGGTGGATTCATTACCTTCGACGTAACGCGCAGTTCCTTCGGTTCTTTCTCGGGATCTCCAAATACAGCGCTTCGTATGCCCACGGTTAGGCGGTCGCCGTCCAATTTCTTGCTCGCAATACGCACACTCATCTTGGTCTGCGCGTGCACTGCCTTTCCATCGATTACGATCGGCTCGAAGCGCCAGTCACGCACCTGCTCCTGCACCATATCCACCACACCCGGTGGAATTTTCTCGGGAGAATCCAACACGGCATCGCTGACCATGCCGTCTGGCGCTATTCCAATCGTCCCGGTTATCAGCATGCTGGCTTCCGCCTGCTTGCGGGCAGCACCCTGGCCGCCCGCCCAAGCGGCGCACGCCAGCAGCATCAATGCAAAACCAGATCCAATGCGTTTTTTCATCTCAACTTTCTTATTTCCTGGAGAGGCCATCGGCTCAATATCGTCAACGTACTTTTGTTGCTTTACTGCACTCCCTCACCCACTGGAGCTCTTAACCACCTACGTCTAGCAACTTGAACGGCGAGTCCAAAGCCACCGGCGTGAGCGTGTTGCTTTCCTCACCTTTTGCTGCCAAGCAAGCTTCGGAGTTCTTTTCCTCGCGTTCGGCGGCGCTCAGAAGCCTCTGCTGCTTCGATTCGCCTCCCATCGAAAATTTCACTCGGATATTCGAACGTGTGCTCACTGGCCTCCCCGCTACTTGCTCCGGCAGAAAAACGAAATGCTCCAGCCACTGTTCCAGGGCGGGCTTGAAGTAGTTACGTCCCTCCTGTGTTTTTTTCTCTGGACGGACAGAATCGACAGTAGCGCGACCGTCTGCTCCGATGGTGTATTCCACATGCCAAGCGCCCGTGATGCCTCGCGAAGCCGCGCCAGCGGGATAACGCGGCGGAGGTAAATTCGGTAGGCCCTCTGGATTGCCGGGACCGTTGCCGCGGTATTCCACCGCTAGTCGTAAGGCATCACGCTGCCCTGTCTCCACGGCGCAGATGCGCAGCGACAAATAGGTGATGCCTTCGCTGGCGACGCCGTTGACCGTCGGAGGCTCGAAGCGCCAAGCCGACACCTGCTTTGCGATATGTACACGGACGGATTCCGTTACCCGCTCCGAAACTTCCACCTTGGTGGGAGTGCCTTGGGGGTCTATCCAAACCTTTGAGGTCGTCTGGAAAACCAATGGCTCCCCAGCTGAAGCACAAACCGCCCACAGCAGCATCGCGGGCAGCAGGCTCCACGGCTTCCTTCTTACGTCGTTATGCATCTTCATTCCCCCTGCGGCGTCTCTGCCAACCCCATCCCTATCCGAGGCACGTCAGCGTCGGTCCCTGCCTCCCCGTTTCGAAGCAGAGCCCGCAGCCTATCCCACCGGAAAGCGGCGTTCAACGAACGCTCCCGATGCCTCGAAACTTCGGAAGAGCCCCATAATGTCACTCGAGGTGACGCATGCACGGTAGTGCCCTGGAATTGACATTGGTGTTTTTGCTGGCCGCGGTGACCGCCGTGCCGGTGTTCAAGCGTTTCGGACTGGGCGCCGTCTTGGCGTACCTGGTGACCGGCGTGGTGCTGGGGCCATACGGCCTGGGCGTGGTGCAGGACGCAGACCGCATCCTCAACGCGGCGGAAATCGGCGTGGTGATGATGCTGTTCGTGATCGGCCTGGAATTGTCGCCATCGCGGCTGCGGGTGATGCGCAAGCCGGTGTTTGGCGCTGGCGGTCTTCAGGTACTGCTGACGGGTCTGGCACTGGGCGGGTTGGCGCTGTTGGCCGATCAGCACTGGAAAACGGCGCTGATCATCGGCCTCGGTCTGGCGCTGTCGTCCACGGCGGTGAGCCTGCAGCTGCTGTCCGAGCGCAAGGAGCTGACCAGCGAACACGGACGCCTGGGTTTCGCCATCCTGCTGTTCCAGGACCTGGTCGCCATTCCCCTGCTGGCGGCGATTCCGCTGCTGGGCGGTGCCAAGGATGAAACCCTTACCTGGACAGCCGTCTTCCAGGCCGTCGGCGCCGTGGCCGTCGTCATTTTCGGCGGCCGCCTGCTGCTGCGTCATCTGTTCCGGATCGTGGCGCGCACACGCATGCCGGAAGTGTTCACCGCCAGCGCGCTGCTGGTGGTGTTGGGCATCGCCTGGTTCATGCAGCTCGCGGGGCTGAGCGCGGGACTGGGGGCATTCCTGGCAGGCGTGCTGCTGTCGGATTCGGAATTCCGCCACGAACTCGAATCGCAGATCGAACCGTTCAAAGGTTTGCTGCTGGGCCTGTTCTTCATCGCGGTCGGCATGGACGTGGATCTGGACCGGGTGATGGCCGAACCGCAACTCATCAGTGCCGGTGTTTTGGTCCTGCTGGCGGTCAAGTTCCTGATGCTGTTCCTGATCGGCATGGGGCCCGGCAAGTTGGATGTGCGGGGGGCACTGATGCTGGGCGGCGTGCTGTGGCTGGGCGGCGAGTTCGCTTTCGTGGTGTTCAGCGAAGCGGTGCGAGCCAACCTGATGGATGACGAATTACGCGACCGCCTGGTCGCCATCGTCAGTCTGTCGATGGCGCTGACGCCGTTGTTGTTGATCGGCATGAGCCGGATGCTGGCCGGTGTCGCCAAACGCAAGCCACCGTCCCGCGCGTTCGACGATTATCCCGACGATCATCCGCAGGTACTCATCGCTGGCATGGGCCGTTTCGGCCAGATCATCGGCCGCCTGCTCACCGCGCAGCGGGTGCCGTTTGTTGCGCTGGAGAACAGTCCGGAGACGGTCGACACGCTGCGCCGTTTCGGCAATGCCCGCATCTATTACGGTGATCCGACCCGTCCCGACTTGCTGCGCGCGGCCGGCGCCCAGCACGTCAAGGCTTTCGTGGTGGCGATGGACGACCCGGACACCAATATCAAGACGACGCGATTGATCCGCCGCATGTTTCCGAAAGCCAAGGTATTCGCCCGCGCCCGCAACCGCCAGCACGCGTGGCGGCTGATGGATCTCAGCGCGGAGCCCGTGCGTGAAACCTTCGGGTCAAGCCTGGAAATGGGCGAACAGGTATTGATCGCGCTGGGTTTGCCGGCGGATGCCGCTGCCCGGCAAGCGAAACTCTTCCGCGAACACGATGAGAAGCTGCTGCGCGCGCAGTATCTGGTCTATGACGATGACGTGGCGGTGATCCAGACCGCCAAGGATGCGATCGGCGATCTGGAAAAATTGCTGGAAGCCGATGCGGGCGGGGTTGAGGCGCAGGAGAGTTGAAGCCTGTTGCACGCAACAGCGGGCGACAACAAATAGCCGTGATCTTTTTTTTCGTAGAGCGGAGCTTGCTCCGCTGCCCTTCGAAATGGTCTTGGCAGCAACAAGCAGCGGAGCAAGCTCCGCTCTACGCGGTGCGGTGGCGCGATTCGGCGTCTCAGCTCCGTTCGCGCAGGAAGCGGGCCATCGATGCGCCCGGCAGCGCGGGTGAAAATTCACTGGCGACATCGACGAACCCACGCATGATCGCGATCTCGCGTGGTGTGCGGTTCAAGGCGTCGCGCAGTTCGGGATCCGCGCCCGCACGCATCAGCCGCTGAACGACGCGCAGCAGACCATGCAATGCGGCCAGATGCAGTGGGCCGAAACCGCGCGGATCCTGCACGTCGAGCGAAACATCTTCGTCGAGCAGGCGCTCCAACCCGGCCAGCACGACATCTTCGTCGCAGGCCGTTCCTGGTTCGGCGCGCGCGCCCAGCAATAGCAGCAATGGCGTGACCGCGCCGGCGGCGATCTGTTCTGGCTCGGCACCGGACAACAGCAACGTATCGAACAGCGCCACCAAGCGCGGCTTGTCGCGCGCGGTGAAGCCGTACAGTGCGGCGCAGTGCAACGGTGTGAGTCCTTGCGCGTCGCCGGCTTGGACATTGGCACCGGCGGTCAGCAATTTGGCGACGATCTCGGGCAAGCCCAACGCCGCAGCCAGCATCAGCACAGTGACGCCGCCCGGCAGGCGATGTTCCAACTGCGCACCCGCAGCCAGCAGTGCATTGACGATGTCGGCTTGGCGCATGCTGACCGCGGCCGACAGCGGCGTAGCGCCGGTATTGGCGGCGCGCTGCGGATCGGCACCGCGCGAAATCAGCAATTCGACGGTAGTGCGATGGCCGCCGCCGGCGGCACGCAGCAACGCGGTGCAGCCTTGGGTATCCGGCGAATCGACCGCGAAGCCCAAGTCCAGCAAACGGCGTACGGCTTCGGTATCCCCGACCATCGCCGCCGCTGGCAGGTCAGAAGGACGCAGGGCGCGCTTAGGCAGGTTCCAGCCACGCCAATCCAACCAGTCCGCCAGATCGCGCCGACCGGTCGACAAAGCAACGCCCAGCGGTGTCTGTCCGTCCGCAGCGCGCGATTCTGGTGAAGCGCCCATGGCGATCAGGCGCTTCAACGCGGCTTCGCGGCCCAGCGCAGCCGCCAGGTGCAGTGCCGTCATTCCATGACTGTCTCGCGCCTCGCGGTCAACGCCAATGTCGAGCAGACGTTCCAGCAAGCGGGGCCACCCCAGGCGCACCGACAATGACAGCGGCGGATCGCCCTGCTTCGACGGCGCGAACGGATCGGCACCGCGTTCGATCAACTCCAACGCAAACTGTTCCAAACCACGAGCGGCCTGTTCGTCGTGCGCGCAGGCGGCCAGGAAACGCGCCAGGCCGCCAGCACCGGCGGGCGAGACTCCACGGCGCAGCAGTACCTGCAGCGCCGGCACGGCGTAGGCGCCTTCCGGCAACAAGAAGAACACCAGCACATCACCGGAATCGTCGCGGATCTCAGGATCAGCGCCCCGCGCCAACAGCCACTCCAACCGTGTCGGCGACAAAGCCAACTCAGGATCGTGCAGGAGGCTGCCTAGTTCCTGGGCGGAACATAATTTCGCCAACTCGGCGAGTCCGTCGTACTGGCTGGCGTGAAGCCCATCGCGTACCAGCGCCAGCGGTGCGCGGTCTGGCGGCGCTTGCTCTTCGTCACCCAGCGAAACCGCCGAAGGCAGCGGATAGTCCGGGTCCAGCACGGATACGATCGCCCAGCGACCCGCCGCCGCCGCCAGGTCGACGGCGCGTTTGCCCTCGGCATCGGCATAGCCGGGAGCGACGCCTATCTCCAACAAACGTCGAATCAGCGCGGGGGAAGCGGTTTCGGCGGTGCAGGCCAGCATGACGGCATTGCGCTGCTGGGCGTCGACAGCAGCGATATCCGAGCCAGCTTCCGCCAATTTTTCCAGTGTGCCGATGCGACCGCCGCGTGCGGCATCCAGCCAAGGCGTACGCCCGGCGTTGTCGCGGCCGTTCACATCGGCACCCGCGGCGATCAGCGTCGTCAGGATGTCGGTGTGCCCGGCAAGCGCCGCCTCATGCAATGCGCTGCGCAGCTGGCCATCGCGAGCATCGATCTTGGCCTTGTGCTTCAACAGCAGTTGCACGCCAGCGGGGTCATCTTCTTCCGTGGCGGCGGCCGCCAGCAACACCGGCTGGCCCCCTTGGGGATCAGGTCGCGCGCCGCGCTCCAGCAGGAACTTCGCCAAACGCCAGTTGCCCGCCACGCAGGCGATGCCGAGCGGCGACAGACCGTCGTGATTCAGCGCATCGACTTCCGCCGCTGCATCGCGCAGCAACGCCACCACCCCGGGATCGGAGCTGCGGGCGGCGAAATGGAGCGGTGTATTGCCTTCGTTATCGGTGATGCGCGGATCGGCACCGTTGGCGAGCAGGGTAGTGACCGCATCGGGGCGACCGTGCCAGCTATCACGCGTGGCGGCCAACAGCGGCGTCATGCCCGCATGCGCCTGGTTGAGATCCACACCTTGCCCAATCAAGGCACGCAGCAGGCGCAGATCGGGCAGCACCGCCGCCAACACGCTCAGGCTGCGCTGATCACGCGATCCTTCCGGCGGCACAGCATGTGGATCGGCGCCAGCGTCGAGCAAGTCCAGTGCGCGCTGCACGCGTCCGGCGCGGGCGGCTTCGAACAGCGCTGCGTCCAGATCGGCAACCGGCTGTTGAAGTTGATCCGGCTCAGGCGCTGCGGACATCGGCGCGGCAGCGGCATCGGATGCCATCTCCACCACCGGCAGCGTCCCGGCGCCTTCCATGCGTTGCAGCGTCCAATGCAGAAGCGGCGATACCAGCGCGTACGCCAACGCCACGGCGACTCGCCCACCCGCAGGCAGCAAGTCCGGCCAGGCCAGCAGCAGACCGCCGCCCACGGCCGCACCCACCAGCGCGGCCACACCCAAGCCGCGCCACGCGTGGAAGTCGCGCTCGGCCAATCCCCGCCAATGCGGGATCAGCGAACCACCATCGCGCTCCAGGCCGTGCCACAACGGCCACGTACGCCACAAACCGATCAGCACCGCGCCAATCACAGCGCTGACGCTCAGCGCCGCTGGCAGGCTGCCGCTTTCGCGCAGCGAAGCCAAAGGCCAGGCCAGCAGGATCGCGGCGGCGGCGAACGCGACCGCCCAGGCCAGCAGCAGCGCCGGCAGGTCCCTGCGCCAACCGCGCTGCGGCGCCAGCACGCGCGTCCCGCGCCACCACGACACGCCCAACGCCAGCGCCGGCTGCGCCAGCCAGGCGCCCAACGCCGCGATCACGCCGCCAACCACACCGCCCAATGCCGCCAGCAGCACGCCCAGCGCCAGCGTGGCCGCTGCGATGTGCCGAATGGAGATGCGTCGGATGGAAAAACGGGTTTCAAGCATCGGTGCGTTCGCCCGGAGTGCGTTGCGCAGGGGCGCGTTCGTCAGATCCGGGGGTTGGCGGGAACTGGATGTGGAACCCATGGCTCGCCAGATTCTGGCGAACCACCGCCGCGTCTCCGCGCGCCAGCTTCCGGTCCGGCGTCAGCGCCACCTCCAGCACGAAGGAAAGCGCTCCCATTTGGGTCCTCAACGGTTCGGGCAGGCAGGCGAAGTCATCGCGCTGGGCAAGATAGACGAAGGTGTCTGCCTTGCGCTGGCTTTTGTAAACGTAGGCTTGCATTCGCGCGCGCTGCGCCCTGCAGTAAATAAGGATCGGCAGATTGTGTAGTAAATGACAGTTCGGCGAAACCCGCACGACAAGCACGCCGTTCATTCGAAGCCGGATGCAACAGGCTGGTAATCTTGGCGTTTCACATCGCACTAACGGAAACCCGGATGCGCATTGCCCCGTTCGCCCTCCTGCTCTCGCTGGTCCTGGCTCCCCCACTGCATGCCCAGGACGCTGCCAGCGCCTCGACTTCTGCGTTGACTATCGAGCAAGTAATGGCCGACCCGGACTGGATCGGTCCGCCCGTCGAGCGCGCCTGGTGGGCCTGGGATGGCAAGCGCGTGCAGTACGAACTGAAACGCAACGGCAGCCTGATTCGCGACACCTACGAACAGCCCGTCGAAGGTGGCACCGCACAGAAGGTGGAAGACGCGCAGCGCGGTACTCTGGATGCCAATGCGCCGGTTTACGACCCACAGCGCCAGCGCATGTTGTTCGTGCGCAACGGCGATGTGTTCATTCGCGATCTGCGTAATGGTGCATTGAGTCAACTCACCCGCAGCAACGACGGCGAAGCGCGCGCACGCTTCGCCACCAATGGCGGCGCGATCTGGCGCAACGGCAATGATTGGTATCGCAGCACACCCGGCGGCGTGGTCACGCAGGTCGCCCTGCTGAAAGCGGAGAAAGATCCGACCTCCGAACCCAAGCAGGATGCCCTGCGCGAGCAACAGCTGCGCACCTTGCAGACGCTGGCCCAGGACCGTGCCCTGCGCGAAGCGGCGCAGAAGCAGAGCGAGGCCTGGCGCAAAGCCGACCCCACCCGTGCGCCGGCACCGATCTTCCTGGGCGATGACGTCCTGATCGAAGACAGCGCGCTTTCGCCGAACGCACGCTGGCTGCTGGTGGTCACGCGCAAGAAAGGCGCCGATGCCGGCCAGGCGGGCAAGATGCCCAAGTACGTCACCGAATCCGGTTACGAGGAATTCCAGGAAGTCCGCACCCGTGTCGGCCGCAACGCGCCGGTGGCGCATACGTTGTGGCGAATCGATCTGAGCGACGGCGGCATCAAGGAGCTGAAGTTCGACGCGCTGCCGGGGATCGACAAGGACCCGATGGCAGCTCTACGCAAAGCCGCGGGCAAGGAGCCGCTGAAGGGCAACCGCGATGTGCGTATTGAAAACGACGGCGATGGCAATGCCATCATCTGGAGCGACGACGGCAATCAAGTCGCCGTGCAGATCCATTCTGTGGACAACAAGGACCGCTGGCTCGCCAGCGTCGACTTGGCCGCCGCCAAGCTGCAGCCGCGGCATCGGCTGACCGATGAAGCCTGGATCAATTGGGGCTTCAATGAGTTCGGCTGGCTGCCGGATAACAGGACCTTGTGGTTTCTGTCCGAACAATCCGGTTATGCGCATCTGTACGCGGTGGACGGCAACAAATCGCGCCAGCTGACCAAAGGAAAATGGGAAGTGTCCGCGCCACAGCTTTCCGCCGACGGCCGCGGCATTTTCTTCCTGTGCAACCGCGAATGGCCCGGCGACTACGAAGTCTGCAAGCTGGACCTGGCCAGCGAACAGGTGACCGAAGTGACCGCGCTGGACGGCGTGGAAGATTTCGCCCAGTCGCCCGATGGTGGCCGCTTGCTGGTGCGGCATTCGCGTAGCTACACCCCGACGCAGTTGTCACTGGTGGACGCTGCGGGTGGTCCGGCCAAGGCATTGACCGATACCCGCACCGCAGGCTTCAAGGCACGCGCCTGGATCCAGCCGGAAATCGTGCAAGTACCGTCCAAGCACGGCGCCGGCACCCTCTGGGGCAAGTACTACGGGCCCAAGCAGCTGGAGGCTGGCAAGCATTACCCCATCGTCATGTTCGTGCATGGCGCCGGGTATCTGCAGAACGTCCATGCCCGTTATCCGGCTTACTTCCGCGAACAGATGTTCCATAACCTGCTGGTGGAGCGCGGCTACATCGTCCTGGATCTGGACTACCGCGCAAGCGAAGGCTATGGCCGCGACTGGCGTACCGCGATCTACCGGCAGATGGGCCACCCGGAGCTGGAAGATTATCTGGATGGCCTGGATTGGCTGGTCGCCAACAAGCAAGGCGACCGCGATCGCGCCGGCATCTACGGCGGCTCGTACGGTGGTTTCATGACCTTCATGGCGCTGTTCCGCAAGCCCGGCGTGTTCAAGGCCGGTGCCGCGCTGCGGCCGGTGGTGGATTGGACCCAGTACAACCACGAATACACCAGCAACATCCTCAACACCCCGGAACTGGACCCTGAGGCCTATCGCAAGTCTTCGCCGATCGAATATGCATCGGGCCTGCAGGACCATTTGCTGATCGCCCACGGCATGATCGACGACAACGTCTTCTTCCGCGATTCGGTCGTGCTGACGCAGAAGCTGATCGAACTGCGCAAGGACAACTGGGAACTGGCGCCGTACCCGATGGAACGTCACAGCTTTGTCCGTGCCGACGCCTGGCTGGATGAGTACAAGCGCATCCTGAAGTTGTTCGAGAACAATCTGAAATAGTGCTGAGGGAGATTCCTGTGGTCACTACCAGCGCCGCCGCGCCGCGGCCGTCGCAGTTCGTGACGGTCATGGCCCAGATTTCCATTGTCCTGGGAATCGTCGGTACCGTTTACGGCTTGTTGCAGGCGGTGGTGATCGCCGTCCTGTTCGGCAGTGAGTCAGTGAGAGGTGTCTTCGCCGAGATTCCTGCAGAAGGGGTACCGCCGTTTGGCCAATGGTTGATAGCTCATCTACCCGCGGCCGGTTGGGGTTTCATGCTGATGTCAGTTGTTTTTCTGGCCGCGTCGGTAGGCTTGCTCAAACGCTACGAATGGGGCCGCCTGTTGTTTATCGCCTTCATGCTGGTGGGCGCGGCCGTGAATTTCCTGGGCGTATGGATGCTGGACGCTGTATTCGAGTGGCTGCAGTCACTGCCGATATCGGCGGAATCCCAGCCGGTGCAGGCGGAGCTGGCGCAGTTGCGCATCACGTTGCTGGTGGCGACGGCCGGCAGCGCCATCGTGTTTGCCGCACTGCATGGCTGGATCGTCCATCAACTATGCACGCGCGCCGTACGGTCCGAGTTTCAGCACTGACGCAGGAAGTCGGGTGGCGCAAGGAGTGCCACGCGGGATGGCACCCGCCGCCGTTAGAATGCGCGGCATGAACGAATTCGATGCCGTACGCGATTACCTGACCGGTCTGCAGGACCGCATCTGCGCCCAGATCGAAGCGGCCGACGGCCGCGCCCGATTCAAGGAAGATATCTGGACGCGATCGGTAGACAGCGACCGCTCCCGTAATCCTGCCTCACGCGACAGCGGCCCATCCCTGGGCGGCGGCGGACGTACGCGCATCCTGCGTGATGGCAATGTGTTCGAGCAGGCAGGCATTGGCTTCTCCGATGTCTCGGGCAACCAGCTGCCGCCGTCGGCATCGGTCCACCGGCCGGAACTGGCGGGCGCCTCCTGGCGCGCGGTAGGCGTCTCGCTGGTATTCCACCCGCGCAATCCCTATCTGCCCACCACCCATGCAAACGTCCGCCATTTCCGCGCCGAGCGCGAAGGCCAGACCGTGGCATGGTGGTTCGGCGGCGGCTTCGACCTGACCCCGTTCTATCCGATGGAAGAAGACGTGCTGCACTGGCACCGCACAGCGCGCGAGTTGTGCGAACCGTTCGGCGGCCAAGCGCGCTATGACGCGCACAAGCGCTGGTGCGACGAGTACTTCTTCATCAAGCATCGCAACGAGACCCGCGGCGTCGGTGGATTGTTCTTCGACGATCTTGGCGAAGACTTCGACTCCGATTTCGCTTACATGCGCGCGGTGGGCGATGGATTTCTGGACGCCTACCTGCCGTTGGTCGAGCGCCGCAAGGACATGGCGCATGGCGAACGCGAGCGCGAGTTCCAGCTGTACCGACGTGGCCGCTACGTCGAGTTCAATCTGGTCTACGACCGCGGCACCTTGTTCGGCCTGCAGAGCGGCGGCCGCGCCGAGTCGATCCTGATGAGCCTGCCGCCGCTCGTGCGCTGGGAGTACGGCTATGCACCAGAGTCCGACAGTCCGGAACAACGCCTCAATGACTATCTGAGGCCGCGCGACTGGTTGAACGAACTGGCGTGATGTTGGCGCAGCGCGAGCATGGCCTTGCGCTTCGCGTCTTATCCAGGATCCCGCTGTGTTGCACCCGAGCGACGTCAGTGTGCGGCTGAGAAGAACAGGTGGACCAACGCGGAAGAGTAAGCGTGCTGCGAGCGTCCTCCAATGCAATTCATATCAGTCCCGCCGGACGACGGTGATATGACCGTTGGTTTCCAGTACCGCCATGCGGATATCGTCGACGCCTTCGATGCCAGCTTCGCGCAGCGCCTTTTCGAAATCCTGCCGGCTGACTAGTTCGCGCCGCAATACATCCTTGTAGACCTTGCCATCGTGTGCCAGCAGCACCGGCGTGCCTTCCACCAGTGCTTCGATCCTGTCGCTGCGCGCCGATACCATTCCGACCAACCAATTCAATACGATCAGCGTGGCAGCCAATAACAAACCGCCGGCCACCGAGTTGTCGCTGCCAAGCAGAGCGTTCTGCACCGCGTTGCCCAACAGCACCACCAGCAGCATGTCGAACGCGGTGAACTGCCCCATCGTGCGCTTGCCCGAAAGCCGGATCATTCCCAACAGCACGAAGTACACGACGCAGGCCCGCAGGACGAATGCCCACCAGGGCATCGATAGATCGAACATCTGGGCGAATTCGGCGTGCATGGACAGTCCCCTAGGTGGATGCGATTTTTCGCTGTTGTTTTTCGCTGTTGTAGGAGCGCCGTCTCGGCGCGAGCTCTTCGCTTCTTTCGCAATCTGGCGGGAAAAGCTCGCGACGGGACGTCGCTCCTACAAGGGCGTCATGGATGGCTGATTATGAGGAACCCGGGTGGTTGGACATTGCCATCACGAATCATCAGGCAATAAAAAGCCCCGCAGACCAGGGGGGGATCAGCGGGGCCAGGGAACGTGACCTGGGGAGGGGTCGCCGTTCCGGGGGAGATCACTCCAGGGGATGGGAGAGATCCAGCGACAGACCTTGCATCTGTCGCGACCTATATGACCATTTCGAGCATGGATGGTTCGTGAAGATTTCCGTTAATAAACCGTAAGATTTACTGAGGATTCAGTTTACTAAACCCGTAAGTTCATTAATGTACCTGACTAAAAATCACACTCGCTCTCGATAAATTACTGTTCTAAAACGGCTTTGTCATCCTGGGCCTATCAATGCGCCTCATCCCAGTTGTCTCCGACCCCGCTATCGACGATTAACGGAACGGAGAGTTGCGCCGCCCCCGCCATCAGGCGGGTCGCTTCGCTGAGCAGCGTGGGTACGAAATCCTCTTCCGCTTCGAATACCAGTTCATCGTGCACCTGCAGGATCATCAGGGCCCGCTCGCGATAATCAGCAAGCCAAGCATCGACGGCAATCATCGCGCGCTTGATGATGTCCGCCGCCGTGCCCTGCATCGGCGCATTGATCGCGGCGCGTTCGGCGCCCGCACGTTGCCCCTGCGTGCCTTTGGTGATGTATTCCAGATACAGGCGGCGGCCGAAAACCGTCTCCACGTATCCATATTCGCGCGCCTGTTGGCGGGTACGCTCCATGAAGTCGCGCACGCCAGGATAGCGGCTGAAATACAGGGCGATATAGTCCTGCGCTTCGCCACGGCCGATGCCTAGCTGGCGCGCCAGACCAAAGGCGCTCATCCCATACATCAGGCCGAAATTGATCGCCTTGGCCGCACGCCGTTCGTTGGATGTGACGTCTTCCATCTTGCGGCCGAACACTTCCGCGGCGGTAGCTTTGTGGATGTCGGCACCGGATTCGAAGGCGCGCACCAGGCCGGGATCTTCGGACAAGTGAGCCATGATGCGTAGCTCGATCTGCGAGTAATCGCAGGCGATCAGCTTGCGGCCTGGCGGCGCGACGAACGCTTTGCGAATGCGCCGCCCGTCCTCGGTACGGATGGGGATGTTCTGCAGATTGGGATCGGTGGACGACAGCCGGCCGGTGGCGGCGCCCGCCTGGTGATAACTGGTGTGCACACGGCCGGTCGTTGGGTTGACCATCTCCGGCAGCTTGTCGGTGTACGTACTGCGCAGCTTCGCCAGACCTCGGTATTCCAGAATGACTCGTGGCAGCTCGTGCTGATCGGCGATGGCTTCCAGCGCTTCTTCGTTGGTGCTGGGTTGCCCGGTCGGAGTCTTCAGCACCGCTGGCAATTTCAACTCGTCGAACAACAGCGCCTGCAGCTGCTTGGGGGAGTCCAGATTGAAGCTGCGACCTGCCAGTTCGGTGGCTTTCTGTTGCGCCGCCAGCATCCGCTTGGACAGGTCGGCGCTCTGCCGCCGCAATTCGTCGCCGTCGATCATGACGCCGTTGGCTTCGATCGAAGCCAGCACCGGCACCAGCGGCATTTCGATGTCGCGATAGACATTCAGCAATCCAGGCTCGGCAGCCAACTTCGGCGCGAGCACGCGATGCAGTCGCAAGGTAACGTCGGCATCTTCGGCGGCATAGCGCGTGGCGTCGTCCAGAGCGACCTGCGAGAACAGGATCTGCTTGGCGCCCTTTCCGGCTACCGCTTCGTACTTGATGGTTTCGTAACCGAGGAAGCGCTTGGCGAGGCTATCCATGTCGTGGCGGTTGCTGCCGGAGTTCAGCACGAAGCTCTCCAGCATGGTGTCGTCGCTGTAGCCCGTGACGTCGACGCCATGGCGGCGCAGCACCTGGAGGTCGTATTTGCCGTGCTGGCCGAGCTTTTTCTTTCCGGCATCGGCGAACAGTGGCGCCAGCTGCGCCAATGTGGACGCGCGATCCAGCTGTGTTGGCGCGCCGGGATATTCATGCGCCAGCGGCAGGTAAGCCGCCTTGCCGGGCTCCACTGCGAAGCTCAACCCGACCAGATTGGCCCGCATGGGGTCCAGGCTGTCGGTTTCGCTATCGAAAGCGAATTCGTCGGCTTGGCGCAAGCGTTCGATCCAGGCTTCGAGCTGTTCATGGGTCAATACGGTTTCGTATTCGCCGGGCGCGGACAGTTCCGCATCGACGACGGCTTCGACCTCGGTGGACGAGGCGACGCGCCCAGTACCGCGCGCGCGTCCGGGTTCCTTCTCTTGCCGTGGCGCGCCCTGCAGCGGTGCGGCAACGCCGCCGTCCAGTTCCTTGAGCGCCTGGTTGAATCCGTAGCGCGCGTACATTTCGCGAAGCGTCTCGACATGACGTTCGCGCAGGGCCAGCGTTGCCGGTCCGCCTTCCAGCGGGACGTCGGTCTTGATGGTGACCAGCTCGCGATTCAACGGCAGGCGCGGCAACGCGGCGCGCAGGTTTTCACCGATCTTGCCCTTGACCTGATCGGCATGGGCGATGATCGCGTCCAGGGTGCCGTATTCGCCCAACCATTTGGCCGCGGTCTTGGGGCCGCATTTGTCCACGCCGGGCACGTTGTCCACCGTATCGCCCATCAACGCCAGCAAATCGACGATCTGCTCCGGGCGCACGCCGAACTTGTCCATCACGGTCGCTTCGGAATCCAATCGGCTCCCGCTCATGGTGTTGACCAGCGCAATGCCCGGGCGCACCAGCTGAGCGAAATCCTTGTCGCTGGTGGAGATGGTCACTTCCATGCCTTCAGCCGCGCCTTGCAGGGCCAAGGTGCCGATCACGTCGTCGGCTTCCACGCCGTCGATGCACAGCAAGGGGAACCCCAACGCCTCGACGATGCGGCGCATGGGTTCCACTTGGGCCCGCAGCTCCTCCGGCATCGGCGGACGCTGGGCCTTGTATTGCGGATAGAGCGCGTCGCGGAACGTCGGCCCGCTGGCGTCCAGCACGAAGGCCACGTAATCGGGCTGCTCCTTCAAGGTGGAACGCAACATGTTGACCACGCCGAACAGCGCGCCGGTGGGTTCGCCGGCGGCGTTGGTCAGTGGCGGAAGCGCATGGAAGGCGCGGAAGAGATAGCTGGAGCCATCGATCAGTACGAGTCGTGTCATGGCGAGATTCTACCTCCCCCGCTTCCCACGTCAGCCATCACGGCGCGGTTCCGCCTGGCAGGCGCATAATCCCGGCATTGGTGATCCGAGGAACCGGCATGTCCCGCACGACTCTGCAATTCGCGCTGCTGTTGTCCGGCACACTGGCCTTGGCCGGCTGCGCCGTCTTTGGTGGTGCTCAAGACGACCCCGACGTGGATCTGGCCGATGCCCAGGTCGCCGTCCGCACCGAGAAGAACGGTGATGTGATCGAGGAGTATCGGGTGGGCGGGGCGCTGAAGATGGTCAAGGTGGTTCCCGCACGCGGGCCTACCTATTACCTGATCGACGAAAACGGAGATGGCCGCCTGGACAGCAGCAAAGGCGAAGGCCCGGTGTCACCGGTGTATTGGAAGCTTTACGGCTGGTAGGACGACGCACTCATTGGCCGCACATGCACAACGGTCTCCCATCCCGTAGGAGCGGCGTCCCGCCGCGAGCTTTTCGCTTTCCGCGGCAGGCATGCATCTGGGGGTAAAGCAAGAGTTCGCGGCGGGACGCCGCTCCTACAGGGTGTACGCCGAAAATGAGTGCGGGTGCGAAATCCACGTGCCGCTGGACGATCTGCTACACCGCCTGCAGATTCGCGTAGGCCAGAACCAGCCACTTGCTGCCTTCGTTGTCGAAATTGACCTGCACGCGCGCATGCGCGCCGCTGCCTTCGTAGTCGATGACGACGCCACGCCCGAACTTGGCGTGCTGAACGTTCTGGCCCAATTTCAACGCCGGTGTCTCAATGGCGGCATGGCCGAAGTCCCGCCGTGGCGCGTAGCCCGGCACGGGCCGTGATACCTGCACTCGCGGGCGAACCTCGTGCACCAGGTTCGCCGGAATCTCCCGCAGGAAGCGCGACGGAATACCGTACATGTCCTGACCATGCAGGCGCCGCGCTTCCGCATAGCTGAGTATCAGCTTCTGTCGCGCGCGGGTGATACCCACATATGCCAGCCGGCGTTCTTCTTCCAGGCGACCGCTTTCGTCCAGCGACTTGTTGCTGGGGAACAAGCCTTCTTCCAACCCTGCCAGGAACACCAGCGGGAATTCCAATCCTTTGGCCGAATGCAGCGTCATCAGTTGCACGCCGTCCTCGCCGGCTTGAGCTTGGCCTTCTCCGGCTTCCAGCGCCGCGTAGGACAGGAACGCCACCAGTTCCGTCATGCCTTCGTCGCTTTCGTCGTCGGCGATGTCCATTTCGCGCCGCACGAAGCGAGAAGCTACCGAGACCAATTCGTCCAGATTGTCCGTGCGCGAATCCAGCTGGCCACGGCTTTCGGCCGCGTAATGGTCGCGCAACCCCGACCGCATCAGTACATGATCAATCTTGTCTTTCAGCTCCAGCTCGCCGGTTTCATCGGATAAGCCGTCGATCAGTGCGAGGAATGCCGCCAGCGCGTTGCGCGCCCGCGCCGCCAAGGCCGTGCCGGTAGCGATCCGGCGCGCACCTTCCCACAAGGGCACCGCACCATCGCGCGCGCATTTGCGCACTTCATCCATGGTGCGGTCGCCGATGCCGCGCGTTGGTGTATTGACCGCGCGCTCGAAGGCGGCGTCGTCATCGCGATTCGCAATCAGGCGCAGATAAGCCAGCGTGTCCTTGATTTCGGCGCGTTCGAAAAAGCGCATGCCGCCGTAGACGCGGTACGGCACCTGTTCGGCCAGCAGTGCTTCTTCGAAGGCCCGTGACTGCGCGTTGCTGCGGTAAAGAATCGCGGCGTCGCTGATGCTGCCGCCATCGCGCACCCACTGACGGATGCGTTCGACCACGAAGCGCGCTTCGTCGATCTCGTTGTAGGCCGCGTACAGGTCGATGGGATCGCCGTCGCCGGTATCCGTCCACAACTGCTTGCCGATGCGACCTGGGTTATGTGCGATGACGCCGTTGGCGGCATTGAGGATGTTGGCGCTGGAGCGGTAGTTCTGCTCCAGGCGGATCGTCTGCGCACCTGGGAAGTCGCTCAGGAAGCGCTGGACGTTTTCGACCTTGGCGCCGCGCCAGCCGTAGATGGCCTGATCGTCATCGCCGACCACGAATACACGCCCGCTTTCGCCCGCCAATACCCGCACGAAGGCGTACTGGATGGCGTTGGTGTCCTGAAACTCGTCTATCAGCAGTTCGCCGAAACGCGTCCGGTAATGCGCCAGCAATGCCGAATTGTCGCGCAGCAATTCATGCGCGCGCAGCAACAGCTCGGCAAAGTCGACCAACCCGGCGCGATCGCATCGCTCCTGGTACAGCGCGTAGGCGCGGCGCAGCGTGTCGGTCCATACGTCCTCGCCCGGCTGGATATGCTGCGGCCGGCGGCCTTCGTCCTTCTGCGCGTTGATCCACCAGCCGATCTGGCGCGGAGGAAAGCGCGCTTCGTCCAATTCCATCTGCTGCACGACGCGCTTGATCAGCCGAAGCTGATCGTCGCTGTCCAGCACCTGGAAGGTCTCCGGCAACTTCGCTTCCTGCCAATGCAAGCGCAGCAGGCGATGGGCCAACCCATGGAAGGTGCCGATCCACATGCCGCGGCTGCCATTGCGCAGCTGCATGTCGGCGCGCGCACGCATCTCGCCAGCGGCCTTGTTGGTGAACGTCACCGCCAGGATGCCGTGCGACGGCACGCGGTGCACTTCGTTCAGCCATGCGATGCGATGCGTCAGCACACGCGTCTTGCCGGAGCCTGCGCCAGCCAAGACAAGATAATGGCCGGACGGTGCCGAAACGGCTTCGCGCTGCGCGGGGTTCAGATCATCGAGTAGGTGAGAGACATCCACCGCGGCATTTTACAGGAGCACGCGGACCTGCTGGGCGTTTTCTCCTGTAGAGCCTATGGTGCCCGTCGACCCTGATGACCCCAGTGGCGGCATAGCATCCTTGTGGGAGCGACGTAAGTCGCGACCGGATACATCAACGTCGCGACTTACGTCGCTCCCACAAGAAATTCATCCGCAATGTAGAGCGGCGCTTGCCCCGCTCTACGAAAGCATCGGCACCGAATCAATGCGCGCCGTGCTCGCCCTTCGGCTTGGCCGTGACATGCAGCATCAAACGATCCGTGTAGGCGATGCCGACCGCCGACAGAATGAAGACGCAATGGATGATGGTCTGCCACATCACGCCGGCTTCGGTGAACTTGCTGCCTGGCATCCCCAGGTCGCCGACTTCGATGAAGGTCTTCAACAGGTGGATGGAGGAGATGCCGATGATCGCCATGGCCAGCTTCACCTTCAGCATGCTGGCGTTGACGTGGCTCAGCCACTCCGGCTGATCAGGATGCCCTTGCAGGCGCAGGCGCGACACGAAGGTTTCGTAGCCGCCCACGATCACCATCATCAACAGATTGGAGATCATCACCACGTCGATCAGGCCCAGCACGATCAGCATGATCGCCACTTCGGCGCTTGGGCCTCCATCGGCCAGCTTGGCGGCCTGCTCCGCCTCGCCGCTGTGCAGGAACACCTCGCTGACCAGATGCACCAACTCCACGCCGAACTGCCAGACATACACGCCCTGCGCGACGATCAGTCCCAGGTAGAGCGGCAGCTGCAGCCAGCGGGAAGCGAAAATCAGATTCGGCAAACTGCCAAGGCGTGCGGTGGACGGCTGGGACATGTTGGGATGCTGCGTTGCGGGGATGCGGCAGGTTACCGGCACTCTGTGACGCTGCCAACCCGGCCGCCGGCGCTAAACTCGGCCTTCCCCCAATGTCGAAGCCAACGACCATGATCGACTTTTACTACTGGCCGACGCCTAATGGCCACAAAATCAGCTTGTTCTTGGAAGAGGCCGGCCTTCCATACAACATCAACCCGATCAATATCGGTGCGGGCGACCAGTTCAAGCCGGAATACCTGGCGATTTCGCCCAACAACAAGATGCCGGCCATCGTCGATCACGCACCTGCCGACGGCGGTGCGCCGGTCAGCGTATTCGAGTCCGGCGCCATCCTGATGTATCTGGCGGAAAAAACCGGCAAGTTCCTGCCTGCGGATCTACGCGGCCGCGTGGCCACGATGGAGTGGCTGTTCTGGCAGATGGGGGGATTGGGCCCGATGACGGGGCAATCCGGTCACTTCAACGTGTATGCGCCCGAACCCATTCCTTACGCGATCGACCGCTACGGGCGCGAAGTGACCCGTCTGCACAGCGTATTGGACAAGCGGCTGGCCGAGCATGCGTTCGTGGCGGGTGATGACTACAGCATCGCCGACATGGCGATCTACCCGTGGATAGCGGCGTACGACAAGCTGCCGCCGGATTTCGGCGCATTTCCGCATCTGGCCCGCTGGCACGGGAGCATCGCGGTGCGCTCCGCCACCCAGCGCGCCTATGCGCTGAAGGCGCAGGTGAACCCCGAGGCGGGAAAACCGCTGAGCGATGAGGAACGCAAGCATCTGTTCGGTCACGGTCTGGCGCCGAAGTAACCATTACCGGACGCGCCGGACACGCCCGTGACAGACTATGCCGCCACAAGCTGTCCTGGCACTCGCCGGAATGATGCCGTGATACCGAACCGAGATTTTCTATGCGCCCTGCGTTGCTTGCCCTGATGATGCTGACGTCTTCCGCCACCGCCGCTTACGCCGCGCCGCCAGTAAAAAGCGGGCTGACGTTGGAAGCCATTACCGGCAATGCGCCGCTGTCCGGTCCCACGCTGACCAAGCCGCAGATAGCTCCGGATGGATCGCGCGTGACCTTCCTGCGCGGCAAGGACAGCAATCGCAACCAACTGGATCTGTGGGAATACGACGTGGCGAGCGGGCAAACGCGCCTGCTGGTCGATTCGACCGTAGTGTTGCCGGGTCGGGAAACCTTGAGCGATGAGGAAAAGGCACGTCGCGAACGCCAGCGCATTGCGGCATTGTCCGGCATCGTCGATTACCAATGGTCTCCGGATGGCAAGGCGCTGCTGTTCCCATTAGGCGGCGAGTTGTACCTGTACGACCTGGCCAATAGCGACAAGTCCGTCGTGCGCAAGCTGACCGCCGGCGGTGGCTTTGCCACCGATCCGAAGATTTCGCCGAAAGGTGGTTACGTCAGTTTTGTCCGCGATCGCAATCTGTGGGTGATCGCGCTGGCGGATGGCCGCGAGCTACAGTTGACGTCCGACGGATCGGACACCATCGGCAATGGGATTGCCGAGTTCGTCGCCGACGAGGAAATGGACCGCCATACCGGTTACTGGTGGGCGCCTGATGATTCAGCGATCGCCTTTGCTCGCATCGACGAATCGCCGGTACCGGTGCAGAAGCGCTACGAGGTGTATCCGGACCGCACCGACGTCATCGAACAACGTTATCCGGCCGCCGGCGACCGCAACGTCGGCATCCGCCTGGGCGTCGTCGCACCAAAAGCCGAGGCGGAACCGCGCTGGATTGACCTTGGCAAGAACCCGGACATCTACCTGGCCCGCGTGGATTGGCGCGACCCGCAGCGACTGACCTTCCAGCGCCAATCTCGCGACCAGAAAAAGCTGGATCTGATCGAAACAGTATTGGCTACCGGCAAGCAGCGCACGCTGGTGACGGAAACCTCCAGCACATGGGTACCGCTGCACAACAACCTGCGCTTCCTGAAGGACGGACGCTTCATCTGGGGCTCCGAGCGCAGTGGCTACGCGCATCTTTATCTCGCCTCGGAAGATGGTGCATCGTTGGCCCCCTTGACCCAGGGAGAATGGGTGGTCGATGCGCTGCTGGCGGTCGATGAAGCCAATGGCGCGGTCTATTTCAGCGGTTCCCGCGATTCGGCACTGGAAAGCCATATTTACACTGTTCCGTTGCAGGGTGGCGATATCCGCCAGTTGTCGACGGCGCCCGGCATGCACGGGGTTGCTTTCGCGAAGAACGCCAGCGTTTATGTCGATAGCTGGTCGAACAACGAGACCGTACCGCAGATCGAATTGTTCAAGTCCGACGGCAGCAAGATCGCCACCCTGCTGACCAATGACGTAACGGATCCGGCGCATCCCTATGCGAAATACCGGGAGGCCCAGCGTCCCGTCGAGTTCGGCACGCTGACAGCCGCCGACGGCAAGACATCGCTGCATTACAGCCTGATCAAGCCAGCAGGATTCGACCCTGCAAAAAAATATCCGGTGGTGGTCTACGTCTATGGCGGCCCGGCAGCGCAGACGGTGACGCGCGCGTGGCCGGGCCGCAGCGATGGCTTCTTCAACCAGTACCTGGCGCAGCAGGGTTACCTGGTGTTCTCGCTGGACAACCGCGGCACACCACGCCGAGGTGCGGCCTTCGGTGGAGCGCTGTACGGAAAGCAAGGCACGGTGGAAGTCGCCGATCAACTGCGTGGCGTGGAATGGCTGAAGGCGCAATCGTTCGTGGATCCGCAGCGTATCGGCATCTATGGCTGGTCCAATGGCGGCTATATGACGCTGCTGATGCTGGCCCGTCATAGCGAAGCCTACGCATGCGGCATCGCTGGCGCGCCGGTGACCGACTGGGCGCTGTACGACACCCATTACACCGAGCGCTATATGAATCTGCCTCTCGTCAATCCGAACGGCTATCGGCAAGGCAGCGTCTTCACGCATCTGGACGGGCTGACATCCAAGCTGCTGCTGATCCACGGCATGGCCGACGACAACGTACTCTTCAGCAATTCGACCAAGCTGATGAGCGAACTTCAGAAGCGCGCCACGCCGTTCGAACTGATGACCTATCCCGGCGCCAAGCACGGCCTGCGCGGCAACGACCTGCTGCACCGCTACCGGTTGAGCGAAGACTTCTTCAACCGCTGCCTCAAACGCTGAGCACCCAGGAGATCGCATGAACGCATCGACGGTACCGCAACCGAACTGGTGGAGCCGCAACTGGAAGTGGTTCGTGCCTGTGCTGGCGGTGGTGATGCTGGCGCTGTTTGCCGCGTTTTTCGCTGCGATCTTCGCTTTCGTGTTCGGGATGATGAAGTCGTCCGAGCCTTATCAGGAAGCGCTGGCGCGCGCGACGTCGAATCCGCAGACGGTCCAGGCGCTCGGCGAGCCGATTGAATCCGGCTATTTCGTACAGGGCAATATCAGCACCCAGGGAGCCACCGGTGAAGCCAGTTTCGTGATCCCACTGAAAGGCCCGAAAGGCAGCGCCAAGATCTACGTGGACGCTACCCAATCCGCCGGACTCTGGGAATACAAAACGCTGGTGGTCCAGATCGAAGGCAACCATCAGCGTGTCGATTTGCTGGATGGTAGCGATCAGTTGGAAGGTCAAAGCGAGCTCTAGATAAGCCAGCTCTAGATAAGCGCGTTCCAGAGATATCTAGACCATTCTCATCGGACGCGCCTCCACCATTTTGGATCGTGACGGAATAGCAGCCGAGCCCCCAAGGGGATGCAAGCACAAGCTCGGCTCTACGCGGAGCGTGAGCTTTTAACGAGCTTGGACGGGGACTCGCCGCACCTGAGGTGACGTGGCTGGCGGCTGGCAACCGAAAACGCAACTTCGGGATAGCTGTTCCATGACTTGAGACAGGTTCGAGGTATCACTGTCTGGCGTAGTTTCCGTCCTTCAACCTGGAGAATGCTGATGAAACCTCTCGTCCTTGCGATCGTGCTGGCGCTGGCCGCGCCGGTCCCCGCCCTTGCGCAGACTGCCGCTGCCGGAACACCGGCGCAAACACCCGCGCCTTCGCCTGCCTGGGTCACCAAGAGCAACGAGTACGCGCATATCCTGTTGAACGCGCAAGCGCCATTCCAACCCGAAACGCTTAGTTTCTTCGGCGTTCCTGGTTACGACGACCAAGTCACCGACCTGGGCCCGGACAACAGCCGGCGCTTCCGCGAAGCCGTTGCGAAAGCCAGTGCCACACTGCAGGCCAGGCTTGCCACCGAACGCGACGCCAACGTCCGCCAGGATCTGGAGATCATGGTCGCGGCTGCCGCCGAGAGCATCGAAGGTAGCGAGCTGAACGAACGGCTGATGTTGCCGTGGACCGATGCGCCGCAACAGGTGTTCACCGGCATCAATGGATTGTTGTCCAAGCAGACTCCACCGGAGCGCCAGGCCAAGGCGCTGGATCGACTGAAGCGCTATGTCGGTCTGACCGCCGGCACTTCGCCGTTCACCCGGTTGGCGCGCGAACGCTACGAGGAAAAGCTGTCCAATACGGCGCTGCTGCCGCCAACCAAGCTGGAAGTCGAACGCGCCCTGGACAACGTGGACACTTACGCGGCCGGCGTACGCAAGCTGTTCGCCGAATACAAAGTGGCGGGCGCCGGGGAAGCGCTCGCGGCCATGGACAGCCAGTTCAAGGAATACACCACCTGGGTGCGCAGCACGGTGCTGCCGAAGGCGCGCACCGATACCCGCTTGCCGCCGGAACTGTATGCCTATCAACTGAAGCAGTACGGCATCGATATCGATCCCGCCATACTGATGCAACGCGCGCAACTGGAGTTCATCGAAACTCGCGCGATGATGCAGCAGATCGCGCCGCTGGTCGCCAAAGCGAAGGGTATCGACGCTACCGACTACCGCGATGTGATCCGCGCGCTGAAGACCGGCCGGATTGCCAATGATCAGCTGGAGACGCGCTACCGGGCAGTGATCGATGCCATCGACCCGATCATCGAGAAGAACGGAATCGTCGATGTGCCGCGGCGCCCCATGCAGATGCGCCTGGGTTCGGAAGCCGAAAGCGCCGCGCAGCCCGCACCGCATTTCCTGCCCGCACCGCTTATAGGCAATACCGGCCAGCAGGGCACCTTCGTGTTGCCGCTGGGCAACCCGGGCAAAGGGAACAAGGACGAACAGTACGACGACTTCAACTTCGACGCGGTGACCTGGACACTGACCGCGCACGAAGGCCGCCCCGGCCACGAACTGCAGTTCACCGCGATGGTGGAGCGCGGGATATCGCTGGCGCGCACGATGTTCGCTTTCAACTCGGTCAATGTGGAAGGCTGGGCGTTGTACGCGGAGGCGGAAATGGTGCCGTACGAACCGCTGGAAGGTCAGTTGATCGCATTGCAGTTCCGCCTGATGCGCGCGGCGCGCGCCATGCTCGATCCGATGCTCAACCTGGGACTGATCGACCGCGCACGCGCTGGGCAGGTACTGGAGAACGAGGTCGTGTTATCCAAGCCGATGGCGCGACAGGAACTGGACCGTTATACGTTCAATGCACCGGGCCAGGCCGGCAGCTATTTCTACGGCTATAGCCGCATCATGGAGTTGCGTGTGCAGACCGAGTTGGCACTGGGCGACAAGTTCGACCGGCTGGCGTTCAACAACTTCCTGCTGGACCAGGGGCTACTTCCGCCTGATCAGCTGGCCAAGGCGGTGAAGGAACAGTTCATCCCCGCGCAGCAGAAGCGCACCAAGCGCTGAATCACCGCAACCTTCAAAGAATGATGTAGGAGTGGCGTCCCGCCGCGAGCCTTTCGCTTTATCTCGCGACCTTACAGGAAGAGCTCGCGCCGGGACGGCGCTCCTACACGTAATGTCGCCTATTCCGGCTTGACCGGCGTCGGATTCGGCTCCACCACCGATGCCGGATCGACCGTCGCGCCCGGAGGAACATAGATCGCCACGCCCGCTGCGCTGCGCTGGGTGGTGGGAATGCCGATGCCGACACCGCCGGCGCTGTGGCGACCATAACTGCCAGCCCCCACCGACATGCCGACCGGTGAACCGCTGGAACCCACGCCCATCAGCACGACGCCGTTGGCACCCAGCGCGGCGGCTTCGCGTTTCAGGCGGGCGATCGCGGCATCGGTTTGTCCCTGGGTGCCGAAGCCGACCGCGCTGGTCGATTCCAGCTGCGCTATTTCGACCGATCCGACCGGCGGCGTGCGGTACACCTGGACCTGGGTCGGGTCGACTGGCGGGCGCGCCTGGCCCAGCATGACCTTGGATGTGTTGGCGCAGCCGCCCAGCAGCAGGGACAGCGCCAGCAGAGGAGCGAGTCGGAACGACATGGCGATTCTCCCAATGGATTCGACCGGATGATCCGCCGATTCGGCTGAATAATGACCTATCTGGAGGGAAGGCCGCATCAGGCGAAGCTTTTTCCTTCTCCCCTTGGGAGAAGGTGCCCGAAAGGCGGGTGAGGGAATGGCAGTGCATCGCTAGCAAGTCCGTTACAAGCGGATGCCTCACGCCCTCACCCGTCGCTACGCGCCACCTTCTTCCAGAGGGAGAAGGAAGGCACCGCCACCCTCGGGATGCACAACCACGCTCACCACGGCAGGCGCCGGAGAGTTGATTGGCGCTCGCCGGGGCAGAGGAACCCCGGCGAGTTATCATTTGCGGTCTTCCATGTACCCGCATTCCGCACGATGAGCGTTCTTCCCGACTTGCAGCGCGCCCCGTTGCGGCTGGCGGTCGACTATGTCCATGCCGCCACGCCGGGACCACTGCTGGGTCTGCCCGAAACACTGGCGGTATTCGGATTCGGCGAGATGGCGCCGGCGCCCGCAACGGTCGGCGACGCGCGCTATCTGCGCGTTCCCTTGCCTGCCTTGCAGGGTGTGGCTCCGTTCGAGGTCTGGCGCGCTTCGGGTCCGGTGACCCATGGCGTGGACGGATCCATTGCGCACAGCAGCGATGGTGAGCTGCAATTTGGCGCGCTGGAAGTGCAGGAACGGGCGGGCGACATCCTGTCCGCCAGCGAGCACGCCTACGCACAACTCAGCGCGTTCTGGCGCAGCAGCGGTTATCCGTACGTGCTGCGCATCTGGAACTATCTGGACGCCATCACCGAGGGCGAAGGCGACGCGGAACGCTACCGGCAATTCTGCGTCGGCCGCGTACGTGGGTTGGGATGCATCGATACCGCTCGCTTGCCGGCGGCGACGGCCATCGGTTGTCGCGATGGCAGGCGCGTGGTGCAGGTGTACTGGCTGGCATCGCGCTCACCCGGTACGCCCCTGGAAAATCCCCGGCAGATCAGCGCCTATCGGTATCCACGCGAGTACGGCCCGCAGTCGCCCAGTTTCGCCCGCGCGCTGCTGCCACCCGCCTCCGCGCAGGTGCCACTGCTGCTGTCCGGTACCGCCAGCATCGTGGGCCACGCTTCGCAGCACGCCGACTCCCTGAGAGAGCAGTTGGACGAAACGCTCGCCAATCTGGACAGCCTACTGGCCATTGCACGCGGGCGCACGCCGTCGCTGCCGCCACATTTCGATAGCAGCTCACGCCTGAAGGTTTACGTTCGCGATGCCGAGGACGCGGCGGCGGTCGCCGCGCAACTCAGCGCGCGGCTGGGCGATGGCGTGCCTTATCTGATGCTGCAGGCCGATGTCTGCCGGCGGGAACTGCTGGTGGAAATCGAAGGCATGCACGGCACGCCGGCTTGATCTTGCGGTGGGCGCGCCTATATTGCTGACACGAGCACGCACCGGCGTGCTAACAACGGAGTGGAAAGGATGGGACTGATCAGTCTGTTGTGGGGCATCGTGGCCATGATCTGGATGGTACTGGCGCTGATTCCCCTGTTGGGTTGGGGCAATTGGTTCCTGATCCCGTTCGCCGCGGTGGGCGCCATCATCGCCGCCGTCGGCATCCTGTTTACCTCGCCCGAGCGCCGCGGCCGCGCCAAGACTGGCCTGGTCCTCAACGGCATCGTCATCGTGGTGGGCATCGGCCGGCTGGTATTGGGCGGCGGCATCATCTGATGCCGGAAGCATGATCTTGCAGGAGTCGCCCGGCACGCCGGCGCGACTCCTGCAAGGCTGGCCTCAACCGACGCAGGCGTATCATTCGCATTCCCCACGAATGCAGCCTTCCAGGAGCCAGCGAATGGCGTACCCCTATACCCGCCCTCGCCGCATGCGCCGCGACGAATTCTCACGCAGGTTGATGCGCGAAAACGTGCTGACCGCGAATGATCTGATCTATCCGGTTTTCGTGCACGAATTGGAAGGTCGCGAAGCCGTCGCGTCGATGCCTGGCGTGGACCGTGTGTCGATCGACGAGCTGCTGAAAGTCGCCGAACAGGCTGTCGAGTTGCGCGTACCCGCGCTGGCACTGTTTCCGGTCACCGCGCCAGCAGCCAAATCGCTGCAAGCCGAAGCCGCGTGGGATGACGAAGGCCTGGCGCAACGCGCGGTACGTGCGCTTAAGCAGCGCTTCCCCGAGTTGGGCGTGATCACCGATGTGGCACTGGATCCGTTCACCACGCATGGTCAGGACGGCATCATCGACGACAGCGGCTACGTGATGAACGACATCACCGTGGAAGCGCTGGTCAAACAAGCACTGTCGCACGCGCGCGCCGGCGCCGACGTCGTCGCACCGAGCGACATGATGGACGGCCGCATTGGCGCCATCCGCGCCGCGTTGGAAGAAGAAGGCTTTGTCCACACCCGCATCATGGCGTACTCGGCCAAGTACGCCTCGGCGTTCTACGGTCCGTTCCGCGATGCCGTGGGCAGTGCGGGCAATCTGGGCAAGAGCAACAAATACAACTACCAGATGGATCCGGCCAACACCGATGAAGCGCTGCACGAAGTGGCGCTGGACCTGGATGAAGGCGCCGACATGGTGATGGTGAAACCCGGCATGCCTTACCTGGACGTGGTGCGGCGGGTGAAGGATGAATTCGGCGTACCGACCTTCGCTTACCAAGTAAGCGGTGAATACGCGATGCTCAAGGCCGCCTACGCCAATGGCTGGCTGGACGAGAAAGCCTGCACCTTGGAAGCGCTGACCGCGTTCAAGCGCGCCGGCGCCGACGGCGTGCTGACTTATTTCGCCCTGGACGCTGCACGCTGGCTGCGCGAAGGCTGAGAGCTCGCTTCACCTCCACAACGTTCTTTTGTAGGAGCGGCGTTGCCGAAGACATTGTAGGAGCGGCGTCCCGCCGCGAGCTCTTGCTGCTCTGAAGGTATTTTCTACAACGCAAACCAAGAGCTCGCGGCGGGACGCCGCTCCTACAACAGCCCGGGGTTTCTAAAGAGCTCTGGCCGCGGTAAAAAAAAACGGGAGCCCTTCGGCTCCCGTTTTCGTTGCAACCTCAGAACCTGTTCTCAGAAGCGGGCTTCGACGCCCAGCATCACCGTGTCGGCACGGTTGAACTCGCAATCATCGTAATCGTCGCAGTCGTCGTAGTTGTATTCGTCGGCATAGACGTAGGCGGTGTACGCCAGAGTGATGTTGAAGTGGCGATTGATATCCACACCGATGCCCAGTCCGGCGTAACCGCCGTCGGTGGAAAAATCACCATAGGAAGTGTCCTGATCGGCACTGAAGTAACCGCCACGCGCGACGGCGAACCAGCGGCTGTCGCCGAAGTTGAAGCGCGCGTTGGCGCCGACCGCGCCAAAGGTGGCCTCCGGGATCAAAAAGCCATCTTCGCGGGTTTCGTCGAGCCGGCCGCCGGAGATCTCCACGCCCACCTGCGCCCAGGGACCGGTCTGCCAGCGGTAACCGGCGCTCACCGCTATCGCTCGCTGCTCGATGTCGTCATAGATCCAGCCGCGCCCGCCCTGCACGCCGACGAAGAAGCCGCCCTGATCATCACCGTCATAAGCATGGGACGGCGAAGGAGCAGCGTAGGGTTGAGACTGGGACGCCACACTGGCCTGGGGCGACGCGGGCTGATCGCTCTGCACCGGAGCCTCGGTGGCCTTGTCTTTATTTCGGTACTCGTCCCATGCGGGCGAAAACGATTGTGCATTCGCGTGCAGGGCGAAGGCAGCCAGCACGAGCGGCAGGCAACGAATAGGGTATTTCATGGATGATCCTCTCCTTGGCGATATGGAATGTTTCCCAGGTCCATGCGTGATCGGACGGCCACGCCAGCGGATGCCGGCGTGGTCGAACTGGAATGTGCATACGCCCCTGCACCGGCAACGATAGCGGCGCTTTCGGCGGTGTCGATGAAAGGCGGGCCAGAACGCAAAGCCGCCCACTTCATGCGACGGAACACCCACTCCCCTGGGCGGCGGGAACATTGGAGTGCGGCATGCACGCTGTCAAGTCGGAGCAGGCCTGACACGTCCAAATTCCTTTGTAGGAGCGGCGTCCCGCCGCGAGCTCTTACCGGATTTCATGGCAATCCAATCGAAGTGCTCGCGGCGGGGACGCCGCTCCTACAGGACGAGGCAAGCATCACGGCAAGCAGCCCGCCTTGCCACGGCTGGCCGGCGCCAACGCGCGGTAGATATCCAGCTTGCCCGCCTTGGGTGATCGTGCGGAGCCGGTGACCAGGATTTCGCTGGGTTTGGAGACGTCGACTACTGGGCCAAGAGTCGCGGCTTCCGCGGTATTGAACGACAGCGTCCATGGCGCGATGTCCGAGTAGATCTTGCCGTCGCACTGCGCCATGTACAGCCGGATCGGTTGTGTTTCTACATTCTGCGAGCGCGCAAACACCAACGCGTCGCCGCCATCCAGCCAGGCCGCATCGAATTCGTCCGCAGCCGTGTTGATACCCGGTACCGGTTGCGGATCGATGAAGGCCTTGCCGTCCCAGCGTGCGACGAACAGATCATGTCTGCCGGCGCCGCCGAAACCATCGCTGGCGAACAGCAGCCAACGACCATCCACGCTAGACAAAGGCGCCCATTCGTTGCCGGCACTGTTGACGCCACTGCCGAGGTTTTCCGGCGCACCCAGGCTGCCGTCGCTGCGCACCGCGGCCCGGTACAGGTCATCGCCGCCGCGGCCGCCAGCACGATTGGAAAAGAAGTACAGCCAGCGGCCATCAGCGCTGAATGCCGGGTCGAAATCGTTGGCGGGCGAGTTGATCGGCAATGGCCGTGGATCGGTCCAGCGCTTGTCGTGCAACGATGCCTGCCATAGGTCCCAGCCACCGGCGCCGCCGTCGCGATCGGTACTGCCCCAGACGATGCGTTCTCCATCGGGACTGACGCTGGCGCGGACTTCGTTGCCGCGCGTGGACACCACGCCCATGCCTTCGATGCCGTACTCTGCCAAGTACGCTTTGGCCAGCTGCGCCGCGGCCGGGCCGCAGAGTAGACTGACCGCGATAGCCGCCGCGAACCTACGCTTCACGTTCATCGTTCCCCGCGCCTGTTACCTTTTTCCCAATCCCGTTTATACCAATCTATGTCTACTCGTCGATATGCTGTTTTTGGTCATCCGGTTGCGCACTCGTTGTCGCCGCGCATCCATGCGGCGTTCGCGCGGCAGGCGGGCATCGATCTTTCCTATGTGGCCATCGACGCGGCACCGGATGCTTTTGCCGCAGCGCTGGAGTCATTCGCGGCCCAGGGCGGCGCCGGCGCCAACGTCACCCTGCCGCTGAAGGAGTCCGCGTTTGCGCTGTGCCAGCACACCACCGAGCGCGCCCGGCGAGCGGGCGCGGCCAATACGCTGACCCGTCGCGATGGCCAGTGGCATGGCGATAACACCGACGGCGTTGGCCTGGTCCGCGACCTGACGGGCCGCCAGGGCCTGGATCTGCGCGCGCGGCGCACGCTGCTGTTGGGCGCCGGCGGCGCGGCCCGCGGGGTGGCGACCGCATTGCTGGATGCTGGCGTGGAAGAACTGATCATCGTCAACCGTACGCCTGAGCGCGCCGATGCGCTGGCCGATGCGCTGGGCGAGCCGGAGCGCGCGCATTCCCGCTATTGGGAAAGCCTGCGCGAGGAAGGCGACTTCGAACTGATCATCAACGCCACCTCCGCTGGCAGAGTGGGCGGAGACGATCTGCACCTATCTTTCACGCTGACCAATAGCCGCACGCTCGCGGTGGACCTGAGCTATGGCGAAGCCGCGATTCCGTTCCTGTCCTGGGCCAGGGCGGCGGGTTGCCGGTCCGTGGTGGATGGCCTGGGCATGCTGGTCGAACAGGCTGCGGAAAGCTTTGAGGTCTGGCACCACGTGCGTCCGGATACGGACGCGGTGTACGCCGGCCTGCGCGAACAAAATGCAGTGCTGGTAACCGCCGACTAACGGAGATCCGGGCATGGATGGAATGGGGATGCAGGTACTGACGATGGCCGGTTATCAGCTGCCGGAATTGATTGCGGCGGTGGTGGCGCTGGTGATGCTGTGGACGTCGGCACTGCCCGGGCCCGCCCGCACCAAGGGTCTCGTTGGGGCTGGATTGATGCTGTTGGCGTTGCTCTGTGGTTTCGGGATGAGTGTGCTGCAAGCCTGGATGTACTCCAGCAACGGTGCGGCTACGGATATGCAACGCTACTTCGCCTTGATGGGAATTGTCGGCATCCTGCTGAATCTCCTGCTCGCCGTAGGCCTGGTGCTGATCGCATGGGGTTTGTGCCAAGCCACGCGCCCGAGCGTGCGGAGTGCACAGGTCCCGCGATAGGTTGTCGCGGCATCTCTGCGCCGCCCTGCACGTAGAACAAAACCACATAGCTGCAGCGCCAACCGGAATAGAAATCGGCATGGGTTTGCGCGACAGTTGCGCTAGGATCGGCCCATGAACAAGATTGCGTTACTGCTCGCGCTCGCATGCGCGTTGCTAGCCGGGCCCGTCCATGCGCAACAGCAATTCAAAGTGCTGGTCGCCGCCATTCCCAACAAGTACCACCACGACTACGCCGTAGTGGCGAAGCCCTCGTTCGAGCAGATGGCGCGCCGGCATAATTTCGAATTGGTCTGGGCTTGGGATGCGCGTCCCTTCGACGGGGATCTGTCGCCGTATGCCGCTGTTGTCTTCCTCAACACGCCGGGAGAGGAACTGAAAGGCGAGCAACGGCAAAGGCTGGAGAACTATGTGCGTGCGGGCGGCGGGGTGATGGCGGTGCACCGGGCGTTGATCGCGACGCCTGGTCAGTGGCCTTGGTTCGAGCAGCTGATCGGCCGCCCTTTTCGCACTCATCCCTACATCCAGACCGGCGTGGTCAATGTGGTGGACCGCAATTTTCCCGCTACCTTTTCATTGCCGGACCGCTGGTTGTGGACCGACGAATGGTACGAATACGGAGAACCGTATTCGCACGACCTGGAAGTCGTGTTGACGGTGGACGAATCCACATACGACCCCACTTTGATCTGGCCTGGGCAGAAGGCCGAAGGCATGGGCAAACACCACCCGGTGGCGTGGTATCACCACTTCGATGGCGGCCGCGTTTTCGTCACCGCTCTCGGGCATACACCGGAGCTATATGGCGATCCGGTGTATTTGGCGCATCTATACGGTGGGATCTATTGGACCGCGACGGGGCGTGGTGTAAAGCCGAAGTAACAATCAAATTTCAATGCGCACTCTTGTGGAGCGGAGCTTGCTCCGCTGCTTTTGATCGGCTCCGGCTCTAAGGCAGCGGAGCAAGCTCCGCTCTACGAAGCGTCTTTAAGCGGCCATTCCCTATTGCTCGCCGTTGCGACGGCCTCACTGCCACTGATTCGGTACTATCGCGGGGCGCAGCTCCGCTCTACGAAAAGCCCGTCATCGCGACCGCTCATCCGCACGACAGAGCTCCGGCATTTTCAGCCGCTTGGCCGCCTCCCCACACAAGAACGCGACCTGCGCTTCATAGGTGTCCGCGCCGTCATAACCCAGTACCGTCCACGACTCTTCCGCTTCCATTGTCTGGTTCGGCTGCAGCGTGCGATAAGGCGCGTGCACTTCCATCTCCAATAATCCCTTGCTGGCGTCCAAGGTCTCGTCGAGATAAAGCTCCACTTGTCCCTGTTCCGGATGAATCAATGAACGGTCGCGATGCGTGAAGCGGATGATGAAAAGTTGATCGCCGGCAAACCCCGCCATCCATCCCGCGGACGGCTGCAGGAATACCTTGCCGCGGCGCCCGTTCATGCCGTCCGGCAGCGGCTGGCGTTCGAACGAGAACAAACCATCCCGGATGCGCGGCAGCAACTCGCCGAGCGCTGCACCGGCGGATGATTCCACACGCACGTCCTGCTTGCCCGCGACCGGCACGTAAACCCGGGTGGTCGGCGATACGCGGGTGTTGAACCAGAGATCCCAGGCGACCGGCGTATCGCGAATGTTGCGGGCCTGCACATGCAATAGCGCCGTGTTTGGCTGTTTCGGGCTCAGCGCGAATGTCTTGCGAAGTTGTACTCCCGACACTGGACTGGCTACGCCTTCCAGCACCAGGCGTTTGCTGGTGCGCTCGACGATGCGCATGTTGGCGAATGCCAGGTACGGATCCGGCGGCCAGTTCGCCTTGGCATCGCGGCGTACGGGGTTGGCGTGCTGCCGTGTCCACCACTGGCTTTGCGGTCCCAGCCAGACGTCATGGCCGAGGTAACCGATGTCGCCAGCCGTGGCGGAAACCTCCGGATCCGGTTGCGCGGTGACGGCTTCGCCGACCTTGATCAAATTGTCTCGGCCTTGCAGCGAGAATCCCAGACCGCGGCCACCCAGTTGCGGCGTGACCTCCAGGACCACGGTGCCGTTGTCCAGCCGCACGGTTTCCACCGCTGTTGCCGTCAGCGGCAACCACATCAGTACGCCAGTGAGCCAACGCTTCATGATTCCTCCACGCGGATGTCTGCGGCGCACTTTAGCAAGACCCGGGCATGAGCCCTGTAGGAGCGACGTAAGTCGCGATGAGGCTCTACCAGTAAAGCGTCATCGCGACTTACGTCGCTCCTGCAAGGTGAGATTGCTACAACAACCCCGCCCGCTTGGCCGCCAGATACCGTTCCACCAACGCGGCCGGCAATTCTTCGCTGGAGACATCCAGCACCATTACCCGGTGGCTGCGCAATGCGTCATGCGCGGCGGCGCGCTGCTCCAGATAGCGCGCAGCCGCGCCGGCATGAATGGCACCATGCAGATCATTGACGTCCCGGTCCAGGGCCTCGTCCAGCGAGCGCTCGCGCAGACTGGCGACGCAAACCAGGTGGCGCTTCTGCAACAACCGTACCGCGGCCAGCAGGTCTTCGATATCTTCGTCGCGCACGTTGGTCACCAGCATCACCAGCGAGCGCCGCCGCTGGCGCAACGACAGTTCGGTGGCGGCGGCGAGATAGTCGGTCGCCACCGCCTGCGGCTGCAGGTCGTAGCTGGCGCGCAACAGCGTGTCGATGGCGGCCATTCCTCGTTGCGGCGCTACCCAGCGGCGATCGCCGCCACTGGCGAGCAGCCCGACGGCATCGCCCTGGCGAAGTGCGAGATAGGACACCACCAGCGACGCATTGAGTACGTGATCGAAGTGACCCAGCCCATCCTCGCGCGCCAGCATGCGACGCCCTGTGTCTATCATCATCACCAGCTGCTGGTTCTTTTCGTCCTGATACTCGCGTGAAATCAACTTGCGCGAACGCGCCGTCGCTTTCCAATCGATCTGCCGCATGCTGTCGCCGACGCGGTATTCGCGCATCTGGTGAAAGTCGGTGCCTTCGCCACGCCGGCGCTTGAGGTGTGCGCCCACCAAACGCGAGGCTTGTTCCGCACTGAATAGCGCGAACTTCGTCAGTGGTGCGAAGTTGGGATATACGCGCACACGCAGCGGCGCACCGGCCACGCGCGATTGCCGCCACAAACGCCAGGGTGAATGCAGACGCAGTTGCACGCCTTGGAACCAAGCGTCGCCGCGCATATTGGGACGCAAGCGATAGCTGAAACTCGTCGCGGTGGCGGGCGCCAGCTTCAGTCGCTGCGGCAGGCCCTGTGACGGCCAGGCGCCGGGGTGAAGGTCAAACAAGTCGACACGCTGCCGCCTCAACGACTCCACACGCACGGTCACGTCGCGCTCAACGCCCAGCGGCAGCGCTTCGGGAATTTCTCGGAAGACCTGCGGAGTGGCACGGCGGCGCAGCAGCATGGCATCGGCCACACCGAGCAGCAGCAATGCTGCACCGGTGATTTGCCATGCCGCCGCGGGTACGCCGAAGAACAGCACGGCCAAGCCGGACAGCCCCCACAGGATCAACAGTGCGATCAGCAGCGGCGCGGGTCTCATAACACTTCCCTTGTGGGAGCGATGTAAGTCGCGACCGCGGTCTCGCAGACGTCTGTAAACTTTTCGCAGGTCGACATTTCACAGTCGCGACTCACGTCGCTCCCACAGTCAACCTTCACGAGAAGGCCGGCCATCATTTCCGCGGTGCTTCCACCTTGGCCAGCAATGCATGAAGGACATCGTCCGGCGATTGGCCTTCGATCTGCAGTTCCGGCGCCAGCATGATGCGGTGGCGCAACGCGGGCTTGGCGATATCGCGGACATCGTCCGGTGTGACGAAGTCACGCCCTTGCAACACCGCCTGCGCACGCGCGGCGCGGATCAGCGCGATGCTGCCGCGCGGGCCCGCGCCGAGCGAAATGCCCGGCCATTTACGCGTAGCAGCGACTACTCGCACCGCATAGTCGACTACCTGCGGGTCCACCACTACCTGCGCGGTGCCGTGCTGCATGGCGGCGATGTCGTCCGGTCCCAGCACACGGCGCACTTGCGACAGATCGAAGTCGCCGGCGGTGCGGCCGGTGGTGATGGCGTCGACCATGCGCTTCTCGTCTTCCAGCGCGGGATAGTCGATCAGCACCTTCAGCAGGAAACGATCCAGCTGCGCTTCCGGCAATGGATAAGTGCCTTCCTGCTCCACCGGATTCTGCGTAGCCAGGGTCAGGAACGGCGGCGACAACATGAAGGACTTTCCTTCGATGGTCACTTGGCCTTCCTGCATCACTTCCAGCAAAGCCGATTGGGTCTTGGCCGGTGCACGGTTGATCTCGTCGGCCAGCAACAGGTTGGTGAACACCGGTCCGCGGCGGATCTTGAAGCTTTCGGTCTTGGGGTCGTACACCGCATGGCCGCTGACGTCGCTGGGCATCAGGTCGGGGGTGAACTGCACGCGCGCGTAGGTCAATTCCAGCGCCTGCGCCAGCGCACGCACCAGCAGGGTCTTGCCCAGACCCGGCACGCCTTCGATCAGCACGTGCCCACCCGCCAACAGTGCGATCAGTATCTGATCCAGAACCTCGGGCTGCCCGATAAAAGCCTTGGCTACTTCCTCGCGTACGGCGGCGGCGCGTTCGGCGAGCGCTTCGCCGGTCAGTGGAGCGGCGGCGGTGTCGTTCATAGTCGGTTTCTCAGCTGGATCAAAGTGGAAATGCGGTCGCGGAAGGCTTGTTTGTCGTGCCCGGCGGGCGTCTGCAAAGCAGTACGTACAACGCTGTCGCTCAATCCGAAGCGTTCGGCGATAGCAGCAATCTGCGGTTCGCCGGTCAGCGCGGCGGCCACCGGATGACGACGGCGCAGGCGGGCGAGGAAGGCATTGCGCACCGCGCTATACAGCAGCACGCCGCGGCCGTAGCGGAACAGATGCTCGCCGCTGGCGCGCACGTGCTCCAGCAACGAGCGACGCTCGGCGGCCGGTGCCGGCCATTCCGGCCCGAAGCGCTGCATGCGCATCCATAGCCAGGCCAGCAATGCAGCCAGCAACGGCAACCAGACCATCCAGCCTTCGAGCAATACGCGACGGAACAGGGATGGCATCTGCGCGGCATACACCAGATGCACGGTGCCCTGGCCATAGTTCGGCGCCAGCACCTGCCGGGCCAACGCGCGGTGCGGACCATCGCGAAGGCCACCTTGGGGCGGTTTGGTCGGATCGCCGCCGAAGAGGCCCTCGCTGGGCCCGCCATTGAGCATGAAGTCGAAGTCGGCCAGCACGTCGACGTGACCCTCTTCGTAGGTCATTCGCGCATACACGAAACCATCGCTGAAATCGCCCCACGACAATTCAGGTTCGACCTCGTCGAAACCAAACCGGCGGCCGCCGCAGAACTCGATGTGCTGGTCTTCGCCTTCCACCTTGAACGGCTGGCATTCGGCCGCATCGGTCATCGGCACCACGCCCACGGCATCGAGCAGATCCGCGTACGGCGTGCCTCCACGCGTGAACGCAGGCGTGCGCACCAGCAGATGTCCGCCAGTCGCCACCCAATCCAGCAAACGGCGTGCTTCGGGCGGCGACAGCGTGCGCGGATCGTTGTAGATCAACAGCGTATCGCGCGGCCCCAGCGCGTGGTCGGCCAAGTTCAATCGCTGCCGGGCCTGAACTTTCACGCCGTCGGCCTGAAGCGTCTGCTTCAGCGCATACAGCGGGTTGTAGCCGGCTTCGCCATGGGGTGGCAGATAGAGCACCCGATCGACACGGTGGTGGGTATGCAGGAACCACGCGACCGCGGCGGCGGCGGCGACCACCACCGAGACCAGCAACGCAATCAAAGCGATACGCCGGAATCGGTTCATGCCGCCCATCCGTAGCGCTGCTGCAACTGGCCGAGCAATGCTTCGAATTCGTCCTCGGCCGGCAATCGCTGCGCGTAGGCGGCGTACTGCCAGACGCGCACGATCCGCGCAAACAGGTTGCGGTCGTCGACGTCGGGCATTCGCCGCGATGCGCGAAGGCATTCGGCTTCGGTCGCGCCAGGCGGCAACACGGTGTTGATGCGCGCGCTCATGCTTTCCACGCTGGCGCGATACAGCAGCGCCAGGGCATGGCGCGGCTTGCCTTCCCGCCACAACCGGCGCGCGGCCGCCGGGATGTTGTCAGGCAATAGCTCGGGCACCAGCAGGGCCTCGGTTTCCACTTCCACCTGGCGCGCCGCCCGACGCTTGAAGCCGCCCCGCATCCACGGCAGCCAATAGCGCATCGTCGCCAACAGCACCACGACCAGCGCCAGCGCCACTAGCCACAGCGCCCCTTCGCCGAGGAGAGCGAACACGCCCAGGATGCTCTGCAGCCATTCGGGGAGATCATCACGCTTGGGCTCCTCTTTCTCTTCCTTGATGTCCTTTCTTTCCCAAGTGGTTTGCGTGCGTTTTCCGCTCAGCAACGGATCCTGATACGCCTGGTCGGCGGCCTTGCGAAAGCGCCGATCATCCACGCGCTCCTCTCCGAACACCTCCGGCAAGGTGGGCGGAATTGGCGGCTCTTCGTTCTCGGCTGAATGCTCAGCTGAAGATGGCGACGGTGGTGGTGTATCGCGTTCTTGCGCCCAGACCGTATCCACCGTTCCCGCCAGCAGAATCAGTAAAAGCAGCGGCGATGCCGCGACAGCCAGGCGCGCACGCAATTTGCGGAACGCGATCTCCACGTCCCACGCCTCGATCTGGGTGCGCCGATTGAGATAAAGGCCAAAGCCGGCGCCAACGAAGAATGGCTCGACGATGCTGGTCGCCAGCCACAGGAATGCGTTCCAGGTCAACTGCATCCATGCCGCCGGTTGTTCGCCGATCAGCGCCCAGGCCGCCTGGAAACTGTCCGGTAGATAGCTCACCGGCAGATACATCACCACGGCAGCCACGCAGCCCAACAGCAGCGCGCTCTCGAAGTGCGCGCACACCAGCGTCAGTAGCGCCGCATTGCCGTAGGCCATGCCGCCCAGCGCACTCCGGCGCTGGCGCATGCGTTCGCCATCCACACCCTCCAGCAAATCGATAGGCAGGTACAAAGAACGCACCGGACTGAAGCGACGCCAGCTGAGGTAATGCGGCATCGGAGCCCAGCCCCAGCGGCGCTGCGCCTGCAACGTCTCACGGACGCCAGGAACCGCACCAAACACCGCGCGCGAAACCACATATAACGGAATCCGGTCGAACACCGGTTTCAGCCACCACATCAGCAGCGCCGCCAGCCAGAACAGATCGAATGCCCACGCCAGCGCGTTCAATAAGGCAAAGACCGGCAGCGTCACCAACAACCATGGTTTCCAGATGGCCGCGGCGTGCCGCCGCACCAGCGCCATGCCCAGCTCCACCGCTTCCCAGCCCGAACGCGCGCGCAGGCGGACCGTCAGTTGCTCAAGACGCATCGCCGCCGCCTCCGCGTCCACCCCGCCACAGCCATAGCAGCACCAGCGTCCACAGCACGCCCGAAACGCTGTACTTCACCACTGCCGGGATCGACTGCGTGGACGACCAGAATGCTTCGATGAAAGCCGCGATCAACAGCATCGTGGCAATACCTACGCACAGCCTGGCGCCTTTGACACCCGCCGCGACCAGCGCGTCGATGCGCCGGTGACGACCCGGCGCAATCAGGTTGAGACCCAAACGCAGTCCGGCGCCGCCGGCCAGCACGATGGCAGTGAGTTCGAATGGCGCATGCCCGGCAACAAAACGCCACAGCGGATCGCCTGAGCCGATCTGATGCAGGTGGCCGAAGCTGGTGCCGATGGACACACCATTGAAGACCAGCACCAGCAATGCACCAATGCCAGCCAGCAGGCCGCTAGCGAACGTCCTCAAGCCGATGCTGATGTTGTTGATGATGTAGCCGCCGAACATCTCCCAGTCCGTACCGCTTTCGCGACCGAGCTTGTGGCTGGGATCGCTGGGGTCGTACATGCGTTCCAGTTGGGCGATTTGCTCCGGCGTCATCACCCCATGGACCAGTTCCGGGTAGTACTGCAACAACACGAACATCAACAACAGCGGCCCCGCGAACAGCGCTGCCGCCGCCCACATGCAACCGGGTTCGCTGCGCACCAGCCGCGGGAAATCCGCCAGCAGGAATTCCGCCGCGCGCCGCCAACGCGGCGGCGGCGTGCGATACAGCATGTTGTGGCCGCGCTGCATCAGCCCTTGCAGCCGATCAACCACCGCCGGGCTATAGCCGCGCTTGCGTGCGAGCGCCAGTTGTTGGCAGATGCGGCGATAACGCGAGGGAATGTCTTCGTCGGTGGCCACACCCGTATTCGAAGTGCGGCGAGCCTCGCCCGCGTTGCTTCCGCGGGTTTGCAGCCAATGTTCAAAAGCCTTCCATTCGGACTGATGCCGGGCGACGAACTGCTCTTGTCTCATCGTCGCCCCAGCAACCAGTTGGCCATGCCGTACAACCGCAGCACACCGGGTTGTCCACGCGTTTCGGTGAGTGGTCCCGCGATGTCGGCCAGTTCAACCTGCCTGGCCGGCGTCAGCAGCGGCGCGCGCTCTCCGAATGCGACCACCGCCGCCTGTTCTTCCGGCTGTAGCACCAAGGGCGGCGCATAGACCGCATTGATCGGTGCCGGCGTGTGATCCCGCTCCTGCTGCACATGGACTACCAGCGTGCCTGCCACCATGTCGCCGAGGCGCCGGCCATGCGCATCGGCGAGACTGGCGATCAATCCCGCCGCGTAGCCGAACGGCAACATATCCACGGTACGCAACAGGTTGCGGGTGATCGCCGCCAGCCAGCCCAGCGGCGCGCCATCGGCCGACACCACCTGCAGTCCCATCGCTTTCTTGCCGACGGTCTGGCCATTCCAGGCCGCCTCCAGCACGATCGGGTACGCCCAATACACCAAGAACAGCACCATCAGATAGATGCCCCGGCCCATTTGGCCGAGCAGTCCAAGGATCATGCCCAGGATGGAAATGATGGCAATGCGGATGGCCAGATCGATCGACCACGCCACCGCACGCGGCACCGGACCGGCGGCCGGCAAATGCAGCGCCACGCCTTCGGGCGTTACGACTTCGCGATAGGTATCCAGCATCAGGCGCTCACCACGGCGGCAAAAGCCATCGGGTTGCAAAAGACGGTAAGCCACGCTTTTGTCATCGGATGGTCACGAACGACAACGGGCACCGTGGGCAGCTCACTCATCATCGCGCGCATGACACCACTCCCTGCGACAAAGCACGCTGGCGCCAAGTGCAACGTAAAGATTTGGAATTTTGCTCTGCGCTTTCCATGCGTGCTTCCCCTGTATCGGCGACTTTAACGGTCGGCGCCGAGTTTGCCCAGTCCGGCTTATAGTGGCGAATGACATCCGACGCCTTTCCCTGCCGTAGTGGCTGCGGCGCCTGCTGCACGGCGCCGTCGATCAACTCGCCGATTCCCGGTATGCCACTAGGTAAACCGGCCGGCGTGGCGTGCGTGCAGCTGGACCATACCTATCGATGCCAGCTGTTCGGCAAACCGGAACGTCCAGCATTCTGCGCGTCGCTGCGGCCCGGCCCGGAGATGTGCGGCGCCAACCGCGACGAAGCGATGGCATTTCTCTCCCGCTTGGAGCAGCTGACGCATCCCTAGGAATTTTGCGTAGGAGCGCCGTCCCGACGCGAGCTCTTCCTGTCAGATTGCGGGAAACCGAAGAGCTCGCGCCCGGTCGGCGCTCCTACAAGGATTCGGCTTGTTGGGGGCTGTCTGGCAAAAGCATTGTCAATTTGAAATTTTTATCGCAAGCACCTTGGTTCTGCCGCCGAACAGGCACACTCCTTTCTCGACAACGAGTTCCACATTCGCGGCGGATGTTTGCGCGGCTAACGCGATTGCGACGATCTCTTTATAGCCGGGATGACTCTTGTCAATGGCGAACTCCGTGGGATCGGCCGTACATCCCGTGATACCTGGGCTTGAATGTTTGAATGCAACTCCTTCTCCAAACCATCCATTCTCTATCGATGTGATCTTTCCTACCCCAACATAATCGACAGCAGCAGCCGTTTGATGGGCAAGTAGAGCGGCAACTGCAAAGGCAACGAGCTTGTGCTTACGCATCGTGTGGTTTCCTCCTTGAGGCAATCAAAAAAATCGGCAGCTAACGGGCTGAACTTGCGCCTGCTCAGCCCTACTGTTCCTTCTTCGAGAAGAAGCGCTTGACCAGCGCGCCCACGGCCACGATGCCGATCAATAGCACCTTCCAGAATTTGGCGAGTATCAGCCCAAGCTTGGCGAACAGGCCGGCCTTGGCCGCCAATCCGCCACCGATCAGCGCGGCGACGCCATAGGCGGCCACCTTGTCGGTGCTTTCGTCGAAATCGGCATAGCGCGCACCCGCGTCGAACTCGGTCATCGTCAGCAGCTGCTGCATGCCGGTTTGCACGACCGGCAATTCGGACATGCCGGCCACCGCGTTCAAGCTGAGATAGCCGCGCCGGCCCAGCACGCGGATGTCGTAGTTGACGGTATGGTCCTGATTACCTTCGAACGCCAGCTCCTGGGCCCAGTAGAGCTTCTTGCTGGCGGCGTCATATCGCGGAGGAACGGCCCAGCCCACAAGATCGACGGCGCCATAGCCGGCTTCCTTGCGCGCGGCATTCTCTTCCTGTGTGCCGTCTTTCATGCTGGCCAGCATTTCGTCGTAGTCGATCTTGGCGGCGTCTTCGTCCGACACATAGCCTTCGTCGGAATACGTGATCACCACGGCCCAGCTGCTGTCCTCCAGCAGAGTCGGCTTGGTCGGTACGATCATTCCCAATACGGTGTCGTCGGGTGGATTGCCCCACAACTGTTCCAGCACCTTGCGCGCGTCGGCTTTTTCCAGATAGCGGAAATCGGAACCCAACCGGAAATGCGCTTCGGCCTGCGGCACTGCGATCTCGCCATCGCGGAAGGCGAGGCTCTTCACCAGTTGCTCGGCAGCCGCTTGCCCGGATTCTTCCTGCGCCAACGCGGGCGCAGCCATCGACACCATGGCGGCCAATAGCCCGCCAAGCACGCTCTTCCACTTCATCGTGTTGCTCCTGTCCCCTGGCATCCCCATGCCGTGGGCGGAGTGTCACCGGCCCCGCGCCGCCGTGCAAGCCTTCCTTACGGCTCGCCGGTCAGATAGCGATCCTTCAACCGCACGTAGTGGCCGGAGGAATAATGCAGGCTCTCGATTTCCTTGTCGGAGAGCTTGCGGGCGAAGCGGGCCGGGTTGCCCAGCCACAGCTCCGCCTCGCCGATCGTCTTGCCGGGACCGACCACCGCGCCGGCACCGACGAAGCCGTATTTCCTGATGGTCGCGCCATCCAGGATGCAGGCGCCCATGCCGATCAGGCACAGGTCCTCGATGGTGCACGCGTGGATGATGGTGCCGTGGCCGATGGTGACGTCGGCGCCGATCAGGGTCGGATAACCGGCCTGGTTGTAGGGGCTGTGATGGCTGACGTGGATGATGGTGCCGTCCTGCACATTGGTGCGCGCACCGATGCGGATGTGATTGACGTCGCCACGGATGACCGTGCCGGGCCATACGGAAACGTCTTCGGCCAACTCCACATCGCCGATGACGGTAGCGGCCGGGTCGACGTATACGCGCGGGCCAAGGACGGGAAAACGGTCAAGATAGGGGCGGATGGCGGTCATCCGGTCATTGTAGCGAGCGCGGCCGCGCGGCCCCGACTACACTCCGGCGTATGGACATGCCCACCGATTCCGCCGTCACCGAACTCGCGCCCACATTGGCTCGCCTGCGCACCGCATGGCAGGCGCGGCGGCCTGACTACAGCCAGCGCAAGGACGACCTGCAGCGTTTGCGCACCACGCTGAAGCGCCGGCTGGATGAAATGGCCGACACCGTCGCCGCCGACTTCGGCCACCGCTCCCGGCACGAGACGCTGATCGCCGACGGCATGACCGTATTGAACGAGATCGATCATCTGGCCGGGCACCTACGGCGCTGGATGAAGCCGCAGCGGGTGGGCGTGGGCTGGCGGTTCTGGCCGGCGCGCGCCGAGGTGCGTGCCGAACCCGTTGGCGTGGTGGGTGTCATCTCTCCCTGGAACTACCCAGTCAATCTGGCCCTGATTCCACTGGCCACCGCGATCGCGGCGGGCAACCATGTCTATCTGAAGCCTTCGGAACACACCCCGCGCACCGCCGAGTTCCTGCGCAGTCTGTTGGCGGAGGTCTTTCCCGCGGATCGCGTTGCCGTAGTGACGGGTGGTGCCGATGTGGCCGGCGCATTCGCCGCTCTGCCGTTCGATCACCTGGTGTTTACCGGCTCCACCGCGGTCGGCCGCAAGGTGATGGCAGCCGCCGCGCCCAACCTCACGCCGGTGACGCTGGAGCTGGGCGGCAAATCGCCGGCCATCGTCTGTCGCGACTATCCGGTGGAGCAGGCGGCGGCACGATTGGCGACCGGCAAATGGTTCAACGGCGGCCAGACCTGCATCGCACCGGACTACATCCTGGTGGACGCCGATCGGCGCGATGCGCTGGTGCAGGCGTTGCGCGACCAGGTCCAGGCGCGCTACGGCGACCTGCAGGACGCAGGCGACTACACCCGCATCATCAACGATGGCCAATTCGCGCGATTGAGCGGCTATCTGGACGACGCCCGCGCGCTCGGGCTGGAGATCATTCCGCTCGCCGGCAACAGCGACCCGCAGCAGCGCTTGTTTCCACCTACGTTGGTGCTTGAACCGGGCGATGACGCGCGCGTGATGCAAGAAGAAATATTCGGACCGATCCTGCCGATCCGTTCGGTCCGCTCGGTGGACGAAGCCATCGCTTACATCAATGCGCACGATCGTCCGTTGGCGCTGTATCCCTTCAGCCACGACCGCGCCGAAGTGGAAAAGATCCTGCGCGGCACCTTGGCCGGCGGCGTCACCGTCAACGACACGGTGCTGCATTTCGGCATCAACGCGTTGCCGTTTGGCGGCATAGGCCCGAGCGGCATGGGCGCTTATCACGGTCGCGCCGGTTTCGATGCTTTCAGCAAGGCCTTGCCCATCCTGTGGCAGTCGCGTCGCGCCGGCAGCGACCTGCTGAAGCCGCCGTATTCCCGCGTGCAGCGCTTTATCGACTTCATCATCCGCTAGTAGGAGCGGCGTCCCGCCGCGAGCTCTTCCTCTCCGGTTGCGGCAGAAAGCAAAAGCTCGCGGCGAGACGCCGCTCCTACCCAGCAGGGCGCTCCTACGTCATCTATTGGCTTAGAATCCCCGACATGAAAATCGCCAGCTGGAACGTCAACTCGCTCAACGTACGTCTGCCGCACTTGGAGCAATGGCTATCGTCGTTTGCCCCCGATGTCATCGGCTTGCAGGAAACCAAGCTGGAGGACGCACGCTTTCCGGACACGGTGTTGGCAGGCCTGGGCTATCGCAGCGTGTTTGTCGGGCAGAAAACCTATAACGGCGTCGCCATCATCTCGCGCGAGCCCGTCACTGATGTGCAGATCGGCATTCCAGGATTCGACGACGAACAGAAGCGAGTGATCGCCGCGACCGTCGGCGACGTGCGCATCGTCAACCTTTATGTGGTCAACGGCCAGGACGTGGGCACCGAAAAATATGCCTACAAACTGCGCTGGCTCGATGCCGTGCACGATTGGGTGGCGGAAGAGTTGCGGCGATACCCGCGCATGGTGGTACTGGGCGACTTCAACATCGCGCCGGACGAACGCGACGTCTACGACGCGAAGGTCTGGAACGATGCACACATCCTCACGTCCACCGCCGAACGCGACCAGTTGAAACGGCTCTACGCGCTGGGCTTGCACGACGCTTTTCGCCTGCATACCGACGAAGCCGGCGTCTTCAGCTGGTGGGACTACCGCCTGGGCGGCCTACGCCGCAATCTGGGCCTGCGCATCGACCTGACGCTGGTGTCGGATGCCTTGCGTCAACAGGTCGTCGCCGCAGGTATCGACCGCGAGCCACGCACCTGGGAACGCCCCAGCGATCACACGCCGGCCTGGGTGGAGCTGCGCTGAAATCCTTGCCCCAATCAATTTCCAAACAAGTCAAAGGCCCGGCGAACCGGGCCTTTGTTTTGCCACGAACCTTGGGTGCGTCTCGTAACGCGCACGCGGCCGCAGCTAAACCATCTACCTCGCTCGTCCGCGGGTGAAAAGATTGACGATCAATAGCAATACCACCGCACCGATGAAGGCCGTGATCAGAAACCCAACCCAGCCACCGCCCAGGCCCAGTCCTAACGTTGGCAACAGCCAACCGCCCAGAAAACCGCCGATGATGCCTACCACGATATTCAAGAGCAGGCCTTGCGAGGAATCGCGTTTCATCACGATGCTCGCCAACCAACCCGCCACGCCGCCGACAATCAGGTAAATAAGAAAGTTCATGCGCTTTGTCTCCTTCCTTTGTGGACATTCCCCTTACCTCGGGGTGCACTTGGGTCAACTTTTACTTGCGTGAAATGCTTGTTAAAGAACGCTCGTTAAAAAATGACACGTGGGGTGACGTCCTGTCGGTTGTGATACATAGCGCGATTCGCGGCGATTTGCACGCCGTGGCGCATCAGGTCACGAAAATCCTCAAGTAAAAGGCGCAGCATGTTCGAACCACCTTCCGCCTCAGCTGACTGGACGCTTCACGGCATTCAGCTGTGGCTGCGCCCCCATATCGCCAGGCAGCGCGGTGAACCGACCGCGCGCACGGTGCTGGGGCCGGCGTTGGGAGTGGAGCCTTCCTCGTTACCTATCGAGAGGGACGAATGCGGTCGTCCACATCTGCGCGGGACATTCGAGAGCCATGACATCGGCTGGAGCCATAGCGGCGATGCGTTGCTGATCGCACTGGGCGATACGGTCGAACTGGGCGTGGACGTCGAACAGCTCCGCCCGCGCCCCCGCGCAATGGACATCGCGCAACGCTTCTTCCATGCAGATGAGGCGGACTGGTTGCGGGTACACGAGGAGGCGGACCGGGATTTCGCGTTCTTCCGTCTTTGGTGCGCCAAGGAAGCCGTGTTGAAAGCGCACGGTCAAGGCGTGTCGTTCGGAATGCACCGGCTGGTTTTCGCCGAACGCAACGGCAAGCTGATGCTGGACCGTTGCGACGCCGCATTGGGGCAAGCAGGCGACTGGACGCTGGATGACTGGGCGCCCAAACCCGGTTACCACGCTGCGCTGGCATGGCGCAGGCGTTGACGCGCCCCGACAGACCTTACTGAGCTCTGACAGGAAGAGCTCGCGGCGGGGACGCCGCTCCGCGCCCCGGTAGCCCTTCGCCGCGCACGATCAAAAGCGCGCCGCAGCGCGTCCGGGTGGTGAACGCTTGGGCTTCGATTGCTCTCGGTTTTTATCGCGGTCTGGGGGGAAGAGCTCGCGGCGGGACGCCGCTCCTACAAAGGCGAATTCTCCCGACGAGCGAGGCCCTGCGATACTGTGCACGATGAACGAAACCACTTTACCTGCCGACCTGCGCGATACCCTGCACCGCGGCCTGATTTCGCTGGGCCTGGACGCGGATGCGCTGGGGCCGCGCCTGCTCGACTATCTGGCTTTGCTGGCGCGCTGGAATCGCACCTATAACCTCACAGCCGTCCGCGACCCGCGCGAGATGGTCACCCGGCACTTGCTGGATTCGCTGGCCATGCACGGCCATGTCGAATCGGGCTCGCTGGCCGATCTGGGCACCGGCCCCGGGCTGCCCGGCATACCGCTGGCCATCGCCAAGCCGCAGCTGCAGGTAACGCTGGTGGAAAGCAACGGCAAGAAGGCGCGATTCCTGCGCGAGGCCGTTCGCACGCTGGGCCTGGGCAATGCACGCGTGGCGGAATCGCGCGCCGAGGCGTTGGACGAACCCGCGGGCTACGACGCGTTGACGGCACGCGCGCTGGATGTGCTGGCCGGCATCATCGAGGTCGGTGGCCACCTGCTGAAGCCGGGCGGCCGGCTGCTGGCGATGAAGGGCGTGCGCCCGGACGAAGAAATCTCGTTACTGCCGGCCGGATGGACCATGGAAGCCATCCATCCGCTGACCGTCCCCGGGCTGGTGGGCGAGCGTCATCTGGTGGTGGTCAGGCGCGATCCCGCCTGATCGCGGTGGCATGCATTACCGTGCTCGCGAGCAGGTAACCGATTGAAATACCTGGCGCGAACTTGTTTCCCTGGCAACGCCGTCGCCAGGACGGGCGCCGCATGAATACTGTCGGCAAACCCCGATTTCGCAGAGCCGGCCCCGACCCCGCATAATCCCCTACCCACCCACGTTTCCACGAGGCGCACCACGCATGGCCCGCATCATCGCGATCGCCAACCAGAAAGGCGGCGTCGGCAAGACCACCACGGCGGTCAATCTTGCCGCGGCCTTGGCGCGTGCGCCGCAGCGGGTATTGCTGGTGGACCTGGACGCCCAGGGCAACGCCACGATGGGCAGCGGGGTGGAAAAGCGCGACCTCGAAGCCTCCACTTGCGACGTGTTGTTGCAGGAGATCGAGGCCAAGGCCGCCATCGTCACCGCGCCCGAAGGCTTCGACCTGCTGCCCGGCAATATCGACCTGACCGCCGCCGAGGTCCAACTGATGGACATCGTCGGCCGCGAGCTACGCCTCAGGACAGCGCTGGAACCGCTGCGCCCGGATTACGACTTCATCATCATCGACTGCCCGCCGGCGCTGTCGCTGCTGACCCTCAATGCGTTGACGGCAGCCGATTCCGTACTGGTGCCGATGCAGTGCGAGTACTACGCGCTGGAAGGCCTTAGTGCGCTGATGGAAACCATCGAGGCCATGCGCACGCGCCTGAATCCGAAACTCGAGATCGAAGGCGTGCTACGGACCATGTTCGATATCCGCAACAACCTGGCCAACGCGGTGTCGGGCGAACTGACCACGCACTTCGGCGACAAGGTCTTCCGCACCATCGTGCCGCGCAACGTGCGCGTGGCCGAAGCGCCCAGCCACGGCCAGAGCATCGTCGGCTACGACCGCACCTCTCGCGGCGGCGTGGCATACCTGGGTTTGGCTGGCGAGATCCTGCGCCGCCAGGCTGACCGCAAGAAACAAGAAAAGAGAATGGAGCACGCTTGATGAGCGCCCCCAAGAAGCGCGGCCTGGGCCGCGGCCTGGAAGCCCTGCTCGGTCCCAAAGCCGCTGAAACGCCCCCGCCGGAAGCACAACCGGGCGAAACCCTGCGCAACCTGCCGATCCGCCACCTGCAGCCGGGCAAGTACCAGCCGCGCACGTCGATGGACCCGGGCAAACTCAGCGAACTGGCCGAATCGATCAAGGCCCAGGGCGTCATCCAGCCCATCGTGGTGCGCGAACTGTCGCCGGATAAATTCGAAATCGTTGCCGGCGAACGCCGTTGGCGCGCGTCGCAGGAAGCCGGACTGACCGAAGTGCCGGTGGTGGTCCGCGACCTGGACGATCGCACCGTCATCGCGATGGCGCTGATCGAGAATATCCAGCGCGAAGATCTCAATCCGCTGGAAGAAGCGCAGTCGCTGCAGCGGCTTATCAACGAGTTTTCGCTGACCCACGCCGAAGCCGCCGAAGCAGTCGGCCGGTCACGCGCTGCCGTGTCCAACCTGCTGCGTCTGCTGGAGTTGCCGCCTGCTATCCGCGCATTGCTGGAAGCACGCCGCCTGGAAATGGGCCATGCGCGCGCGCTGCTGACGCTGTCCCCGGAACTCGCCAGCAAGCTGGCGTCCGACGCGGCCGATCAGGGCTGGTCGGTGCGCGAAGTGGAGCACCGCGCGCAGCAATTCGCCGCGGGCAAGGTGCCGGTCAACAGCAGGAAAGCCAAGCCGGGCAAACCGACACCTCAGGCTGACATCGCCTCGCTGGAAACCGAACTTTCCGAATTCCTGGGCACCAAGGTCACCATCGCCCACGGCCGTGGCGGCAAGGGCAAGCTGATCATCCAGTACAGCGACCTGGACACCTTGGATGGCGTGTTGGAGAAGTTGCGCCCGAAAGCAGTCTAGCGACCGCGCGGAACCGTTTTCCTCGGCGCATCTTTGCGATGCATAGGTAACCGACCTGTCTCACATTTAGTCAGGGCAACACGCTTAACGGAATTCCGGCATGGCGTCATGGACAATGCGCCGCCGGACGGATTGCCTCACGCTGAGGGAACAGCACGCGATGCTGTCCCGCGTCCGCTTTCGTCCACTCTTTTTCTATTGTCCCGATGAACCCAGCGCCCGCACTCTCCGTCGTCGTACCCGTCTTCAACGAACGCGACAACGTCGTACCACTGGTCGAAGAAATCGTCGTCGCGCTGCGTACCAAGTGTGACTTCGAGATCATCTACGTCGACGACCATTCGCGCGATGACACGCTGGCGGTGCTGCAGTCGCTGAAAGCGACCGTACCGGAATTACGCGTTCTGCATCACATCCAGCAAAGCGGGCAAAGCACCGCGATCCGTACCGGCGTGAAGGCTGCACGTGGCGCCTGGATTGCCACCTTGGATGGCGACGGACAAAACGATCCGGCCGATATTCCCAAGCTGATCGCCGCGCGCGATGCTGGCGATCCGCGAACCAAGCTCTACGCGGGCTGGCGTGTCAATCGCCAGGACAGCGGCAGCAAGCGCTGGGCGTCGAAGTGGGCCAACACCATTCGCTCGAACATGCTCCGCGACGCCACGCCGGATACCGGCTGCGGCATCAAGCTGTTCGAACGCGAGGCCTTCCTGGACCTGCCCTATTTCGATCACATGCACCGTTACCTGCCCGCGCTGATGCAACGTGCTGGCTGGCAGACCATCAGCGTGCCGGTCAACCATCGCCATCGCACCACCGGCGTGTCCAAGTACAACAATCTCAACCGCGCGCTGGTGGGCATGCGCGATCTGCGCGGCGTCGCTTGGCTGATCAAGCGCAGCAAGCGCACCGCCGTGCAGGAAGTTTGAGATGGAGGACGGCCTGCTAAACCAGGAAATTCTCTGGCTGAGTTGGACCGGCCTGCATGTCACCGGCTGGAAGCTGATCGGCTACACCGGTGCATTGATGTTCGGCGGACGCTGGCTGGTGCAGTTCATCGCCTCCAAGCGCGCACGCAAACCGGTGATTCCGCGGCTGTTCTGGTACATGAGCGTGGTCGGCAGCCTGATGACGCTGAGCTATTTCCTGTTCTCGGCCAAGCAGGATTCGGTAGGCGTACTGCAGAACCTGTTTCCCGCGTTCACCGCGCTCTACAGCCTGTACCTGGATATCCGCCACCGCGGTTGGAAGCGGGACAAGGCAGAGCATTAGCGGCGGCTAGCGAAATGATTCGTCATCCCAGCGAAAGCTGGGATGACGGCCTGAGATGTTCGGTGATCTGAAGTGATCTCTTTCGATTAAGTCACCAACATCCCCAGCACTAGCCCCCGCCCACCGTTGTAATACCATCCGCTCTCCGCCGACTTCCGGAATCGCCGTCTTGAAGCGCTACTGCCTAGTCCTGCTGCTCGTCCTGGCCCCGCTGGTTCAGGCCCAGACCCTTCCATCCGCCCCTACCACCGCGGACCAGCGCTTTCAGGCGATCTACGAGAAGGAGTGGAAATGGCGGCAGGAGCAGACCGGCCAAGCCGACGAGGATGCCGATGGCAGCGGCAACAAGACCCGTTTGCCCGATGTGGATGCCGCTTCGCAAGCCGCCCGGCTGAAAGTCTGGGAGCAGGTACTGCGCGATCTGGATGCCATCGATACACACGCGCTTTCGACGGATAACCGCATCAACCTGGCCATCTATCGTCCGCAAGTGGAAAACCTTGCCGCCGAAGTGCGGCTGCGCACGTACGAGATGCCGTTCAATTCGGATTCGTCTTTCTGGTCCAACCTGTCGTTCATGGCACGCCGTCCACTCAAGACGGCTGATGACTACCGCGCCTATGCCGCGCGCCTGGCCGACGTGCCCCGCTATTTCGGCCAGCAGATCGACAACATGCGCGCCGGTCTGAAGCGCGGCTTCTCGGTACCGCGCGCGGTACTCGATGGCCGCGATGTCTCGATCGCCACGGTGTCCGAGCTGAAAGACCCGGAAACCTCGTCGTTCTACGCGCCCTACAAGAAGATGCCGGCCAGCATTCCGGCCGCGGAACAGGAACAGCTGCGCGCCGAGGGCCGCGCCGCCATCCGTGACCGGTTGATTCCGGCGTTCGGCACCTTGCTGACATTCTTCCGTCAGGAATACGTCCCGCAGGCACGCACCACGCTGGCCGCGGAAGCCATGCCTGACGGCGAAGCGTTCTACCGCCAGCAGATTCGCGAGTACACCACGCTGGACTTGTCGCCGGACGAAATCCACGAGATCGGGCTGAAGGAAGTCGCCCGGATCCAGGCACAACAGCAGGAAATCATCCGGCAGCTCGGCTTCAAGGGCAGCTTCGCCGAGTTCCTTACGTTCCTGCGCACCGATCCCCAGTTCTACGCCAAGACGCCGCAGGAGCTGCTGGACCGCGCCGCCTGGATTTCCAAGCGCGTGGATGGCGAAGTGGGCAAGTACATCGGCACCTTGCCGCGCGGCCGTTTCACCATCATCCCGGTACCGCCGGAGATCGCGCCGTTCTGGACCGCCGGCCGCGGCGGCGTGGGCACCTATTGGCTGAATACCTACAACCTGCCTTCGCGCCCGCTGTACAACCTGCCCGCGCTGACTCTGCACGAGTCCTCGCCCGGCCATTCGCTGCAAGGCGCGCTGGCGCAGGAACAGGGTGAACAACCCGCCTTCCGTCGCGAGAACTACATTTCGGCCTATGGCGAAGGCTGGGCGCTGTACACGGAGAAACTGGGCAAGGAGATGGGCATCTATGAGACGCCCTACGAGGATTTCGGCCGCCTGACGTATGAGATGTGGCGCGCCTGCCGCTTGGTCATCGACACCGGCGTCCACCACAAGGGCTGGACCCGCGACCAGGCCATTGCCTACTTGCGCGACCACAGCGCCCTCAGCGAACACGAGGTCGTCACCGAAGTCGACCGCTACATCTCCTGGCCGGGGCAAGCCCTGAGCTACAAGCTGGGCGAGATCGCCATCGTGCGCCTGCGCGAAGAGGCCGAACGGGCGCTGGGCGCCCGATTCGACATCAAGGCCTTCCACGACGCCGTGTTGAAGCAGGGTTCCGTCCCGCTGCCGGTCCTGGAGTCCCAGATCCGCGAGTTCATCGCGGCCAGCCAGGCAGGTAGCGGTGGAGCCAAAGCCGTCGCGCCGTAACGACGGCATTTTTCGTAGAGCGGAGCTTGCTCCGCTGCTTTCTCGTTTCAACCTCCCACCCGTGAACGCATTCACGAAGAGCAGCGGAGCAAGCTCCGCTCTACGCCGGCTGCCTTTTGCGCCGCAGACCGGGCCGGGGCCCGGTCTAAGTGCTTGCGGCGCAAGGGAAACCCGGGCATAATGCGCGGCTCGCTGCGTCCGGCCCGTCCGGATTTGCGGCCGGAAACGCGATTCCGGCTTGTGTCTGCAGCGGTTTACCCCCTGAATCGCGTGGCGTTTGTCCTGTCTCAGGCCGCGCCGGGGCCGCCGTCTTCCTGGCCAAGGGAGGCAAAATCTACCTTCGAGGTGCGTAATGTCCCGCGTATGCCAAGTTTCCGGCAAGCGTGTGCAGACGGGTAACAACGTCTCCCACGCCAACAACCGAACCCGCCGTCGCTTCCTGCCCAACCTGCATGAACGCCGTTTCTGGGTCGCCAGCGAAAACCGCTGGGTCAAACTGAAAGTTTCCGCGCATGCACTGCGCACCATCGACAAGAACGGCATCGACGCCGTCCTGGCCGAGCTGCGCGCCCGCGGCGAAAAGGTCTGAGGAGTAATCAAACATGGCTTCCAAGCGCGACAAAATCCGTCTGATCTCCTCGGCCAACACCGGCCATTTCTACACCACCGACAAGAACAAGAAGAACACGCCCGGCAAGATGGAGATCAAGAAGTACGATCCCGTCGTCCGTAAGCACGTGATCTACAAGGAAGGCAAGATCAAGTGACGCTTCGGCCCGCACGCGCATAGCGCGAGCGGCCTTGCCGAATCGTCACCCCGGCGCAGGCCGGGGTCCAGCGACTCAAGCCCCTAAGTTCTGCAAAAAGCCCGCCTCCAAGCGGGCTTTTTGTTTTGCGGATCCGGCATTGAGTCCGAATTCCCTTCCTCGTCTGGGGCGAAGAGACACGCTTGCGAATCACCGATGCGCATGCCGATGGGTGCCCGAGCTGTGGAAAGGTCGTGAACAGGTAGGAGCGCCGTCCCGGCGCGAGCTCTTCGCTTTTATTGTCAGCCGACAGAAGGAGCTCGCGGCGGGACGCCGCTCCTACGGTAGCCCCGCTCAGCTTGGTGTAGCCACCTAAAGGCAAACGCTGATCACCAGCACGAATTCTAATTTTTTGGTTTGGTCCGCGATGGCTTTTCGACATTAGCCGTGGCGACGACACAGTGAAAAACATCACCTAACTGTTCGCCCAAGCGAGTCATGCCCCATCGTCATAAGCGCAAATCATGTATCGCTTAAAATACCCGCCATGACGAGCACCCAGAACGAAAACATTTTCGATCTCGCCATCATCGGTGGTGGTGCGGGCGGTGTGCTCGCGGCTATTCACGCGTTGCGCATGGCGCAAGCGGCGACACGTATCGTGCTGATCGAGCCGGCTGTGCACTTGGGCGAAGGCGTGGCCTACGCCACCGGCTATGGCGAACATCTTCTCAATGTTCCCGTCCGCCGCATGAGTGCGTTCGACGACGCACCCGAAGACTTTCTTGATTACATGATGGAGCTGTCAGGTGGCGAGGTCGATCGCGCGGCGTTGGCCCATCAGTACGCGGAGCGCCGGCTTTACAGCCGATATCTGCGTGACCGTCTTGAGCGCTCGCGCGCAGCCAGCACCGCGACGTTGCAGGTCGTGCACGAACGCGTTGTCGGCTTGAATGAAAACGGCAATGTGTTTCAGCTTCACCTGCAGGGCGGCGGAAGTTTGTCCTCGCATGGTGTAGTGCTGGCGGTAGGCAATGCCTCCAAGCCGCTGCCGGCGAGAGGTGCGGGTAGTTTGCCGCCGGGCATGGTGATTTCCGCCTGGGATTTCGATGCGGTGAAAGCCATTCCCGTCAATGCGTCGGTATGCATCGTCGGTTCCGGATTGAGCATGGTCGACAGCACGCTCAGCCTTGCCGGCAACGGTCACCGCGGAAAAATCCATGTGCTGTCCCGGCACGCATTGCTGCCGCTGTCGCACAGCAAGCATGCGGTCGCCGATTTCGATGCGCAGGAACTGCTAGCGATGAACCTGCGTCAGCGTATGCGCTTTCTTCGCACCCAAGCGCACGTTGCCGTGGCGCAGGGCTTGCCTTGGCAGGCGGTAATGGAACGCATCCGGCCTCTGGGACAGTCTTTGTGGCAGTCGTTGTCGGTCGCCGATCAGCGTCGCTTTCTGCGCCATGTGGTGCGCCTATGGGACGTGCACCGTCACCGCATCGCGCCACAGGTGCATGCCTGCATCAAAGAGCTGCAAACGAGCGGCCAATTGCAGCAGCACCGTGGCCGGCTGGATGCCGTCATGCCCGCCGGCGCATGCGTTCGCCTGGTGGTGCGGCAGCGCGATGGCCACGATCAACCGCTCGACGTGGATCGCATCATCAACGCCACCGGCGTGGAAATGCGGGCGCAGACCATGCGCAATCCGCTGCTGCTGGAGCTGCTGGGCAGCGGACATGCGCAAGCCGGGCCGCACGGCATCGGCTTGCGTACCGACCGCGATGGCGCATTGCTGAATGCACAGGGTCAACCGCAACCGCGGCTCATGGCTATCGGCAGCCTGCGTATCGGCTGCCTGTGGGAGAGCATCGCGGTGCCGGAACTGCGCGGCCAAGCCGAAGCGGCTGCACGTCAGTTGCTGCGATCCTGGCCCGTGCTGTCGGAAGACACCGCAGCGGCACGATAGGCCTCTATCGCTGCGACGGCTGCGGCGATCATCTGTGCCGGCGGCGGCGCGATATCGACCGGCAGCACATCGGGTTCGGCTTCCGGCGTTTCCAGCGTTTCGAACTGGCTTTCCAGCAGCGACGGCGGCATGAAGTGGCCGGCGCGCGTGCCCAATCTCTGAGCAATAAGTTCCGGCGCGCCACGCAGGAACAGAAACAGCAGGCGCAGGCCACTGCCTATACGCAATTGCATCCGATGCGCGGCGCGCAGGCCGGAAAAAGCCAATACCACTCGCTCGCCGCGGCCTGCATGATCGCGTAGCGCCGCAGCCAGCGCTGCCACCCATGGCACACGCATTTCATCGGTCAATGGTTGCCCGCTGGCCATGCGGGCACGCGCCTGCGGGCTATGAAAATCGTCCGCGTCCAGATAACGGGCGCCATAGTGTTCGGCCAACGCGCGCGCCAGCAGCGATTTGCCGCTGCCGGACACGCCCATCACCACGATTGCCTGCACGGGCGTCAAGCTGTCAGCGGCACTCGTCATCGGCTCACCGGCAGCGTGACTTGCACGCGATAGCGGCAACCGGCTTCGATCGCGCCGATCGCAGCTTCCGCCATCGCCATGCCATCGACGCTCACCGTTACGCCTTTGCAATCCGCTTCACGACGGAACTCCACCTCGAATTCGGCACCACGGAAACGGCGCTGCACACGCGCATGCGTCCAATGCGGCGGCAGTTGCGGCGAGATGCGCAAGACATCGCCATCGCCACGCAAGCCAAACAAACCCTCGATCACGCAGCGATAAACCCAAGCCGCCGTGCCGGTGTTGAACAATTGGCTGGAACGGCCGGCGCTATCCGGATACTGGTACCACGCACCGCGGTAGTAGTTGGGTACGAATACCGGCAACTGGCCGCGCCGCAGATAATCCTGCAAATCCGGCCCGGGCAGCATTTGCCGCAGCAACCGGTAAGCGCGATCTCCATCGCCGACCTGATACAGGCTGTGGATGTAGAACGCAGCCGCATGGTTGTAGACCGATCCGTTCTCGGCCGAGCCGGGAAACTTCTGCGTCAACCGACCGACATCATCACGCATGCCGGTGTAGGCCGGCGCCAGCATCGTCACGCCGTATGGCGTTTCCAACTGCGCTTCCACCGCGGCGAGCAAGCGCGACTGACGCTCCGGATCCGCCGCGCCACTGAGCATCGCCCAGCTCTGCGGATTGAGGTAGATACGGCCTTCGGTATCGCGCGCGACGCCGAACACGACGTTGTCGTCGGTGATGCCGCGCGCATACCAATCGCCATCCCACAGGTGCGTATTCACTGCAGCATTGGCGTGTGCGGCACCGGTTCGGAATTCGACTGCCGCGTCCGCGCGGCCATGGCGTTCGCAAATGCCAGCCCACAGCGTCAACGCGTGCGCCGTGGCCAGGGTCAGCCAACCCGATACGCCCTTGCCGCGGTAGCCGACCATGTTCATCGGATCGCACCAATCACCCTGGGCGATGAAGCTCAGGCCACGTTCGTCGCGCGCCGCCAGCAGCCAGCGCATCGCGGCGGATATCCGTTCGAATACGGTCGCGGTGGCACCATCGCTGCCGGTCACCGGTTCGTCCAGCAGTGCGCTGTCGCCGGTCTCGTCCAGGTACGGCTGCAGACAGACCGGCAGCCATACGCAATGGTCGGTATGCGGAATCTGGTTGATGTACTTCAGCTCGGCGCCTTCGATAAGCAGGATGCCATCCGGCATCGCGCCACTGGCCTCCTGCTGCGACAGCGCCCGCAGAATCGCCTGGCGTGTGCTCTGCGGCTGCACGTAGGCCATGCCCATGTGATCCTGCAGATAGTTGCGTGTCTGCGGGTCGGTGGTCAGCCGGTTGGCGTCGCCGTGGTAGTACACCTGCCGCGGCAGCCAATGATTGACGAAGTGATCCAGTGCCGGCTCGGGCGTTTCGATCCGAAGACAGCCGCGACCTTGTCCCAGGTAGTGCGCATACGCGGCATCGGCCGCAGCGAATCCTTCCGCCGACAGATGGCGCGCACGCAATGCGGCGATTTCATTCTCATCGTGCGCTGGACCGAACAGGAAGCGGAAGTGCTCGTCCGCGCCGTCGGCAAGCGCCAGCCGGTACTGAAGTGCTGTCGTCGGCATTTCGTAGTGCGCCTCACCACCGGCCAGCAGTGGTCCCTGCAAGGCGCTGGGCGCGTGCAGGCCACCCTCGCCTTCGAACGCCGCCTGTCGGGTCTCCCAGCCGTCCGGTGCGCGCTCGTGCAACAGGAAGGTCAGATCCTTGAAGTCGCGATTCTTGAAATAGTCCTCGACGCGCTGGTACGGCGTGACGCTGGCACAGACGATGCCGCCCAGGGCGGACCGGTAACTTGCCGACTGGTTCATCCACGACATATAGCCGACCGGGAAGTACGGATAGACGCTGATCCGGCGCGCGCGTCCCGACAGGTTGCGCACTCGCAGCGACCACAGCTCGACCACGTCGTCGGTCGTCAGCTGCAATGACGCTTCAATCAGCAAGCCGGCGTGTTGAACCCGCCAGCCGATCCGTCCTGGCTCGGCGATGAACTCGAACGTCTCGGCCAGTGCGCGCACCGGCTCGTATGGCACCGAGAACAACGCGCCGTCGTCTTCGTCCTTGATGTAGAAGAAACGGCCCGGATGATGGGCGTAGTACGGCTGCTCCGGCTGCATGAACGTGCGCGCCTCCAGGTTCGGCGCATGCGCGTACTTGGCGGGTTCCGGCTGCATGAATTGAGCGGTGGCGTAACCGCGGCAATTGATCTGAACCATCATCCTCCGGTTCCACAGGAACGCCGATGCCAGCGGCATCGCCGTCGGCGTGGACAAGCTCACCCGTGCGCCGTCGTCACCCGCGGTGATTAGCGGCACGCTCATGGCTGCACCGCCTTGCGCGCCAGCAACTCGCTCTGTATCTGCGTCAACCGCGCGTTATCCAGCGGATAGAAACGCATCGTGAAGGCGGCGATGAACGCCACCACGCCTGGAATCACTGTCAACAACAACACGATGCCCATCTGCGACGCGTCCGATTGCGCCTGGTTGGCGATATAACCCATGCCTGCCAGCATCCACGCGATGATTGCGGACGCGAGCGCCCCGCCCAGTTTCTGCGAAAACGTCGCCGCCGCGAACGTCATCGCAGTCGCGCGCCGTCCCATCTTCCACTCGGTGTAGTCGGCGGTGTCGGCGTACATCGAGAACGCCAATGGCGATTTCGGTCCCAGTGCCAACCCTATCAACGTGTTGAGCACGAACATCACGCCGATTGCGTCCGCGGGAATAAAGAACATGGCGCAACTGAGTACGCCGACCGTGGCCATCAGCAGCACCATCAACCGCTTCTTGTCGATGTGCCGCGTCAGCAGCGGAGTGATCGCCGCGCCGATCGCCAACGCGACCGAGTAAACGCCAAGGAATTTCCCGGTCAGGTCCGGACGCTGCACGAAATACTTCATGTAGTACACCGCCGCGCCGCCGCGCATGACGATGGTCACCATGATGATCAGCGCCAGCGCGAACAGCACCATCCATGCCTTGTTGTTCAACAGGTCCTTCACGTCCTGCTTTATCGCGCTGTTCTGCTGTGGCGGCGGCGAGATGCGTTCGCGGGTGGTCAGGAAAACGGTGATGAACAACGCCGCGGCGGCCACGCCATAGACGGCCATGGTCAGCTGCCAGCCGAGCGGCTCGTCGCCGCGGCCCAGCCATTCGACCATGTCCAGCGTGCAGTAGTTGACGATGGCGGTGCCCGCGAACGCGGCGATGAAACGGAAACTGATGAGCGTCGTGCGCTGCTGGCTGTCGCCGGTAATGACGCCGGACAATGCTGAGTACGGTGTGCTAAGCACGGTGTACGCCAGCATCATCAGCGAGAACGTCACGTAGCCCCACAGCAACCGGGCACCGCCCTCGACGGCCGGCACGGTGTAGGTCAGCACGCCGGTGACCGCCATGGGCAGCGCCGCATACAGCAGATAAGGGCGGAACTTGCCCCAGCGGGTGCGGGTACGGTCGGCGATGGCGCCCATCATCGGATCGGTGATGGCGTCGATGATCTTGGTGACCAGGATCATTGTCCCGACAGCGCCCGCGGCCAGCCCCATCACATCGGTATAGAAGATCAGCAGGAACGAAGAGATGTTGGCCCAGTAGAAGTTGAATCCCATGTCGCCGATGCCGTAGCCGATTTTCTCGCGCAGGGGCAGCGGCGCGTTCGGGGATTCTGTCGTCGAGGTCACGGTTCGTGTGCTCCTGGGTTCCGGCGGATGGCAGACCCTCATTGCGGAGCGTCGCGGTGCCGTATGGGTATGCGAGCTTCCCCGATCCCGCGCCCAGCGGCAAGCTGCTGACGCACGCTTCCGCGCGCCGCCGAGCCCCGCAGTACACTGGCACCGCAGAGCAATGGGGAGGACAACCTTGGTTTCGAGCTGGCTCCTGTTGCTGGTATCGATAGGCTATGCCGCGCTGCTGTTCGGCGTGGCGTGGTGGGGCGACCGCCGCCCGATGTATCCCGACCGGCCGTGGCTACGGCCGGTGGTCTACAGCCTGGCGCTGGCGGTCTATTGTTCTTCGTGGACGTTCTACGGCGCCGTGGGCAGCGCCGTACGCAACGGTATCGGCTACCTGCCCATCTATCTGGGCCCCGTGCTGTTGCTGTTGTTCGGCTGGCGCATCATTGAGCGGCTGGCGCTGATCGCGCGTAGCGAGAACACGGTCTCCATCGCCGATTTCATTTCCTCTCGCTATGGACGCTCGCGACGACTCGCTGCCCTGGTAACGGTGATCGCGCTGATCGGCGTGGTGCCCTATCTGGCCCTGCAGTACAAAGCCGTGGCGATGAGCCTGAACGTGCTGACCGGTCAATCGGGCGATTCCCCGCAGGGCTTCTTCTCCGATCCGGCGTTGTATGTCGCGTTGTTGATGGCGCTATTCGCCGCGCTGTTCGGCACGCGCCAGGTGGATGCCACCGAGCACCACCACGGCATGATGCTGGCGATAGCGCTGGAATCGGTGGTCAAGCTGGTGGCGATGATCGCCATTGGCGTATTCGCCTATTTCTGGCTGGAAGGGCACTCCATCCACGTCGCCGACTCGGCGCGTACGCTGTTCGAGAACTCGCCGCCGGTCGGCTTCATCACCCAGACATTGCTGGCGTTCCTGGCCATCGTCTGCCTGCCCCGCCAGTTCCATGTCGCGGTGGTGGAATGCGGCGACGTCAGCGATATCCGCCGCGCGCGCTGGCTGTTCGGTGTCTACCTGGCGCTGATCTCGGTGATGGTGGTGCCGGTCGCGGCGGCGGGCATGGCGTTGTTCGGCAACGGCAGCAGCGTGGCCAACGACAGTTTCATCCTGGCGCTGCCGCTGGCTGAAGGGCGCAACGCGCTGGCGCTGGTCGCCTACGTCGGCGGTTTTTCGGCCGCGACCGGCATGGTCATCGTGGCCAGCATCGCGCTGGCGACGATGGTCAGCAACGACCTGGTCATGCCGGTACTGCTGCGGCGTGGCTGGGCGGAGCATCACGCCGAGGCGGACGTCGCTTCGCGCGTGTTGTGGATTCGCCGCGTGGCCATCCTGCTGCTGGCGCTGACTGCGTACACCTACTATCGCAGCAGCAGCAATGACAGCACGTTGGCCTCGTATGGCCTGATGGCGTTCGCGGCGGTCGCGCAGTTCGCGCCCGGCCTGATCGGAGGACTGTACTGGCGCGGTGCCAGCCGGCGCGGCGTGGAAGTCGGCATGGTGCTGGGCTTCCTGACCTGGATCTACACGCTGTTACTGCCAACGATGACCCAGGCCGGCTGGATCGGATCCGACTGGCTGCAAAGCGGACCCTTCGATCTCGCTTGGCTGCGGCCGCAGCAACTGTTCGGCCTCACTGGCTGGGACCCGCTGACGCATGGCAGCTTCTGGTCCTTGCTGCTGAATACCGGCGCGATGATGATCGTGTCGGCGCGTTGGCGCCCCGGTGTCGACGAGCGCCTGCGGGCCGCGCCTTTCCTGGATCCTTATGCGCAGCGCCCTGCCCTGGTCGCTGGCGAGTGGCCGGGCAACGTGCGTGTCGGCGACCTGCGCACGCTGGCCGAACGCGTGGTCGGCGAGCGTCATGCGCGGCGTGCTTTCGCCGAACAAGCCCAAGCTTCCGAGCGCGAACTGCAACTCAACGCGCCGGCCGATCGTGTGTGGGTGCAGTTCACCGAACGCCTGCTGGCCGCCGCTATCGGCGCCGCGTCGGCACGCATCGTGCTGACCAGCGTGCTGCGCGGCTCAGGCATGGAGCTAGGCGAAGTGGTGGCGGTGCTGGATCAAGCCGGCCAGGAGCTGCGCTTCAACCGCGAGATCCTGTCGACCACCTTGGAAAATATCAGCGCCGGCGTCAGCGTCGTGGATCCAGACATGCGGCTGGTCGCCTGGAACCGCCGCTACCAGCAGATGTTCGGCTATCCCGACGGCATGCTCTACGTGGGCCGGCCCGTCGCCGACCTGATCCGCTACAACGCGGAGCGCGGCGAGCTGAGCGAAGGCGACATCGACGAACAGATCAACAAGCGCATCGGCTACATGCGCGCCGGCTCGCCACATGTGTTCGAGCGCGTTCGCCCTGACGGTCAAGTGATCGAGATGCGTGGCCAACCGTTGCCCGGCGGCGGATACGTGACCAGCTACAACGACATCACCGATTTCAAGCGCGCCGAAACGCTGTTGCTGGAGGCCAACGAAACCTTGGAGGAGCGCGTGGCCGAACGCAGCCATGCCGCCGAGATCGCGCAGCAATCGAAGACGCGCTTCCTGGCGGCCATCAGCCATGACGTGTTGCAACCGCTCAATGCCGCGCGCCTGTTCGTTTCCGCTCTGCGAGACAGCGAGCAAGGTGCGGAACAGGAACACCTGGCCGAACGCGTGGATGCCTCATTGCGCGCGGCGGAGGAGTTGCTGGATGGCTTGCTCGATGTTTCCCGCCTGGACGCGGGCGGATTGCGTACCGAGATCAGTGATTTTGACGCCGGCGAACTGCTGCGTGAACTCGCCCAGCAATATGCGCCCGTCGCCGCCGGCCGTGGATTGGACCTGCGCGTGCATGCCCGCCTGATGCCGGTACGCAGTGACCGGCGCCTGTTGCGGCGCGTGCTTCAGAACTTCCTGGCCAATGCGTTGCGCTACACGCGCGACGGCCGCATCGTCCTGGGCATGCGCGCGCGCGATGGCGACGCGGTACTGCAGGTCTGGAATACCGGGCCCGGCATTCCACAGAACCACATGCGACAGATATACGAAGAATTCCATCGTTTCCAGCAGCCGTTCGACTGGGGCGAGCGCGGCCTCGGACTGGGTCTGTCCATCTGCCAGCGCATTTCGCGCCTGCTCAACCACGAACTGGATGCGCGCAGCGCGGTCAACCGCGGCAGCATGTTCTCCATCACGGTGCCGCGTGCGGCTGCTGTTGCCGAACACCATCCACCTATGGAACGGACCGCACCGCCCTCCGGATCGCTTGCGGGCTTGCGCGTGCTGTGCGTCGACAACGATCAGGAAATCGTCGACGGCATGCGCGCGCTGCTCGAACGTTGGCAGGTCGAGGCGCTTACCGCCACCACGGTGGATGAAGCACTGGAAAAGATCGCGGCGGCGCCAACCGTCATGCTAGTGGACTATCACCTGCACGATCGCCTGGACGGGCTGGATACGTTGGACGCGCTACGTGAAGCATGCCCTGGCCCCATCGCTGGTGCGTTGTTGACGGCCGATGGCCGCGACGAGCTGAAACAACTGTCCCGTGAACGCGGTTACCGAGTGCTGACCAAGCCGGTCAAACCCGCGTCACTGCGCGCCTTCCTGGCTGCGCATGCGACGACGCAGGCGGCGACGCCTACGTAGGCCTGGCAACGACGATCAGCCGTCATCTTCCGGGGGCAGCACGATGCCATCCGGATCCACCGCCAAGCGGCCAGCCATCAGCACGGCTTGCGTACGGTTGGTGACACCCAGCTTGCGCAGGATCGCGGTGACGTGGGCCTTGATGGTGGCTTCCGACACATTGAGATCGTAGGCGATCTGCTTGTTCAACCGTCCCGCGCCAAGCATCTGCAGAACCTTGAACTGCTGCGGCGTCAGATCACGCACACGCTGCGCCACATCGCGCTCATCGCTGCCAATGGGAGGAGCGTTGTGCGCCTCCGCCGGCGCCCAGCGTTCGCCATCCAGCACCAGGCCGATGGCCTCGCCGATGGTGTCCGAATCGGCGGACTTGGGAATGAAACCCAGCGCGCCATGATCCAGCGCGCGCCGCATCACCGCAGGCTCTTCGCGCGCCGAGACAATGACAACCGGCAGCTGCGGATGCAAGGAACGCAGGTGCACCAACGCATTGAACCCATGCGCGCCGGGCATGTTGAGATCCATCAACAGCAGATCGGCATCCGGATGCGCATCGGCCAGCACATACAACGCATCGACACTGTCGGCTTCATGCAACACCACGCCCGGCAGCACGCGCTTGACCGCACCGCGCAGCGCTTCGCGGAACAGCGGGTGGTCGTCGGCGATTAACAGTGTCGGCATGCGGGGCTCCTTCCTTGTAAAAGCAAATCCCCCCTGCCCCCCTTTTGCAAGGGGGGTGTATCCGTGGGTCCTGAAATCCCGACGCTTGTTGACCTCCCGTGGTTGTAGGTCTTCAGGCGTTCTTTTCTTACAAGAGAATCGAGATTCCCCCCTTTGCAAAAGAGGGGCAGGGGGGATTTGCTGTATCCATGCTCAGATACGAACGCTATCTCAAGCCCTACTCGCGCCGACTTCGCCGAGACATGACCGACGCCGAGCGGCGGCTGTGGCTTCATATACGCAGGAAACAGTTGCATGGGGTGCAGTTCTATCGGCAGAAGCCGATCGGACGTTACATCGTTGACTTTTACGCACCGGCCGCCGGCTTGGTGATCGAACTTGATGGAGGACAACATTTCGACGCGGCGGGAATGGCGCGCGATGCGGTTCGCGATAGCTATCTTCAGCAGTTGGGATTGCGGGTGCTGCGCTTTGACGACGGACAAACGTTGCTCGAAACCGATGCTGTGGTCGAAGCGATCTGGCAAGAGATTGTCAAAGGACGTTAGGAGCAAATCCCCCCTGCCCCCCTTTTTCAACGGGGGGAAACTTTCGTTAAGCTCACTGAGGTCGCCTAGGAGAGCTGTCCGGGCCGCTACTGCGGCCGGGCATCGCCATGTATTCAGACGAAGTGGGGAATTCCCCCCTTTGAAAAAGGGGGGCAGGGGGGATTTGCTTTTAGCCTCCCCGCTCACTTCACCTTCCGTTCCGCCACCAAAGACTCAACCACGGACGGATCCGCCAGCGTGGACGTATCGCCCAGCTGGTCCGGTGCGTTCTCGGCGATCTTGCGCAGGATGCGGCGCATGATCTTGCCGGAGCGGGTCTTGGGTAAGGCTGGTGCCCATTGCAGATGGTCGGGGGCGGCGATCGGGCCGATTTCCTTGCGCACCCACAGCACCAGCTCTTTCTGCAGTTCGTCGCTGGGCGTTTCGCCGGCTATCAACGTGACGTAGGCATAGATGCCCTGGCCCTTGATGTCGTGCGGGAATCCAACCACCGCGGCTTCGGCGACTTTCGGGTGCGACACCAGCGCGCTTTCCACTTCGGCGGTGCCGATGCGGTGGCCGCTGACGTTGATGACGTCGTCGACGCGCCCAGTGATCCAGTAATACCCATCCTCATCGCGCCGACAACCGTCGCCGGTGAAATACGTACCGGGGTAGGTGCGGAAGTAGGTGTCGATGAAACGCTGGTGGTCGCCATACACGGTGCGCATCTGGCCGGGCCAGGAATCCAGCAGCACCAGGTTGCCTTCGGCGGCGCCTTGCAGTGTTTCGCCATTGGCATCCACCAATGCCGGGCGTATGCCGAAGAACGGCAGCGAAGCCGAACCGGGTTTCAGATCTATCGCACCGGCCAGCGGCGTGATCAGCACACCGCCGGTTTCGGTCTGCCACCAGGTGTCGACAATCGGGCAGCGCGAATCGCCCACCACTTCGTAGTACCAGCGCCAGGCTTCCGGATTGATCGGCTCGCCCACGCTGCCCAGCAGCCGCAGTGAACTGCGCGAGGTTTTCTTGACCGGTGCTTCGCCTTCGCGCATCAGCGCGCGGATGGCGGTGGGTGCGGTGTAGAAGATGGTGACCTGGTGCTTGTCGATCACTTCCCAGAAGCGCGACACCGACGGATAGTTGGGCACGCCTTCGAACATAAGCGCCGTGGCGCCATTGGCCAGCGGCCCGTAGACGATATAGCTGTGGCCGGTGACCCAGCCCACGTCGGCGGTGCACCAGTAGACGTCGTCCTCTTTCAGGTCGAATACCGCTTCGTGGGTATAGCTGGCGTAGAGCAGATAGCCACCGGTGGTGTGCAGCACGCCTTTGGGTTTGCCGGTGGAGCCGGAGGTATACAGGATGAAAAGCGGATCTTCCGCGTTCATGCGTTCCGGCTCGCACTCGGCCGGCTGCGGGTCGACCACTGCATCGAACCAACGGTCGCGCGGCATTTGCATGTCCACTGCGCCGCCCGTATGGCGAACGACCAGCACGGTCTCGACAGAGTTGGTGCCGGGCAGCTTCAGGGCGGCATCGACATTCGCCTTCAGCGGCACTTTCTTGCCGCCGCGCAGTCCTTCATCGGCGGTGATGATCAGCTTGCTGCCGCAGTCGGCCACGCGATCGGCGATGGAATTGGGTGCGAAGCCGCCGAACACCACCGAATGGATGGCGCCGATGCGCGCGCAGGCCAGCATCGCCACGGCCGCATCGGGAATCATCGGCATGTAGAGAGTGACGCGATCGCCTTTCTGCACGCCCAGGTTGCGTAGTGCGTTGGCCAGCTTGCAGGTGCGCTCGTAGAGTTCGCGATAGGTGACGCGGTAGGACGGTGCATCCGGGCTATCCGGTTCGAACAGCAGCGCTGTCTTATCGCCGCGGGTGGCGAGTTGGCGGTCCAGGCAATTGACGCTGGCGTTGAGTTCGCCGTCTTCGAACCAGCGAATGTGGAAGTCGTCCAGGCCGAAGCTGACATCCTTGATCTTGGTCGGTTTCTTGAACCACTGCAGCCGTTCGGCCACCTGCCCCCAGAACGTCTCCGGATTTTCCACCGAGGCCTGGTAGTCGCGCTGATAGTCGTCCTGGCGAATGCTCGCCTTGTCGGCGAATGCCGGATCGACCGGGTAGATATCTGTCATGAGGCCTCCCAAAGACCGCCAAATTTTTTTTATCGATTGGACCTGGCTCTATTGGAGCCCGCTCTATCGGCGCAGGACAACTAGTACGTCCAAGTAATACCGTTTCAAGCCGCACCAATGTGAGCTGGTCGATTTTGACAGGAACACGCGGTTCGCTGCGAATGCGGAGCCGGCGCCTGCCGATTGCGATGGTTGAGTTTGCCGCATTCCATCATGCGGCATCGCAGCAACCGCCTTAGACCTTGGTCGTAAAACGCCGTAGCCATGGTTACGTCCGCAATCGTCACAGGGCCTGATTCACAAGGATTTAGCGCAAGTCGCCCGCGTATACGACTAATGGCGAATAGGCGCGGGCCACGCTCAAGCGCAAGTCTGCCTGGCGGCCGCCCCGCTGGCGGCCCGCGTCCATTTCCGGGAGGGGTTATGACCACACGTATCGCATCGATGACGCGGCGGCCGTTGGCGGCCGCGCTATTCGTCGCCCTTATCGCGCCAGGCATGGCCTTCGCTCAAACCGCCAAGGAACGGGCGTTGGAAGCACGTGTCGCCGAGTTGGAGCGGCAGGTGCAGATGCTGGTGTCGGCGCAGCAACAGCAGCAATCGCAGATCGCCACCACGCAGCAGCAAGTCACCCAGGTACAGGCCACGCAGGCAGCGCAGCCCGCGCCGTTGCCGGCGGGCAAACAGCCGATTCAGAACACCACCATCATGACGGCAGCCAATCCGGGAACCGTGTTCTCCTATGGCGGCTTCATCAAGATGGACGCAATGGTGACCGACACCAGCGACGGCCGCATTGCCGATGGTTCGTCCGGTCGCCTGTTCTATGTGCCCAGCACCATTCCCGTCGGCGGCGCCGGCGCGGACGGCGGCGATCCGTACGCTGACTTCCACGCACAGTTCTCGCGTTTCTGGCTGAGCGCCGATCACGTGACCGAGGGTGGCGACAAGTTCAAGGCCTACATCGAGGCTGATTTCTTCGGCGGCGGCAACAATACCCTGGTCGGCAACGAGACATCGACCAACACCTATGCGGTCAGCCTGCGCCAGGCGTACGTGACCTGGAACAACTGGCTGGCCGGCCAAGCCTGGTCCAACTTCATGGACACCGCGGCGTTGCCGGATGCAGTCGACTTCGTCGGGCCCACCGATGGCACCATCTTCGTGCGCCAGGCGCAGCTGCGCTACACGAAGGGACCTTGGTCGTTCTCGGTGGAGAACCCGCAAACGACGGTCACGCCGTACCTGGCTGGCACGCGCTTCAACAGCGGCGACAACGCGGCACCCGACGTCACCGCACGTTGGCAGGCCAAGGGTGACTGGGGCCACTTCAGTGTTGCCGGCCTGCTGCGTCAGTTCAAAGTGGCGGACGAAACCGACACTGGCGCGTCGGTCAGCGTGTCGGGCAAGTTCAACCTGGGCAAGAGCGACGACATCCGTTACGCGGTCAACGCCGGCCAGGGCATCGGCCGCTACCTGGCCTTCGGCGTGGGCAGCGACGTCGTCACCGAAGCCAACGGCGACATCAATGCACTGGACGGCTACGGCGGATTCGTCGCCTGGCGTCACGTGTTCAGCCCGAAAGTGCGCACCAACCTGATGTACTCGGCCTCGCACTTCGACAACGACGCGGCCATGACCGGCTTTGGCGTCACCGAACGCACGCAGTCGATGCATGCCAACGTGATCTACTCGCCGTTCCCGAAGCTCGATCTCGGTGCGGAACTGATCTATGGCCAGCGTTCGCTTGAGGATGATCGCGAAGGCGATCTGAAGCGTCTGCACACCCACGTCAAGTACACCTTCTGAGGGGAAGAACACCATGTCCACCACAACCGCCGCCGCGCCCGCACCGGGCGCACTGACGCAGAGCCACCGAAAGGTCATCATCGCCTCGAGCCTGGGCACCATTTTCGAGTGGTACGACTTCTATCTGTATGGCTCACTCGCGGCGATCATCGCCGTGCACTTCTTCTCCGCGCTGCCCGCGGGGAGCGCCTTCATCATGGCGTTGCTCACCTTCGCCGCCGGCTTCGCGGTACGTCCGTTCGGCGCACTCGTGTTCGGACGCCTGGGCGACATGATCGGGCGCAAGTACACGTTCCTCGTCACCATCGTCATCATGGGTATTTCGACGTTCCTGGTCGGCATACTGCCCACTTACACCTCGATCGGCATAGCGGCACCCATCCTGCTGGTGGTGTTGCGATGCTTGCAAGGCTTGGCCTTGGGCGGTGAATACGGCGGCGCGGCCACCTATGTCGCCGAGCATGCGCCGATGGGCAAACGCGGCCTGTACACCAGCTTCATCCAGACCACCGCGACGGTCGGCCTGTTCTTGTCGTTGCTGGTGATCCTGGGCTGCCGCACGCTGCTGGGCGAAGACGCCTTCAAGGAGTGGGGCTGGCGTATTCCGTTCCTGATTTCGTTCGTGCTGTTGCTGGTGTCGGTGTGGATCCGGATGAAGTTGAACGAATCACCGGTGTTCCAGCAGATGAAGTCCGAAGGCAAGCACTCCAAGGCGCCGCTGACGGAAAGCTTCGGCAATTGGAGCAACGGCAAGATCGTGCTGCTGGCACTGCTGGGCGCGACCGCCGGCCAGGCCGTGGTGTGGTACGCGGGCCAGTTCTATGCGTTGTTCTTCCTGACCCAGACACTGAAGGTCGATCCGATCACCGCCAACCTGTACATCGCGGCGGCACTGGCGATCGCCACCGGCGGTTTCATCTTCTTCGGCTGGCTATCGGACAAGATCGGCCGCAAGCCCATCATCATGGCCGGTTGTTTGTTGGCGGCCGTCACCTACTTCCCGATCTTCAAGGCACTGACGCACTACGCCAATCCGGCCCTGGAAGCAGCCGCGGCGAATTCGCCCGCGGTGGTGATCGCGGACCCGAAGGATTGTTCGTTCCAGTTCGTCCCGGGTGAGTTGAAGAGCCACGTCAAGTTCACCAACTCCTGCGACCTGGTGAAGAATCTGCTCAACAGCCGCAGCGTGCCGTATACCAACCAGACCGCAGCGGGCGGCACCCTGGCCAGTGTGCGCATCGGCGACACGGTCATCGAAAGCGTCGACCTCACCAAGGTGACGGCAGAGGAAGCCAAGGCGGAGCAAGACAAGCTGGCGAAAGCGGTCACCGCGGCTATCGACAGCGCAGGCTACCCGGCCAAGGCCGACAACGCCCAGATGAACAAACCAATGGTGCTGTTGCTGCTGGTGATCCTGGTGCTGTACGTGACCATGGTGTACGGCCCGATTGCCGCATGGCTGGTGGAACTGTTCCCCACCCGCATCCGCTACACGTCGATGTCGTTGCCATATCACATCGGCAATGGCTGGTTCGGCGGGTTCCTGCCAACGACCGCGTTCGCACTGGTGCTGCTGACCGGCAACATCTACTCGGGCTTGTGGTATCCCATCATCGTGGCGCTGATCACGTTCGTGATCGGTACGTTCTTCCTTCGCGAGACGAAGGACGTCGATATCACCAAATAAGACTCTCCTCCGTTGCCCGCTAACGCAGGCATCTTTAGCGCCGGCCCTTGAGGCCGGCGTTTTTTATTGGGCGAATTCCGGAGACCGGAAAAAGAAGGAATCGTCATGGCCAGCCATTCGGCTGTTGAGAAACGTTTCCGCTCACCGCTCTCCAATGCCTGAACCGGTGGCGCGAGTGTTCACCCCGCGCTACCCTGCGGCGCGTTGGAACTAACCAACTTCATAAGGAAATCGCCATGACCCGTGCCCTACTGCTGATGTTTCCGCTCGCCCTGGCCGGCTGCACGCACCCAACGCAGGAATCCTCTGCTCCATCGGATGCGCAAACCAGCGCCGCCACACCGGCAAGTTCCGCGACCGCGACAAACATCGATACCACGATGCTTGTCGGCCATCATTGGCAACTCACTCGTGCGGTCACTGCCCGTGGCGATCAGCGCATCGAAGCGCTGTTCCCCCGCGCCGACAAGCCACTGCAGCTGGACTTCGCCGATGGCAGGCTCAGCGCTTCCGGTGGCTGTAATGGCATGAGCGGCGCCTACACTGTCGAGAAGGGGAAGTTGAATGTCGGCACGTTGGCGCAGACTCAGATGGCTTGCGAACCGAAGCTGATGCAGGCCGATCAGGCCATCAGCGCTGCGCTGAGTGCAACACCGGATATCAGCATCGAAAACGGCGCAACGCCGACATTGATATTGCGCACCGAACCACGCGATGGCCAAGTGCTGACGTTCACGGGCAAACCCACCGCCCAAACCCGCTACGGCGGCACCGGCGAAACGGTCTTCCTGGAAGTCGCTGCGGAGACAAAGCCCTGCAACCATCCGTTGATCAAAGACAAACGCTGCCTGCAGGTGCGCGAACTCCAGTACGACGCCCAAGGCCTGAAAACCGCCGCCGGCCAGTGGCAGAACTTCTATGAAAGCATTGAGGGCTATTCACACGAAGCCGGCATACGCAACGTCTTGCGCACGAAACGCTTCAAGCGCAATCCAGTACCTGCCGACGCCTCTTCCGAGGTTTACGTACTGGACATGGTGGTTGAATCGGAAGTGGTGCAGCCGTAGGGTCTTTGCAGTCGCGACTTACATCGTCCCCACAGATCGCAGACAGCTACCTTGTGGGAGCGACGTGAGTCGCGACCGTGGACACGACGACGCATTGGACACGGATTAACTGGGATTATGCCGGATCAAAAAAGCTTTTTATCCGTGCTTATCTGTGTTGATCCGTCTCCAAAGCTTTGGGATCCCGGTCGCGACTCACGTCGCTCCCACAAGAGCGGCGACATCATCAACTGACAGCTTTCGGATTCAATGCGTACGTGCCGTGCATGGTCGCCTCGGCCAGCACATGCTGGTGCATGGCGCGGAAGACATCCGCGGCGGTGAAGCGTTCCGGCAGTTCCAGCTTTTCAGTATCCAACGCGAACAGGCGGAAGAAATAGCGATGGACCCGCAGGTCATTGAATGGCGGATACGGGCCGTCGTAGCCAAAGTAGTCGCCACCCATGTCGGCGTCACCAGCAAACCAACCGGTGTAGTCGTTCAATCCTTGTCGTGAACCCGTGGGGCCCGGCGGATTCCGCTTGCCTTTGGCGGTGATGGCGTCGCTGCTTGATCCCGCTGCAATCTCGCGCACGTCGGCGGCGATGTCGATCATGACCCAATGAACGAACTCGGTGCGCGGCTGATCGACGGGGATCTCCAGATCATCGCGGCCGACGGTTTCCGGCACGGTCGGTGCATCCGGATCGATGCACAACAATGCGAATGACCGCGTGGCCTCGGGTACGTCATCCCAGGCCAGGTGCGGATTGCGATTCGGCGCGAAACCATCGGGCTGGCCCATCGCGAATTCGGCCGGAATACGCTGGGTGTTTTCGAAACTATCGCTCCAGATACGCATGGTCGTTCCTGTTGGGTGGAATAGGGCGTGTTAACGCTACTAGGATAGGCCACGTTGCTTCCCAGTCTTACCAGGGGCTCGCTCTTGTAGGAGCGGCGTCCCGCCGCGAGCTCTTCCTGTCAGATAGCGATACAAGCAAAGGTTCGCGCCCCGGTAGCCTCTCGGCATGCGCGATCAAAAGCGCGCCGCAGCGCGCCCGGATGACGAACGGTCGGGCTTCAACTGCTCTTGCTTTTGGCGACCTGACGGAAGAGCTCGCGGCGGGACGCCGCTCCTACAAAAGCCTAACCGCACTAACAGGCCCTAGTTTTCCGGGTAACCCAACCGTACGGCCACCGGAGTCAACGCGGCGAAAGGACCGGCCAGCGCATCCGCATAGTGACGCCAATGTCCCTCCGGGAATCGCTTGGCGCCGGATGACGGCGGTGCCGGGAGTTGCATGCCCAGCGCCTCGCCAATGGCGGCGGACACCGCCGCGGCATCGTCCTTGATGGCGTCCATGCGGATCAGCCGATGCGGGTACAGGTCTTGTGCGTGCAGGTCGGCAATCTGGATGAATGATTTCGCCAGCCATTCGGCCGCGGCTTGCTGATCCGTCAGTGCCATCGGAGCCGGCGAACCGAACGCCAGCCAATCCAGAAAAGCGTCGCGCGGATCGCGCACCGCAATCAGCAACAGGCCTTCTGGCAGATGCGGCCGCAGCGCATGCAGCAATGCGTTGTCCCACCACAGCAGCCAGTCGATAAGCGAGCCGTCGGCGGCCTGACGCGACGGCAGGGCTGCACGCCATTCAGCGATCAGTGATTCGCCTTTAAGTTCACCGGAGGCCAGTGCCACGGGCGTGCGGTAGTTCTGGAAGCCATCGTGCGGCGGGTTGGGCGTGAAGCGATCGGCGCGGAGCTTGCCGCCCACAGCGCCCAACACGCCCGCTACCGATTCCACCACCGAACCCGGCGCGCCCCAGAGAAGCAGAGGTCGGGATCCGGGCGCCTCAGGCGCCGGTGCCAGTGGCGGCCACTCGCGAGGCGCGGACGTCAACGGCAGCAAAGGCAATCGGGAAGGCGCCAGCTCCTGCGCCAGTGCCGACCACGTAGCGATGGCATCGGCGAAACGACCGGCGCGGTCCTGCACGAAGCCCAGCCAGCCGCGCAGGCTCTGCTTGGCCTGCGGGTCCTGCGCGCGTGCCACCAGATCTTCTACCCGTGCGATTGCCGCGGCGGGATCGCGTTGCAACAGGCCATCGACCAGACGCTGCTCTCCACTGCTGCGGCCCGGGTCCCGTTCGACAATCCGGCGCGCGATACCTTCCGCGGCATCGGTATCGCCGGCGAAATCCAACACCGCCATCTGCGCTTCCAAGGCGGGAATGTGCGTCGGCATGGCCGACACCCAGCGTTCCACCACGGCGCGCGCTTCCGCACTGCCGACGGTTTCGAACAACAACCGCGCCAGCCACAACTCATGCGCGTCGGAGGTGGTCGCCAACGCTGCATCCAGCGTGGCACGGGCATCGTCCTGCGCGCCCAGGCGGCGCCAGGCTTCGATGATGGCCAGCAGCGTGTCGCGGTCACGCGGTTGTCCCGCCAATGAGGTGCGCAGCGACTCCAAGGCAGCTTCGTTCTGCCCGGCAGCCAGGCGCAGATGGCCGGCATAGCGATGGATGGCCGGGTGAGCGGAAGGCTCGGCCAGCAGCGGAGCGAGTTCATCGGCCGCATCGGCGGGGCGGCCTTGGCGACGAACGAGGTCGGCGATCAGGCTGTGCAGATTCTTGGCTGCAGGATTCTTCTCAACGATGCCGCGGAAGGCTTGCTCGGCGAATGCCCAGTGGCCCATTTCCATATGGATGAAGCCAAGCGCGTAACGCAGCTGCGCGTCTTCCGGTGCTTGCTGGATCGCCGCGGACACCAAACGCAACGCACGATCCGCGTCGCCGCGGCGCAGCGCGACCATCCCATCGATGGCGGCCAGTTGCGGATGATCCGGCGACACGCGCCCGGCCAGTCGGTTCAGACGCTCGGCTTCGTCCAGGTCGCCGCGGCCCAGCGCCAGCTGCGCCTGCATCAGATAGGCGCTGAACTGATTGGGGTCCAGGCCGCTGGCGGTGTTCAGCGCAACCTGCGCTTCATCGGTGCGGCGGGTACCGATCAATACGCCGGCCCGGGCCAGGTGCAGATCGGCTTCCTGCGGCGCCAGTGCGATGGCTTGGTCGATGCTGGCCAGCGCGGCTTCGGCTTGGCCGTTCTGCTGCAATGCCGCCGCCAGCCAGCGGTGGGCCTGGGCGTCGTCCGGACGTTCGGCCGCCAGCGTTTCCGCGGCGGTCAGTGCGTCGGCGTTAGCGCCGCGGCGCAGGGCATCGATGATCTTGTCGTACATGGCGCTACCGTTACTGGGCAAACGCCTATTGTAGCGGCGCGGAGCGCGCTGCCAGGGCGTGTTCGGCCATGACGGATCGTCATGGACAGTCAACCGAAGCAGGCATTGGGTCCCGCGCTACGCCGGTTGATGATCGATCATGGCGTCCGCTTGTACCGCCGCTGCATTCGTTTGAACCGCCGAGACCAGCCGTTCGGCCACCCAGCGTTCGGCGAAGCCATCGCAGGCCGCGTTCTCGATGAAACAACAATGCCCGCCCCACGGCGCGATCTCCAACTTCGCGCTTTCCGGCAGCTGCCAGTCGCGGAAGGTGGAGAACGGGATGACCGGATCGTCCTCCGCCATCAGGATATCGGCCGGCACTTGCAGTCCGGCCAGTCGCGCGCCCCCGATGGAGTAGCCCTCGAAGTAGGCCTCCAGCGAATCGAACGTGGTATGCCGGCGCACCAGCCAATCGGTGAGCGCACGGATATCCAGCGCCAGCGTGGCGTTGTCGAAGTCATGCCGGTGCGGGAACAGCTCGCGCTTGCGGATCAGCGAACTGCGCCATTTGCGGGTGAAGTACCAGTCGTACAGGGCCGGGCCCTGCTCGATGCTATCCATGGTGGATGCCGGGTCGAGTACCGGGCAGACCGCTGCCACGCGCGCCAGCGGCAGTCCCGCCATCGGCGCGCGCAAGGCCAGGCGCAATGCGAAATTGCCGCCCAGCGAATAACCCGCCACCACCATCGGTCGTGCGTCGAAGCGCGCGGAAATATCTTTGGCGGCATGCACCACTTCATCCAGGCGATTGGAATGGAACAGGTCTTCGTTGAGGTGGTGGGTATCGCCGTGATCGCGAAAATTCAGCCGGAATACTTCAAAACCACGGCTGAGCAACTGTGCGGCGGTCAGACGCATGTAGCTGGATTCGGCACTGCCTTCCCATCCATGCAACAGCAAGGCCAGTCCGCGCGATCGCTTCCCCGGTATGGCGCTATGCCAGCCCTGCAGGCGCACGCCATCGCCGCCATCGACGATATGTTCCGTGGTCATGGCACCGGTGCTGGCGAGCGCGCGCATGCCGCGCCGCAGTCGCAGCGGGCTGGATCCCAGCACCGATTGCAGATGCGGATTGCGCAACCAGCGAGGCGGAAGATAATCGGCGGCGGTCACCATGGGCGTGGAGGAGCGAGGCGTCATTGCAGGGCACGTCGGTACAGTGGCTTCGAGTATGCGCTCGCTTGCCAAGTTCCATTTTCCGCAACGGCGTGCGACGGAAAAGTAATGACGGTGCAGGTCTTATTCACTCATTGCCTTCACGATGCGCTCACGCGACAACTCAGCGATCCGGCGGCGACCATCAAGGTCGGTGACGCGGATAGGTTCCAGAAAACAGATATCGGCGGTGCGGGCGGGCTCACCCAGCAAGCGCAAGAAATTGGCGAAAAAGCTTTCCTTGGGCCCGAATGCCACCACCGGTTGCGCGCTACCGCGCGCTCCATAGCGCAACGCCACAGGCTGCACCGGAACATCGGCTTCCACCGCCGCCAGGAAGATACGCGCATGGAAAGGACCGACCGCATGACCGTCACGGGTACGGCCTTCCGGAAACACGCCCACCGAGCGGCCCGAGCGCAGCCGCTTCAGCATTTCGTGCAAGACGCCACCCAGCGATTCCTGGCTGCCGCGATGATGAAAGATGGTTTCCCCGCGTGCCGCCAGCCAACCCACCACCGGCCACGTGCGGATTTCGTGCTTGGCGACGAAGCCCATCATGCGCTGGCTGTGCAGGGCTTCGATATCGATCCAGCTGACGTGATTGGCCACGAACAGCGCGGGACCCGGAAAGGGCCTCCCCACACGGCGCAGACGGAACCCGAAGATCCGCATCAACCCGGCGGACCAGGCCCGTACCGCGAAATGCTCCAGCCGTTCCCCGTCCACGCGAATGCCCGCCAGCACCGGCACCATGCATAACAGGGTCAAAGGCAGGAATAACAACAGATGGATCAGCAGCAGCGGCACGCGGTACAGATAGCGAAACGCACGCGCCAAACCGCCGCTACCAGCGGCAGGTGTGGAGAGATTACTCATATTCGCCCACGATACCCGATGGGTGTGGGGCCGGGAATAGGGAATCGGAAATGGGAGAGCCGGAAAGCATCCGCTTTCGCCCCCTTTATCGAAGGGGGCTACGGGGGATTTGCTTTTGCTTTTGTTTTTTCAAGAACAAAAGCAAAAGCAGATCCCCCTCAATTCCCCCCTTTTTCAAAGGGGGAGGTAGAAGCAGGACGCCTCTCCGGTTTCCGCTCTCCCATTTCCCATTCCCTATTCCCCATTCCCGGCTTTCCGCACCACCGCCAGCGTAAGCCGTGAAATGCAGACCGGCTTGCCGGCCTCGTTCTCGATGCGGATCTCCCAGACCTGGGTGCTGCGACCGATGTGCAGCGCGCGAGCGGTACCGGTCACCACGCCCTCCCGTACCGCGCGCAGGTGGTTGGCGTTGATTTCCAGGCCCACCACCTGCTCCTTCCCGATATCCACGCACAGGCCACCGGCCATGCTGCCCAGGGTTTCCGCCAGAACCACCGAGGCACCGCCATGCAACAGCCCGAACGGCTGCCGGGTACGCGCATCCACCGGCATGGTGCCGCGCAGCCAGTCGTCGCCAGCCTCGGTGATGACGATGCCCAGATGACCGACCAGCGAGTCCTGGGCGTAGGCGTTGAGAGCGGCTAAGTCGATCGGGGCGCGGAAGATCATGCGAAGGTCCTGGTGGAGGGCGGGGAACGGGAGATTGGGGGAATAGCAATTCAGCGCCAAACGGCAAGACCGTGAATCATCGGACATCGGGATATTCCATTCCCGACTCCCCATTCTCAATTCCCGGCTTTCAAAGAATCGGCACCAGCCCCGCCCCAAACGCCGTCAGCACGCGGGTATACAACCACTTCGGTCCCACGTTCACTTCGGGGAAGTCGCCGACGGCGACATAGCATTGGTGGAACCGCGGGTCTTTGGCGGAAACCGGGAAAGCGCATTCCGGGCCAGGCCTGAACTCATAGCTGGTGGCGTAGCGCCATGGCCAGACGTCGAACAGCGGTAGCGCTTCGGAGACCTTGCCCAGGCTGTAGTCCAATCCGGAGAACACAGGCGGTTTGGCACGCGGTGCGATCACCCATGAATTCCCCGGGCGCATATCGCGGCGGATACTGTCCGCCAGCGCCCGCGCGAAGGCTTCGTCATCTATCACCACCGCCGCTTCGGTGTTGTAGGTTTCCGAACGCGGATCGAAATTGTGCGTGCCGATCACGCCGATTCGGTTGTCGATCACCATCGATTTGGCATGCAGGCCCATGCGCACACCGGCGCGCTTGAGCGGCAGCGGCTCGGCGGCGGCGCCGCTGCTGAGGAAGGATGGCCGCGCCTCGGTACGTTGCAACCGGCGCGTGGTTTCGCCCGACATCCCCGACGAACCAAAACCCACTGTCGTGTCGGGCAAGGGAATAGGCGGTCCTTCCGGCATCAGCGCCGCATAGTCCACCGGCGCATCCAGCGGAAATGGCTTGTACTCGAAGATCTGAAAACCGAATTCCCGCAGATAGCGCCGCTTGTATTTGAACGACATCGAATACACGACGGGGTTGTCGGTAGCCGCCAAGCTGTTGGTGGATACGATGACGCTGGGTGGCGGGCGCCGCTGGCGCATTTCGCGGAACAGATTCTGCGCCTGCTTGGACATCACCAGATACGGTGTTTGCAGCAATATTTCCGATTGGGCCTGCGCCATCAGCTGCTCCAGCTGCGGGACCGCCGATGTTCCGTTGTGAGTCGGTTCGTTGCGATCCCGCTCGCGCCGATGCTTGCGCGGCAGGTCGGCCATGTATTCGACCCGACCCACGGCGAACGCGTGCTGCACGAACTTCTCCCGGATGATCTCCGGATCGTTGGCGGCTTGCGACAGTGCATCCACTCGCTCGGGCCGCAGATAGCGTGCGGGAGGCAACAGCGGTACGCCTTCGCGCAACAGGATGCGGCCGACATCATTGAGCCGTTCGACCGGCACGCTGCGGCGTGCTTTCCAGAATGCCTCGAAGTTGGTGGCCATTTCTCGCGCCTCGGGCCCGGCCACCAACACATCGCGATCACGGAAGTTGTACTCGGCATCCCAGTCGTAATAGTCGTCCTGATAGTTGCGGCCGCCGCTGAAGCCCAACCGCTCGTCCACCAGCAATAACTTGGTGTGCATGCGCTGGTTGAAGCGGCGGAAACAGCACAGCACGCTGCCAGCATAGTCGAAATAGTTCAGCTTGGCTTTGTGGAAACTGGGGTTGTAGATGCGCAGCTCGAAGTTCTTGTGCGCGCCCGACAGCGCCGCCAGGATCTGCAGATCGGCAATGGCGGACAGTTGATCGATCAGCACCCGCACGCGCACTCCTCGGCGTGCCGCGGCCAGCAACTCATCGATGACCAAACGCGCGCTGTCGTCCTTGTCGAAGATGTAGGTCTGCAGGTCGATGCGACGCTGGGCGCTGCGGATCAGGTTGATGCGCGCCAGCAACGCGTCCTGACCCTGGTCCAGGATGACGGCGTAGTGGCGTGGCGCGGTAGGTGTGGATTCGGCGAGCGCGCGGTCGCCCAGCGCGTACAACGGCGATTCAAGTGCGCAGGCATCCGGCTGGTCGCATTGGACTTCTTGCGAACGCTCGGCCCCGGCAATGACCGCTGCGTTGGCACGCTGTTTCTGCGACAGTCCCGCGCAGGCGCTGCACAACAGCGCCAGCCACAGCACGCCACAGCGCGCGGCGAGTGAAAAAGAGTTCGGGCTCACTTCGCCTCGTCCCGCAATCTCGCGCGCAATACGAACACCACGCGGTCGTTCACCGCCAGCATCCAATCGTCCATGTCGTAATCGCTGCGCCGCACCGTACCGGTCGCCACCACATCGCACTCCTTGGCGGGCCGTTCGCAAGTCGCGGGCTCCACCGTCAGGCTTCTAGGGCGGCTGATGCCGCGGATAATCAGATCGCCCGCCAGCTCCCCGCCGTGCCGCAGCAACTCCGCATCGTACGGCTTGGACACGAATACCACCACGGGATAACGCTCGGCTCCGAAGAACTTCTCGCTGCGCGCCCACTCGGTGTAGCGCGGATGGTCGACGATCTCCACCTGCCGCGTATGCATGCGCAGGTGCACCTGCTGCCGTCCATCCGGCAAGGTCCTGACTTCACCTTCGTAATGGGGAAAAACGCCCTCCAGCTTCATACCCCAGCGCGTACGAAGCTCGAATCCCAGCCGTGTATGTTCCGGATCGAAACCGCTATTGCTGGCCGATACCGGCCAGATGCCCAACATGGTCAGCCAACAGATCGCCAGCAGGCGGCGGAGATTCGCCGTCATGGCCACCAAAATTTGGTCAGGCTGGCCACTCCGGGTTCTATCAGCTTGTCTGCCGGCAGATTCAGTACCGCCACCGATGCCGGGGGCATGCCGCGGTAATCGGTCGACTGGCCGGTGTGCATCAAGGCCACCAGCTTCTCGAAGCCGGGGTTGTGGCCGACCACCATCAGGCGATCCGTGTCGCGGTGGCCATCCAATACTTCCATCAGCTTGCCGGCGGTGGCTTCGTAGATGCCCTCTTCCAGGCGCTGCTCGACATAGCCGATGGCGGCGAGCACCGCCTCCAGCGTCTCCCTCGCTCGCCGTGCTGGCGAGCAAATCACAACATCAGGCGTCAAACCCTGCGCCTTGAGCCATTTGCCGGCCGCCTCGGCTTCGGCCAGGCCTTCTGGCGAAAGTGGGCGATCTAAATCGGGCTGCCCGGTCGTTGCCGGTTCTGCGTGCGCGTGGCGCAGCAGGATCAATTCACGCATGCAAACCTTCTCCTATACGGCTGAAACGCAGTTATGGCTTGGGATGAGAGGCCCATGGTCCGCCACCCGCGTTATGCCTTTTTGATCCACTTTAACAAAGGGTCCCAATCGGACTGGTGGTCGCGCACCTGCGCGGATTTGTAGTCGAACAGACTGCGCCCCAATCCCACCAGAACGACGTAGGCCTGGGTGTCGCGCAGCTGCGCCACCACCGGGTAAGGCCAGCTTTTCAGCATCTCCAGCGCCTGCTGGGAGGTGTTGGTCCAGGGCCGGCTGCGGTTGAGCACCAGGCCGACCGGCAGTTTGCGCTTATGGATGCGCTGCACCTTGGACAGGGTGTTGAGAAAGCCGACGGTCGCTTCGATATCCAGCGCCGAGGGCAGTACCGGCACCACCACGGCGTCGGCTTTTTCCAGAAAACTGTCCAGGTCGACGGCCATCGACCCCGCCGCGGCGTCGATCACCACCCGTTCGGCGTCTTCAGGCAGGGAGGACAACCAAGGCCGCTTCCGGCTGCCATCGATCGGCAGCACGGCGCTTTCCATTTCGGATCGGCGCTCCGCCCAACGGGTCGAAGACCCCTGCGGGTCGGCATCCACCAATACGGTTCGTTTGCCTTCCAGCGCGAAATTCGCGGCCAGGTTCGTCGCTATCGTGGATTTGCCGGCACCGCCCTTGGAGCTGGCGACCAGAATCGTCTTCATGCGCACACCTCAGTTGCCCGGGAAACCGCAGGGTACACCGGGGCAAGCGGGAACGGGGAGCCGTGGGAAGGGAATGAAGCCGCAGCGAGGTTCATTGGCACGAGGCACTGGAAATCAACGCTGCGCCCATCGTCAGCACGTGGAGCTTCGACAGTAGCGATCCGCCATTCCCATTCCCCATTCTCCATTTGCCATTCCCCGCTCCACCGCCCCACTGCTATCGTTCCGCTTCCCACGGAACGGCCACCACATGAGCGAGCTGCAGGACCTCACCGCACTGATCCGCGCCAACACGCCGCTGATCGTCATCGAAACCCAGGACGAAGGACGCGTCATCGAGTTGTTCCGCCAAGCGCTTTCGCAGGTCTGGCGCGCACTGCACCGCTGGAGCATCACCGAAGGCCTGCGCCGGCTGGATCTGGACCGCGAGGATGAGGCGCAAGGTCCGCCGGACGCCAGCGCCGCTCTGCAGGCGATCAAGCAGGCGGACCAGCGCGGCATTTATCTGTTGCTGGATTTCCATCCGTACCTGGGCTACGCCAGCAGCCAGCGCCAGCTGCGCGACATCGTGCAGCGACGCCACACCCTGCCGCACGTGCTGGTGCTGGTGGGCGCCAAGGTGGAACTGCCGTCCGAACTGGAAGCCGTGGCCGTGCGCTTCAGCCCGCGCCTGCCCGATGCCAATGCGCTGCTGAAATTGGTGCGCGAGGAAGCCGAGCACTACGCGCGCGAGAACGGCGGGCGCCGCGTGGAAGTGGATGGCGAAGCGGTGAAGCAGATCGTGCGCAATCTGCAAGGACTCAGCCTGACTGACGCGCGGCGCATCGCCCGCCAGCTGATCTTTGCCGATGGCGCATTGAACTCGAATGACCTGCCGCAATTGGCCAAGCTGAAATTCGAGTTGCTGAATCGCAGCGGCCACCTGCATTACGAATACGACAGCGCGCGCTTCGACGATGTTGCGGGCGCGCGTCGATTGAAGCGCTGGATCGAACAACGCCGCAGCGTTTTCGTGTCGGGCAATGCGCCGCCTGGCCTGGACCCGCCAAAAGGCGTCTTGTTGCTGGGCGTGCAAGGCTGCGGCAAATCGATGCTGGCCAAGGCCACCGCCGCTGGTTTCGGTGTTCCCCTGCTGCGCCTGGATTTCGGCACCCTGTACGACAAGTACCATGGCGAAACCGAAAAGAACCTGCGCGACGCGTTGGCGTCAGCCGAGCAGTTGGCGCCCTGCGTCCTGTGGATCGACGAGATCGAGAAAGGGCTGGCGACCGGTGGCGAAGACGGCGGCGTGTCGCGCCGTGTGCTGGGTTATCTGCTGACCTGGATGGCCGAACGCAAGGCGCCGGTCTTCCTGGTCGCCACCGCCAACCAGGTGCAGGAACTGCCGGCGGAATTGCTGCGCAAAGGACGCTTCGACGAAATCTTCTTCGTCGATCTGCCCAGTCCCGACGCACGGGTGGAGATACTGCGCGTGCACCTGGCTCGCCGCCAGTTGAACCCGGACGATTTCGCCCTGCCGGCGCTGGCCGCCGCTTCCGCAGGCTTTTCCGGCGCAGAACTCGAACAAGCCATCGTCGCTGCTCTCTACACCGCGCATGCGGAGCAGAAGCCCTTGGACACCGACCTGCTGATGCAGGAAATCCGCCAGTCCCGTCCGCTGTCGGTATTGATGGCCGAACAAGTGGAAACCCTGCGTGCCTGGGCGATCGAGCGTACCGTCCCGGCGGATTGAAGCACCCACAAAAAATGATCACCCGTAGGAGCGGCGTCCCGCCACGAGTTCTTCGCTTCTATCGCGATCTGATGGAAAGAGCTCGCGGCGGGACGCCGCTCCTACGAGGTCATGCGCTTGCACCATAGACCACGCCGTCTGCCGCCGCCCGCCGTTCCATCCGCAGGCTGAGCACGGTCAGACCCAGTCCCACGGCCGTTACTCCGGCAGCGGCCAGGCTCAGCATCGGGTAACTGGCGCCATGGGTCAGCAGGGTCGCGCCTATCCAGGCGCCGCCGGCGTTGCCCAGGTTGAACGCGCTCTGGTTCAGCGTGGACACCAGCAACGGAGCATCCTTCGCCTGCTGCACCGAGCGCGCCTGCAAGCCGGGGCCGCCGACAAAACCGATCAAGCCGATCAGGAAAACACCCGTCACCGCCAGTGCGGGTACGTGCATGGCGCCGGCAAATGCGACAAAGAATGCGCACAGCACCAGCAGCGCGATGATCAGCGCCGGCATCAGTTTCCAATCCGCCAGCCGTCCGCCCAACAGCGTGCCGGCGGTAGCGCCCAGTCCGAACAGCACCAGCACAAGACTGATGGCGTCTTCGCCCAGGCCCGCTTCGCTGGTCAGGATCGGCACGATGTAGGTGAAAACGGCAAAGATGCCGCCGAACCCGAATACCGTCATGCCCAGCGCCAGCAGCACCTGTGGTTCGCCCAGCACGCGCAGTTCGCGTCGCAGTTGTGGCGCCGTCAGATCATGCAGGTTAGGCACGTTGCGGGCGATGATCGCCAGCGACGCCACGCCCAGCGCCACCACTGCCCAGAACGTCGCGCGCCAGCCCAGCGCCTGGCCAAGCAGCGTTCCCAGCGGAACACCCAGGATGTTCGCCACCGTCAGCCCGGTGAACATCAACGCGATGGCCTGCGCTCCTTTTCCCGGCGGGGCGATGTGGCGTGCGACGACAGCACCGGCGCCGAAGAATGAACCATGCGCCAGCGCGGCGATTACACGCGCCACCATCAGCGTCTCGTAATTGGGCGCCAGCGCGCACAGCACGTTGCCCAACACGAAGATCCCCATCAGCACCAGCAGCACCGCCTTGCGCGGCAGCTTTGCCGTTGCCATCGCCAGCAGCGGCCCGCCTATCACCACGCCCAGGGCATAGCCGGATACCAGCAGCCCCGCCGAAGGGATCGACACGCCAAGATCGCCCGCCATTTGCGGCAGCAAGCCCATCACCACGAATTCGGTGGTGCCAATGGCGAAAGCGCTCACCGCGAGCGCGAAAAGGGGAAGCCGCATGGGTATCTCTGGGGGAAAGCGGCTCAATTGTGCACTGCACAAAATGGGCGGGCAAGGCCGGTCTTCAAACCCAGTGTTGCGTTAGTGGTCCTACAGTTGAGGAGACTCCTGACGATAAGGATTGAAGGTGTTGCTCGTCATCTCAGGCCTAGCTACGTACCCAAGTGAGAGGGCGCTTTGCTTCCCTTCTCCCCCAGGAGAAGGGAGCTATCAAACGCGCTAACGGCCCTTCATTTCACCAAGCCTTATCATGGACGCATGGCAAATCCTTCATTCCCCACTGAATCCGGTCCACTGACCCTCTCCGGCCCCGCCGGTACGCTGGAGGCGCATGTCGAGTGGCCGGAGGATGGCGTAGCAGCGCTGCCGCTGACCGCCATCGTTTGCCACCCGCTGCCGACCGAAGGCGGCACCATGCACAACAAAGTCGTGGTGATGCTGGCGCGCAGCTTGCGCGAACTCGGCGCGGTCACCGTCCGCTTCAATTTCCGCGGCACCGGTGGCTCGGTGGGGCATTTCGATCATGGCGAAGGCGAAGCCGACGACCTGCGCGCCGTCGTTGCCTGGGTGCGCGAGCAGCGTCCCGGAAATGCACTGTGGCTGGCGGGCTTCAGCTTCGGCTCCTATGTCGCGCTACGCACCAACGAAGACATCAAACCCGACGCCTTGATCACGGTCGCGCCACCGGTGGGCCGCTGGGATTTCGACCAGATCGTGCCGCCGGCTTGTCCATGGCTGGTGATACAGGGCGAAGAAGACGAGATCGTCGACCCGCAAGCGGTGTACGACTGGATTGATGAACTGAAAGATCCGCCGGAACTCATCCGCATGCCCGAAACCAGCCATTTCTTTCATCGCAAACTGATGGACCTGCGTGGCGCGGTCAAGCACGCCATGAAAGCCTTTCTTCCGGCGGCATGATGGCTTACGGGGATATGCAAGAATCACTACGGCCTTCGCAGGTCTATGCACGCGGCGCGGCCAACGGCGAATGGCAGGACGATCCGGCCCAGCACGAAGCGCTGCGCGAACTGGACCGTATCCATTTGGCGCTGCTCGAAGACACGAAGGAAGGTTGGCTGGATCGGCTTTCCTCGCTGTGGAAGAAACCCGAACCGGTGAAGGGTCTGTACCTGTGGGGCGGGGTCGGCCGCGGCAAGACGTTCCTGATCGATCTGTTCTACGACAACCTGCCGCTGCCCGCACTGGCTGCCACCGGCGGACCCGATTTGCCATTGCCGCACACCCGGCAGAATGGCGAGAGCGGCAAGTACCGCACCCACTTCCATCGCTTCATGCGCAGCGTGCATGAGCGCCTGCGCGAACACGCCGGCCAGAGTGATCCGCTGGCGAGGATCGCGCAGGAGTGGCGCGAGAAACTGCGCGTGCTGGTGCTGGACGAATTCTTCGTTACCGACATCGGCGACGCAATGTTGCTGGGCCGTCTGCTGGAGCGGCTGATCGCCGAGGGCGTGACGCTGGTGACCAGTTCCAACACACCACCGGAGAACTTGTACAAGGACGGGCTACAGCGCGACAGCTTTCTGCCCGCCATCGCATTGATCCAGAAGTACTGCGTGGAAGTGCACGCGATGGGTGCCGAAGACTATCGCCTCCGTGCGTTGACTCGCTCACCGGTCTATCGCGCACCGCTGGACGACACGTCCGATACCTGGCTTTGCGAACGCTGGAAAGAGCTGACCGCGGGCGGCGCCGTTCGCGACGGCAACATCGTTATCGAAGACCGCAAGATACCGGTGCGCGGGCGAGGCAAGGGCAGCGCCTGGTTCGATTTCGCCGCGCTCTGCGAAGGGCCTCGCGGCACCAGCGACTACATCGAGATCGCGCGCGAGTTCCACACCGTTCTACTGGGTGGCATCCCACCCTTCGACCGCAGCAACGAAGACGCCGCGCGTCGCTTCGTCAACTTGATCGACGAGCTCTACGACCGCCACGTCAACCTGGTCTGCACTGCCGCCGCACCGCCAACGGCGCTGTACTCCGGCACCCGTTTGCAAGGTGCGTTCGAACGCACCGCCTCACGCCTGATCGAAATGCAAAGCACCGAATATCTCGCCACCGAACACAAAGCGTGAAGCACGCCTCATAACCCACCTGTGGGAGCGACGTGAGTCGCGACCGTAAGAATAAACTCCCCGCAAATGCCCCACACCACCCACGACATAGTAAAAACCCTCGTCCCGCTGATCGCCGAGGCGGATTCCGTCGCTATCCTGACCGGCGCCGGCATGTCCGCCGAAAGTGGCATCCCCACGTTTCGCGGACAACACAACAGCCTGTGGTCGCAGTTCGATCCGCAGCAGTTGGCGACGGCCGACGCCTGGCGTGCCGACAAAGCGCTGGTCTGGGGTTGGTACCGCTGGCGGATGGCCATGGTGCGGCATGCCAAACCGCATGCCGGACATGTTGCGCTGGCCCGATTGGCCACGCGTGCCAGCATCACGCTGGTGACGCAGAACGTCGATGACCTGCACGAACGCGCCGGCAGCCAAGTGTCCGCACACGTGCATGGCAGCCTGTTCGCCTTGCGCTGCTTCGACTGCGCGCAACCCTATACGGCTCCTTTGGACCCGATGAAACCGCAAGCAGCCGTGCTGCGTCTGACGCCGCCCACCTGCCCTCATTGTGGCGGCGATATCCGCCCGGGCGTCGTGTGGTTTGGTGAAGCCCTGCCCGAGTACGCCTGGGCACGCGCGGAAGCCGCCGCGGACCGTTGCGACCTGATGCTGGTCATCGGCACCTCCGGCCTGGTCTACCCTGCCGCGGGCCTGCCCGCGGTGGCCCAGCAACACGGCGCGAAGGTGGTGGAGATCAACCCCGACGACACCGCGCTCACACCGCACGTGGACATGCATTGGCGCACGACCGCGGCGGATGCATTGCCGCTTCTGCTGAAAGAGATGGGTGGTTAAAACAGAATCCCATGCCCATGTAGGAGCGGCGGGACGCCGCTCCTACATGCATAGGTGCGTCTTACATGACGGTGTCACGCGGTTCCTGCACGGCTCATGGCATTGCGCACGGCCTGCAAGTAGCTGCTGCCGAACAGGTTGAGATGATTGAGCAGGTGGTAGAGGTTGTAGACCGGAATGCGTTCGCGCCAATCGCTGCCGATGCCTGCTTCCGACTGATACGCATCGAAGAACACCGCAGGCGGTTCGCCAAACAATGTCAGCATCGCCAGATCGGCTTCCGCCCAGCCGTAGTGCACGGCGCCAGCGTCGATCAACGCCAGTTCACCGTCGGCGCAGGGATGCAGATTGCCCAGCCACAGGTCGCCATGCAGCAACGCCGGTGGCTGCTTTGGAATCAACGCAGGTAACTCGGCGCAGATCCGCTCCACATTCGAACTATCGTTGGCACCGAGCAGTCCGGCATCACGCGCACGCCGTGTCTGCGGTAACAACCGGCATTCGGCGAAAAAGCGCCAGCCATCCTGCATGCGTGTATTGCGTTGGGCACTGTCGCCGCACCAGCCGTCGCGATCCAGCCCGAATTCTTCCGCAGTGCATCGGTGCTGACGCGCCAGGGCGCGGCCCGCGCGCTCCCATGCGGCGCTGCCAGGCCGACCGCGCCCCAAATTCTCGATCACCAAAGCATCTTCCGCCACCGCATGCACCCGCGGGACACGTAGGCCGCCCACGGTTGCCAGCAACGTCAGTCCATGCGCTTCCATGGCGAAGAATCCAGCCTGCGCCGAGCGGCGACGTTTGATCACCGCGTGTTGGCCGTCTTCGAGCGCCTGCCAGTGCAACCCATCGGCCAAGGTTTCGATACGTGAGCGGAGGGACGCATCCATGCGGCGATTGTGTACTGACGCCCGCGGATAATCTTTTCGTAATTTTTTCCGAGTCTGCAAGGTCTGAGCGGTGGCGCTTCAACTTTGAGACGCCGGTAGGATTCTTGGAAATCCGACGCGGAAAATACGCGGCTTTGCCCTTGTGCTTGCATTTTTTTCATCACAAGCTAACAACCAGTAGTTGGGATTACACGCCCGAAAATCTCGGAAGACTCTCATTTATGTATTCGCGTTTACGCGGGACATGGGAGGAAGACGGACGGCCCGGCGCGTGCGTGCGTAGCGATCCACAGGGGAAAGTGTTTTGAGAAGGGTCAAGTTGCAGGACACGTGCGGCAGCGGAACGCACGGCCTCATCAGAGGTCACGGGCGCGACAGAAGCGATGGCACAGCCCCGCGGTTCGGCCAAGGGCGGCGAACGCAGCGGGAAGACAACGCAACCATTCACCAACAGAGCATCCTGGTCGTCGAAGACCATGAGGAAATGCGGGAACAGATCCTGATTCCCGGGCTGCGTGATTGCGGTTTCAGGAGCGTGACGGGCGTGGGAAGCGCCAAGGAGACGTATCGCGCCGTCCTTACGCAATGCTTTTCCCTATTCCTCGTGGACATCGGCCTGCCGGACGAGAGCGGCTTCACGCTGACCCGGAACCTGCGCGAGGCGACCGATGCGGGCATCGTGATGCTGACCGGTGGTGGGCACACCAAGGCGCAGTACGTCCAGGGACTGAACGATGGCGCGGATGCTTATTTGCTCAAGCCAATCGACATGGAACTGCTGGCAGCAACGCTGCGCAGCGTGCTGCGAAGACAGATGGCTTCCCATACGCCGCCGACCACGGCGGCAGAAGCCCCAAGGACCTGGCGCCTGGATCCGGAAGGCTGGGCGTTGATATCGCCCGGCGGCGTACGGGTACATATCACCGGTAACGAACGCGTCTTGATCGAGCCGCTTATTGCCCGCCCAGATAACGTTATATCCAGGGAAGAACTCGTCGCCCGTTTCACCCACAACATCTACGATTTCGATCCGCACCGGCTGGAAGTGATCGTCCACCGCCTGCGCCAGAAAGCCAGCAAGTTATCGGGAGAGGATTTCCCCCTGCGCGCGGTTCGCGGCACGGGGTATGTGCTTACTTCGGGGTAGTTTTTCGCGATCGCGATCTACCATTCTCATACACGTAGGAGCGGCGTCCCGCCGCGAGCTCTTTCCTCAGATCGCGATAAAAGCGAAGAGCTCGCGGCGGGACGCCGCTCCTACAGTGGCTTTTCGAATCACTGCCGCCTTCCCCATGACCTCATCTCGATTCTGATTTGATCTCATAGGCGACGACCGTCGTGAAACCCTCCTCGCGAAAACATTTCTGTTCCACACTACATTTGGTGTTGACTGATAGGTGACACCACACTATGTTGTGCCCGTCGGTTCCAGCGACCACACCGCTGGATGAAAAGGGAAGCCGGTGCGGCTCTGAGGAGCCAATTCCGGCACTGCCCCGCAGCGGTATGTGGAAACGAACTCGCCATTGGCACTGAGGCACGGACCTTGGGAAGCGGCGGGCTAGGGGGAAAGCAGAAGCTTTCCGCGTCCACGAGTCCGAAGACCTGCCGACAGCCGCGCGAAGCACACCGCGCGGTGCCGGCCGCGGAATCTCCGGGGGGAGATGGCTGGTGAAGCAAGGCCAGCCGCGGAACCTCCGCTGTCGCTGACCTTGCGACGCCGCTTTCCCATCCTGTCGATTCACCGGCCCTGCGCTGCCCTGCGAGGGACGGGCCGCTGCGTGCATCGCATGGAGGAATACCCGTGAATCAGACCCTGTCCCAGACCGATGCGGCCGCCGTGGCCGTTGCCACCGGCGAAGACCCGTCCGTCAACAATACGTTCCTGCTGACGCCGCCACCCACCGCCACCGCGATGAGCGTGACCAAGCGCAACGGCAGCCGCGAACCGGTGGACTTGAACAAGATCGTGCGCGCGGTGCAGCGCAACTGCGAAGGGCTGCACGCCATCGATCCGATGCGCGTCGCCACGCGCACCATCTCCGGTTTGTACGACGGCGCCAGCACCCGCGAACTGGACGAGTTGTCCATCCGTACCGCCGCGCTGCTGACCGCCGAGGAACCCGAGTACAGCCGCCTGGCCGCACGCCTGCTGGCGGGGTACATCACCAAGGAAGTGACGGGACAGGAAATCCATGCGTTCTCGCAATCGATCACGCGCGGCCATGAGGTCGGCCTGATCAACGAACGCCTGCTCGGGTTCGTGCAGACCAATGCGCGCAAGCTCAATGATGCGTTGGATGCGTCGCTGGATCTGCAGTTCGACTATTTCGGTTTGCGCACGCTGTACGACCGCTACCTGCTGCGTCACCCGCACACGCGCAAGGTGATCGAGACGCCGCAGCAGTTCTTCCTGCGCATCGCCTGCGCATTGAGCGAAGACGTAACGGAGGCCTTGGCGCTGTACCGCCGCATGGGCAACCTGGATTACCTGCCCAGTTCGCCGACATTGTTCAACTCCGGCACCACGCATGAGCAGCTGTCGAGTTGCTTCCTGTTGGATTCGCCGCAGGACTCGCTGGAATCCATCTACCAGAAGTACGGCGACATCGCGCAGCTTTCCAAGTTCAGCGGCGGCATCGGCGTCAGCTATACGCGCGTGCGTTCGCGGGGCTCGCTGATCAAATCCACCAACGGCCATTCCAACGGCATCGTGCCGTGGCTGAAGACGCTGGATTCCTCTGTGGCGGCGGTGAACCAGGGCGGCAAGCGCAAGGGCGCGGCTTGCGTATATCTGGAACCGTGGCATGCCGACGTCGAGGAGTTTTTGGAGCTGCGCGAGAACACGGGCGACGAAGCGCGCCGCACCCATAACCTCAACCTGGCCAATTGGGTGCCGGATCTTTTCATGAAGCGGGTGGAAGCCGATGCGGACTGGTCGCTGTTCGATCCGCGCGTCGTGCCGGAGTTCACTGATCTGTATGGCGAAGCATTCGAGCGCGCGTACGAACAAGCCGAAGCGCAGGGCAAGGCGATCAAGTCGATCAAGGCACGCGAGCTCTATGGCCGCATGATGCGCACGCTGGCACAGACCGGGAACGGTTGGATGACGTTCAAGGACAAATGCAACCGCGCCAGCAACCAGACGTTGCGCGCTGGCAATGTGATCCACCTGTCCAATCTGTGCACGGAAATCCTGGAAGTGACCTCGGCCGAAGAGACGGCGGTGTGCAATCTGGGTTCCATCAATCTGGGCCGGCATTTCGACAGCGATCCGGAGACCGGCTACGGCGCGTTCGATTTCGACAAGCTGGCCGAAACCGTGCGCTTGGCCGTGCGCCAGTTGGACCGAGTGATCGATCTGAATTTCTACCCCATCGAATCCGCACGTCGCGGCAACCTGCGCTGGCGCCCGGTTGGTTTGGGCGTGATGGGCTTGCAGGACGTGTTCTTCAAACTGCGACTGCCTTTCGACAGCAGCGAAGCGCGCGCATTATCGGCGAAGATCGCCGAGACCATCTATTTCCATGCGCTTGAAACCTCGGTGGAACTGGCGCAGGAACGCGGCAAGCATCCCTCCTTCGCCGATACGCGCGCGGCCGATGGCGAACTGCAGTTCGATGCCTGGGGTGTGACGCCGGAGAATCCCGAGCGCTGGGACGCGTTGCGCGAACGGATCAAACAACATGGGCTGCGCAATTCGCTGCTGATCGCCATTGCCCCGACCGCCACCATCGCATCGATTGCGGGTTGTTACGAATGCGTGGAGCCGCAGGTCAGCAACTTGTTCAAGCGCGAAACCCTGTCCGGCGATTTCCTGCAGATCAATCGCTACCTGGTGGAAGAACTGAAAAAGCTGGGCCAGTGGACACCGGAAGTCCGCGATGCCATCAAACAGGCCGAAGGTTCCATTCAAGGTATCGCGCAGATCCCGGAAGCGCTGCGCCATATCTATCGGACTACCTGGGAGGTCCCGATGCGTTCGCTGATCGACATGGCCGCAGACCGTGGCGCCTTTATCGATCAGTCGGCCTCACTGAATCTTTTCATGGAGAGTCCGAACATTGGCGCCATGTCGTCCATGTACATGTACGCATGGAAGAAAGGCATCAAGACCACGTATTACCTGCGCTCGCGTCCGGCCACCAAGATCGCCAAGACCACGGTGGGCCAAGCATCGACGGTAGCGCCCCCGCCGGAGTACACCCCGTCGGAAGCCATCGCCTGTTCGCTGGAGAATCCGGAAGCCTGCGAGGCCTGCCAATGAGTTGAACACTGCGGGAGGCTGCAATGAAGCGGTATCTGGATCTGAGTGGCGATTCCGGGGTAGTGGCTTATGAGTTGCGCCCGGATGCCATCAAGGTGAAGTTCCGCGGTTCGGACCGTGTGTACGTGTATAGCCACGCCAGTGCGGGCGCCACCCATGTCGCCCGCATGAAGCGGCTGGCAGAAGCGGGAAGGGGACTGAGTACCTACATCTCCCGGCATGTGCATGATCGTTACGAGCGGTGATGCGGATTTTCAGCACGTCCGCAAGGAAGCAAGGAAACAGCAGACTTCGAAAGACAGAACCCCCCTCCCTCCGGGAGAGGGGTTGGGGTGAGGTACGGCGGAGTGACGATCGTTCACCGCCACTGCCCTCGCCGTACCCTCATCCGCCCCTGCGGGGCACCTTCTCCCGGTGGGAGAGGGAACAACGAGAAGCACGCATACATGTCCACCCAACCCCGCCAACTCCTCCTCGATCCCGGTTTCGAACTGACGCTGCGCCCCATGCGCTATCCGCAGTTCTACGAGATGTATCGCAATGCCATCCGCAACACCTGGACCGTGGAGGAAGTGGACTTCGCGCTGGACACCAACGATTTGAAGCATAAGTTCGGCCCTGCCGAACGGCACCTGATCGAACGGCTGATCGCGTTCTTCGCCACCGGTGATTCCATTGTTTCCAACAACCTGGTGCTCAACCTGTACCAGCACATCAACGCACCCGAGGCGCGGATGTACTTGTCGCGCCAGCTGTACGAGGAAGCGCTGCATGTGCAGTTCTACCTGACCTTGCTGGATACCTATCTGCCGGATCCCAACGAGCGCGCCAAAGCCTTCGCGGCGGTGGAGAACATTCCATCGATCCAGCGCAAGGCCGCCTTCTGCTTCAAGTGGATCGACTCGCTGCAGGGCATCCACCGTATCGAAACCCGAGAGCAGCGCCGGCAGTTCCTGCTCAACATGGTCTGCTTCGCCGGCTGTATCGAGGGCTTGTTCTTCTTTGGTGCCTTCGCCTACGTCTACTACCTGCGCTCGCGCGGCCTGCTGCACGGGCTGGCCAGTGGCACCAACTGGGTGTTCCGCGACGAAAGCTGCCACATGGCGTTCGCCTTCGAAGTCATCCGCACCGCGCGCGAAGAAGAACCCGACCTGGTGGACGATGATTTCAAGGCGCAGGTGGTACTGATGCTGACCGAAGCGGTGGAATGCGAAGCCGCTTTCGCCGAGGACACACTGTCGGGCGGCGTCGCCGGCTTGTCGTTGAAGGATATGCGTCAGTATCTGGAATACTGCGCCGATCAGCGCCTGGCTCAGCTGGGTTTCGCCAAACACTTTGGCGTGACCAACCCGTTCCCCTTCATGGATCTGCAGGACGTGCAGGAGCTGACCAACTTCTTTGAGCGCCGTGTGTCCGCGTATCAGGTGGGCGTGGAAGGCGAGGTCGGCTTCGACCACGCGTTTTGAGGGTATAGCTGTATGTTCTTTTGTCTATTGCCTCCAGCTGACTAGAGGCATGTCCTTGTGGGAGCGACGTAAGTCGCGACGGAAACATCCAGATGCTTCCGTCGCGACTTACGTCGCTCCCACAGGAAGCTTGGCTTGCCTAGGCGGCCCGCATCGCCTTGGCGGCCGACACCATCGCCAGTAGCGCGGCTTGGGCTTCCGGCCAGCCGCGGGTTTTCAATCCGCAGTCGGGGTTCACCCATATCTGTTCCGGCGCCAGCACTTCTCGGGCTTTCTGCAGCAGCGCGCGCATTTCGCCGCCGTCGGGAACCCTGGGCGAATGGATGTCGTAGACGCCGGGACCAATCTGGTTCGGATAGCGGAATTTCACGAACGCTTCCAGCAGTTCCATGCGCGAGCGCGATGTCTCGATGGAGATGACGTCGGCATCCATCGCCGCCACCGCTTCGATGATGTCGTTGAATTCCGCGTAGCACATATGGGTGTGGATCTGGGTTTCGTCGGCCACGCCCGACGCGGTAATGCGGAAGCATTCCACCGCCCACGCCAGGTAAGTGGACCAATCGCCGCGCCGCAGCGGCAGGCCCTCGCGCAATGCTGGTTCGTCGATCTGGATGACACCTATGCCCACGGCCTCCAGGTCGTTCACTTCATCGCGTAATGCCAGGGCAATCTGCCGGCAGGTGTCGGCGCGCGCTTGGTCGTCGCGGACAAAAGACCATTGCAGCACCGTCACCGGACCGGTCAGCATGCCTTTCATCGGGCGGGTGGTCAGCGATTGCGCATGCTGCGTCCAGCGCACCGTCATGGGAGCCGGGCGCTGCACGTCGCCGTAGATGATCGGCGGCTTGACGCAGCGAGAACCGTAGCTCTGCACCCAACCGTTGTGGGTGAAGGCGAAGCCATCGAGCTGTTCGCCGAAGTATTCCACCATGTCGTTGCGCTCGAACTCGCCATGGACCAGCACATCCAGGCCGATCTCTTCCTGCACCTGGATGCAGCGCGCGATTTCGGCGGCGATGAAAGCGTCGTAGTCCGCATCCGAGAGCTTCCCCGCCTTGTTCTGCGCACGTGCATGGCGGACTTCCGGCGTCTGCGGAAATGAGCCTATCGTCGTGGTCGGATAAGCCGGCAATCTCAGCCATGCCTCCTGCCGTGCGCGGCGTACATCATGCGGCGATGAGCGCCGGGACGCGCCACGGTCCAATCCGGCCAGGCGTGCCGCCACTTCGGGACGATGCACGCGTGGCGAACGCCGGCGCGATTCCTGGCGTTCGCGCGCCAGCGCCAATGCGGCGCCAGCGGTCGCGACGCCGTCCAGCGCGTCGGCGAGCGTACGCAGTTCTTCCAGTTTCTGCCGCGCGAATGCCAGCCAGTCGCGTAGTTCGGTATCCAGGCCGGTTTCGCCGCTGACGTCGATCGGAACGTGCAGCAACGAGCACGAAGGCGACAGCCACAGATGCTCTTCGCCGACGTGGCCTTGCGCATATTTCGCCAGGATCAGCGCGTTTTCCAGATTGGTCCGCCAGACATTGCGGCCGTCGATCAAACCCGCCGATAGCACGCGCCCCTTCGGCAGCACTTTCAGTACGTCGTCCAGCTGATCCAGGCCGCGCACAAGGTCGATGTGCAAACCATCGACGGGAAGCGTTGCCGTCAGCGAGAGATTGTCCGCCAGCTTGCCGAAATAGGTGGCCAGCAGCAGTTGCGGCCGTTCGACATCGGCCAGTGCCGCATAGGCCGCGCGATACGCGGCCTGTTCGGCAGCACTCAAATCCAGCACCAGGCAGGGCTCGTCGATCTGCACCCACTCGGCGCCAGCGCGCTTCAACTTGGTCAATAGTTCCGCATACACGGGTAGCAGTTTGTCCAACAGCGCCAGCGGCTCGCTGCCATCCACCGTCTTGGACAACCGCAGGAAACTCACCGGACCCAGCAGCACCGGTCGGGCGCGATGGCCCTGCGCAACAGCTTCCAAAAGCTCGGCGACGGGTTTTTCGCCGCGCAGGCGAAACGCCTGCTGCGCGTGCAGTTCCGGCACAAGGTAGTGGTAGTTGGTGTCGAACCATTTGGTCATCTCCAGTGCCCGCAGGTCGACACCATCCTTTTGCCTGCCGCGTGCGAGGGCAAAGTAGCCCGCCAACGGATCGGCATCGGCCAATGCGCGGTAGGCGCCAGGAATGGCGTCGAACAGGAATGCGGTATCCAACACGTGGTCGTACAACGAGAAGTCATTGCAAGGCACGGTGTCCGCACCGGCCTGCTGCTGCAGGTTCCAATGGCGCTGCCGCAGCTCGCGCGCGGTAGCCAGCAGCGCTTGCCCTTGCGTATCGTCTTGCCAGTAGGCTTCCAGTGCGCGTTTCAGTTCTCGCTTGCCGCCGATGCGGGGAAAGCCGAGCGTGGTTACTTGGGTCATGGTGCGTTTCCTCATGCGTTTTTCGGATGAGAAACGAAGGAACGGCGCGCTGATCGAACCACCGCGCAACGACCTCCGCCCCCGCGGGCGAACCGGAACCGCTTTAGCAACGCGCAGGGAATCGCACACGGGCAGTCGCACGCGGGCGTTCCCGGTGCTTCCCCTCGGAAGTTCCAGGTCAAGCGGAAGATGGTTAGGTCTTCCGGCCGGGGCAGGTCTTCGGGCTCATGGACGACGCGTTGCGCTGTTGCGAAACGCGAACCTACTATTCGCCGCTTCCCGATCCGCGAGGATCAGTGCGATTGGCGAAGTTCGTTTCCAAATACCGCTGCGGGGCAGCGCCGGAATTGGGGCAGACAGGCCCCGCACCGGCTTCCCTTTCAATTCCATCTCTACATCCGGATGAAGAGATGGAAACCTCGGCAGGCGCAAATTACGCCGCTTGTGCGCTGGCGTCAAGCGCCTGATATGTGGCGTCTTTGTGGGAGCGGTGTCTCCGCCGCGGGCTCTTCCGTGCAAACGGTAAAACGGGCAAAAAGCTCGCGGCGGGACGCTGCTCCTACCAAGGAATTCGCATATGGAACTTGCGCGCTAGCTGTCGTGGCGGCTCGCGCCGTCTTTCGCATTCACTTCTCTTCCACGCCGCGTTGCGCACTGTGGGGCTGCCAATACATCGATAAGCACACGCCTTCCTACAAAACGGTGATGGCGTTCGCCTGGGAGGTAACAACGATGACGACGGCGCGCACGCTTCCTGTCTGGGGTTCGTTGACCGGGTTTACCGAGGCGCACTTCGTGGACAGGGCGCCCGTTGGGCAACAGGACGTGGTGGTTATCGGCGCGGGTATTGCCGGGCTGAGCACCGCGGTTTGCCTGGCGCGCGAAGGGCGGCAGGTCACCGTGATAGATCGCCAAGGATTGGGCGAAGGCGAAACACTGCGGACAACCGCGCACTTGGCTTCGGCGCTGGATGATCGCTTCTATCAACTGGCGCGCTGGCACGGCGAAGTCGGTGCGCGGTTGGCGGCGGCCAGCCATGTTGCCGCGATCGACTGGATCGAAGACATCGCGACGTCTGCACTGCGCGATTGCGGGTTCCAGCGAGTACCCGGGTTTCTGTTCCCGCATGACGGCAGCTGCAAGCCGCTACAGCAGGAGCTGCGCGCCGCGCGCCGCGCCGGTTTGCGCGTCGACTACCTGGAAGAAGGACTGCCCGAACTGCCAGGATTCGGCCCGATCCTTCGATTCGAGGACCAGGCCCGCGTCGATATCGCCAGCTATCTCCTGACGCTGGCGGAAACGGCACAGGCCAGCGGCGTGCGGTTCCACCGCGCGCGCGTCGGCGAAGTGCAAGGCGGTGCGTCACCGGCGCTGGTTTTGGACACCGGTGAGCGGATAGCGGCCGCCGCCGTTGTCGTCGCCACCAACGTACCTTTCCACGAAACGGTCGCCCTGCACACCAAGCAGGCGGCGTATCGAACCTATGTGGTTGCCGGACGCGCACCGCGAGGCGCCGTGCCCGATGCGTTGATGTGGGATGACGGTGATCCTTATCACTACGTCCGCCTGCATGATCCCGGCGATAACCCGGATGAAGTGGTTGTCATCGTTGGCGGCGAAGACCACAAGACCGGACAGGAAGACGACCCGACGGCCTATGTCCGGCTGCAGGAATGGACGCGCGAGCGCTTTCCCGCCGTTACCGGATTCACCCATGCCTGGTCCGGCCAGATCATTGAACCCGCCGACGGCCTGGCGTTCATCGGGGCGGACGCGGGCGGCATGGACAACGTGTATGTCGCCACCGGCGATTCGGGCAACGGCATCACCCACGGCACCATCGCCGGACTGTTGATCAGCGACCTGATTCAGGGCCGAGAGAATCCTTGGGCCGAGTTGTACGATCCGCGTCGCAAGATCGTGAAGAGCGCCGGCGAATGGATGCGCGAGAACGCCAACGTGGTGCTGCAGTATCGCGACTGGATCGCGCCTGGCGATCAGCAGCGGCTGGACGAACTGGCATTGGGCGATGGCGCGGTGATCCGGCGTGGTTTCCATCGCGTCGCGGTCTATCGCGATGGCAGCGGGGCGTTGCATGCCTATTCCGCACGATGCACGCACCTGGGCTGTGCCGTCCGTTGGAGCGCCACCGAAAAATCCTGGGATTGCCCCTGCCATGGTTCGCGCTTCGATGCGGTCAGCGGAAAGGTGCTCAACGGACCGGCGGAGGCGCCTTTGGCGTCGTTCGAACTGGAAGACGCCGCCATCGCTTCGTGATTGACACTGTGATCGAAGCTTCGCCGCAAGCGCTGATCTACGGCGGCTATCTGCTGTGGCTGCTGGCCGGTGCAGGCGATTTCCTGTGCCACTGGCGCACCGATCTGCCGCGTACCTCAGGACTCAGGGAATCGGGGATGCATTTGCTGCAGCTGGCTGTCATCGGTTCAGGGCTGGTGTTGTGGTTAGCGCTGGCGCCAAGCTTGTCGCTGCTGTCGATCGAAATGCTGCTCGTGGCCCTGCATGCGGTGTTCGGTTATCTGGACACGCGGCAGGCCTTTGGCCGTCGCGTTATCTCGCCGATCGAGCAGCACGTGCACAGCATCCTGGACATGGCGCCGATCATCGCTTTCGGGATCCTGCTGGGGTCGGAGTGGCCGGCGGCCTGGCAGCGCGGATGGACGCTCGTGGCGCGCCAGCCACCTTTCGCGGCTGCGGTCTGGTTCTTGGTGCTGGCGCCGGCGCTGCTGTTGTGCGTTCTGCCGGCGCTGCTGGAATTCCGCGCTGCCTGGGCGGCGCGTGGACGGAGGCTTCGCCATGCATGGTGAGCCGTCCCGCGCGTCGTTGCCGCACCAGGCTTGCCGCACACAATCCCGCGGCAAAGGCGGCATATGTCAGCAGCATTCCGCGCGCCGAAAGATGCCGGTCGAAACCGGGATTCAGGCGCGGAGGAACGACATAGTAATCCACCACATAGGCGATGGCGGCCGTCGCGGCCGCCTTGCTCGCCAGCATCGGTGCCGGCTGACTCCTGCGTGTCGCAAGTTCGTACCAGTACGCCCAGAAAACCGACATGGCATGGTGGATCGTGTAGCCGGTGGCGGTATGGTTCAGCGATGGACGATGCTTGTGCTTGGCTGGCTCACCCCATATCCAATGGCTGGTCGCATTGGTGCCACTGCTGGCCGCGCCGGTCCCGCGATGGCTTAGCCAGGAGATAACCGCGGTGGAAACGACGCTCGCCAAGGATCCCGAAATGCAGGCACGCCGCAGCAACGTCCGTGAACCTGCCATGGGAGGCAACCGATGCGCGTCCTGGTGATCGGTGCCAGCGGGCTGATCGGTGGTGCGCTGGTCCGGCGGCTGGTGGAGGCGGAACATGCGGTGGTCCTGGGCGTGCGCAAGGAAGGCAAGCTTGAAGTGACGACCGCGGCACGCTTTGACGGCCTGCCGACGGTTCACATCGACTATGCACGACCCACCATGGCCGAAGCTTGGCGGCAGCGCTTGGAAGGCATCGACGTGGTGGTCAATGCAGTCGGCATCTTCCGCGAACAAGGGAATCAAACTTTCGATGCACTGCATGTGAAAGCACCGCTCGCCTTGTTCGATGCCGCCGTTGCAGCGGGTGTGCGCCGCATCGTTCAGATCTCGGCGCTGGGTGCGGATCCGCGATCGCCGTTCGCTTATTTCTCCTCCAAAGGCCGCGCCGATGTCGCATTGATGGCATTGCCAATCAGTTCCGTGGTACTGCGGCCTTCACTGGTGTTCGCGCCCAGCGGCGCCAGCAGCCGCTGGTTCATGTTTTTGGCCGCGCTGCCGCTGACGCCACTGCCTGGCGGCGGAGAGCAGCCCATCCAGCCGGTGCATCTGGATGATCTTTGCGACGCGGCAGTGCATCTGATCGAAGCCACTCCCGGCAGCGATAACCGCGACGGTGATGGTGCCGCGATCGGAGGCGTGGTCGACATCGTCGGCCCGGCTGCGCTGTCGCTGCGCGCCTACCTGGCCACGCTGAAACGCCGTCTCGGCTTCGGAGGGATATTCGTTCCGATTCCGCGGATGCTGGCGATTGGCGCGGCGCGCCTGGCCGCGCGCTTTCCCAACACGGTCATGACACCCGAGGCACTGCGCATGCTGGAGCGCGGTAATACCGCCAACCCGCAGCGGTTCACCGAGGCGCTGGGCCACACACCACGGGCAGCGGCCGATTTAATTGCCGACGATCAAGTCCCCGCCCTCCGCCGGCGGGCTCAACTGTCCTGGCTGGTGCCACTGATGCGCGTCACCGTGGCGGCGATGTGGCTGGTCACTGCGTGGGTGTCGTTGTTCGTCTATCCGCATCAAGCCAGCCTTGCGCTGCTGGCGCGTAGCGGGTTGGAAGGCGAACTGGGTATCGCCGCCCTGTATGGCGCCGCGGGTTTGGATGCGCTGCTCGGCGGCGCCACGTTGTTCGCGCGCCGACGGCGGTGGGTCTACCGTGCGCAGCTGGCATTGATCGTGTTCTACACAGCGATCATTAGCCTGTACCTGCCCGAATACTGGGCGCATCCATATGGACCGGTGCTCAAGAATCTGCCCTTGCTGGCCATGATCCTGGCCTTACACGAACTGGACGACGCGCATGGACCTGGTAGTCGTTAAATTCCTGCACATCCTATCCTCGACGTTCCTGTTCGGGACAGGCGTTGGCACGGCGTTCTATCTGTTCTTCATCAGCTGGAGCCGCGACACGCATGCCGTCGCGGTAGTGGCACGGTATGTGGTGATAGCCGACTGGCTGTTCACCGCGACGACCATCGTGTTCCAGCCGTTGAGCGGGTTGTACCTTGCGCACAAGATGGGCCTGCCACTGACAACACCGTGGCTGTATTGGTCGGTGGTGCTTTTCCTGTTCGCGGCGCTGTGCTGGTTGCCGGTGGTGTGGTTGCAGATGCGGTTGCGGGATATTGCAGTGGCTGCGGATCTGGCGGGCACCGAGTTGCCGAGGAAGTATTCGGCGTATCTGGGGTGTTGGGCGGCGTTGGGTGTGCCAGCGTTGATTTCGTTTTTGTTGATTTTCTTTTTGATGGTGGCTAAGCGGTTTCCGTTTGGTGGGTAGTTTTTGTTCTTTGAACTTTGGCGCTGGCGCGGGTGACTTATCGGAACGGCTGGTTCACGCGCTTGCAGCGGGCGTCACTTTCTTTGCTTGTGCAAAGAAAGTAACCAAAGAAAGCACACCCCTGGCGGCGCGCCCTTCGGGTGCGTGTCGCCGGTGGGAATTTTCGGAAGGCACATCCATGTACCTGCCGAAAACGCCGCGCGTCCTGCGCGGCGCCCCAAGGGGTTGTACCCACCGGCGCCACCGCGCCTTAAGGGGGACCCCAAAAGCCAAGTGCAGAGGCAGAGGCAGAAGCAGAAGCAGAAGAAAAAGCAATCGCCTTTTTGCTGTAGACACGTCGTTACGGTTTTTTTCTTCGACCTTGGCTTTGCTTTTACTGTTGCCTTTGCCTTTGCTCCGCTCTCGCTCCTTGGGGCCCCGTTTAGGCGCGGCAAGCGGGACGGGTTAAACCCCGCAGGGGCGGCGCACAGGAGGTGCGTCGTTTTCGGCAGGCACTGGGTGAGCCGAATTAAGGCAAAGCACTGCTTTGCCCCGGCGAACGGGCAAGCGCCAGAGGCGTGCGCCTCGGTCTTGGGAGCGAAGCGAGCAAGTGCCTTCCGAAAATTCCCGGCCCGATTGCGAACCCGAAGGACGCGCTGCCCGGGGCGTGTTGACCAGCCATTCGGCTGTTGAAGAGCGCCTCTTTTGGTTATTTTTCTTTGCACGAGCAAAGAACAAGTGACGCCCGCTGCAAGCGCGTGAATCATCCATCCCGAAAAGCTACCCGCGCCAGCGCCTAGACGTCCCATCATGACCAGGCACAAAGTTTCAGGAGATCGTCAAAGAGCAAAGAGCTCGCGGCGGGGCGCCGCTCCTACCTGTTTCGATGATGTTTATGGTCATTCATCCATCTTGGGGTGAATTACTTTTACACAGCGTTGATGCGCGCTGCGTTGTGATGATCTTCTAGGGAACCGTCATGACAGGAGTCCTCGGTTCCCCAATCGCTTCGCAGGAGCGAATGCTGATGCCGCGCAAGCGCCTTCCCGATGATGAGTCCGCGCCCCTGCTGGCCAAACCAGTCGATCACATCCCGGAAGGATCGCTGGAGCTATTGCGTGAGCAGGCTCAAGATTGCCGCGCCTGTCCCTTGTGGCGCAATGCGACGCAGACGGTGTTCGGTGCGGGGCCGCCGGATGCGCGCGTGATGTTCATCGGCGAGCAGCCTGGATCGCAGGAGGATATCCAGGGCAAGCCTTTCGTCGGTCCGGCGGGAAAACTGTTGCACGAAGCTTTGACCGCGGCCGGTATCGATCCTGCCACGTTGTACGTGACGAATACCGTCAAGCACTTCAAGTACGAGCGCAGCGGCAAGGTACGCTTGCACAAGCGCGCGAATGCGGCTGAGCAGGCGGCGTGCAGGCCTTGGTTGGCGGCGGAGATGTTGCGTCTCAAGCCGCGCTTGGTCGTCGCATTGGGCGCGATGGCAGCGCAGACCTTGTTTGGCAATCAGTTTCGGCTGACACAGGAACGCGGCCAGTGGCGCGACATCGGCACCGGTACCCGCGCGATGGCGACGTGGCACCCTGCCGCCTTGCTGAGAATGCGACCGCCCGGTCGGGAAGTCGCACGCACGCACTTCTTCCAGGATATCGCCGGCGTTTCCGATGCGTTGCGGCGGAAGCTGCCCAGAAAGCGTTGATGCATGCATGTTCTGCGTCGATTGCGTAGCGCGCGCTGTGCGCACGACATGATGCCGGATCATGCGCATAGCGCACGCTACATGTCGACGCAGCATCCACAACTCCATCACTTTCTTTTAGCGCTGCGCGGGTTACCAAGACAAGCCACTCATTCGGCTTTCCCGCATGTGGCATCACGACGCGTTGATCTACCAGGTAGATCCTTCTCTCTTTCTCGACTTCGACGGCGATGGTCGCGGCGATCTGCGTGGTCTGGAGAGCCGGCTTGAACATATCAGCGCCATAGGCGCCAGCACGCTATGGCTGCTGCCATTCTATCGATCGCCCTTCCGTGACGGTGGCTATGACGTGTCCGACCATCTCACGATAGATCCACGCTTCGGCGATATCGCCGATTTCGTTGCGATGATGGAACGTGCGGAATCACTGGGTCTGCGAGTGCTCGTCGAACTGGTGATGCAGCACACCTCCGACCAGCATCCCTGGTTCCAGGAAGCGCGCAGCGACCGTGCTTCGCCGTATCGGGACTACTACATCTGGGTCGACGAGCCAGAGCCAGCGGAAGTGAAGCCGATCTTTCCCGGCGTGGAAGACAGCATATGGGCGTGGGACGAACAGGCTGGGCAGTTCTATCGCCACACCTTCTATTCGCACGAACCGGATTTGAATCTGGCCAACCCGCGCGTGCGCGAAGAGATGTACCGCATCATGGCGTACTGGCTGCGCTTAGGCGTGGCGGGGTTCCGGGTCGATGCGGTGCCTTACATGATCGAGCGAGCCAAGGCCGCCGACCCGCGCGAGGACGGTTTGTGGTTGTTGGACGACATGCACCGCTTCGCCTGGCAGCGCCGTCCCGGCGCGATCATGATGGGCGAAGCCGATGTCGAGGTGAAGAAGTACCGGGAGTACTTCAGCGACGGCGACCGCCTGACCCATCTGCTGGATTTCTGGACCAACAATCATTTCTTCCTGGCGCTGGCGCGCTGCCGCGCCAAACCACTGGTGGAAGCCTTGCTACGCAATCCGACGCCAACACCGCGCGCGCGGCGCGCGGTTTGGCTGCGCAATCACGACGAACTGGACCTGGAACAGCTGTCGAAACGCGACCGCAACGCGGTGCTGGAAGCGTTCGCGCCACAGGAGGACATGCGTATCTACGGACGCGGCATTCGAAGACGGCTGGCGCCGATGCTGGAAGGCGATGTCCGTCGATTGGCGATGACCCACGTGCTGTTGCTCTCCTTGCCCGGCACGCCGATCCTGCGCTACGGGGATGAGATCGGCATGGGCGATGATCTGAGCCTGAGCGAACGCAACTCCGTCCGCACCGCGATGCAATGGTCTGATGTGGAGAACGGTGGATTCTCAGCCGCCGACGCGTTGCAGGTGCCGATCATCCGTGATGGCCCATTCGGATTTTCGAAGATCAACGTGGAATCGCAGTTCTGGCGCAAGGATTCGCTGCTGTCGGTCGTCCGTACCGCCAACCATATGCGGGTCGCCATTCCCACCTTTGGCGGCGATTGGCGACCCGCTCGTCTGGATCAGGATTCAGTCTTCGGCTTGCGCTACGACGATGACGAAAGCGGATCGGACGTCATCACCCTGGTGAATCTGTCCGCGGACGCGGTGGAGGTGCGGCTGCAGGAAGAAGGGGTGGAAACGATGACCGATGCGCTGAGCGACGCTGACTACGAGCCGATTGTTGACGGCGTGGTGCCGATCAACGGCTATGGGTATCGGTGGTTGCGGAAGCCTTATTCGTAGGTGTCCGTTGGCTGGCGCCGAAGATGTAGGAGCGGCGTCCCGCCGCTCCTACCGGATGGGTAGCCTGCGCCGAAGCTTCATCGGTTGGATGTAGGCAATTACCCGACGCCAAACCCGGGCAAAACATGCTCACCGAAATCGTCAATGAAACGACGCTGCTCCCGATTCACGTTGTGCAGGTACAGATGATCGAACCCCATCTCGGCGTCGTCCTGCAGCCACGCCAGCTGACGCGGTAGATCGCACGACACCCTTACCGCTCGCCGAATATCCTCCTCGCTCACCGATTCGGCTGCCGCTTCGTACTGCGCGGGCGTCTTCAGCTCCTGCGACGTCTTCGGCGGTAGTACATTCGTGCGCCATTGCTCCAGGGCGCCATCCAGCGCGGCCTGCTCGCTCTCTGCGTAGGACAGCTTGACCTGCAGGTACATCGGCTTGCCTTCGCCGCCGCCTTCGCGGAATGCATCGACCAACTTGCGCATTTGCGCCTTGGGTTGGCTGATGGTGATCAAACCATCGGCCCAGCTGGCGGCCCAGCGCGCGGTCGCTTCGGTCAGGGCCGCTGCCAGCAGCAACGGCGGTTCCGGCGGCAGTGTGTACAGCTGCGCCTTCTCCATCTCGATGGCGCCATCCCAGCTGACTTCCTCGCCGCGCCACAGCGCGCGCATCGCCGCGACGGCTTCCTGCAGGCGCTGATTGCGCTGCGATTTGTCCGGCCATGGCTCGCCGGTGATGGCTTCATTGAGCGCCTCGCCGCTGCCCGCCGCCAGCCAGAAGCGGCCCGGAAACATCTGGGCCAGCGTCGCTGCCGCTTGCGCCACGACGGCCGGGTGATAGCGGCCCACCGGCGAGGTCACCACGCCGAACGGCAGCCGCGTCACGGCCATGGCGGCGCCCAGCCAGCTCCAGGCATGTCCGCTGTGGCCTTGTGCATGGCTCCACGGGTGGAAGTGATCGGAGCACATTGCCACATCGAACTTCATCCGCTCGGCGTGCTGTACGAGTTCCAGCAGTTCACGCGGTGGGAACTGTTCGTGCGAGGCGTGATAACCGATCCGCGGCATGATGATTCCAACCGGAAAAAGGCGCTGGATTCAGGATAGGCAGCGCGCGTTAACGCCGCGAGAGCGGGCGGCGCTTTCATCTACACATTGCCTACGGATTGGCCGTGATACATAGCGGAATCATGAACGGAGCCATCGGACGCAAACGCTGGGCGATCGCGGAGGGTTATATCCCGGGTCGGAGCAATGGGCCGGAACCGGAGCTGCAGAGCCATGAGACCTGCTGCATTCTCAATGCCGGCGAACGCAAGGCGCATATCGCCATCACCCTGTATTTCGAGGACCGTGAGCCGGCAGGTCCCTATCGCGTGCAGGTCGACGCGCGACGCACCCGCCATCTGCGCTTCAACGACCTGACCGATCCCGAACCGATTCCGCGCGACACGCCATATGCCAGCGTCATCGAGTCGGATGTCGAAATCGTCGTCCAGCACACCCGGCTGGATTCACGCCAGGCCGAGAACGCGCTGATGACCACGATCGCCTTTGCGGTGGATTAGGGCCTGCCATGGCCAGTGCTACCTGGCGCAACTGGTCAGGCAGTGTGGCGGCGCATCCGCGCACCTCTCATTACCCTCGGTCGGAGGACGAACTCGCCGCTCTGGTTCGGCGGCTACGGCAGCGATCGGGATGTGCACGCGTTGTCGGCACCGGGCACTCGTCCACCGGCATCGTGGAAGCGCAGGATGCACTGATATCGCTGCGCCAGTACAAAGGCGTCATCACCGTGGATCGCGCCCGCCGCCGCGCCACCGTACGCGCGGGAACCCCGCTGGACGAATTGGGCGAGGCGTTGTACGCGCATGACCTGGCCTTGCCCAACCTGGGCGACGTGGCCACGCAGACGATAGGTGGTGCCGTAGGTACCGGTACACATGGCACCGGCAGGCGATTGCACAACCTGTCGCAGATGATGATCGCGGTGCGGCTGGTGGACGGCGACGGCAATCTGCACGAGGTCGGCGCCAATGAACCCCACAAGTTGCATTCGCTGCGCGTGAGCCTGGGCGCGCTGGGCATCTTCACCGACATCACGCTGCAGCTCGTGCGCAGCTACAACATCGAGCGACGCGAATACGCCGCTGGCACCGATGACGTGCTGAAAGACTGCGACCGCTTGATGGCCGAGAACCACAGTTTCGATTTCTATTGGTATCCACGCCGCGACGACTGCAAGATCCGTTTGCTCAATCCCCCCGGCGGCGGCACGTTCGATCTTCCTTACGCACGCTTGCTGGATTGGCATGGCGGCTACGGGCATCAGGTCATCCCGACGCACAGCGGCATCCCACATCATTTCGAGGAATGCGAATACGCGGTGCCTGCCGAAGACGGTGTGGCCTGCTTTCAAGCGGTACGCGAGCGGGTGCTGGACAGTTGGCGCAGCATCGTCGGCTGGCGCGTTCTTTTCCGCACCGTGGCCGCGGACGACAGCGACCTCAGCCCGGCCCACGGGCGTGATGTGGTCACGCTGTCGCTGCACCAGAACAGTTCGCTGCCTTGGCGAGATTATTTTCGCGACATCGAACCTATTTTCCTGGCCTACGGCGGCCGTCCGCACTGGGCCAAGAAACATGGGCTACAAGCGCGCGACCTGGCACCTCGTTATCCGCGCTGGGACCACTTCCTGCGCATGCGCGAGCGCTTCGATCCCGCGGGCACTTTCCTCAACCGCCATCTGCGCGAGCTGCTAGGGGTAACGTCGGCATGATTCCCGGCACGCCATTAACCATCGCACCGGTGGGAAAGCTTCGATGGGCAGTTTCCGCTGGTTGCGCGCCCTCTCGCTCGAATGGACCGGAACCTGCATTCACCAGCCGCGATCAGTTCAGCGTGCTCAATACCGGGTCCACCATGGCTAATCTGCGTATCCGCGTGCTGTATGAGCGGCACTCACCGGTGGGATTCTATCGGCTGACGATAGCGGCTCGGCGCGTGCGTACCTTCCGCGTCAACGATTTGATATTTCCGGAAGCGGTGCGACTGGACGAGCCCTATGGATTGTTGATGGAAAGCGATTGCCCGGTGGTGGTGCAGTTCACACGGCAGGACACTCGCCAGGCAGCGAATGCCAGCATGATGGCCATGGCGTTTTTCGATATACCTGGTCGTTCTTTGTAGCCCTCGTCATTTGCGTACTAACTAAGCGCATCGCTTCAGCTTTCCCTTCCCGTTTCGGGAGAAGGTGGCGCGCAGCGACGGATGAGGGCATGACATTTCCGCTTGTAGTGGGAGCCTGATGGCAAGTCATTGCCAATCCCTCATCCGCCCCCGTATCAAGTACGGGGCAGGCTCTTCGGGCACCTCGCTTCGCGCCCCGGCCCTGCGTAGCACGCAGGGCGATCAGGCATGCACGAGCCTTTGGCTCGTAAGCCGCATGCCTTCACCCCGGAGGGAGAAGGGAAAGAGCCCTCGTTGACAAATCCTTGCCGCACAAACAGGTAAAAACTCCATGCATAACGAATGCCGATGTGCGGCGTGATACATGGCGTCGCGTTGCGACAACGCAGCAGCGCACATGCCAGCTGCGGCAAAAACCAATCCAAGTGGCGCACTCGCTCTCGGCATCATTCTCCCGTCTCCCCTCTTGCCGAGGAGGTCGCCATGCACCCGATCACGTCGCCGCGTACCGGCTTGCCATCGACCAGACGACCCGGATCGTACGGTTGGCTGTTAGCGCTCTGTTGCAGCGCAGCCGTAGCGCAACAGGGCGACGGTACGGATACTTCCGTTACCGGACATATCTTCAAACCCGCTTTGAAGGAAGCTAGCGCCGAACGGATCGCTGCACTGAAGCTACCGACCGGCTTTTCCATCGCTCCCTTCGCCACGGGTTTGAAGAACGCCCGAATACTGGCTGTTTCCGACACGGGTGATGTGTATGTCGCTCGGCGAGACCAGGGTGACGTGCTGTTGCTCAAGGACGCGGACAACGATGGAAAAGCCGATGGCAAGCCCATCACCGCTGCCCATCGTCCGGGTGCCCACGGTCTGGCGATCAACGACGGCGTGCTTTACCTGGCGACCGTCAACGAAATATTTCGCGCCGATATCCAGCCTGATGGCCGGCTAGCGCCGCTGACGCTATTCGTGAAAGACCTGCCCGATGGCGGTCAGCATCCCAATCGCACGCTGGCCTTCGGCCCTGACGGCATGCTGTACGTCAGCATCGGCTCCACCTGCAACGCGTGCAACGAGACCAATCCCGAGAGCGCCACGCTGCTGCAGGTCCAACCCGACGGCAAGTCCCGCAGCATATTCGCCAGCGGACTTCGCAACACCATAGGATTCGACTGGCACCCGCAGACCGGTCAGCTATGGGGCATGGACCACGGCATCGACTTTCTTGGCAACGACGTGCAGAAGGAAGAGTTGAACCTCATCGAGAAGGGCAAGCGCTACGGCTGGCCGCACGTCTATGCAGAAGGGGGCATCGATGCGCAAAGCACACCACCAGGAAACATCAGCAAACAACAATGGAAACAACTGAGCACTCCGATGACGCTGGGCTACACCGCGCATGCCGCGCCAATGCAGATGGTGTTCTATCGCGGCGGTGCATTTCCCGCTGAGTACCAAGGCGATGCGTTCGTGGCGATGCGAGGTTCATGGAACCGCAAGCCAGCGTCCGGTTACGAAATCGTGCGCATCCGTTTCGCAAACGGGAAGCCGCAGCGGATCGAGCCGTTCGCCACCGGTTTTCTGAGTGATGGTGGCACCACGCATTTCGCACGGCCGGTCGGGTTGGCGGTCGCCAAGGATGGTGCGTTATTGATGAGCGATGACGCTAACGGCGTCATCTACCGCATCGACCACGACGGACCTGAGAAGAGTCAAGCCATGACACCACAAACTTCAAATCAACCGCGCAAGAACGATCAAACCCAAACCGACCGCGGCCCCTTGGCTGCGGCGCGTCCAGAAACTCACGTTAGAGGCGGGCAAGCCAAAACCGACTTGTCGGTTTCATCCGCGGCCTGGAAATCCGGGCAGGCCATCCCGGCCCAGTACAGCGAGTACGCCGACGGCGTTTCGCCGCCTATTCGATGGAACGCGGTGCAAGGTGCTGCCGCTTACGCGCTGATCGTGGAAGATCCTGACGCGAAACAGATCAAGCCATTTACCCATTGGCTGGCATGGAACATTCCCGCCAGCACGACCGAACTGCCGGAAGGATTGCAGGAGCAGCTGCGGCTGACCGAACCCGAAGGCGTCCTGCAAGGCGCGAACGACCGTGGCTCGCCAGGTTATTTCGGACCGCGGCCACCGGAAGGCGATCCGCCGCATCACTATCACTTCCAGGTGTTCGCACTGGATCGACCGCTCGACCTGCCGCCTGGCGCCGACCGCAATCAATTGCTGTCGGCCATGCAGGGGCACGTACTCGCCAAGGGCGAATTGGTGGGCACTTACCAGCAGCCGGCAGCCGGGAAGTGAGTGAAGCGAATTCATGCAGTCTTCACGGCGGCTTTCTCAGAACGGTAATGCGGCCAGGATCAACATAGCTGGAGGAGGCGCCTGACCCGTAACGCCCTGTATCGAGCCATCGAATCGGAGGCCCACCATGATCCGGACCATCGTCGTCCCCAACACCGCTACCGCGGGCGATGCAGATGCGCTCAACACTGCCATCGATCTGGCGACCAACCTGGGCGCTCATCTGCTGGTGCTGGAAATAGTGAACCTGCCGGTGCCGGCGACGGGCGCCTGGGGATTCATGCCGGACGCGGCCATGAGCGATGTCTATCAGCGCTTGCGTGCCCGGGCCGAGGACAACGTGACGCGGATACGCGCGAAGTTGGAGCCCGAGCCACTATCGAGCGATGTCGGTGCGGTCGAGGCGCTGTTCGTCGAGCCGTATCGGATGGCGGCCCACTGCGCGCATGCCGCGGATTTGGTAGTAGTCGCGGGGGGCGGAGCCGACAGCACGGAAGCCAAGATCACGCATTCCTATTTCGCCAGCCTGCTGCTGGAATCGGGCAGGCCAGTGCTGGTGGTACCGCCTCGCTGCGACGTCGCGCTACCGCCACGCCACGTGGTGGTGGGCTGGCGACCCGGCCGCGAGGCGACCCGCGCGGTGCACGACAGCTTGCCGCTGCTGGTATCCGCCGACACCGTCGATGTACTGGTGGTGGAACCTGCCGGCGCCGAACCCGACGATGAAGAAGACGACTTCTCGGGAGCGGACATCGTGGAGCACCTGGCACGTCATGGCGTTGTCGCGAACTGGGTTGTGCGCGAATCGCATAGCCAGTCCGTCGCATCCGTACTGTTGGAGCACGCGCAACTCTCGCAAGCACAGCTGATCGTTGTGGGAGGTTATGGCCACTCGCGCCTGCGTGAATGGGCGGTGGGCGGCGTGACGCGCGAACTGCTAAGCGAGGCGATGTTGCCGGTGTTGTATTCGCATTAGCCGACCAACTTTCCGCAAACCCATGTAGGAGCGCCGTCTCGGCGCGAGCTTTTGTGTCTATCGCGATCTGACGGGAATAGCTCGCGGCGGGACGCCGCTCCTACGCTGTTTCGATGATGATCTCGCCGCTCATCAAAAGGGCGGGACCTTACCAGCCCAACCAAACCCGCAACGGATGCGCCGGATCCGCCAGCAAACGGATCGCCAGCGCCACCGATACCGTCACCAGCAACGGCTTGACCACCTTTGCTCCCTGCTTCATCGCAAACCGCGAACCCAGATACGCGCCGATGAACTGCCCCGCTCCCATCACCAGCCCCACCTTCCACAACACCGCGCCATGAGCGAGGAACACCGCGAACGCACCCACGTTGGAACCGAAGTTGAGGAACTTGGTATGCGCCGTGGCCTTGAGAATGCCGTATCCGGCCAGCGCGACAAAGCCCAGCATCAGGAAAGACCCGGTGCCGGGGCCGAACACGCCATCGTAGAAACCAAGTAGCGGCACGAACGTCAGGCCGAAGACGAACGGGCTCATCTTCCGCTGCCGGTCCAGCTCACCGATGTTGGGCTTCAGGCCGAAGTACACCGCAATGGCAATCAGCAGGAACGGCAGCGCGGCCTTGAGTACGCCGCCCGGTACCACTGTCGCCAGCAACGCACCTAGCGCAGCGCCCAAGCCAGCCATCAGCACCATGGGCAATTGCGCACGCAGATCGACATGGCCATGGCGCGCATAGGCCCAACTGGCGGAACCGGAACCGAATAGCGATTGCAGCTTGTTGGTGCCCAGCGCCTGCAGCGGCGGGATACCTGCCAGCAGCATGGCGGGAATGGTGATCATGCCGCCGCCGCCGGCGATGGCATCGATGAAGCCGGCCAGCATGCCGGCGAAAAACAGCAGCAGCAGAGCCTGCAAGGCGAGTTCGTGCATGGAAATCCGGTGTGGGGTGACGGCCGATGCGCCGCCATCGGCGACAAGGCCACACGGAACGCGTGCCTATCATACGTCCCACACGTGCCGCTATCCGGTTAGCATCACGGCATCCCTGTTTGGAGTCCGATGATGCGCATTGCTTTTCGATTTGCTGTTCCCTTGCTGGCCGCGTCGATGGCGTGCGCACTGTCTGCCCAGGCGCAGGACACTACGGCCGAACAGCGCCCGGAAGTTGCCGCCGCCGCCCAGAAGCTGCAAGCCAAGGTGCTGGCCTGGCGCCGCGACTTCCATCAGCACCCGGAGCTGTCGAATCGAGAAGAGCGCACTGCCGCCAAGGTCGCCGAGCACCTGAAAGCGCTGGGCCTGAAGCCGAGGACCGGCATCGCTCATCACGGCGTGGTGGCGATCATCAAGGGCGGCAAGCCAGGACCGCGTATTGCGCTGCGTGCCGACATGGACGCGCTGCCGGTGACCGAGCGCAACGACCTCCCCTTCGCTTCCAAGGTCACGTCGACCTACCGGGGCGAAACCGTGGGCGTGATGCACGCCTGCGGCCATGATGCGCATACCGGCATCCTCATGGGCGTGGCCGAGGCGCTGGTGGCGATGCAGGCCGATCTGCCTGGCGAAGTGATGCTGATCTTTCAGCCCTCCGAAGAAGGCGCGCCCACCGGTGAAGAAGGCGGCGCGGCACTGATGCTGAAGGAAGGACTGTTCAAGGATTTCAAGCCCGAAGCCGTGTTCGGCCTGCATGTGTTCTCTTCCGTCCCCGCCGGGCAGATCGGCGTGCGCCAGGGACCGCTGATGGCCGCATCGGACCGCTTCGCCATTAAGGTAATCGGCCGTCAGACGCATGGGTCGCGGCCCTGGGGCGGTATCGATCCCATCGTGGCGGCCGCTGATTTGATCGGCAGCGCCCAGACCATCGTCAGCCGCCGCACGGACATCGCCAAGCTGCCGGCGGTGGTGACCTTCGGCGCCATCAAGGGCGGCATCCGCTACAACATCATTCCCGATGACGTGGAGCTGGTAGGCACCATCCGGACCTTCGATGAGGGCATGCGGCAGAAGATCTTCGCCGACCTGAAAAACGTATCCGAGCACGTGGCCGCGGCGCACGGCGCCAAGGTCGTGGCCGAGGTGCCGGACCAGCCAGGCAACCCGGCCACCATCAACAATCCCGAGCTGACCGCGCGCATGTTGCCCAGCCTGCAGGCCGCGGCGGGCAAGGAGAACGTGATCGAGCCGCCGCTGCAGATGGGCGCGGAGGACTTTTCGTTCTACGCGCTGGAAGTGCCTTCGATGTTCTTCTTCGTCGGTTCGACGGCCAAAGGCATCGATCCGGCGACTGCTCCCAGCAATCACTCACCGCAGTTCATGCTGGATGAGTCTTCGCTGGATCTGGGCTTCCGCTCGTTGATGCAGGTGGCGTTGGATTACCTGCATGGTGGAAAGTCGTAGGCCTTGTAGAGCGGAGCAAGCTCCGCTGAAGCTCCTCGTAGAGCCGAGCTCGCTCGGCTGCTCTTCGCACGGATCTCGGAATTCCTCAAGAGCAGCCGAGCAAGCTCGGCTCTACGAGAGCGTGTTCAGAGATGATCGCCGTCGACGTATAGCCAACGGCCATCCTGGCGAACAAAACGACTACGTTCGTGCAAGCGCACCGCGGGGCCGCCGCCGATGCGGTAGCGGGCAACGAATTCCACTTCCGCCGTGTCCGGGCCGGTGATGCGGTGGTGCTTCACGCTGAGGCCCAACCAATTCGTCGATCCGCCTGCCTCTTCCAAATGCAGATCGACCGGACATGTCTCCGGGTGCCAACTTGCGCGCAAGTAGGACTCATTCTTCAACACGAAAGCGCTGTAGCGCGAACGCATCAGCGCTTCGGCACCCGGTGCCGCTTCGCCGGCGTGGCAGCGGCCGCAGCAGTCGGCATACGCCAAACCGGAGTCGCAAGGACAAGTGGAGTGATGGATGGGCTTCGACATGCCTTGCGTATTGCTGCATCAACGACAGGGGATACTGCCGACAGGCAACAGCTCTTGTAGGAGCGCCGTCCCGGCGCGAGCGCTTTACTTCTGTTGCGATCTGACGGGAAGAGCTCGCGGCGGGACACCGCTCCTACAAAGCGGGCGCTCCCACCGGCGGGGCGCTTCTACCGTCCGCCGTTGCCGGCCTTGATGAACTGCAGGAATTCCAGACGCGTGCGGGCATCCTCGCGGAACTCGCCGAGCATCTTCGAGGTAACCATGCTGACGCCGCGCTTGTGTACGCCGCGGGTGGTCATGCATTCGTGCGCGCCCTCGATCACCACACCCACGCCGCGCGGTTGCAGCACGTCCTGGATGCACTGCGCGATTTCCGCGGTCATCTTTTCCTGCACCTGGAAGCGGCGGGCATAGACGTCCACCACGCGTGCCAGCTTGCTGATGCCCACCACTTTGCCGTTGGGCAGATAGCCGACATGCGCCTTGCCGATGATCGGCGCCATGTGGTGCTCGCAGTGGCTTTCGAATTCGATATCGCGCAGCACGATCATTTCGTCGTAGCCGGCGACTTCCTCGAACGTGCGTGCCAGGTACTCGCGCGGATCGATCTGGTAGCCACTGAACCAGTCGCGGTAGGCCTTGGCTACTCGCTTGGGCGTATCCAGCAAGCCCTCGCGCTCCGGATTCTCGCCGGCCCATTCCAGCAGCACACGCACGGCGTCTTCTGCCTGCTCCTGGGTGACGTTGGGGGGAATGGGTTTGCTCTTGGGGCTCATGGGTAAGGACTCCCGCACGGGGGCGTGATGTTAACGCATTAGGGCATGCGATCCGTTGGCGGGGCTGGCTAGACCAGTCTTTCCGCCAGCCCGGCGACGCGCTGCGCCTGCCGGGACAGCGCCGCTCGCAGGATGTCCTCGTGCGCGAACAGGTGCACCTGCCGGCGCGCGCGGGTGATCGCGGTATAGAGCAGTTCCCGCGTCAGCGTGCGCGCATCCTGGCGCGGCAGCACCACCCAAGCCTGGTCGAACTCGGAGCCTTGCGCCTTGTGCACGGTGAGCGCGAAAGCGCTGAGATGAGCGGGCAAGGCGGCGGGATGGAAGCCGCGCACGCCGTCGCCGCCACCCGGGAAGAACACCGCGGTGGCGCCATCGGTCTGGCGCAGGCAGATGCCGACGTCGCCGTTGAACAATCCGTGCCGATAACTGTTCTCCGCGATCAGCAGCAAGCGGCCATGAAAATAGACATCGCGATGGACGCCCGCCAAGGCTCCCTCGATCTGTGCGTTCAATGTGGCGGCCCCCTGCGGACCTTCGCGCAAAGCCGTCAGCAGGCGAAGGCGGTCGGCTAACACCAGCGCCGCGGCGGGGTCGGTTTCGGCTGCCATGCCGCGCCAATGTGCCAGCAGCAACTGGCGTGTGGCGGATGCGAGTGGACCGGCGGCGTCTTCATGGAAGTCGACGCCGCGCAGGGATTGGCTGCGCAGCAGTGATAACGCAGCGTCCGCGTCGCCGTTGCGCACGGCATCCGCCAGCGGCGCCAGATCGAGTTCTTCGGACTGGCGATAGCCGCGTTGTAGTTGGACACGATGGCCGAAGAGGGGGGGCAGGACCTCATTTGTGGGAGCGATGTCAGTCGCGACCATAGTGCTGGAACTATCAAGTACTTCTTCCGCGAATAGATCCACCTGTCTGGGAGTGTCGCTGGCTGCGGAAGATTTCCGGTCGCGACTGACGTCGCTCCCACAACCAGAGATCCCCAGCAATCGCGCCAGTCGTTCCGCCAATCCTTCCGGCAACACATCCCCATCACCCGCGGCATCGCCGATCGCTGCCAGCACGTCGCCAGCTTCCACCGATGGCAACTGATCGCGATCGCCCAGCAAGATCAGGCGCGCTCCATTGGGCACGGCATCGACCAGCTTGGCCATCAGCGGCAGATCCACCATCGAGGCTTCATCCACCACGATCACGTCGAACGGCAGTGGCTGGTCGGCGTTGTGGCGGAAGTGCGGGCTGCCTGGCCGGCTGCCGAGCAGGCGATGCAAGGTGCTGGCCCGCTGCGGCATCGCTGCGAGCCATGCGGGGCGAAGACCGGATAGCCCGTCCAGTTTCGCCAAGGCGGCATGCAGGCTCTCGGACATACGGTCGGCCGCGCGTCCGGTGGGTGCCGCCAATGCGATACGCGGTGCGGCACCCTGCGCATCGGCTTGCGCGATCAGCAGCAACAGCAGCCGTGCGATGGTGGTGGTCTTGCCGGTGCCGGGACCGCCGGTGATCAGCAGCAACGACTGCACCAGCGACAACGCCGCCGCGCGCGCCTGGCGGTCGCCCTGCTCCGCTTGCGGAAACAGTTCGGCGAACAACGGCTGCACGGCGGCAAGATCGGTGCTTGCGAGCGATTGCGATGCCAGCCGCTTCAACCCGGCGGCGAGCGCGCGTTCGTACTCGCGGTAACGGCGTAGATAAAGCAATCCGTTTTCCAGGACCAACGGTGCGGTCGGGTTCGCGATGTCTTCCGACGCTGGCTCGCTTATCCATTGCGACGCGCGCCAGGCAGCGATCCAATCGTCCGCGTCCGGCAGATCTTCCGCATGCCCAAGCAGCCAATGCGGCCGTGCGGGATCGAATGCCGCATGACCGGCGCTGACCGCGAGCGACGCCAATGCCGCGCCCAGCAACACGCGCTCATCGGTTTGCGGATCCAGTCGCCGCAGCGTGTCGGCCAAGGCCAGATCGACGGCACGCAGGCGATCGCCAAACGTGGATGTGCCCGGAGTCGGAAACATCATGGCGCTCATGCGGCGGCTTCCAGTGGCGGGACCAGCAACGCATCCACCGCCTCGACCAGCGCGCGCGGAAATTGCGGAACGAACACGCCGCGTGCGGGATCGATAACGTCCAGGCCACGGCAGAAGACATAACGAACGCCACCGAAATCGCGGTCGTAGTCGTATTTCCCGCCCAGGCGCAATTGCATCCAGCGATGCACCGCCAACGTGTACAGCAGCGCCTGCAGGTCGTATTCGCTGGACGCCATGGTCTGTGCCAATGCATCCGGATCGTATGAAGGCAGGTCGTTGGATTTGTAGTCCATCACGTAGACACGGCCGGCATGGCGGTAAGTCAGATCGATCTTGCCGTTCAGCAGTCCGGTGAGCTGCGTCCATACACCGAAATCGTGGCGATCCATCGCCAATCCATACCGGTGCAGAAGATCGAGAAAGGCCTGCGTGGTGGCGCCGCGCAGGGCCAAGTGGAATTCCAGTTCGGCGATGCGCGCTTCCGGCGGCAGGTCGCACAAACGGACGCCTTCGGGCATCGGCGTGTTGAGGGTGCTTGCGATCAGCGGCGTCAGTTCGTGGATGCCGGCTTCGTGCTGCTTTTCCGGATAACCCTGACTGTTCAAGGCATCGATCAGCGGCTGGATCTGCCCATGCGGTGGCAATTCGCTGACGTGACCGCACCAAGCGGCAAAGTCGACGCGTTCCAGCGCGTGATGCAACGTATTGCCGAAGCGGGCACCGCCAAACTGACGTGGGCGCGGCGGTGCGGTGGCCGATGGTGCCTCGTCGTCCGCGGGACGCGCTTCGATCATGGCGCTGGCGCCATGCGGTTGTTGTTTGTGCAATTGGCTGAAACTATGAATCCACCAATCGCGATGCAATCTGCGCTGTGCGATGCGCGGCTCTGGCACCGCCAGCACCGGCGCGGCAGGCAGGCGCGGTGGCCGTTCCATCGGTGGCAAGCCGCTGCTGATGACAGCCGCGTTGCCCAACGCATCCAGCGTTTTCGGCGCAGGCCCAGGCGCTTGCAACAGGCGATGCAATGAGGCGTTGCGGTGCTGCGACAGCGGACCGCAACACAGCCACAGCGCTTCACTGGCGCGGGTCAGGCCGACATAGAGCAGCCGCATGTCCTCGGCGCTTTCCTCATCCAGATGCGCCTGCTTGGCATCGTTCCAAGCCGGCGCGCCGTCGAACGTCTGCGTGGTCGGCCACTGCCGCACACGCTGTCCGCTGGCATCGGTGTACATGGCCAGGCCATTGAGCTTTTCCTGCCGGCCGATGCCGACGAAAGGAAGATAGACCAGCGGGAATTCCAGGCCCTTGCTCTTGTGCAGCGTGAGGATCTGTACGCGCCCGGCATCGGACTCCAGCCGCGGCTGCTGTGCTTCGTCGTCGCCATCGGCATGGACGATGTCGTAGCGCAGCGCGTCCAACTGCCCTTGCGTACCCAGGTTGCGGCCGGCCGCCGACTGCATCAGTTCGCCCAACTGAAGATAGTTGGTCAATCGGCGTTCGCCGCCGGCCTGTCCCAGCAAACGCTCGGCGTTGGCTGCCAACACTTCGGCCAGCATCGCTTGCAGGCCATGCCGCTCCCAGCGCGAACGCCAGCTCACCAGCGATTGCTGCCATTGCCGCAGCAGGTCGCCTTCTTCATCCAGCACGGCGATATGCGCGGCATCCCAGCCCAGCAGCGGCGTCGCCAGCGCGGCCCGCAGGCGGCGATCGTCGCCGGGTGCACGCAGCGCCAGCAGCAACGTCAGCAGATCCTGCGCTTCTTCGCTTTGGTAGAGGCTTTCCCGGCCGGAAGCCACCGCGGGAACACCACGCAGCGACAGCGCATGACGCACGGCGGTCGCTTGGCGGTGATCGCGTACCAGTACCGCGACGTCGCGCGGCTGCAATGGCCGCATCGATTTGCTCAAGCGGTCCTTGATAAGCGCGCGGCCCGCCTGGGCCTGTTGCAAACGCTGCAGGATGGCATCGGCGCAGAGTTCGGCCGCCATATGCACGGAAACCGGCTTGGTGTAATCCTTGCCGGTGTCGGTCGGCGGGACGACATGGAAGTGGATCGCCGGTGCGGCTTGCCCATCCAGCAGGAAATCCATGTCCGCCGCATTGCCGCCGGGATGCGTGGGCAGGAAATCGATGCCCTCGCCCAATGCGCCAGGTGGAGCGCTTTCGAATAGTGTGTTGACGGCGCGAATGACGCTGGGCCGTGAACGGAAGTTGCGGTCCAGCGTGGCGCCCTGCTGCGCAGTTCCAGCGGCGGCGACATAAGTATTCACGTCGCCGCCGCGGAAGCGATAGATGGCCTGCTTCGGATCGCCCACCAGCACCAGACTGCCATCGCCGAACAGGCGCGCGAAGATGTTCCACTGGCGCGCATCGGTATCCTGGAACTCGTCTACCAACACGCAGGGAAACTGCTCGCGCAAGGCGCCGATCAGGTTGGCCGATGCGCGTTCGTCGGCGACCGCCGCATGCAGTTCGCCGATCAAGTCGTCGTAGTCGCGGACATTGAAGGCTTCCTTGCGCACGCGCTCGCGACGCAACGCGTCGGCTCGCAGCGCGTGCAGCCGTTGCAGATCACGCGCCTCCTGCCAATGCTCCACCGCTGTCAGCGTGTCGATGACCGGCTCGAAGGTAGCGAACAACGGCGACTGCGGCGTCTTTCCCGCTTTGGCCTTGAGCGTGCCTTTCTCCAGCACCGCAGGCAGGTATTTGTGCAGCTTGGGGTGCACGGCGGAAGGCGGATTCGGCGAAGCCACCGCTTTTCTCAGCCACTGCCAGAGCGAGACGACGTGATCGGCCTTGTACTCATTGGCCTTGAGTACGGCATCGGCGATGGCGCGGCCGACGACTTCGCATGCCGGCTCGCCATGGACCGTGAACGATTCGCAGACCTGTCGCCAGGCGTGTGCCAGCGCGGGACGCGGGTCGACCAAGGCCGGCGGCGGTGGCGGCAACAATGGCTCCGGCGCCAATAGATCGCGCAGTGCGCGGGAGATATCCTCGACCCGGCCGAACTGCCGATGCAGGAAATCCGCACCTTCGGTATCGCGCGAAAAAGCGCGCCACAGATCGGCGGCCAATCGTTCACGCGCCGCCGTATCGGCCGTTTCCAGTTCCGAAGCGATCAGCGGCTGACGTGTATCCAGTGCGTGTTCGCGCAGGACGCGTTGGCAGAAACCGTGGATCGTGGCGATGGCGGCCAGATCCATTTCGCGCAGGGCCCGCGCCAAGCGTTGGCGCAGCGCCGGTAACGATTCGCGTGGCTCACTTAGCAAGGCTTGATGCAGCAACCGGCGCAGCATCGCGGTCTCGGGCGCATCGCCTTCCCGCGTCTCCGGATCACAGTCTTTCCACGTATCGGCCAGCTCCACCGCTTGCCTCAACCGCAGGCGCACGCGTTCGCGCAATTCCTGGGTCGCGGCGACGGTATAGGTCACCGCCAGGATCTGCGGAACGCGCAGCCGGTCGACGATCACCGCGCGCGCGAACAATCCCGCCAGCGCATACGTTTTACCGGTGCCCGCGCTGGCTTCGACCAGGCTGCGTGCATGCAGATCGGTGTCGAATACGGCGTCGCTCATGGCAGCGTCTCCGCATCGAACGGCTGGCCTTGTTCCAGCGCACTGAAGATGCAATGCGAGAGTAGTTCGAAGGCGTCGCGCGCATCGATGTCACCGTCCAGGAACGGATCACGCCCACGCAATGCGATCCGCGTTGCCGCCTGCGCTTCCCCAGGGCCACCGAAATCGCCCTCACCGCCGCCCCATATTTTCTGCGCTTCTTCCAGCGCGCGCTCATGGTCCTGCTGAGCCAGCGCCCACCATGCGTGGCCACTCTTGGGCAGAAAATACAGAGGAAAGCGCGCGGCGTGCCGACGCAATGCCGCCAGCGCTTCCAACGCGGCGCGTGCTTGCGCTGGCGGCAGCGGATCGCGCACGGCGATGCGCGGCGATGCGCCTTTCTTTTCCACCGACAGCTCATGCAGCGCCAGGCCTTGCGTGGACGCCACGAGCCAATCCAGTCCATGCCGCAACGCATGGCCGCCGTGGCGGCCCGTCGGATTGAGTGCGCCACGGAAGAGACGATCGCCATGTACTTGGTCCAGCGTTCCGGCCAACAGGTTATTGCCCAGTGTGCCGTCACCCAGCGCCAGCTCGAATGGCAGGGCTTCGCCGACACCGGTAAAGCCCTCCCCTATCGCCGCTTCAGCAAATGGCGCCACTTCTTCGACGATGCTCCGCAGAACGGCGCGTCCGTCCGCACCCGGCGCCAATAGCCCGCGTGCCAACAATTCGGTTTGCAGAGACGCGGGTTCCGGTGCCACACCGGCACGACGCCAAGCATCGAAGACCATCTGCCGCAGCCCATAACGGCTCAGCGCATCCGGCATGCCAAAGGGTTCGTGTTCCAGTGGCGGCGTTTCTTCCTCCGGCGGGCGCAATCCCAATCCGGCTTGGAGATAGAACGCGTGCGGCCGCATCAACGCATCGCGTAGCTGCGCCAGCGACAGGACGGTTTTTTCATCCGTCTCGTCGCGCGGCGGCAGAATCGACGCGAATATTTCCCGTTCGGCACGACCGGTGCCGGTATCGGCACCCGCTGCCGGATGCCAGCGCGCGTCGAAGCTGAAACGGCGCGCGTCACCACGACTTTCCTCCGGCAGCGCCGCGCCGAACGCGGCGGGCGAAAACGGCTGCAATGCATGCCGCACAATCAACTGTTCGCGCACGGCTTCCGCGGCGCCCTGGTGATAGCGCACCGCGGTGTCCAGCAGTTCCGACACCAGCACCGAAGGTTCACGCCGGCTACCGTCGCGCGCATCCATGCCTATCCAGCTGACATAGAACGCACGGCTGGCCGACGAGAACAGTTGCAGGAAAAGATAGCGATCGGCATCGCGCCGCGAAGGATCGCCGACCCGTCGATCACTACCTTCCAGTGCCTGGTTGATGCGGTTGATCGGGTCGCGGCCGTCGCGTCCGGGAAACGCAGCCTCGTCCATGCCCAGCAGGCAGATCACCCGGAACGGGATCAGCCGCATCGGCACCATTCGTCCGAAGCAGACACCACCGGACAGGAACGGCGCACGCGCGTCGCTGCCGGCCAGCTCGGCCTGGAAGTGGTCCAGCACCACGCGGTGCGCGACAGAATTGTCGAAATCGGCGAGCGCCGCGCTGTCGGCGAAATCGGCGACGGCTTTGTGCAGGCGTTCAAGGACGGCGCGTTCGCTGTCTTCGCGTGGCTCGGCGGCGAACACGGCCGCCAGCAATTCGGCCAGATGATCGGACCATTGCTTCGGCGTGTGCGGACCCTGGAGACGCGCGCCGAAACTGCGCAGCGCCGCCAGCAGGCGCACCAATGCATCCAGCGATTCGGTGGCCTGGCCTTCCAGCTCCGGCCACGGCGCAACCCTTTGCCCCATACCTGCTGAAACACCGCCGATCAGCTCGTCATCGCCGCTGGCCATGCCCAACAACAGGCGATCCACGGCGAATTCGAAGGTGTACTCGTTCGGCTCGCGCATGGGGCGAACGGATTCACTCTCCAACCCGGGCAAATCCGCCGGCGTCAGATGGCGCGCGCGGTCGGCACCGTCCAAGCCCCAGCGCGCGCCAGCCGCCTGCAGCCAATCCTGCAAACGCGCGCGGTCGGCATCTTCGATATCGAAGCGCTGCGCCAGTGCCGGCACCGCCAGCAGGTCGATCAGATCCGGCAAGGTCAGCGGCTGCAGAGGCAACTTCAACAGCCGCAGAAAGGCTTCCGCGACCGCGGCGGTAGCCAGCGGACTGGTGTCGGCGACGGTGTAGGGAAGTTCGCGCGCACTACCCAAAGCACCGCCAAACACGGCTTCCACATGCGGCGCGTACGCGTCCACATCCGGCATCAGTACCGCGATGTCGCGCGGATTAAGACGCTCGCGACCTTCGGGCGCTTCCTGTTCCAACAGCGCCCGGAGCTGATCGTGCAGCACCTGCACTTCGCGCAAGCGTGTATGGCAGGCATGGAATTGCAGACTGGGGTCGTCCGTTGCGACTTGCGGGCGCGGCCAATGACCGTCGCCACTGTCGCTAACCAAAGGCGCGCGGTTCTCCAGCACGTCAGCCTGGATGCGGCCCAGCAGTAGATCGTCGTAAGGCTCGCTGAAAGCAGGAGCCTCGAAGCGTGCGCGAACCGTTTCGCCTCCGCCCAACGCGGCGATGAAGTCGCGGCCGGCTTGGCCCCACGCGGCCAGCAATGGATTTTCGCCGCCGAAGCGGTCGTCCTGATCGGGTTTGTAGTCAGCGGCCCAGCGCGACAGGTCGCCCCAGTAAACCCGCGACGGGGTGTGCAGGTAGAAGTGCTGTTCGCCGGCGCGCGCCTGGCTGGCGATCACCTGCAACACATCCGGCGAGATGTTCTGGCAGGCGAACACGAACAGCCGCGGCGGCAATCCGGCCGGCGCTTGCGTGCCTTGCGGACCGAACTTTTGCAGATACTCGCCGATGCGTCGCGCACGATGTCGGCGGCCGCGACCGATCCGGTGCCATAACGTTGCCTGGGCGTCGTCGCGCGGCGCGCGGTGCTCCCACGCCAATAGCTGATCGCGGCGCCAGGCTTGATATTTCTCGAAGCTATCGGCCAGGGCGCTGGCCAACGACCAGCGGTAACGCGGATCGGCATGGGCGGCAAAGCCGGCGAATTCGGCCGGCGGATCGCTTTCAAGTTCGCGCAACAAATGCCAGCGCAGCACTTCCGGCATCAACCGGTCGCCACGCGGCGCCTCACCCTGATTGGCGTCCAGGGCCAGATCGACGAACTCGCCCGGCGTCAGGAAGCTGACGTTGGCGCAGATGCCGAGCCGTTCTGCCAGCGCCTGCTGCAACCAGCGGCGCATCGAGAACTGCGGCACCAGCACGACTTCCTGGCGCCACCAGTCGTCCGCGCGGCCACGCAGCCCGCTGGCCAGCACGGCCGCCAGCACATCGAGATCATTGGAAGGATAAAGACGGAAATCGTGGGGCAGCCCCTGCATCCGGCCATGATGCCGCAGCCCAGTCGCAATTGCAGAGACTCGGAAGTGATGCCACTTGGAAGATGCCGCAGTCCCGCCACGCGCGTTAAACGACTATGGCCAAGCTTAAACAATAATCAAACTCTTCGGTGCAGGTTTTGTTCAGGCGTTAGCCGTGAAGCTAACCCGTTGTTTTTCCGTTAAACCAAATCCGCAACCGAATCCGCGAACATGACGTCTTCCGACATTCCCGCCGTTCGCCTGTCTGGTGTCCGCCTCGACCGCGGCGGTCGCACGATCCTGCACGACATCGCCTTCGCGGCGCCTGCGGGCAGCATCACCGCGATCCTGGGACCCAGCGGCAGCGGTAAGTCGACGTTGCTGGCAGCGCTGACCGGCGAGCTTCCGCCTACGGCCGGCACGGTGGAGGTGTTCGGCCAGACCGTGCCGCAACAAAGTCGCCCTTTGTTGGAGATGCGAAAAAGCATTGGCGTACTGTTGCAGGGCAATGGCTTGCTGACCGACCTGTCGGTGGCCGACAACGTCGCGCTGCCGTTGCGCACCCATACCAAATTGGCGGACGCGCTGATCCGCCGCATCGTCGCATTCAAACTCAATGCGGTGGGGCTGCGCGCCGCGGCTGACTTGTATCCGCGCGAGCTTTCCGGCGGCATGGCCCGCCGCGTCGCGCTCGCCCGGGCACTCGCATTGGATCCGCCGCTGATGCTTTATGACGAACCGCTGACCGGATTGGATCCGATTGCCAGCGGCGTGATCATGAGCCTGATCCAACGCCTCAACGCGACCTTGGGACTGACCAGCATCATCGTCACCCACCACGTCCACGAAACCCTGCCCATCGCCGACCAGGCGGTGGTGATCGCCAATGGGCAGCTGGTGTTCGCTGGTACGCCAGCAGAACTGGAGAACACCGCCGATCCATTGGTCCGCCAGTTCCTGCGCGGCGAACCGGACGGGCCGATTGCCTTCGATACGGCCCAACGGACGGAGGCGGCATGAGCCAACGAATTTTCAGCGCAGCTGATTTGAGCCCCCTCCCCTGCGAAGGCAGGGGAGGGCTGGGGAGGGGTTGCGTGGACATGCGGAAAACATCCCAGCACCGACTCAACCCCCTCCCACCCTCCCCCTGCCTTCGCAGGGGGAGGGGCACACACATGGAGGCTTGTTGATGCCTTTCGTTGCCGCCACTCGCTCGCTAGGCCGCGCCGGGCTGTTTTCGCTGTCGGTATTCCGCGCTTCCAAGCCCACGGGCGATTTTTTTGCCGAGCTGACGCGCGAGATCTACAAGATCGGCGGGCGCTCGCTGCCTATCATTGCCGTGGGTGGCGCGTTCGTCGGCCTGGTGCTGACCCTGCAGGGCTACCGCACGCTGACCACGTTCGGTGCCGCCGATGCGCTATCGACGCTGCTGGGCTTGTCGCTGTATCGCGAGCTGGGTCCGGTGCTGACGGCGTTGCTGTTCATTGGCCGCGCCGGTAGTTCCATCGCCGCCGAGCTGGGCCTGATGCGTGCCACCGACCAGATCAAGGCACTGGAACTGATGGCGATCGACCCGGTCGCCAAGGCCGTCGCGCCGCGCTTCTGGGCCGCGGTGCTGACGGTGCCGCTGCTCACCGGCTTCTTCTGCAGCCTGGCGATCAGCGCCAGCTATTTCGAAGCCGTGCATGTGCTGGGCCTGGACAACGGTACGTTCTGGTCGGCGCTGCGCAACAGTGTGGATTTCTGGGACGACTTCGGCGTGGCGCTGCTGAAGTCGGCCGTGTTCGGCGGCACCGCCGCGCTGGTCGCTGCCTACGTTGGTTTCCACGCCGAACCCACTATCGAAGGCACCTCGGTGGCGACCACCCGCGCGGTGGTCAATGCCTCGCTGCTGGTGCTGATGTTCAATTTCGTTCTTTCCGCTTTGCTGTTCCGGAGTTAATGCCATGTCCATTCGCGGACCCCGTCTTGAATTCGCCGTCGGCGCGTTCCTATTGCTGTCGCTGGCGTCGCTGCTGGTGCTGGCGCTGGCTTCCACCAATCAACGTTTCGGTTTCGGTGGCAGCAGCTACGAGCTGAAGGCGCGCTTCACCAATCTTGGCCAGTTGCGCAAGCAGGCGCCGGTGAAGATCGGCGGTGTGGTGATCGGACAGGTGGCTGACATTCAGCTGGACCCGGTCAAATACGACTCCGTCGTGACGCTCTCCATTGATGGCCGATACAAGGACCTGCCGGGTGATACCTCCGCCGGCATCTTCACCAGTGGTTTGCTGGGTGAAAACTACATCGGGCTGTCTCCGGGCGGCGATCCGGAAGTGCTGAAGTCCGGCGATGAGATCGCCTTCACCCAGCCAGCGGTCGACCTGCTGCAACTGGCCGGCAAGTACATGTTCAGCGGCGGCGGCAACACTGGCACTACCCCGGAAGCAACGCCGCCACCTGCTCCCTCTGAAGAAGTTCCCCAGCCTTGAGGCCTCTTATGAAGCATTCTCTTTTGTCGGTTGTTTTCGCTTCGGCCCTGGTGGCCGCGGCACCCGTTCCGGCCGCCTTTGCGCAGGCCGCGCGGACGCAGGCTGCGCCCAGCGCTGCCAGCCAGTTGGTGCTGGCCAGCAGCACCCGCATCCTGACCACGCTGGAACAGCGCCGCACCGAGTTCAAAGGCAATCCGGCGGCGCTGCGCGAGTATGTCTCCAGCGAATTCAACACGCTGTTCGATCGCGACTATGCCGGCCGGCTGGTATTGGGCATGCACGGCCGCGGCGCTTCGGATGCGGATATCAAGCTGTTCGCCGATGCGTTGAGCGACAGCCTGATGACTCGCTACGGTTCGGCGTTGCTGGACTTCAATACGCGCCTGAAGGTACGGGTGAAATCGGAAACCGCCCTGCCCGGCGGCCGCGGCGTGAAAGTATCCAGCGAAATGATCCGTCCGGATGGCGATCCGGTGCCGGTCGACTATCTGCTGCGCCAGGTTGGCGGCAAGTGGAAGATCTTCGACGTGATGGTGGAAGGCGTGTCGTTCGTGCAGACCTTCCGCAACCAGTTCGATGCGCCGCTACGTCAGAAATCCATTCCGCAGGTCGCCGCCGATCTGCGCGCCGGCAGGATGCAGGTCAGTGGCGACGTCAACTGACGCTGGCGTCAGCCGCGACGGCAGCGCACTGGTATTCACCGGTGCGCTGGACCGTGCCGCCGCCACGCGCTTGTGGCGGCAGGCTTCGGCAGCGTTGCCCGGCACGCAACGCTTCGTCCTGACCAACGTCACTACCGTCGACAGCGCCGGGCTGGCATTGTTGGCGGAACTCGCCGCGCGCCTGCGTGCTACTGGCAACTCCCCGCAATTCGATGGCGAGCCCGCGGGCCTGGCAGATCTGCGGGCAGCCTATCGATTGACGCCGACGCTGGATTATCCGGCGTAGAGGCAACCCCCCACGTTAGCCCAAGGAACCGGGATGAACCTGTTTCGCGTCAGCACCGTTGTACTGTTCGCCGCGCTGGCTTCGGCCTGCGCTTCCGCACCGCCTGCTGGCTCGTCCGCGTCGTCGGCCGAGCCGGTGGTCATCGACAGCACGCCTGGTAACGGCGAGTCCCATAACAGTGCGCCTGTTGATGGCAGCTCCGTAGCCGAAGCCGCGCCGCCGACGGCCGGCGATCCCGTGTCTGCTCCCATGGGCGAGGCTGCGACAGTCGAGACGCCTGCCGCCAACGGCAACACGTCCGCGGAGCAGGATTTCGCCGCTATCTACGGTCAGGAACCTTACGACCCGATCGCCGATCCCACACTGCCAGCCGCGGCGCAGCTGCCGAAGTCCTACGACCCTTGGGAGAAGTACAACCGCAAGGTGCATACGTTCAACAACGCGGTAGACCGCACCATCGCCAAGCCATTGGCTCGCGCCTATGTTGAAGCGGTTCCCCGTCCGGTCCGCCTGGGCGTCAGCAACTTCTTCGACAACCTGGGCCAGCCACTGACCCTGGTCAATCAGCTGCTGCAGGGCAAACCGAAAGCCGCCGGGCAGACGCTAGGGCGCTTCGTGTTGAACTCGACACTCGGTATCGGCGGCCTGTTCGATCCGGCCACCGATGCCAAGCTACCTCGCGGACGGGAAGATTTCGGGCAGACGCTGGGCGTATGGGGTTGGCGTCAGTCGCGCTATGTGGAACTGCCGCTGTTCGGACCGCGCACCGTGCGCGATGTCCTGGGTCTGGCCGGCGACATGCCGCTCAGCCCGGTGCGGCAGATCGAACAGGACAAGACCCGCATCTTCCTGCAGGGCCTGAATCTGGTGGACACGCGCGCGCAATTGCTGTCGCTGGACAGCCTGCGCGACGGCGCCGTGGACGACTACACCTTGGTTCGCGATTCGTGGATGCAGCGCCGCGCCTATCAGATCGAAGGCAGCAAGCAGGGCGACAACGAAGATTCGCTGCCCGATTACCTGTTGGACGAGAACAACCCGACGGTGCCGGTGGACGCCATGCCGATGCCCGATATCTCCACGCCGGGCCCTTGAAGCGCGACACCTATCATCGGTATTTGTAGGAGCGGCGTCCC
>NZ_JBDKXI010000005.1:85431-145381 GCF_039710385.1 Pseudoxanthomonas sp. CCNWLY206-1 | reverse complement strand
GCCGCGAGCTCTTCCCGTCAGATCAAGCAAAAGCCGAAAATCGAAGCCCGCCGTTCGCCAATTGGACGCGCTGCGGCACGCTCTGGGTTGCGCGCGCTGAGCGGCTATCGAGGCGCGGAGCGGCGTCCCGCCGCGAGCTCTTCCCGTCAGATCAAGCAAAAGCCGAAAATCGAAGCCCGCCGTTCGCCAATTGGACGCGCTGCGGCGCGCTCTGGGTTGCGCGCGCTGAGCGGCTATCGAGGCGCGGAGCGGCGTCCCGCCGCGAGCTCTTCCTGTCAGATCAAGCAAAAGCCGAAAATCGAAGCCCGCCGTTCGCCAATTGGACGCGCTGCGGCGCGCTCTGGGTTGCGCGCGCTGAGCGGCTATCGAGGCGCGGAGCGGCGTCCCGCCGCGAGCTCTTCCTGTCAGATCGCGATAGAAGCGAAGAGCTCGCGGCGGGACGCCGCTCCTACAGGTTTCTGCGTGTACAGGTTTCCTGCGTGTAGACCTGGCGCCATGATGCGGGCGCTGTTATCGGTGGACAGCCGGAGCCTTTCTGACACGGATCAACGCGAAAGGGGCGGATAAACATCGAAAGCTTTTATCCGTGTCTATCTGCATTGATCCGTGTCTGAGCCTTGTGTCGCGGCGTTACTCCGCCTCGTCGTTATCGGCTGCGGTATCCAGCAGCTTCTGAGTCTCTTCCCCCGGCAGTGTTTCCACTTCGCGCAGGGTGCGGGCAATGGCGCGGGTGCGCACGCCGGTGTTGTCGATCTGCTTGCTGGCCTGTTCCAGCTTGTTCTTGACCGAATCGAGCACGTCGCCGAACTTGCCGAACTCGCTCTTGGCGGCGCCCAGGATGCGCCAGACTTCCGCTGAGCGCTTTTCGATGGCGACCGTGCGGAACCCGACCTGCAAGCTGGTCAGCAATGCCAGCAGCGTGGTCGGGCCGGCCAAGGTGATGCGGTGGTCGCGCTGCATGGCTTCGAACAATCCGGGGCGGCGCAGCACTTCGGCATACAGGCCTTCGGTGGGCAGGAACATGATCGCGAATTCGGTGGTGTGCGGTGCCGCCACATACTTGCGGATTTCCTGCGCCTGTTTCTTGATGGCGCGCTCCAGCGCGTCACCCGCCACCCGCACGCCCTCCACGTCGGCGCGTTCCTGCGCATCGAGCAGGCGCTCGTAGTCTTCGCGCGGAAACTTGGCATCGATCGGCAACCACACCGCCGAATCCGTGGAGGAACCGGGGAAGCGCACCGCATATTCCACCCGCTCGTTGCTGCCGGGTACGGTGACCACGTTGGCGGCGTACTGGTCCGGCGTGAATACCTGTTCCAACAGGTTGCCCAGTTGCACTTCGCCGAACACGCCACGCGATTTGACGTTGCTCAGTACGCGCTGCAGACCGCCCACGTCAGCCGCCAGTTTGTTCATGTCGCCCAAGCCCTGGTGCACCTGCGCCAGCATGGCGGTGACGTTGCCGAAGCTTTCGGTGAGGCGGGTTTCCAGGGTGGCGTGGAGCTTTTCGTCCACGGTCTGGCGCATCTGCTCCAGCTTGGCGGTGTTGTCCGCTTGCAGCGATGTCAGCCGGTCTTCCAGCGTGGCGCGCATTTCGGCGATACGCAGTTCGTTGCGTTGGGTCAGCTCGTTCAACCGCTGGCTGAGCACGTCGGCGAAACGCTGTTGCGATTCGGCCGCTTCCAGGCGCCCTTTGCGGGCGTCTTCGGCCAGGCTGTCGCGCAGCACGTCCAGGCGCTGGTCGGTACGGATGCTCAGATCCGCCAGATTTCGCCCAAAGCCTTCGATACGGGTTTCCTGCTGCTTGGACAGGCTGTCCAACTGTTCGCGCAGTTCGCCGCGGCCACTGCGCTGCTCTTCGCGCAAAGCTTGCTCCAGCCGCGCTTCGGGGCGGCGCAGCAGCAACACGATGAGCAGCACGACGGCGGCCGCCGAAAGCGCGAGCAAGAAGAGAAGTAGCGTCTGAATATCCATGCGGACAGTGTACTGGGCGGCGTCGCAGGGGCTGCGTCAGCCGCGCCGACCTGCCGTGCGCCAGTCCGTTTGCGCTGCCCAGGCCTGGCGCAGGTACTCGACGAAGACGCGCACCTTGGCCGGAACATGCTGGCGCGCCGGCATCACGGCATGTACGTCCACGCCCAACAGTGACCATTGCGGCAACACCCTTTCCAGCCGGCCGTCGTGCAGTTCATCGGCGATCACGAAAGCGGGGATGCGCGCGATGCCGGCACCGGCCAGCGCCGCCATTTTCAGTGCCAGCGTGTTGTTGACGTCCAGTCGTGCCGGTAGCGCGATGCGCAGCGTTTCCTCGCCTGCGCGGAATTCCCAGGTGCGTCCGGCGGAGGCCAGGCTGAAATGCAGGCAATCATGTTGGCTGAGTTCGTCCGGGCGTTGCGGCCGCCCGTGCTCGTCCAAATAGGCCGAGGAGGCGCATAGGTAGACAGGGCTGTGGGCGATGGTGCGCGCGACGAGGCTGGAGGATTCCAGCTGACCCAGGCGGATGCCCAGGTCGTCGCCCTGGCGGATCAGATCCTGCGGACCGTCCGCCATCCGCAAATCGATGTCCACCTGCGGGTGCTGGCTGAGGAAAGCGCCGACGTGAGGCGCCACGTGCATGACCCCGAACGTCATCGGGATAGCGACCCGCAGACGCCCGCGCGGAGCTTCGCTGCCATCGGTAACGGCATCCTCGGCGGCGCGGGCTTCGGCGAAAGCCACCTGTGCGTGCTGCAGGTAGAGCTGGCCGGCCTCGGTCAGGCTTAGCCGCCGCGTAGTCCGGTGCAGCAAGCGGGCGCCCAGGCGCTGCTCCAGGCCGGACACCTGCTTGCTCACCGCCGCCTTGGACAGGCCCAGGGTTTCGGCGGCGCGTACGAAGCTGCCCAGTTCCGCGACCCTGACGAACGCCAGCAGCCCGGGCAGGTCGGGAATCGGGATTTGGCCCAGCGGGATTGTTGACATAGGGAAACAGTCTAATCACTTCCGGGCAGATTATCCGGCGGGAGCCAGTGCCTATTCTGAGCGCCATCCCGCCCCAAGAGCCCCGCCATGAATGCCACCACCCTTCGCCTGCTGCTGACCCTGACCGCCGGCACTCTGGTGGGCAGCATTTTCGTGATCGGGAAATTGTTGATGAGCCAGGGCCTGAGTCCTGTCGCGGTGTCGTTTTTCCAAGTGGTGGGTGCGGCCAGCGTGATCGTCACCCTGGTGGTCGCACGCGGGACCCGGCTGCCGACCGATCCGGCTTCGCTGCGGTTCTTCACCATTGCTGCCGTGATCGCGGTCAGCGCTTCCGCCCTGATCGGCAATTGGGTGCTGGCCCGCATTCCGGCTGGAATCTTCACCGTGGTGGTGACCCTGTCGCCATTGTTCACCTCGTTGTTCCAGGCGCTGGTGCAGCGGAAGCTGCCGTCGCGCAATGCGCTGATCGGAACCGGCCTGGGCTTGCTGGGCGTTAGCCTGGTGCTGCTGCCGCGCGCGCAGTCGGTGGATAGCGAGCAGGCGCTGGCACTGGCGGTCGCGCTGGCAGTGCCGGTGCTGCTGGCGGCCGGCAATGTCTATCGCTCGCGCTACTGGCCGACCGGCATGGACGCGTCGACTTCCACCGCCGGCACCATGGCCTTGCAGGCGCTGATGCTGGTGCCGCTGTTCTTCTCCGGCGATGCCATGGCTTCGCTGCCGCAGGCAATCGGCCTGTGGCCGCTGGTGCTACTGATGATCGCGGTCACCGTGGCAGCCAACGTCTCCGCCGCGGCATTGCAGCGCATTGCTGACAGCGTGGCCTACAGCCAGATCGGCTATGTCATCGCGCTGACCGGCGTGGTGGCTGGCGCCTGGTTGTTCGGCGAGTCGCTGGGCTGGACCTTGCTGCCCGCGCTGGGACTGGTGTTCTCAGGGGTGCTGTTGGTCAACCGCCCGATCAAGCCACGCACCGCCGAACACAGCGGCGTCGTGGCGGAAGCGGCCTGAGTCGTATCAACGCGGCTGCCGGCGGGTTCGCGCGGTTCACCTCGACCACCGAGCAGTACGATCGCGATGAAAGCCGGAATCATCATCAGGGTGACCGCGATTCAATATGGCGTTGGCGTTGGCGTTGGCGTCATCGCAAAGGCCGCGCCAGCACGCGATGTGACTTGATTCTCCGAACGCTGCAAAGATCCAGAGTCCTCGATCAGGGCCAAGGTTGAAGCTTCCTCTCACCTTGCTGCAGCGGCATGCCCGCTGCGTGGTGCAGCGCCGATTGCCAGCCACGCCACACGCCTTTACCCTGCCCGCCATTCCCGTGAATACGCTTGCGGGCCGGCGATTTACTGCCCTTACTTATGTCACGTCTACCGGCGCGGCACTTCATCGAAGACCACAAGGATTCACATGACTGCTGGCACGCCGCTGCTCGTCACGTTTACTGCCTATCTGCTGCTGATGGTGGCTATCGGTTTCCTGGCCTGGCGCCGCACGCGCACCTTCGATGACTACATCCTCGGCGGGCGCTCGCTCGGCAGCTACGTTACGGCGCTGGCGGCGGGTGCTTCGGACATGAGCGGCTGGCTGATGATGGGCCTGCCGGGCGCGCTGTATCTGACCGGCGCGTCCGAGGCTTGGATCGCCATCGGACTTGTCATCGGCGCCTGGTGCAATTGGAAGTATGTGGCCGGGCCGCTTCGCGTCTATACCGAACGCGCCGGTAACGCGCTGACGCTACCGGACTATTTCACCCACCGTTTTGCCGATGAGAGCCGGCTGCTGCGGATTCTGTCGGCGGTGGTGATCCTGGTGTTCTTTGCCATCTATTGCGCATCAGGCGTCGTGGCCGGAGCACGGTTGTTCGAAAGCATGTTCGGACTACCGTATGAGCAAGCCATGCTCTGGGGCGCCGGGGTGACGATCGCCTACACCTTTATCGGCGGATTCCTTGCGGTCAGCTGGACGGATACCGTGCAGGCCACGCTGATGATCTTCGCGCTGTTGCTGGTGCCCGTGTTCGCGATCGTCGGTGCCGGTGGGCCGGAGACGGCGATCGCGCTGATCGAACAGACCGATCCGGCGCGGCTGCAATGGATCGGCGCGGGTAGCGTTGTTGCGGTGATTTCCGCTGTCGCGTGGGGATTGGGCTACGTCGGCCAGCCGCACATCCTGGCGCGGTTCATGGCTGCCGACAGTCTGGCGACGATTCCACGTGCACGCCGCATCAGCATGACCTGGATGATCCTGTGCCTGGCCGGCGCGATGGCGACCGGCTTCTTCGGCATTGCCTGGTTTGCGGCCAACCCTGCCGTGGCCGGACCGGTCAACGCCAATCCGGAGCGCGTATTCATCGCGTTGTCGGAACTCTTGTTCAACCCGTGGGTAGCCGGCGTGCTGCTGTCGGCGATCCTGGCGGCCATCATGAGCACGCTGTCGGCGCAGTTGCTGGTCTGCTCCAGCGCGCTGACCGAGGATTTCTATCGCGGCTTCGTTCGCCCGAAAGCGGGACACAAGGAATTGGTGTGGTTCGGACGCGCCATGGTTTTGTCGGTGGCGTTGCTGGCGATATGGATAGCGCGCGATCCTGAAAGCCGCGTGCTCGGATTGGTCGCTTACGCCTGGGCCGGCTTTGGTTCGGCATTCGGGCCAGTGGTGGTGCTGTCGCTGTTCTGGAAGCGCATGACCCGCAACGGCGCCCTGGTTGGCATGGTGGTGGGCGCGGCAACGGTGGTTTTGTGGAAACAGACGGGCAGCGCGCTGTACGAGATGGTGCCTGGCTTCTTCGCTTCCACCATTGCGATCATCGTGATCAGCCTGCTCGGCAAGGCGCCTTCACCGCAGTTGCAGGCACGGCATGAGCAGGTACGGGCAACGCTGCGCGAGAGCGGTTATTGAAGACATATTCCCTTTTCCACCGCACTCTGCCGGGCCATACGCAGGCGTGTGTCGGTTCTTTGCTTCATTCTCGACGCGCGCGAGACTAAGATGCCGCGCAGGCACATAACCCGGTAACGACGTTGATCATTCATCCCAAGGTCCGTGGCTTCATCTGCACCACCACCCATCCGCTCGGCTGCGAGCTCAACGTGCGCGACCAGATCGCCGCGGTCCGGGCGCATGGCGTGCGCAGCAACGGACCGAAGAAGGTCCTGGTGATCGGCGCGTCCAGCGGCTACGGCTTGGCAGCGCGGATCACCGCCGCGTTCGGATATGGGGCCGACACCCTGGGCGTGTTCTTCGAAAAGCCCGGCAATGACAAGAAGCCCGGCACCGCCGGTTGGTACAACGCCGCTGCGTTCGACAAGTTCGCCAAGGCCGAGGGCCTGTACAGCCGCTCCATCAACGGCGATGCGTTTTCCGATGAAGCGCGCGCCCAGGCCATCGAGTTGATCAAGAACGAGATGGGTGGCCAGGTCGACCTGGTGATCTATTCGCTGGCTTCGCCGGTGCGCAAGCTGCCCGGCAGCGGCGAAGTGAAGCGTTCGGCACTGAAGCCCATCGGCGCGCCGTACAGCTCGACGGCGATCGATACCAACAAGGACACCATCATCCAGGCGTCGATCGAACCGGCCACCGAGCAGGAAATCGAAGACACCATCACCGTCATGGGCGGGCAGGATTGGGAACTGTGGATCGATGCGTTGGAGCGTGCGGATGCGTTGGCACCCAGCGCGCGCACGGCGGCTTTCAGCTACATCGGCACCGAGATCACCTGGCCGATCTACTGGCACGGCGCTTTGGGCCGGGCCAAGGTGGATCTGGATGCCACCGCTCAGCGGCTGGATGCACGCCTGCGCAAGATCGGCGGCGGTGCGAATGTCGCGGTACTGAAATCGGTGGTGACCCAGGCCAGCGCGGCGATTCCGGTGATGCCGCTGTATATCTCCATGGTCTTCAAGATCATGAAGGAAAAGGGTCTGCACGAAGGCACCATCGAACAACTCGACCGCCTGTTCCGCGAGCGTCTTTATCGTGCGGACGGACAGCCGCCGGAAACCGATGATGAAAATCGCCTGCGCCTGGACGATTGGGAACTGCGTGCGGACGTACAGGAAACCTGCAAGGAATTGTGGCCCAAGGTGACCAGCGAGAACCTGTTCCAGTTGACCGACTACGCCAGCTACAAGCGCGAGTTCCTCAAGCTGTTCGGCTTCGAGCGCGACGACGTGGATTACGACGCCGATGTCGATCCGAACGTCCAGTTCGACTGCATCGAGCTCTCGCCGGAAGGCTGAGGCAGCTCCCTCCGATCGGTTGGTACGGTCGCGACTCACGTCGCTCCCACAATATCAACCTTCCTTGTGGGAGCGACGTGAGTCGCGACCGGAAGAAAAAAGCCGTTTTTTTACATGGATCAAAGCGGAAAAAGCGGATAGAGCATTGAATGTTTTATCCGCGTTTATCTGCGTTGATCCGCGTCTAAGAAGCTTTGATTTTCGGTTGCGACCGATGTGGCTACTGAGCTAGTCCACCACGCGGCAGAACACCGCCTTCAGATAGCGCGATTCCTGCACATGCGCCATGAAGGGATGGTCGGCGCCCGCACCGGACACCTTGAGGATCTGGATGGTGCGGCCGGAGAAATAGGCCGCGCGGCGCAGCATGTCCAGGAACTGTTCCTCGCTCACCAAGCCGGTGCAGGAGAACGTGGCGAACAAGCCGCCCGGCTTCACCACACCTAGTGCCAGCTTGTTCATGTCGAGATATTTCTTCAACGCGGCGATCACCTGCTCACGATCGCGCGTCATCTTGGCCGGGTCCAGGATCACCACGTCGTACAGATCACCCCGGTTCGCCGCATCGCGCAGGTACGGGAAAATATCGGCCTGCACGAACTTCAATTTGACGTCGTTGAGCTTGGCATTGCCCTTGGCGATCTCGATGACGTCCTCATCGATGTCCACGCCCACCACTTCTTCCGCGCCGCGTACCTTGGCGTACACCGCGAAGCCGCCGGTGTTGCAGCACAGGTCCAGCACGCGCTTGTCCTTGCACTGCTGTGACAACCATTCGCGGTTCTCGCGCTGATCGGCGAAGAAACCGGTCTTGTGCGCGCCGGCGGGGTCGGCGCGGAACCTCACCCCGTTCTCGGTGATGATGCTGGGCGCCGGCGCTTCGAGGCCTGCGCTGCTGACCGGCCTGTAATCGAAGCTCTCCTGCTTCTGCACATGCTCCTCGGCAAAGCTGTAGAAGCGCGCGCCGGGGAATTGTTCGCTCAACGCTTCATAGATCCAGTCGCGGTGACGGAACATGCCGGCGCTGAAGAACTCGACCACCAGCAGGTCGCCATAACGGTCCACCACCAAGCCGGACAGGCCATCGCCTTCGGCATGCACCACGCGCCAGGCATCGGTGGTGGCATCCAGCTTCAAGACATCGCGACGTAGCGAAACCGCATCGGCGATCTTGCGGGAGAACCAGCCGGCATCCACCGGAATTTCGGGGTGCGTCTCCAGAATGCGTACGGCGATGCGTGAGTGGCCGTTGTAGAAACCACGGCCGATCCATTCGCCATCCACACCGACCACGTCGACCAGACTGCCGGGCTTTGGTTTCTGAACGGGCTTTTCCACCAGTTTCTGGAAAATCCACGGGTGGCTGGAGCGCCAGGCGTTTTTGAGGCGGACAACGGGAAGTGGGGTATTCATGCCGCCATTTTACCCGTCGGATTGACCTCACCGTCCTGCGCCATGAGAATGGCCGCAGAAGGGGAGTAGCTCCCAACGTGCAGGCCGTCATTTCGAGCATATCGCTCCGGTCCCACGGCAGTCGGTTACCGGCTGTGAGCGAGACCTTCGCCGCAATGGCGAAGGTCTGCCCTGGAATCCGACATACGCTCCATTCCATCAGCAACCCTCGGCCTCTGCGGCACGTGCGTTTTCTTTCTTTCGAAGGAGTTGCGATGCAGACGATTGGCAATGTGTGGTTATGGGGCGGCTTCGCCGTCGTGGTGGTCGTGGCTTTGTTGGCCGACCTGGTGCTGATGCGTCACGGCGGCGCGCACAAGGTGACGTTCAAGGAGGCGTTGTATTGGAGCCTGGGCTGGATCGGCCTGGCGCTGCTGTTCAATGTCGGTCTGTGGTGGTACGTGAACGAAACCGCCGGCGCGGAGATGGCCAGCAAGATCGGCTTGGAGTTCCTCACCGGCTATCTGGTGGAAAAGTCGCTGGCGGTAGACAACATCTTCGTGTTCCTGATGGTGATGAGCTATTTCGCGGTGCCCGAAGAACAGCGCCAGCGTGTGCTGGTGATCGGCGTGCTGGGCGCTATCGTGCTGCGTGGCGTGTTGATCTTCGCCGGCGCGGCGTTGCTGGCCAAGTTCCATTGGCTGCTGTACCTGTTCGGCGCTTTCCTGCTGCTGACCGGCATCAAGATGTGGTTCGCCGCGGGCAAGGAACCGGACCTGGAAGCCAATCCCGCATTGCGCTGGATGCGTGGGCACCTGCGCCTCACGCCGAACTACCACGGCGATGCGCTGAGCGTGATGCAGGACGGTGTGCGCTGGTACACGCCCCTGTTCGTGGTGCTGGTGCTGATCGCCATAACCGACGTGATCTTCGCGGTGGACAGCATTCCGGCGATCTTCGCGATCACCTCGGATCCGTTCATCGTGCTGACCTCCAACGTGTTCGCGGTGCTGGGCCTGCGCGCGATGTTCTTCCTGTTGGCGGGCATGGCGGATCGTTTCCACCTGCTGCCCTACGGGCTGGCGGTGGTGCTGGTGTTCATCGGCACCAAGATGCTGCTGATCGACGTGTTCAAGATTCCGGTGCTGTGGTCGTTGGCGGGCGTGGTGATGATTCTGGGCGTGACGATTGCGCTGAGTTTGATGCGGCCGGCTAAGCCGGGGGCTTCTGCCTAGGCATAGGCGTGACGGTATTGTCCTTGCGCTGCTGCGGAAAGTTCATCGAAGCGGACGGTTCACGCGGCTACCCCGTGAACCGTCCGCGTCAGTAAGCCATCAGAAACAACGCCGAATATCCCGCGGACGGGATGGTGTATCCGCACGAGAACCGCCGCAGCCACCCTTGCAATCCAAAACAGCGGCGCCATTGCATGATGCATGGACCCACATCATCCCGATCACCCGGCCTTCGATCCGGAAACCCAGCGGCAGCATGACCGGCGCCGCCTGCTGTGGGCGCTGAACCTCAGTCTTGCGTTCGTGCTGTTGCTGGCCGCGGTGTTCTCCGCGCAGGGCAGCTTTGACTGGCGGCCATTCGCTATCGAACCGATGAGCCCCGGAGGGTTATGGGGCATTTTGACGGCGCCGTTGCTGCACGGGTCCATCGAACACATCGCCGCCAACGCCACCGCGTTGCTGATCCTGGGTACGTTGGCCGGCAGCGTGTATCCGCGCGCCACGCTGTATGCGTTGCCGTTGGTATGGCTGGGCGCCGGATTGGGACCATGGTGGCTGGGCGATGCCGGTACGCACCACCTGGGCGCCAGCGGGCTCACCCACGGCCTGATGTTCATGATCTTCATGCTGGGGCTGCTGCGCCGCGACCGTGCAGCGATCGCCGCCGGCATGATCGCGTTCCTGTTCTACGGCGGCATGGTGCTGACGGTGTTGCCGCGCGAAGCCGGCGTGTCTTGGCAAGCGCACATGGGCGGCGCTGTGGCGGGGTTCATCGCTGCCTTCTTGTTCCGCAAGCTCGATCCGATGCTGCCGCGCAAACGTTACAGCTGGGAGATCGAGGAAGAAGAAGCCGCGAAGGCGAACGATGAGTTGGAACTGCCCACTCCGCAGGCAGTGCCGATCCTGTGGCAGCGCGAGCAACAGGAAGAAGAACGTGGGGTGTTGTTGCGTTTCCCGCCGCGCGAGCCGCCGGACGGCGCCCGGTAGCGTGCGCGGTGCGCACGACTGAAAATCATCGTGCGAACAAGCGCCCAGGCAGCGTAGATTCCAGCGTCCTGCGCACCGCGCACGCTACAGGCTCTCTAGCTTTCTGATTCTTCGGATCGTCGTCTCAATTCGTCGCTGACGCTGCGCCGTATAGTTGTCTCTTGCGATCGCAGGAGGTGTGCAGCGGATGACAGCGACAGGGAAATTTCTAGCAACCGGCTTGGCTTGGGTAGCCATGCTTATCCACGTATCCGCGTTCGCGGAAAATCCGGGCGGCGCGCCGGATAGCTACAGGATCATCGGCTATGTCGCTGATGGTCCCGCGCTGCCGACTATCAGCGCGAACAAATTGGATGTCATCAATTTCGCGTTCGCGCAGGTCAACCCCGCGCATGAGGTGTTCCTGCCGCAAGAAACCGCCGCGCGTTCGCTGGATGGTCTGGTGGCTTTGCGCAAGGTTAATCCGGAGCTGAAGGTGCTGCTGTCGATCGGCGGCTGGGGCGCTGGCAATTTCTCCGAAGCGGCGCTCACCGACACCGCACGCGCGCGTTTCGCCGATACTGCGGTGGAGTTGATACGCCAACACGATCTGGATGGCGTGGACATCGATTGGGAGTATCCGGCCCATCCCGGTCCCGGCATCAGCCATCGGCCGGAGGACAAGCAGAATTTCACCCGTTTGCTCACTGTTGTCCGCGAGAAGCTTGATGTCTTGAGCGCGGCCAACGGTGGGCGGCCTTACCTGCTCACCATTGCGGCGGCCGACGGCGAAGCCGCGAAGGGTCTGGAGATCGCAAAGATCGCGCGGATACTCGACTGGATCAATCTGATGACCTATGACTTCTACGGCAGCCTGACGCCGACGACGGGACATCATGCCTCCTTGTATCGCTCAAGTACCGCGGCGTCGGATAGCCGCAACACGCAAAAAGCCGTGGACGAGTTCATCAAGGCCGGCGCACCGCCGCGCAAGATCAATATCGGGCTAGCGTTCTATGGCCGTACTTTTGGCGACGTGGCGGTCGAGCAACACGGATTGCACCAGCGCTTCGGCAGCGACGGCGGTTTTATTTCCTGGCAGGAGATCGCACGCGACCACCTCGGCAAGCCCGGCGTCGTCCGTTACTGGGATGAGGAAGCGCAAGCCGCCTGGCTCTGGAACGAGAAACAACGGCGCCTGATCAGTTATGACGACCCGCAGGCGCTGCAGGCGAAGGCGCGATTCGTGCGGCAACGCGGATTGGGTGGCGTGATGTACTGGGAACACGCGCAGGATCCCGACGAACAGTTGCTGGATGTGGTTCGCGCTGCTTTGTATCCCGCCAAGCCGTAGAGCGGCGCCTCTGCAACGCGGTAAAGAAAAGGGCCGCCTCGCAAGAAGCGGCCCTTAGCTTTTTTCGGGCACGCCGCCCTTAGCCGGTCGTGCCGATCCATTAACGTAGAGCGGAGCTTGTTACATCCCCTTAAGGATTCCGCTGCTGGTTGTGTAACGGGCTCCGGAGACTGTCAGCCGAGCGAGCTCGGCTCTACGCAAAGCCGCGATACCGGCATCCTTGCTTTGATCTCCGCCGGATGGATTTCTGTTGGATCTTCAGAAGATCGTGACGGGGCCTTTAGAACTTCGCGGTGAACTCGATACCGTAACTGCGCGGCTCGTTGATGAAGCCGGTCAGGTTGTTGAAGTCGATCGCGCCCACGATGCGGGTCTGGTCGGTGATATTGCGGCCGAACAGCGCCACGTCGTAGTCACCGTAGTTCCAGCCGTAGCCGACGCGCAACCCACCTTCCAGCGACGACTTGCCGCGGAACTCAAGCGACTCGTACAGAAAGAAGTTCACTTCGCTGCGATAAGCCCAGTCGGTGTAGACATACAACTCGGCGCCCTCGCCCATCGGGATGCCGTAGCGCGCAGTCAGGTTGTGCACCCACTTGGGCGCCTGGGGCAGAGAGTTGCCGTTGATGTAGTAGAAGCCGGTCGGCAGGTTGGTCACCGGGTCCAGCACCGGTGCGTCGGTCACAGTGCAACCACCACCGCACCCGGCGACCGCCAGGTTGCTGTCCTTGATCTCGGTGTCGTTATAGCTGCTGCCCAGCGTGACCAGCAGACTGTCGGTCAGGTACGCCTCCAGGTCCAGCTCGAAGCCCTGGCCGACGCTTTTGTCGGCATTGAGCAGCGTGGCGATGTTGGAACCGCCGCCGACGGCGATGATCTGCTGGTCGTTGACGTTGTACCGGAACACGTTGAAGCCCACGCGCGCGCGCTTGTCCCACAGGTCCGCCTTGACGCCCATTTCGTACGAGATCACTTCTTCCGAATCAGCCGTCGAGACGCCGCCGTTCGGCGCACCAGGCGCAGCGAACAACAGACGGCCCTGAATGGACGGGGCACGGAAGCCCTTGGCCACGCGGCCGTAGAAATTCACGTCGTCGTTGAACGCGTACACCGCGCTGGTATCCCAGCTGACGTCATTGACGTCGGTGCTGACAACGTATGGGCCGCCGACCGGCGCACCGAAAGGCGCGGCTTCCAGCACGCTGGCGGAGAAGTCCTTCTTGTCCTGCGTATAGCGCACACCGCCGCGCAGTTTCAGCTTGTCGGTGACGTCGTATTCACCCGAAGCGAACACGGCCCAGGCGGTGTTTTCCTGCTCCTGCACGGCATGACCGGCCTGCGGATTGCCGGGCGTCAGCGAGTCGTAGTTGAAACTGTCGATAGTGATGTCTTCCTTGAAATAGAAGACGCCCGCCTGCCAATTGAACTGACCGTCGTAGTTCGATTCCAGGCGGAATTCCTGGGTGATCTGCTTGTGGTCCGGCAGGCCATCGGCCGACTCGGACGCGAACGGAATGAAACCGGGGCCGGAGTTGCCTGGGCCGAGGAATGCCGCGCCGTAGCCACCGTCGATATCGCCGCGGTTGAGCGACTCGGCGGTTTCGTAGCCGGTGATCGAATGCAGGTTGTAGTCGCCAAACTCCCAGCGCAGGCGCGCGCTACCGCCCCAGGTATCGAGTTCGGAGAAGTTGACGCCATCGACAGAAACCTTGTCCTTGTCGAAGCCGGCCACGAAGCGATTGCTGCCCGGTTCGATGATGTTGGCGCGGAACAGCCGCGCGGTGCCGTTGAGATGACGCTTGTGCAGATTGAGCAGTGCTTCGAAGGCATCGCCTTCGTACAGGAACTGCACGCGCGCGGCGGCTTCGTCATAGCCTTCAAAACCGTCGCTTGGACCCGCGTAGGTGTTGTCCACCCAATCGTCCTTGCGCTGGTACAGCGCCGACACGCGTGCGGACCAGCGTTCGCTCAGCGGTCCGCCGACAGCGCCTTCGAAGTTCCACATATTGTCGGTGCCGTAGGACAACTGGCCGTAGCCGCTCAATTCACGGGTGGGCTTGGCCGACTCGAACTTCACCACGCCGGCCGGGGTGTTGCGGCCGAACAGCGTGCCCTGCGGACCGCGCAGCACTTCGATGCGCTCCAGGTCGAACACCGGGAAGCCTTTCAGCAATGGGCTTTCCTGCACCACTTCGTCATAGATCAGCGAAACCGGCTGCGAGGCGTTCAGATCGAAATCGGTATTGCCCAGGCCGCGAATGTAGAAACGCGGGAAGGCGCGGCCGTAGGAGGATTCGATGTTCAGGCTGGGCACGCGCGCGGACAGGAAGCGCACGTCATTGCCGCCCGAACCCAGCACGTCCAATTTCTCGGCGCTGACACTGGAAATGGACACTGGCACGTCCTGGATGTTTTCGACCCGGCGCTGTGCGGTGACCTGCACCGCATCCAGCGTGGCAGCGGGAGCCTCGCGTGATTCGGCGACAGCCGTCGGTGTTTCCTGGGCAAAGGCAGTGCCGAAGGGCAGCAAAGCGGCGATGGCGAAGGCAAGGCGATGCGGCCGCACGGCGGCGGAGCGAAGCTGGGACATGGCGATGGCTATCCGGAGAGTGGGTGGTCGGGGCGCCGACGGCGCTAGCACGCGAATGTTGCATTACAGCAACACTCGGGGCAATGGCCGGAAGTACCGTTCAGGCTGAAGGTAACGGGGATTCGCGCACTTCCCGGCCGCATTCCATTCGGAGCAGGGATTTTTCGTATGTGGGCGGCCCTCCGGTTGGACGCCTCCGCCGTTGTAGGAGCGGCGTCCCGCCGCGAGCTCTTCCCTCGGGTCGTATTAAAAGCGAAGAGCTCGCGGCGGGACGCCGCTCCTACGACGGCCAAAGCCACTCTTACCCGCAGCGAACGGTTGGATATCGTTGGGCTGCCGGCGTGTATGCTGCGCCGCTGATCGCCTGCCCCGCTCTTCCACCCTGCCCTGCCCGCCGACAATGACCACGCTCCGCCGCGCCCGCCCGCTTTGGTTGCTGACCTTCACGCTGCTGCTGAGCGCGTGCTTCGACAACACTCGACCAGCACCTCCGCCGACGGTCGTTGAAGCGCCGGCTCCGCTGCCTAATATCCGTGTCGGCATTGCGCTGGGCGGCGGCGCAGCCAAGGGCTTTGCGCACATCGGCGTTATCAAGATGCTGGAAGCCAACGGTATCCAGCCCGTCGTGGTCTCCGGCACCAGCGCCGGCAGCGTGGTCGGTGCGCTTTATGCCAGCGGCATGGATGCTTTCCAGATGCAGCAGCAAGCCTTCGCGCTGGACGAAGCCAAGATTCGCGACGTGCGGTTGTTCTCCGGCGGCTTGGTGCAGGGCCAAAAGTTGCAGGACTACGTCAACGACCTGGTCGGCAAGCAGCCCATCGAAAAACTCAAGAAACCTTTCGCCGTAGTGTCGACTCAACTGGAAACCGGCGCACGTACGGTGTTCGTGCGTGGCAACACCGGCCAGGCGGTGCGCGCATCCAGCAGCATTCCCGGTGTATTCGAACCTGTCGTGATCGGCAAGTCGAGCTTCATCGACGGAGGCGTGGTCAGTCCCGTACCGGTGGACGCCGCACGCCAGCTGGGCGCTGATTTCGTCATCGCGGTGGACATTTCCACCAAGGCTCCTGGCACCCGCCCCGCGAGCATGCTGGGCATCGTCAACCAGTCCATCGGCATCATGGGCCAGAAGCTGGGCGAACAGGAGTTGGCGCGCGCGGACATAGTGATCAGGCCCAAGGTCAACGACATCGGCCCGGCCGATTTCGAACAGCGCAATAACGCGATCCTGGAAGGCGAAAAAGCAGCTTTGGCGGCGATGCCGCAAATCCGCGCCAAGCTGGCGCAGCTGCAACAGGCGCGGCTAGCCGCGCAGGTTGCGCGTTCGGTGCCGCCACCAGTTACGGCGAAGTCGGATTGCGAAGAAAGCAAGTTCCGCCTGAGCAAGTTGTGGGGCAGCGACGGCAAGTGCGGCGGCGAAGAAAAGACCGCCAAGGCACAGTGACATTGTGCTTGTCGTAGAGCGGAGCTGCGCCAAGCGATAGCGCCAGGCCGATGGTAATGAGGCCGTCGCAACGGCAAGCGATAGCGAATAGCCGTTGACGGTGCTTATCGTAGAGCGGAGCTTGCTCCGCTGCTCTTCGGAAATCGATCTTGAATCATGAGCAGCGGAGCAAGCTCCGCTCTACGTCATGGCTTCCGCAAATTTTCGCGAGCACGCTGCTCCAACATTTCGCGAAAATGCGCCGTGCTGTAGATCGACGGCCGATCCAAAAAGCCCTGCAAAATCTCGCGGCGTTTGCGGCGAAACAGCCAGCGCGGCACGAACGCGTACTCTTTGCGGATCTGTTCTTCGTACTCGTCGAAGCGAGCTTGCTCCGCACCGAGTATCGATAGATCAATATCCACCAACAGCTGCTCATCCGGCAATATCGGATTGGCGGTATGCCGTGTCGCCATGATCAACGCATGCACGCGGTCGGCTGAATCGATGGCGACGCCAGCATCGATCAACGCCGTCCGTGCCCAATCGGCACTGCGTTCTTCGTTGTCAGGCCGATGCGTGTCATAGATCGCGTCGTGAAACCACAGCGCAAGTTCGATTTCGTCGGGATGCTCAGCGAGCTCGCGCACCGACTCGAACATCGCCAGGCATTCGTCCAGATGTTGCAACGTGTGGTAGTGGCGGTGCTGTTCCGAGTAATACGCGAGCAACTGGTCATACACGCCCCGCCCTTCCCCCCGCGCTCCGATGCCGGTCCATGCGCGTTGCCAGGAGTGCTGACGCTTGTTCATGCGGGCAGTCTATCGCCGGCGGGTGAAACTGTAAGCTCGCTTGCGAAAGTCACCGGTCATGGTGGGTGACTACGATGCCGTCGGGTGCGGGAAACAACTTGGGCGTGCCTTCCACTGTTGCGCATTCTATGACCAGTTCGCGCGAGCTACGCCAGTAAAGGCGTTCGTTGCGACCGCAATAACCTCCGAAAACCAGCGTCGACGTTGACCAGAACGGCAGGTACCGATAACGGACGTACGCTCCTGATCCGTAAGGAACGGCAGATGCTTCAGGAAGCGAGAAGAAGCGGGCCATGTATCGCCCATCCGGTGAGATCACGCTATCGCTCAGGTCAGAATTCCCCGCGCGCCATATCGCTTCATAGCCGCCGGCGGCGAGCGCGAGCACGCAGACAATGACGGCGAACAGATACTTCATGGGTGCCCTCCTTCGGCTGAGATCAAGCGGTTTTGTTGAACAGCAAGAATGAGGCGAACCGCGCTCTTGCAAGCCCCTAGGGCGTGGTGAGGGCCATCATATCCGCGAGCATCGGGAAGACCGGCTATGCCTTCGGCAACGGCAACCCACTGAACGCCTTCACCGTGCGCAGCACGAAGCTCGAATTGACGTCGGCCACCCCGCTGGCGTTGAGCAGTTTGTCCAGCAAGAACCGCGAGAAATGTTCCAGGTCCTGCACCACCACGTGCAGCAGATAGTCCATGTCGCCGGTAAGGGCGTAGCAGGCGACCACTTCGTCCCAGCTTTGCATGCTCTCGGCAAAAAGATCGATGCTGGGTTGCCCATGCTTTTCCAATTGAACGCGCACGAACGCTTGCAAGCCCAGCCCCACGGCTTTTGGATCGACCAGGGCGGCATAACCGCTTATGGCGCCGACCGCTTCCAGCCGCTGGATCCGGCGCAGGCAGGCCGAGGGCGACAGGTTCACCTGGGCGGCGATATCGGTGTTGGCGGCACGGCCCTCCCGCTGCAGCAGTGCGAGCAGACGCAGGTCGGTGCGGTCCAGGGCGATGGATTCGGCCATTTAATGTGTGTCCCGCCTATTTTGCGCAATTATGTTGCGCCAAATGCATCGGCGTGTGCAACTTTGCAATCCTATTGCGTCACTTCAGCGATAGCATGCTTGCACACGCCGACCCCAGGACCCACCCATGAACGAGCCGCGCCGCGTCGAGCACCAAAAGACCGACAAAGGCTACGTGCCGGTCTATACGACCGCCGTGGTGGAGCAGCCCGCGGATTATCCGGCGACCGACCACGACACCTGGGGCAGGTTGTACGAGCGTCAGCGCGAACTGCTGGTCGGGCGCGCCTGCCAGGAATTCCTGCAGGCGCAGGACGCGATGGGCATGACTCCACACCGTATTCCCCGCTTCGATGAGCTCAATGCGGTGCTGGGGAAGACCACCGGCTGGACCCTGATCGGGGTGGAAGGGCTGCTGCCGGAACTGGAATTTTTCGATCACCTGGCCAATCGGCGCTTTCCAGTGACCTGGTGGATCCGCCGGCCCGAGCAGATCGACTACATCGCCGAACCCGATTTGTTCCACGACCTGTTCGGTCACGTGCCGCTTTTGATGAACCCGGTATTCGCCGACTACATGGAGGCCTACGGCCGCGGCGGCGTGAAGGCGCATGGCATCGGCGCGGACGCGCTGCAGCACCTCACCCGGTTGTACTGGTACACGGTGGAGTTCGGCCTGATCAACACCCCTGAAGGCCTGCGCATCTACGGTGCCGGCATTGTGTCGTCGAAAGGCGAGTCGCTGTATTCACTGGAATCGCCCGCACCCAACCGGATCGGTTTCGACCTGGAGCGCATCATGCGGACGCGCTACCGCATCGATACCTATCAGAAGACGTACTTCGTCATCGACAGCTTCGAACAACTGATGGACGCCACCGCACCCGACTTCACACCGATCTATGCGCGACTGGATGAGCAAGAAGCCATCCCGGCGGGTGATGTGCGCGAGAGCGACCGTGTTTACACCCGCGGCACTGGCGAAGGCTGGGCGCAAGATGGCGACGTTTGAGAAATCCAACTGTGGGAGCGATGTAAGTCGCGACCGGAAAAACAACGCTTTTAGACACGGATTAACGCGGAAAGAAGCGGATTAAACGTTGAAGTTCTTATCCGTGTTTATCTGCGTTTATCTGCGTTTATCTGCGTCCAAGAGTTTTGTCTTTCCGGTCGCGACTTACATCGCTCCCACAGGAACAGCTACACGTCAGATATTCGCTTCCGGCCGCACACCCACCGCGCGCAGATAAGCATCCATTCCGCGCTCCGGAGTTTCGGTAAATACCTCGCCGGTTTCCGCTACGGCGACGATACGATCCGGTCGGAAGTTGCGGAAATCTCCGCGCAGCCGGCACCAGCCACCCAACGTCCAGCTCCCGCCCCAGAAGGACAGGCACAGCGGTTCCACTTCGCGTTGCGTGGTCTCGCCAGACTGATCCCGGTACGACAGCAACAAGACGCGTTGGCCTTCGATGGCGGCATGCAGGCGATCGATCATGCCGGTGGCCTCGAGCCGGCCTTCCAACACCGGCGCAAAGATCCGCGTGCGCTTGGCGCGTGCGCGCAGTTCCGGCGGCAGTACCGCTTCGATTTTCAGTAGCGCCGAGCGCGAACCCTGCGACAGCCGTTCACCTCCGAACGCGCGGACAAAGCGGGTGCCCACGACCAGGGCTTCAAGTTCTTCGATATTGAACATCAGCGGCGGAATGTCCGCGCCCTTGCGCAACAGATAGCCGACGCCGGCCTCGCCTTCGATCGGCACGCCGGACAGCTGCAGGTCGGCCACGTCGCGGTAGACGGTGCGTAGCGAGACTCCGAGGGTCTCGGCCAGGTTGCGGGCGGGCAGGGCAGTGCGGCGGCCACGCAATGCATGGATGATCAGGAACAGGCGGTCGGCGCGGCGCATCCTCGCATCATCGCCGACGCGCGCGCCCGCCGCCATATTGGCCGACAGCTCACCAGGAGATGCCCAGGCGAGAGCGAGCGGTGGGCTTCAACCGAAGCGATTCGACCCGGTGCGGTACTTGCGGCGGCTTGGAACCGCCATTGGCCGACAACGCTTCCATCAGTTGCCAATAGCGCGCGTAAGCCTGCTCATCGGCGAAGTGGGCGAACCAGGCGAACACATGCTCACCTTCGCGCACCGGCAACGCGGTAAAGGTGTTCTCGCTGTAGTCGGTGACAAAACTGGCCAACAGCGTCGCGCCCATCGCCGCCAGTGGCGGCCTGCGCATATTGTGGAAATGGGCAAGAAACCAGGGACTGACCGGCGCGTCGAAATAATGCAAATTCGCCACCACCAATCCTTCCGACGATGCCATCGCTCCTGGCGGACGCGGCTTTCCTTCGACGCGGAAACCGGAGCCCGGATATGCGGGGCGCAGCAGCAGCACGTTGTCCGAATCGATCATCGTCGCATTGGCAGCATCACGGTTCGCCTTCCACACCGGTCCGCCATAGAAGTCGGCCAGCGTCTCGCGGCGGGTAGACATGTCGGAGAACCCGCGCAGCCAGACGAAGCTATCTGGATGATCAAGATCGCGAAACTGGCCGATAACTTCCATCGCGACGGCTTCCTGGCTTTCCAGGAATTCGCGTTCGAATAACTCGATCAGTTCGTCCCGTCGTCCGGGGTGCAGCGTGTATTGGCGCAGCTCTACGATGGCGTGTTCGGCACGCCGGAGGGGCAGGGCATCAAACATTGTTTTTTTCCTTGTTCCTGAGCCTGTCGATGGTGGGATCGTCCATGGGAATGACGACCGACGTGTAATCTTCGATGAGATCGAGAATGGCCTGGCGCGGGCCTTCCCGCCATTGGGCACTGCCATAGAACTCGTCCTGGCGGTGCTGCCGGTCCTCCACGCTCGCGTAGGCCCGGATCAAATAATAGGAAACCTCATCATGCGCCGAAGCGCCGTGGCACACCACATCGGTCTGCCAGTGCCGCAGCATCGGCACGGAGATGTCCGACATCAACCGATCGAACCGGTCGCGCGTGCCGGGCTTGAGCCGATAGGAACGAATTTCCACGCAGCGTTGGGTCATGGCATGTTCCTGCGCAGCGCGCTCATCACGGCAGCCGCGTCATGTGCATATGCCAATTGGTTTCCCAATGCCGGCCGTCGTCGATCGAGAGTGCCTGTTCCCAGTGCGCGTGGTCCGCGGTGATCTCGTGCCAAAGGAACCGTACCAACACCGGCTGACCTTTATGCTGGTCACGGCCATAGAACGTGCCGACGCCGTTCTCGAAACGTCCCAGGACGGGCGGTTCCAACACACCATCGCGATTGCTGGCCCAGTAGATGCTCCACTGATGCGTGCGCAGATCGAACAGGCGCAGCGTCATGCCGCGGAATCCGCCTCCCCATTCGGTAACGAAATCGTCGATGTTGCCGACGCCACCCAGGATGGGCTGGCAATGTTGGGTGGCGGAGAAGTGTTCCCACTCGTCGCAGCCAACCAACCGCTCCTTCAGCCGTTCGTTCCGCACCTGCCAGCAGCCATGATAGAAATCGAAATCATGGCGGCCGTCTTGGGAAGAATGCGGGTCCAGCATAGGGGAGGGCCCTGGATAGATGAGTTGTTCGCCACTGGCAAGGCTGCGGCTTATTCCGGCGACGTAGCTTTGGAGAACCCGCGCCAGCAGGCCGGGAGTGGGGGAGGGCGATACCTGGGTGCTCATGTACTGCCTCGGCGGTTCGCGGGAGCCTAGGAAGATAGAGGCCGTCTGCTGACAACGTGGTGTCAGCAGTCATGCAGGGGTCGAAGCTGCCGGGAGTGCCTACAGCACCGACGTGAGTCGCGATCGGAAAACAAGGCAAGATTCAGGCGCGGATTAACGCAGAAAGGAACGGATAAAAAACACGAATGATTTATCCGTGTTTATCGGTGTTGATCCGTGTCCAGAGCTTTAGGTTTTTGGTCGCGACGGTCGTCAGAACAACTCGCCCTGCGGTGAAAGCTTGCGCGGCGGGACAAAAAGACTGCAATTGAAATGGTCTTGGCGATTTCTGTTGAAGCCTAGGCGCTTGGTCGCCAAGGCGAAGCGCCGGGCCAGCAGATCGGCGTAGACGCCTTCGCCACGCATGCGCTTGCCGAATGTCGAGTCGTAATCCTTGCCGCCGCGCAGCTGATTGACCGTACTCATCACGTGTTCGGCGCGGTCAGGCAGATGCGTTTGCAACCAATCGCGGAACAGCGGCGCGACTTCATGCGGCAAGCGCAGCAGCACGTAGCCGGCCGATGTTGCGCCCGCCTCGCGTGCGGCTTCCAGCACCGCTTCCAACTCGCTGTCGTTCACCCATGGAATCGCTGGCGCAAACATCACGCCGACCTGCACGCCCGCTTCGCTCAGGCGCCGCACCGCGCGCAGCCTCGCATGCGGTGCCGAGGCACGTGGTTCCAGCCGTGAGGACAGATGGTTGTCCAACGAAGTGATGGAGAAATGGACCTGCACCAGGTTGTCGCGGGCCAGCGGCGCGAGCAGATCCAGATCGCGCTCGATCAACGCGTTCTTGGTGATCAGCGAGAACGGATGCTTGGTTTCGGCCAGCACCTCGATGATCCGCCGCGTCAGCTGCAGCTTGCGTTCGGTGGGCTGATAGGCGTCGGTGTTGATGCCCAGCGCGATAGGACTGACGCGGTAGCCGGGTTTGGCCAGCTCCCGCCGCAGCACATCCACCGCATTGGTCTTGGCGAAGATCCTGGTTTCGAAATCCAGCCCCGGCGACAGATCCAGATAGGCATGCGAGGGCCGGGCGAAGCAGTAGGAACAGCCGTGCTCACAACCGCGATAAGGATTGATGGACTGCGAAAAACCGATGTCCGGCGATTGGTTGCGACTGATGATGGTGCGGGCGGTTTCCTCACGCACCTGGGTCTGCGGCGATGATTCGATCTCGCCTTCCTGGTCCGGTTCATGCCAGCCATCGTCGGTGGAAACCGGGGTGGTGACGGCAAACCGGCCAGGGAGATAGCCGGTGGATCCCCGTCCCTTGATGCCCGGATGCTTCGCTTCGCCCATGCGGTCAGCTTACGCCGCAGGCGTCTCAATCACTGCGACACCGCATAGAATCGATGGATGCTGACCGCCATGCAAACGTTCTGGGACGGGTTCCTGTCCATTCCCAACCTGAAGGGCTGGCTGACCGCGGCCTGGCTGCTGTACATCGTGCCGTTGTGCGGCTGGATCATCCTGCAGAAGCGCGAGCCGGCGGCGACGCTCAGCTGGGTGCTGTCGCTGGCCATGCTGCCGTATCTCGGCTATCTGATCTATTTCCTGCTGGGCCCGCAGAAGATCAAGCGGCAGCAGCTCCGGCGGCACCGGTCGCGCTCCAGCCTGGAAGCCTACGACGTCTATTGCCCCACCGACCAGAACTGCAGCGAGCTGGCCATGCTGGCGCAGACCACGACCGGCCTGCCGCCCTCCACCGCCACTTCCGTACAACTGCTGGTCGATGGCGCCGCGACCTACGACGCCATTCTTGATGCGGTCGCCTCGGCCCAGAACCATGTGCATCTGGAGTACTACATTTTCGCTGCCGATCGCAGCGGCACCCGTCTGCGTGATGCGCTGGTGGAACGCGCACGCGCCGGCGTCAAGGTTCGCCTGCTGGTGGATGCGGTGGGTTGTGGTCGGGTGAAACAAAGTTTCTTTCAGCCATTGATCGATGCGGGAGGCGAATTCAGCTGGTTCCATCCCACGCGCCTGCGCCCGTTCACTCGGCCCTGGGTCAACCTGCGGACGCACCGCAAGATCGTGGTGGTGGACGGCCGTATCGCCTTCACCGGCGGCATCAACATCACCGACGACCAGAATGAGGCGTTGAATTCCAATGCCTACCGCGACCTGCATCTGCGCATCGAGGGCGACGTGGTGCGCAGCGTGCAGCAGGTATTCGTGGAGGATTGGGTTTACACCTCCCTGGGCCACCAGCGCCGCGACTTTCACGGTACCCGCCTATGGGGTACATCCGACGCAAACCTGCAGGGCGGTATTTCGACACAGACGCTGGTCTCGGGACCGGATTCGGCATGGGAGCCCATCCATCGCATGCATGTGGCGGCCATCCACGAGGCGCGTCAGCGCGTATGGCTGACAACGCCCTATTTCGTCCCGGGCGAGGCGGCCCGGATGGCGCTCACCTCTGCAGCACTGGGGGGCTTGGATGTGCGGCTTTTGGTGCCAAAGATGAGCGATTCGCGCTTGGTGACCTATGCGGCGCGCTCCTATTTCGACGAGTTGCTGGCCGCCGGCGTGAAGGTCTACGAATACGGGCCCCGGATGATGCACAGCAAGACGCTGCTGTGCGATGACGGGCTGGCCATCATCGGCAGCGCCAACTTCGACCATCGCAGCTTCCGGCTGAACTTCGAAATCTCGATGCTGTTCCGCGACGCCGGTGTCGCCGGCGTGCTTTCGCAGCTGCTGGAAGGCGAGTTCGCCGCCTCCGAGCCCGTCCACGCCGAACGGAACCGGGCATTCTGGCGCCAGCGGCTGCCGGAAGCCCTGGCGCGGCTGATGTCGCCATTGCTGTGAACAGCGCCCGTTTTTGCTCGCCCGCTGGCGGGGTAAACTTCCGCCATTCACCAAGGGGGCGGACCATGCATTGGCTTTACCTTTTGCTTGCCATCGGCTCGATGGGCGTCGCTCTTCGGACGTCGTCACTGGCGCTGCTGATCGTTTGCCTGCTGGCATCGCTTGGCTTGTTCCTGGCCTGGATTATCGGCTGGTATGCGGCCCGTGTTGGCGACACCAGCCGCGACGAATCCCAGATGATCGATCCGGCGGAGCTGCGCCGCCTGCGCCAGCTGGCGGAAGCACGCAAAACGGACGCCACTCGCTCGTCGATGGAACCGCCTGCGGCTTGATCGCCGACCTGCCATGACCGCGCTCAGCGTCAACGTCAACAAGATCGCCGTGCTGCGCAATTCGCGTGGCGGCAGCGAGCCCGACGTGGTGCGCGCGGCACGCACCTGCCTGTACGCCGGTGCCCATGGCATCACCGTGCATCCACGGCCGGATCAGCGGCATATCCGCGCCGATGACGTTTACGCGCTGGCGGAGCTGACTCGCGAGAACCGCGTTGAACTGAACCTGGAAGGCAATCCTTTCGCACCACCCCGCGAGGGTTATCCCGGCTTCCTGGCGTTATGCGAGCAGGTGCGCCCGGCTCAGGCGACTTTGGTACCCGACAGCGACGGCCAGATCACTTCCGATCATGGATTCGATTTCGCCCAGGACGCCGAACGGCTGCGCCCACTGATCGCCGAACTCAAGTCGCTGGGTTGCAGGGTGAGCCTGTTCGTCGATGCCGGTTGCCTGCAGCTGGAGCGCGCCGCCGAGATCGGTGCGGATCGTATCGAGATTTACACGGGTCCATTTGCGGAAGCGCTGGCCAACGGCAATGCGGATGCCGAGCTGCACCGCTGCGCGCGGACCGCCATCGAAGCCAGGGCGTTGGGCCTGGGTGTCAACGCAGGCCATGACCTCAGCCAGACGAATCTGGAAGAGTTCCTGGAGGCGGTGCCTCAGGTACTGGAAGTATCGATCGGCCATGCGTTGATCGGCGAGGCGCTGTACGCAGGCCTGCAACACACGGTACAGAACTACCTGGCGATACTCGAGTCCGTGCGGTGAGGCGCTGCCGGCCAGCGTTCTCAGAGTAGTGTGACCGGGGCTACCGAATGCTGATGTGGGTCAGTCCGCCATTGCGTGCAGCCGCCAGCGCGGCGACGACAGGTTGGTAGTCCGCATCGGAAGCGGTTTCGACAGAGAGCACCGCCTTTGGATCGGAGACGCTGGCCTCTTCCAGACGCTGGCGAAGATCCGCAAGGCTCAACGGGCGATCATCCAACCGATAGGTACCGTCCGCCGCAACCTCCAAGCGCAATTGCAGCGGCTTGGTGATAACCGTTTCCGGCGTTGGCTGTGGCAGCGATAGATTGATCGAACGCGTCAGCATCGGCGCGGTCACCATGAAAATTACCAACAACACCAGCATGACATCGACGAGCGGGGTGATATTGATCTCCGCCAAAGCGGAACCGCGGGACGAAACTGCCGAATCGGAGAAAGCCATAGCGGACTCCTGGTTTTGGTTGGCAGCCCCGACGCTACGCCGGATTGTGCGGGCTGGCAAGAGAGCCAGCGCGTTGGCCAGGGCCCGTTAGTCGCGACGGGCAGGCTAACGTTTCTTGGACACGGATCAACGCGGATGCGCACGGATAAGAACGCTTAGCGGTTTGATCCGCGCCTTTCCGCGTTGATCCGTGTCCAAAACGCTTTGGCTGTCCCCGGCACCTCCCACGCGAGAGACGTCCATGGGTGAGACGTCGGCCATACCGCTGCGGCAATCGCCCAAAAAAAACGCCACCCAGTGGGCGGCGTTTTCAGGTGTTGCTGGAAGTCGTGCTTACGGCTGCACGAATCCGATCTTCTGCATCTGCGCGTTCTTGGCCGCAGCCAAGACCTTTGCCATCACCTCGTACTGCGCATCCTGATTGGCGTCGATTCGCAGTTCCGGCTGATTGGTCGGATCGCGTTGGACCTCTTCCGTCATCCGGGCCTGCAGATCGCGCGGGCTGATCGGCGAGTTGTTCCAGTAAACGGAACCACTCGCATCGATGCGCAGGTCGATCGGCGGCGGCGGCTCGCGCAACTGCGGCGGCGGATTGATGACCCGCTGCGGCAGTGCGACGTCGATCGGATAGGTCATGATCGGCGCGGTCACGATGAAGATAATCAGCAGCACCAGCATCACGTCCACCAGCGGCGTGACGTTGATGTCGGCCATGGGGCCTTTGCTTCCACCCGTACTGAATGCCATGGCTTACTGACCCTTCTCTTTGGTGGCGACATAGCCGACATCCAGCATGCCCTGCGCCTGCGCGATCTTGGTGACTTCCGAGATCGTGCGCATCTTCGTGGTCCGGTCGCCACGCAGATTCAGCTTGGGCTGCGGCTGCAGCTGCGCGGTACTGGACAGACGCGATTCCAGGATTTCCTTGCTGATCGCCTCGTCGTTCCAGAACAGCGAGCCGTCCTCCTTCACCGAGATGGTGATCGGCGGAACTGGAGGCGCCTCCTGATCTTTTTCCTGCACGAGGTTGGCCTCGGGCAGTTCGATCTTGACTTTATGCGACATCAGCGGCGCGGTGATGATGAAGATGATCAGAAGCACCAACATCACGTCCACGAGGGGCGTGACGTTGATCTCGGCCATCGGGCCGCCGCTATTACCACTACTGAAAGCCATTTGCGGGCTCCGTCAATGCTTGTCGATGACTACTTGGGTACTACCGGCTCAGCGAACGCGCGAGCCGGTGGCGAAGAAGTCATGCAGGTCGTGCGCGAACGTATCGAACTTGGCGATCGTCGAGCTGTTGATCTTGCTGAAGAAGTTGTAGGCGAACACGGCCGGGATGGCGACGAACAGACCGATGGCGGTCATGATCAGCGCTTCACCCACCGGACCGGCAACCGCGTCGATCGACGCCTGGCCGGTCGCACCGATGCGGATCAGGGCGCCGTAGATGCCCCACACCGTACCCAGCAGACCTACGAACGGCGCGGTTGCACCGACGGTGGCCAGCAGGGTCATGCCGCTCTGCAACTTCGAGCTTTCGCGGGTCACGGCCTGACGCAGCGCGCGATCGACGAATTCCGAACGGCTCAGCGTTTCGCCGACGCCGGTACCGGCAGCGCCTTCCGAACGCTGGTGGTGCGCAGCGGCCTGGGCGGCATCGAGTGCGATCTTGGAGAACGGCTCGTTACGCGGCTGTTCTTCCATCAAACGGATAGCGTCCTGCGCGTTCGGCGTGTCCCAGAAGGTGCCGGTAACGCGGTCTGCCTGGCTCTTCAGACGGGTGTTCTTCAGAGCGTTGATGACGGTCCAGTACCAGGACAGTGCCGACATGATCACGAGGGTGAGCAACACAACCCAAGAAACAGCGAATTCACCGGGCTTGCTGGTCATTTCCTGGATCAAGTGTTCGAAGCCCATCTGCGTGAGGGCACTCGCGGCGTTGTTGCCCCCCGCTGCGGCGGCGATGATGGTTTCCTGCAGCATGACGCTTACCTTTATATAAGTGTTGATTGAGAGTGTTACGGTTTACGAAAGGGTGGTGCAAGTGCGGTGTGTCGAGAATCAGCCGCCCATGCTGAAGTCCACCGGCACGCGGACGCGACCGGCTGCCTTCTGGCCGTTTGAGATGGATGGGTTGAAACGCCATTTGCGTGCGGCGTCCATCGCGGCGCGGTCCAGATCGCGATTGCGGCTGGACTTCTCAACGGACACGTTGGTGACGTTGCCGTTGGCATCCACGTCGATGATCAGAATGACCGTGCCTTCGATACCGGCGCGGGCCGCAGCCGGCGGGTACTTCGGCGGGTTCATGTTCTTCGACGAGATATCGACGCTGGCGCCAATGTCCGCGACTGGAGCCGGAGGCGCTGGAGGCGCCGGGGGCTGATAGACGTCGGTCGGACGCGGCTCGGCCACTTCGATCGGCGGTGCTTCAGGCGGCGGCGGCAGCGGCGTGGTCTTGGGTGGCGCCAGGTTCTTGACCGGCGGCGGCGGAGTATCTTGCTTCGGCGGCGGCGGCGGCGGTGGCGGCGGCGGCGGCGGTGCATCGACGATGACCACCGAAGTACGGGTTTCCTGCTTCTTTTCGGCCGGCGGAGCGACCGCCGGAATCAACAGCATCAGCAACGCGGCCGCGTGCAACGCGATCACGAAGGCGATACCGATGATACGGGGCCAGTTGAGGCTGTTGTCCTCTTCCTCTTCCCGATACCTATTGATGACCAGTTGTTCAGCCATGCGCCAATTAACTCAATGTTGGGTCCGGGCGTTTGCACGCCGCGTTGTTTTAGGTACCGCTAACCTTTTCGTCAGCGGAATACCCAGCTTATACCAATCCGACACTGTAGCACCATCGTTTCTGTCGCTTTTTTGGCCTACGGTGTCATTCTTCCAGGCTAAGGCAGCGCGATAATCTTGCGCGCGTCCTCAGGCTTTTTCAGTCCTTTGTCCAGTGCCGCTTTTGCTGCTTGCTTGGCCTCCGGAACGCGATTTTCCTGCCAGAGCACCCGCGCCAGATTCAAATAAGTGTCGCCATTCGGAGCCAGAGGCGCGGCTTTTTGCCAAGCGTCGATCGCCGGCCCGATCTGCTCGGAGTAGTAGTACGCCTGCGCCAGCGCCAGTTGAGTCTGGTAGTCCGGCTTCAGAATACCTTTTTGCAGGCCTTCGTTAACTACCGAAATCACCTCTTTCTCTTTGCCGTCCATGTTGGCGTAGGTGACATAAAGCTGGCGATATTCTTTCTCGTCGGTCAGTTGGCCGGCCTGACGCATCTTTTCCAGCACGGCAGCGGCCTTGTCGAACTGATCGGCCTGCTGGTAGGTCGCGACCAGGTTCAACTGCGCCTTCTTGTCGGCGGGACTTTTGGCTGCCAACTGCTCGGCGATCTTGATCGCTTCGGCTGGCTGACCAGCCTCCACATAGGACGCCAACAACAGGCTATACCAGCTGTCCTTCGGTTCGGTCGAAGCGGCGATGGCCTGCTTCAGTACCGGAATCGCATCGGCATAGCGCTCCATCTGGTACAGCGCCTGACCTTTCTGGATCAGATCTTCCGGCTTGGTGGACTTGGTCTCGGCCAGGTAGCGATCTAGCGTTGCCATGCCTTCAGGGTACTGTTCGTCCTGCAGCTGCAGTTGTGCCAGCATCAGCATCGACTGGAAATGGTTGTTGTTGTCCAGGCTGTTGAGTTCGACTACCTGCTGCAGCATCTGCTTGGCGGTGGCACCGTCGTCCATGGCGTAAGCGGCTTGCGCACCCAACTGCGCGGCGATCGCCTTGTCGTATTCGTTGGCATTGGCATCGGCCGCGATTTCCTTGGCCAGCGTCAACACCTCGGCGTCGTTGCCTTCTTTTTCGTACGCTTTGTAGAGCTTGCTGATTTTGCCTTGCATCTTCGAAGACGCCTTGGTCTTCGGCTCCTCACGCGTGGCATCCGGATAACGGATTTCCGCCTTGGCGCTCTTGCGGGAAGAACTACGGTCCGCCGAACGCGCATCGAAGGCGACCGCGTCGGCAGCGATGCCGCCGCCGAAGGCAGCGAGCAGGGCCAAGCCCAGGAATTTCGAGTTGGGAAGCTTCATGATTTACCTCTTGAGGCCACCGCAGGGGATGGCGGTCCAAACCCGGCCGGTATCGCGGGGCCGGCAAAACTAACAGAATCCGGTACGGATCGGATACAAGTTTGCATGTTGCTTTGCAGCAAATTGGTACCGTACATCAACTGCACTTCGGGCTGTTTCCTGCTTTTCGCGCCGATTCGTAGACCGGCAGAAGCGCGGGAATATCGCGCTGTAGTTCGCGGATGCGATTGGTGGGGTCAGGGTGAGTGGACAACCATTGCGGCGGTCGGCTGCCGCCGCTCGCGGCGATCATGTTTTCCCACAGGTTCACGGCTTGGCGCGGATCGAAACCGGCGCGCGCCATGAGACGCTGCCCGACGACATCCGCCTCGCTTTCCTGCACCCGGGTATTGGGCAACAGGATCAAACCCTGCGCCGCGAAGCCACCAAGCTGGCTGGTCGCGTCGGCAGCGCCCTGACCATAGGCCGAACCCAGGATCGCACTGCCGATCCCCAGCAATGTCGATGTGCCCTGTTGCCGCGTGATGCGCTCATCGTGATGATGCTCGACCACGTGCCCGATTTCGTGAGCGAGCACCGCAGCCAACTGGTCCTGATTCTTGGCTACCGAAAAGATGCCGGCGTTGACGCCCACTTTGCCGCCAGGCAATGCGAAAGCGTTAGGATCTTTTTCAGCAAATACCGCCGATTCCCAGGCGACACGCTGCTGTTCGGCCGGCAGTTGGCGGACCAGGGCATTCACGACGCAGCGGACGTAGGAATTCTGCTTGGCATCATTGCTTATGGGGCCCTTGGCTTTCGCTTCGGCGAACGCCTGCGCGCCCAGCTGGTCCAATTGCTGCTGCGATACGCCGCCAATGTACTGCTTGCGTCCGGTCGACGACGTCGTGGTCGCACAAGCGGTCAAGGCGGTGGCGATAGCCACAGCGAGCATCCAGCTTTTCATAGGCCCCCTTTATTCGGTACGGATGTGGAGTGTGTGGAACGTCTGCTTAAACTTTCGTCAATCCAGCGGCTTTTCAGCCGCCTGCGAGCCCAAATACGCTCAGCGCTAGTGCATTGTTCAGCATATGGGCGCCAATGGGCGCCCAAAGCGTTCCCGTCCGGCGATAAAGCCAGGCGAAAACCATGCCCATGCCGGCATAGATCGTCCATAACAGCAGCGTCGCTAACGGCTCATTGCCGTTGGCGCCCGGCAATTCATGGGCCAAGGCGAAGGCCAGGCTGCTGAGTGCAGCACCCAGCCACGGCCAGCCAGCGGCCCACAGGCGCCCGAATAAAACGCGCCGGAACAGCAATTCTTCATAGGCGGGCGCCAGGACCACCGCAAACAAGATCAGAAACACCGGGTGAGTCGCGAATACGTCCTTTATCAACACCAGATTGCTGGGGTTGGGAGTGACGCCGAGCGACTGGCCAAGACGTGTGACGAGCGTACTGAAGAGGAAAACGCCTATCCCGACCAACGCCACGTTGGCCCAGGTCGATCGGCTCATTGCCGCCTGACGGGAATACGCGCGTTCGGCGGCCGTAGCGGGGCGGCGCCAGAAATAGAGCAATAGCGCCGTGCCGCCGGTGCTGACCAGCACCATGGCGATGGTGGCGACGGCGCTGGGCTTACCGACCGCTTGCATCAGCGCGGACGCGTCCATGCCGGCGAAGCCTTCCTGCATGCCGATCCGGATACCGCGCAGCATTGCCCAGACGAATCCGGTCGAGACCATCATCGCAATCATCGCGAACATCGCCAAAAACCAGTCGGCAAAAAAATGCAGCAGTGGCCGAGCCACTCCCGCAGCAGGTGCGGGAATAGGCGGTAATTGCGCTGTCTCTGCTACGTGCGACCTGGAGGGCGAAGCCGGGGGCGCGTCTAAATCGCTCATCGCTGCGCCTGCGTCAGACGTCCAGGTTAGAAACCTTCAATGCATTCGCTTCGATAAAGTCACGGCGCGGCTCCACCACATCGCCCATCAACGTGCTGAATATCTGATCGGCGGAGACGGCGTCCTCGATGCGGACCTGCAACAAGCGGCGAGTATCCGGATTCACCGTGGTATCCCACAGCTGCTCGGGATTCATTTCACCCAGGCCTTTGAAGCGCTGAATGCTGCGGCCTTTCTTGGCTTCTTCCAGCAACCAGGCTTGCGCTTCGGCGAAACTGTTCACCGGCTGAGTCTTGTTGCCGCGCAGGATGGTGGCGCCTTCGCGGACGAGGCCGTGCAGCACCGCGGCGGCATCGCGCAGCGGCCGCAGCTCTCCGGTTTCGAAGGCCGACAATGACAACACCTGAGTGAGTTCTTCGCCCATGTGGCGTCGCGTCGCCAACAGGGCAGCGGGACGTTGATCGGTCGCGGCCTGGAGTTGCAGCGAGTAACGCGCGCTACCCAGGTTGCCGCGGTTGAGCTTGGCTTCCAGCGCATCCAGTTCGTGCCGCTCATCGATGTTGCGCTCCAGGTGCGCGGCATCCAACGGCGTGAAATCGATCAGCGATTCCAGCAGGATCGAGTCGTAGCGATGCGCATTGCGCGCGATCGCGTCGCGCGCACCCGCGAACGCCAGCAGCAGGCTTTCCAGCGCTTCGCCGGAAATCGGCGGCTCGCCATTGGCGGGAATCAACGAGGCGCCTTCGACGGCGCTGTTCGCCAGGTACGCGTTGAGTGCGGCATCGTCTTTCAAGTACAGCTCTTGCTTGCCTTGCTTGAGCTTGTACAGCGGCGGCAGGCCGATATAGATATGGCCGCGCTCTATCAATTCCGGCATCTGCCGATAGAAGAACGTCAGCAGCAACGTGCGGATATGCGAACCGTCGACGTCGGCGTCGGTCATGATGATGATGCGGTGGTAGCGCAGCTTGTCCGGGTTGTACTCGTCCTTGCCGATGCCGGTGCCCAGCGCGGTGATCAAGGTGCCGACTTCGGCCGAGGCCAGCATACGATCGAAGCGCGCGCGTTCCACGTTGAGGATCTTGCCGCGCAACGGCAGCACCGCCTGGTTCTTACGGTTGCGGCCCTGCTTTGCCGAGCCACCGGCCGAGTCGCCCTCGACGATGAACAATTCGGACAGCGCCGGGTCTTTCTCCTGGCAGTCGGCAAGCTTGCCCGGCAGGCCTGCGATATCCAGTGCGCCTTTGCGACGGGTCAGGTCGCGCGCCTTGCGGGCGGCTTCACGGGCGCGGGCCGCGTCGACGATCTTGCCGGCGATGGAGCGGGCCTCGGCAGGGTTTTCCTGCAGGAACTCCTCCAAACGTGCACCGAACGTGCTCTCAACTACCGGTCTTACCTCCGAACTGACCAGCTTTTCCTTCGTTTGCGAGGAGAAGCTGGGATCCGGCACCTTGACCGACAGCACCGCGATCATGCCTTCGCGCATGTCGTCGCCCGACAGTGTGATCTTGGCCTGCTTGGCAATGCCGTTCTGTTCGATGTAGTTGGTCAGCGTGCGAGTCAGCGCGGCGCGGAACCCGATCAGGTGCGTACCGCCATCCTTCTGCGGAATGTTGTTGGTGAAGCAGAACATCGTTTCCTGGTAGGCGTCGGTCCATTGCAGCGCCACGTCCACGGTGATGCCGTTCTGTTCGCCGGTCACCGAGATCACGTTGGGGTGCAGTGGGGTCTTCAGCTGCGCCAGGTGCTCGACGAAACTGCGGATACCGCCTTCGTACTGGAAGACGTCCTGGCGCCCTTCTCCGCGTTCATCGATCAGCGTGATCTTGACGCCGGAATTAAGGAAGGACAGTTCGCGCAGGCGCTTGGCCAGGATGTCGTAGTGGAACTCGACATCGGTGAAGATTTCCGCAGCCGGCTTGAAGCGCAGCAGCGTGCCGCGCTTGTCGGACGGCTCCAGTTGCTTGAGCGGATACAGCGGCTCGCCCAGCGCGTATTCCTGCTGGTAGTGATAACCGTCGCGCCAGATTTCCAGCCACAGGTGTTCGGACAACGCATTGACCACCGATACGCCCACGCCATGCAGGCCACCGGAAACCTTGTAGCTGTTGTCGTCGAACTTACCGCCGGCATGCAGCACGGTCATGATGACTTCGGCGGCTGAAATGCCTTCTTCCTTGTGGATATCGACCGGAATGCCGCGGCCGTTGTCGTACACCCCCACCGAACCGTCTTCGTGGATCCTGACGATCACATCGTCGGCATGGCCCGCGAGGGCTTCGTCGATCGCGTTGTCGACCACTTCGAAGACCATGTGATGAAGGCCGGTGCCGTCATGCACGTCGCCGATGTACATGCCAGGGCGCTTGCGTACCGCTTCAAGGCCGCGCAGGACGGTGATTTTGCTGGAATCGTAGTTGCCGTTCGGTACAGAAATCGTTTCGTCGGTCATTCGCTTCAGGTCGGCTGCATAGCCCCATTACCGCCTGCGGGAGAGCCCTGCTGGCGATACATTAGCTATTGGGTTCGAAGCCGAAATTATAGCACTTACGCCTATTCGCCCGATTTGGCGGGCACCCGCGCGGTTACTGAGGGTTGTTGCTGGACTTGCCCGTGTTCCACGTGAAACCAAAGCGCGTCGAGAGTGAGGTCTTCGAACGCGGAAGGTATTTCGGTTCCAGTCACGAAAACTTGCGCCCCGCTGTCACGCAGTCGCCCGAGTACGCGTTGCTGGTGATTCCGATCCAATTCCGATGCCAGGTCGTCCAGCGCAATCACCGGCCACTCATTCCGTCGCGCCGCATAGTCTTCCGCCTGTGCCAGCAAGCAGGACAACGCGGTCAACTTCGCCTGGCCGCGCGAAAGGGCCTCGCGATGGGGATTGGCGGCGTACTCCACCCGCCAATCGGCGCGGTGGGGACCCACTGAGGTGTAGCCGGCCGACCGATCACGGTCACGGGCAAGCAGCAGGGCGTCAGCCAGCGGCAACTCGTGTCGGCGCCAACCCGGCTGGAAGTCCAGCGATGCAGTGCCCAGCGAAGGCACCAATTCGGTTGCGACCCGTTGCAGAGAGGGTTGCAGTTGTTCCAGGTATTGCAGTCGGCGTTGGGTCAACGGTTCGCCCGCCAGGGCTAGCTCATGGTCCCAAACGTCCAGCTGAGCGCCCCCTGCGCCGGTCTTCAGCAACGCGTTTCGTTGCTTCAGAGCCCGGGAGTACCGGCGCCAAAGCGAAAGAAAGTCTTGTTCCACGTGGAACAGACCCCAATCCAGATATCGCCGGCGGGGTTCGCCGCTTCCGGTGATCAAGGCGTGACTGCCCGGCTCGAAACTGACTACCGCCAAGGCAGCGCAGAGCTCTCCCAATTGGGCGACCGGTTCTCCATCCAGTTTTCCCTGCCAGCTTTGGCCGGTGTGACGCAAGCCAGCCTTGCGTGGGCGCGGAGAAGCTCGCTCATGCCACTCTACGAACACCTCCACCGCATCAGCGCCCGTTCGGACCAAACCATCGCGGACCCGACCACGGAAGCTGCGGCCATATGCCATCAGGTGCAGTGCCTCCAGGAGGCTGGTTTTCCCCGCGCCGTTGTCGCCGGTGATCAAGTTGATCCCAGGCCCAGGTGTCAGGGAGACTTCTTTAAATCTCCGTAGCCCACTGGCTATGAGCCGGGTTACTTGCATCGGGGGAGCGTCCGCGCGTGTCGAAGCCCAGTGCACAGATGTTTAAACGGTGAGGTTCGCTGGCGGGCCAAGGTCATGTTGGTGATTTTATCTTCTGTAGCTACAGCACTGGCGATTGCCCGCTCAAAACGACTTCGCCCGGCATAGCCGGGCGAAGTCATGGTTCCACGTGGAACAGCCCACGTCATAGTGTTTACAAGCGCAGCGGCATCACCACATGTCGAGACTTCTCACTACTGGCCTCGCGCACCAGCGCCGACGAGTTCGCGTCACGCAGTTGAATCACGATGTGCTCGTCCCGCAATGCCGACAAGGCATCCAGCAGGTAGTTCACGTTGAAACCAATCGCCAAGCCGTCCACCTTGGTGTCGGCTTCGATTTCTTCCTGCGCTTCTTCCTGTTCCGGGTTATGCGCGCTGATCTTCAGCTGTCCCGGGGAGACCTCGACGCGCACGCCGCGATATTTCTCATTGGACAAGATCGCGGCACGCTGCAACGCGGCACGCAGGACCTCGCGATCCAGCTTGACCTCGCGATCAGCGCCAATCGGGATCACCGCAGCGTAATCAGGGAAGCGACCGTCGATGAGCTTCGAGGTGAAGGTGACATCGTCACGTTTGACGCGGATGTGGCTACGGCCAACCTCCAATTCCACCACCCGTTCACCGCCTTCCAGTAGGCGCTGCAATTCGGTTACGCCTTTGCGCGGCACGATGATCTGGCGCTTGGACACCGACGCGCCGTCCAATTCCGCTTCGCACAAGGCCAACCGGTGGCCGTCGGTTGCCACGCAGCGCAACGTCCGGTCGCTGAGATCGAAAAGCAGACCATTGAGGTAGTAGCGAACGTCCTGTTGAGCCATGGCGAATGCCGTGCGCTCGATCAGTTCCTTCAACGTCGCTTCCGGCACATTGACTCGCTCGGTGGCCTCGACTTCGTCTACCGATGGGAAGTCGTTGGCAGGCAGCGTGGACAAGGTGAAACGGCTTCGACCGGCCTGCACGGTCACTTTGTCGCCAGACTGACTGACAGTGACCTTGCTGCCGTCGGGCAGTGCGCGAACTATCTCGAACAACTTGCGGGCAGGGATGGTCGTCTCGCCATCCTGGGCATCGTCGACCGCACTGCGCGCGATCATCTCGACTTCCAGATCGGTACCGGTCAAGGAAAGCTGCCCACCCTGGACCTGCACCAGGAAATTGGCCAATACCGGTAGCGTCTGTCGGCGTTCAACCACATTGACCACCTGGGCCAACGGCTTAAGAAATACTTCGCGCTGCAGACTGAAACGCATTGAGTGGTTGCCCCTTCTGCTTTTGATTTTGAAGACTAAAAGCTTAAAAGCTGGTGGTGATGGTAGGAGCCAAAACGCTTAGCAACTGATCTAACCAACTGAAAGCAAAGGTTTTTTATCTCACGAAACCCGGTGGACAGAGCGTTGTGGGTGGGTCTAACAACCTGTGGATAAAAAAAGCGATGATTTTCCCGCACATCTTATCCACAGCCCGGCCTAGTGTTGCCCACAAAACTGTCCTTTTACGCCCGCTGTCGAACTCTTTATGCTGCCGGCAGACGCGAAAGGACTTCACTCGCTGAGCTTGCGGATCAGCTTGTCCCAATCCTCTCGCAGCTTGCCATCCGCTTCCATCAGATGGCGGATCTGGCGGCAGGCGTGCAGCACGGTCGTATGGTCGCGACCAGCGAACGCGTCGCCGATTTCCGGCAGGCTGTGTTCGGTCAATTCCTTGGCCAGGGCCATCGCTACCTGCCGCGGCCGCGCCAGTGAGCGCGTGCGTCGCTTGGACAGCAAGTCCTTGACTTGTAGACCGTAGTAGTCTGCCACGGTCTTTTGAATATTGGGGATGCTGATGGCCTGCTGCTGCGCCCGCAGCAGATCGCGCAGCGTTTCCTGCGCGAATTCGGATGTGATGGCGCGGCCGGTGAAGTTCGCACGCGCGGCTAGCGTGTTGAGCGCGCCCTCCAGGTCTCGCACGTTCGAACGCATTTTCTTGGCCAGCAGAAAAGCCACTTCGTCCGGTATGACGGTGCCACGTTCCTGCGCTTTGGCCAGCACGATGGCGGCCCGCGTTTCAAAGTCCGGCGGATCGATCGCCACCGACAGGCCCCAAGCCAGACGCGATTTCAGGCGTGGCTCCAAGCCTTCCACTTCGCGAGGATAGCGGTCGCAGGTCAGGATGATCTGCTGGCGGCTGTCGAACAGCGCATTGAACGTGTGGAAGAACTCTTCTTGCGTGCGGTCCTTGCCAGCGAAGAACTGGATATCGTCGATCAGCAGCGCATCCACTTGCTGGAAGCGGCGCTTGAATTGATCCATCGATTTCTCGATCAGCGCCTTGGTCATGGCGCTGAAAAACTGCTCCGACCGCAGATACAGCACGCGCGCGCTTGGATTCTGCCGGCGCAGTTCGTTGCCAGCGGCGAACATCAGATGCGTCTTGCCCAGTCCCGTGCTGCCATACAACAACAGCGGGTTGTGAGCGCGGTCGCCGGGCTTCTGCGCCGCCTGCCAAGCGGCGGCACGACCCAACTGGTTGCTGCGGCCTTCGACGAAGTTATCGAAAGTGTAGTGACTGTCCAGATTGCCGGCGAAAGGCTCCGCGGGTGACGCCGGGATGACTGCGGCGCTGGCGAGTGCGGCGGTGTCGTGCGCGCGGCTGCGGGAGCCGATCTCCAGTGAAACGTCGTTATGCCCGGCGAAATAATCCAACAGCTCGCGGATCCGCGACAGATAACGCTCGCGCACCTGTTCCACGATAAACGCATTGGGTGCATACAGGACCATCGCATTGCTGCGTTGTTCGGCCTGTAAAGGTTTCAACCAGGTGTGCACATCCTCGGCCGGAAGTTCGGCTTCCAGGCGTTCGAGACAACGGGGCCAAGCGTCCATCGCGTGAAGCAACTGAGATCTCGTCGTGAAGGACCGCGTGCTGCCGAAAGGCACCACGGGTCGACCAGAAAATGGGGTCGGCCAGACTACCATCCGCAACCGACGCAGGGAATGATGTTGTGCATAAGATGTGGATGAATGGGCGAACGGCTGTACTGGCGGGGCCTGGGCGTTGGCCGCGCATGTGCAAAAGCAGCAGGTAGTTGACCGTAAGCTCCCGGTACCTATAGAATTTCCGGTTCTTCCTTCACAACACACGCCCGAGGGCCCCATGGCCACCAAGCGCACATATCAACCCAGCAACCTCAAGCGCAAGCGCGACCATGGCTTCCGTGCCCGTATGAAGACCGCCGACGGTCGCAAGATCCTGTCGCGCCGCCGCGCCAAGGGCCGCAAGCGCCTCTGCGCCTGATGACTTTGCCGCGTTCCGCGGCGGAGGCATCAATGCGACCCCAGTGCCGGGAGCCCGCACTTTCCGGTGCGGACTCTTCCCAGCTATGAAACTCTCTTTCCCGCGCCAGGCGCGGGTGCGCGCGCGCGCCGATTACGCGCGCGTCTTCGACCAAGCACGTCGCACTTCCGATCCCCTGTTCAGCCTGCACTGGCTGCCTGGCGAAGCACCGGCTCGCCTGGGCTTGGCGGTGTCTCGCAAAGTGAGCACGCGCGCCGTGGTGCGCAACCGCATCAAGCGCAATCTGCGCGAACAATTCCGGATGCTGCGATCGCAGCTTGCTCCCGGTGACTACGTGGTTATGGCGCGCGCCGCCGCGGTGCAAGCGGCGCCTACGCAGTTGCGAACCACCTTCGTACGCGTCCTGACCCGCGCTGGCGCATTGCCCGCGCCGGCTGCGGGCGGCACAATGCCGCCGGCCACGCATTCCCCTTCTTCCTCCACCCCCACGTCGGCTGCCGAAGCCGGTTGAGATTGCCTGCCTGATGAACCAGACCCGTGTATTCCTGATCTTCGCCTGGCTGATGGTGGCGACCTTGTTGTGGATGGAGTGGGGTAAGCGCAACGCGACTCCAGCATCGCCAACCCCATCGCCCGCGACCACGTCTGCTCCCCGCGCGACGGGCAGCAGCACCGTTCCGAGCGCCGCCGCATTGTTGCCTCCGGCTCCGCCCACCGAGGTCGAGACATCGGCCAGCACTGCCACGCCAGGGGCTGCCAAGCCCGTGACGGTGACGACCGATGTACTTCGAATGACGCTGGACGGCGGACGAGTGCTGTCGGCGGAACTGCTGAAGTATCCGCAGAGCAAATCGGAAGGCAGCGCGCCGGTCAAACTCTTCAGCGAAGACCCGGCTAACTATTTTGTCGCCGAGAGCGGATGGGTCAGCGCGGGGGTTGCACCTACACACGAGTACGGCTTCGTACCCGCGGAAGGTGCCGCGAATCTCACCCTGGCACCCGGTACTGCGGAGGTCTCGGTGCCGTTCGTTTGGCAGGGTCCCAACGGCATCACGATCCGCCGCACATTTACGCTCAAGCGCGGCGAATACACACTGACTGTGCGCGACGACGTCATCAACACGGGCAGCGCGCCGTGGCAGGGCTCGGTATATCGCCAGCTGTTGCGCAATCCGCCCCCGGTCAAAAGCGGCATGACCAACCCGGAATCCTTCAGCTTCAGCGGCGCCACGTGGTACAGCGCGGACGGCGGCTATCAACGCCGTAAGTTCGATGAGGATTATCTGGAAGACGGCAAGGTCGAAAAGCGGACCGCCAGCGGCTGGATCGCCATCCTGCAGCACCACTTCTTCTCCGCATGGATTCCGCAGTCCACGGATACCACGGTGATATCGCTGGACGAGCAATCGCTGCCCGGTGGCAAACGCGCGTTGATCCGCGAGATCGGTCCCGGCGTCGCCGTTGCGCCTGGCCAGCAGGCGACCACATCGGCGCGTCTCTATGTCGGGCCGAAACTGATCGAACAAATGAAGGCGCAGGGCGTGGCGGGTCTCGACCGCGCCGTGGACTACAGCCAGTTCATGATCTTCGCGGTGATCGGCGAAGGCTTGTTCTGGGTGCTGAACTTCCTGCACGGCTTCATCGGCAACTGGGGTTGGTCGATCATCGGCCTGGTGATCCTGGTCAAGCTGGCGCTGTATCCGCTGTCTGCGGCGCAGTACAAGAGCATGGCCAAGATGCGCAAGTTCCAGCCGCGCATCGCGCAACTGAAGGAACGCTATGGCGACGACCGCCAGAAGTTCCAGCAAGCGATGATGGAGCTGTACAAGAAAGAGAAGATCAATCCGATGGGCGGCTGCCTGCCCATCCTGGTGCAGATGCCGATCTTCCTCGCCTTGTACTGGGTATTGGTGGAATCGGTGGAACTGCGCCAGGCGCCATGGTTCGCCTGGATCCAGGACCTGACCGCCCGTGATCCATATTTCATCCTGCCAGCGCTCAACATGCTGGTGATGTGGCTGACGCAGAAAATGACGCCGGCACCGGGCATGGACCCGATGCAACAGAAGATGATGCAGTTCATGCCGCTGGTATTCGGTGTGATGATGGCGTTCTTCCCGGCCGGTCTGGTGTTGTACTGGGTCACCAACGGTGCCTTGGGCCTGCTGCAGCAGTGGTGGATGACCAAGCGCCATGGCGAACCAGCGGCAGCCAAAGCCACCCCCGCCAAATAGCATTCGGGCTTTTACCTGATTGAAGGAAAACCCGCCGAACGGCGGGTTTTCTGTTTCCGTTACCCTATTCTCCCGTCCTCTTTCCAATCACCATGTCCGACGTTGCCGCCGACACCATCGCCGCCATCGCCACTGCCTCCGGGGCGGGTGGTGTGGGCATCGTGAGATTGTCAGGTCCGAAAGCACGTCCTATCGGCGAACGCATCTGCGGCCGCGCGCTGAAGCCGCGCTATGCGCATCACGTGCGCTTCGTTGATGACCGTGGGGAAACCATCGACGACGGAATCGCGTTGTTTTTTCCAGGCCCGAATAGCTTCACTGGCGAAGATGTCGTCGAGCTGCAAGCGCACGGCAGTCCAGTGGTGCTGCAGCAACTGGTTGCGGGCGCATGCGCGCTGGGCGCACGTCATGCGCGGCCAGGAGAATTCTCGGAGCGCGCCTTTCTCAATGATCGGCTGGACCTGGCGCAGGCCGAGGCAATCGCTGACCTGATCGCCGCTGCCGACTCGCGTGCTGCGCGTGCCGCGCGCCGCGCACTCGAGGGTGTGTTCTCGCAACGCGTCAACGCATTGTCCGAACGCTTGCTTGCCTTGCGTGTGCATGTGGAAGCGGCGATCGATTTCGCCGACGAATCGCTGGACACGTTGGGTGGCCGCGAAGTCCGTACAAAGCTTGCACTGGCACAAACGCAGCTTGCGCAATTGCTTGCCGAGGCCGAACGCGGACGGAAGTTGCGCGATGGCCTGCACACTGTGATCGTCGGCCCACCCAATGCTGGCAAGAGTTCATTGTTGAACGTGTTGGCCGGCAGCGACCGCGCGATCGTGACCGACGTCGCCGGAACCACCCGCGACACGCTGCATGAAACGATTCGGTTGGATGGTTTGGAACTGCATCTAGTCGACACCGCCGGGTTGCGCGAAGGCGGCGATGCCATAGAACGTGAGGGCATGCGCCGCGCCAGGCTGGAACTGGAGCGTGCGGATCTCGCACTGGCAGTGCTGGATGCCAGCGACATCGAAACCGGCCGCCGGGCGATAGCCGAGGTGATCGCCTTGGTGCCGCGTGTGATGTGGATACACAACAAGGCCGATCTGTTGACCAACCCGCCACCCGACACAGACACGGTCGTGCATGTCTCAGCGGTTACCGGCGACGGCATAGCAACACTGCATCAGCGCCTGCGTGCTCTGGCCACAGGCGATGCCGGCGAATCCAGCGAGGGTGAATTCTCCGCGCGCGCTCGCCATGTCGAAGCGCTGCAACGTGCGAGTGCCTATGCAGGCGCGGCGGCGGATGAACTCGAGCATGAGCGTCTTGAGCTCGCCGCCGAGGAACTACGCATGGCCCACGATGCATTGGGCGAGATTACCGGCCGTATTAGCGCGGACGATATGCTGGGCCACATTTTTTCGACCTTCTGCATCGGCAAATAGCGTAGGGTCGCGTCGGCGTTCGTTGCCCCTCATGTAGGAGCGCCGTCCCCGGCGCGAGCTGTTCGCCGTTATCGCGATCTGGCGGAAAGAGCTCGCGCCGGGGACGGCGCTCCTACATGGGCTCCCATCAGTGAAAACGGCCCGGCGGCGAGCTCTTCCCTTGGCGACCCGGTTATCCTCCACAGAAAAGCTTGCCACCCAAGCAAAAGTGTGACGGCCGTCAATCGGCGCTATCGAACGCCCGAGGTACCCTGCGAACCGGGTAGGGGTACCCAGCCGGTGCGCACGACGGATAAAGCGGGCCATCCAGGGAAGTGGAACTCAGGTCAGGAAGGGTTGTGTCCGGGGCCGGGAAAAAGACGTGGAGCATGGCTCTGGTTGACAAAACTACCGGGATCACGCGTCCTACGCACTGGGGATGTAGAAAATTTATGCTTTGGGGAGTTGAACCGATGTCTTTAGCCCGTATTTACCGGCCGTCTCGCCGCGTTCTGCCGTTGCTGCTGATCCTGGCGGTAGCCGCTTGCTCCAAGGATGAACCGGCGGCGCCGTCCGCAACACCTGCGCAACCGGCGGCTAACGCCCCGGCGGCCGCTCCACCAGCAGCCGCGGTATCCGCGGAAGTGCAGGCCATGAACGTGGACCAGCTGCGCGAATCGGCCACCAATGCATTGCGTGAAAACCGCATCTACGCGCCGGGCGGCAATAACGCCATGGAGTACTACCTGGCATTGCGCGACAAGCTGCCGAATGATGCCGGCGTCACCAGCGCGCTCACCGATCTGATGCCGTACACGCTGATAGCCGCGGAGCAGAGCATCGCTCGCGAAGAATTCGCGGAAGCCCAGCGCCTGTCGACGCTGATCGAAAAAGCCGACCCCAATGCACCGGCTCTTCCGCGACTGAAGCAAAGCATCGCCACATCTCAGCAAGCCGTTGCCCAACGCGCGGTCACGGACGAGGCCAAGACCCTGGCCGAACAGGAAGCGCGCACGAAGGAGCAACAGCGGTTGGCCCAGCAAGCCGAGCAGCAGAAGGCCGCCGAAGCCGTCGCCGCTCAGCAGTTGGCGCAACAGGAGACCGCGCGCGCGGAAGCCGAACGCCAAGCCGCCGCCCAGCGTGAAGCGGCTGCCCAGCGTGAAGCGGCCAACCGCCCCGCTGCTCCCGCTGCCAACAACACGGCATCCGCACCTGCCGCGGCGCGTCCGACAACGGCGGCGCAACCGTTGCGCGCCGTCAGCACGCCCGCGCCGCGCTATCCGCCGGACGCGCTGCGATCGGGTACCAGTGGTGAAGTGTTGGTTGAAATCACTGTCGGCACTGACGGCTCGGTTACCGCCGCTCGTGTGGTCCGTGCTACGCCGGCCCGCGTGTTCGATCGTGAAGCCTTGAACGCGGTGCGACGCTGGAAATTCGAACCCGTCGATGCGCCCATCACTACGCGGCGTACGATCGGCTTCAATCCGGGCTGAGTCTGGCGTCCGTTGTAGAGACGCATAGGAGAAAAGGCGAGCCGGAAGGCTCGCCTTTTTTGTTGGATCGCCGTCCGGTGTTGCAGGGATGATCTTTGCCGTAGGAGCGCCGTCTCGGCGCCAGCTCTTTCGGTCAGATCACGATAGAAGCGAAGAGCTCGCGCCGAGACGGCGCTCCTACATGGCTCCCGGCTCTAACCAGAGATTGCCAGCTTCTCGTGGTGATAACGCCGCACCGCTGCGAACCACAGCAGCGCCGCCAAGCCGAAACCCGCCGCCAGATAGATCGCCCATGTCTGCGGACCGATGTATTCATGGCGGATCACTTTCAGCAGCAGCTGGTTCTGCGCCAGGAATGGCACCGCGTACTGCCAGGGCTGGCTCTTCAGCGGATTAACCAGCAGCGCGAAGGTGGGGATCATCGGCAGCAGAATCAGCCAGGTCATGTGGCTCTGCGCTTCCTTCATGCTCTTGGCCGACGCCGCCAGATACGTCAGCAGCGACGTACCGATGAAGAGCATCGGCAACAGGATCAACAGCATTTGCGCCATCGCGGCGAACGACACGTTGAGTTGGCGGCCGATGCTGGTGGACAACTGCGCGCTGAACTTGAACGCCAACAGCGTCAGCAACAAGGTGCACATGCCGATGACGCAGGCCGCGGCGATCTTGCCGCTGACCACCGCGCCGCGTGCTGCCGGTGTTGCCAGTAGCGGCTCCAACGATTGGCGCTCGCGTTCGCCGGCGGTGGCATCGAGAATCAGATACGCGCCGCCGATGAATGACGTCAGGATCAGCAAGTAAGGCAGCAGTGCGGACAGCAACACGCCGCGTTTGGCTTCCGGTGTCGCGAGGTCCTGTGTACCCACGTTGATCGGCTTGGCGACCGACGCGTCGACACCCCGCGCCAGCAGACGCAGTGCACCGACTTGCTGGCTATAACCTTCCAAAGCCGATTGCAGGCGTCTGCCGGGAATATCAGCGTCTCGACGAGTACTGTCCTTGACGATCTCCACCAGTGCCGGATGCCCTTCGCGCCAGTCCTGCGCGTAGCGCTCATGGATACGCAACGCCACATCGACCGATTGGTCGCGAACGGCCGCATCAAGGTCCTTCGGCGGCGCCACGGCCACGATGCCTTGGGTTGCCAGAAAGGCCACCAGGTTGGGCGCGTGCTCGCGGCCCACGGTAGGCACTTCCAAGGTTTTGTCGATCTGCGTCTTGATCCGGTTCTCGGTCAGGTAGCCCATGCCCAGCATCAGTGCCGGATACAGCAGCGGCCCCAGGAACAACGCGAGCGCCAAAGTGCGGCGGTCGCGCGACAGGTCACGCAACTCCTTGCGCATGACGGTCAGTACGGTGGCGAAGATGCTCATGCCTGCAGTCCCTCTTCGGAGCCGATGACCTTGACGAATGCTTCTTCCAGATTTTCTTCGCCGGTCTGCTGCCGCAGTTCGTCGGCCGTGCCGGAAGCGACCACCCGGCCTTTAGCGATCACCACGATGCGATCGCACAAGGCGGCGACCTCTTGCATGATGTGGCTGGAGAAGATTACACAACGGCCTTCGTCGCGAAGTTGGCGCAGGAAACCGCGCATCGCGCGCGTGGTCATCACGTCCAGGCCATTGGTGGGTTCGTCCAGGATCACGTTCTTCGGGTCGTGCACCAACGCGCGCGCGATCGCTGTCTTGGTGCGCTGTCCTTGCGAAAATCCTTCGGTCTGGCGGTCCAATATGTCCTCCATATCCAGCGCCGCCGAAAGCGCGCGCGTGCGCTCTTCTATCTGCGCGCGCGACAGTCCGTGCAATTCGCCGAAGTAGGCGATGTTCTCGCGCGCGGTCAGCCGTTTGTAGACACCGCGTGCATCCGGCAGCACGCCAAGTGCGCGGCGTACCGCGATAGGGTCCTTCGCCGCATCGATGCCATCCACGCGCACTTGCCCGCTATCCGGCGACATCAGCGTGTACAGCATGCGCATGGTGGTGGTCTTGCCGGCGCCATTGGGTCCCAGCAGGCCGGTGATCTGGCCGTCGTGAGCTTCGAAGCTGACGGCATCCACCGCGGTGACTTTTCCGGTCTTGGTCTTGAATGCCTTGTGCAGATCATCGGCGACGATCATGGGTTTGTATCCTCACGTCGCGTGATTGGGAGCGCATTGTTCATCAGGGTTCCCATCCATTGAAGCTGGTGAAGGGCGGCACATAGTCCAGCGATTCCAGGCAACCGGCATCCACGGTCTTCACGTCCGCGCTTTCGATGAAACGGCCCAGCAATTTGGGTACGCAGCCAGTGCCGAAACTGCCATGGCCCTGACCTTTCAGCACCAAATGAAGGCCGTTGCGCAGATGCCGCTCCACTTGGGCGCCATACCGCGGCGGCGTGACCGGGTCGAACTCGCCGGACATCAGCAGGGTGGGCACATCGGATTTCAACGGCGCATGGAAGTCGGCCGGGCGCGAACCGGTGGGCCATACAGCGCATTGCGCTTTCAGATAAGCGTTCATCGTGTCGCCTAGCACGGTGTCGCGATCGGCTGCATTGTCCTTCAACAGATCGACGTCCTCGGTACAGATGACCGACAACTGCATGCCATGCATGAACTGCTCACCCAGCTGGTTTTCCAGTAGCTTCGACAACGACATCAATGGCCCATAGCGGCCTTGCTCGGCTTCGCTGAGTACCAGCGGCAACAATGCGGCGGCTTGCGGCGCATAAGAGAACATGCGGGTCAGGCTGGCGACGGTGCCGGCGTCGACCTGCCCGCTACCGGTCTGGTTTGTGGAAGGGTCGCGGTATTCCACTTGCACGGGCTGAGCAGACAAGCGAGTCATCAAAGCGCGCAGCTGCTCGCGTTGATCCTTGCCGAACTTGTCCGCGCAGGCCGGTGCTTGCTGACAGCGCTTGAACTGCAGGGCCAGCGCCTCGTCCAGATTGCGCGCATGTTCGCTGCCCAGCACCAACTCGTTGGGAACCACGCCGTCGAGCACCAGTGACCGGGTGTGCTGCGGGTGGCGCATGGCGTACTGCTGCGCCACCCGCGTGCCGTAGGAACCACCAACCAGGTTGATCTTGTCGGCGCCCAGCGCCGCGCGTACCGCATCCAGATCGCGCACTGCATCGGTCGTTGTGTAGAACCGCGGATCGGCTTGCAACTGTTCGGCGCAACGGCGCGCGAACGCGACGGCGGCATCGGCGCTGGTGTCCTGTGTTTCGCCGTAAGCATTTTTACCGTGCTCGTCGCGGCAGGCCAACGGATTGGATTTGCCGGTACCGCGTTGGTCCACCAGCACCACGTGGCGCAGTTTGCGCACATCGCGGAACGCGCCATCGATGGCCGGCCATACTTCCACAGCGGATTGTCCGGGGCCGCCGGCCAGGAAGAACACCGGATCCGCGGTTTCCGCGCCTTCGTTGGTCGCCGGAAGCCAGGCAATGTTCAAGGCGACCTTGCGGCCTTGCGGCAGTTGCGGATTTTCCGGCACTTCGAAACGCGCGCACTGTGCTTCGACATTGATCGTCGAATACGGCGCCGCCAGCGTGCAGGGTTGGAATGCTATCCGGCCGTACTGGCGTCCAACGGGACCGTGCTCCTCGGAAGGCGCCGAACCGCCGCATGCGCTGAGCGCCAGCAGGCTCAGGCCGGCGGCCAGCAGAGATCGTGAGTTACGCATAGGGGCTTGTTGTCCTTGGCAGTGCTTGCACAGCATGCCATGACGGCCGCACGCGCCGGATGTGACCAAAGTACATGCCCAGGCTTGGGCCTACTTGCTGCTGACGTATTTCTCGCGACGGATCTGCGGCACCGGCAGTCCGTATTCTTTCAGCGTCTCGAAGCAGGCATCCACCATGTTGGGATTGCCGCAGAGATAGGCGATGTCGGTTCCCGGGTCGGGTGCGAATTCCGCCAGGTGCTGCTGCACGTAGCCGTGGCGGACGTCCGGATGCGGATTCTCCGGCATTTCGCGCGAGAAGCAGGGTACGAAGCGGAACTGCGGATGCTTGGTGGCAAAGGCATAAAAGTCTTCGCCGTACAGCAGTTCCTCCGGCGTGCGTGCGCCGAACAGCAGCACCACTTCGATGCCGCGCTCGCCAATCAGTCTTTCGAGCTCCGGCAGCATGGCCCGGTACGGCGTCACGCCGGTACCGGTGCCGATCAGCAGGTAGCGGCGATTCTGGTCGGCAGGCATCAGGCAGAAACGGCCGTAGGGGCCGCTGGCGTCGACCTGGCCGCCTTCGGGCAGGCCTTCGAACAATGCGGTTGCCGCGCCACCTGGCACGTAACTGACCGCAATCTCCACCGCCTCACCCGGCCCCAGCGTGTGGTCGTGGATGGTCGCCAGCGAATAGCTGCGTTTGGTGGCGCCGCCATCGGCGTACTGGAAATGCACCTGGATGAATTGGCCGGGGATGAAATCCAGCGGCTGCCCGTCGTCACGGACGAAGACGTAATGGCCGACGCTGGGCGCCAACATGCGGCGCGTGACGAGCTTCAATGGAAAGTGGACGATGGCCAATGCGGTCGGATGGAACAGACTGGTGCCGGGTCCAGCCCGGCGGGACGCCTATAATAAGCGCTTGCACTCTTCCGGGCGCCGACCGGCGCCGCAAAGGCACTATGGCTCCGCAAAATTCGGCCCCCGGCCACGTTCCGGCTCTTTCCATCACGGGTCTGCGCAAGATCTACGACAACGGCGTGGAAGCGCTGAAAGGCGTATCGCTGCAGGTGAATCCCGGTGATTTCTTCGCGCTGCTGGGTCCCAACGGCGCCGGTAAATCCACCTTGATCGGTGTCGTCAGCTCGTTGGTGAACAAGAGCGCCGGCGAGGTCAGCGTGTTCGGCGTGGATCTGGACCGCGACCGTGACGGCGCCATGCGGTTGCTCGGGCTGGTACCGCAGGAAATCAACTTCAACATGTTCGAGAAGCCGCTGGATATCTGCGTGAACTACGGCGGCTTCTATGGCATTCCACGGGCGGAAGCGCTGGTGCGTGCGGAGGAAGAACTCAAGCGCGCGCAGCTGTGGGAAAAAGCCCAGATGATGAGCCGCACACTGTCCGGCGGAATGAAGCGCCGATTGATGATCGCCCGCGCCATGATGACCCGGCCGCGCCTGTTGATCCTCGACGAGCCCACTGCCGGCGTCGACATCGAGATCCGCCGCGGCATGTGGAAAACGCTGAAGGAAATCAACGCGGCCGGTACCACCATCATCCTGACCACGCACTACCTGGAAGAAGCCGAAAGCCTCTGCCGCAATCTGGCCATCATCGACCACGGCAAGATCGTCGAGCAGGGGCCGATGCGCACGCTGCTGGCCAAGCTGGACGTCGAGGGTTTCCTTTTCGACATCGACGGCGAATTGCCGCAGCAGCTGCCCGCCATCGAAGGCACCACGCTGATCGCCACCGACAACCACACGCTGGACCTGGATATGCCGCGCGCCATGGATCTGAATCGGGTCTTCGCCGCATTGAACGATGCGGGCATCCGCGTGCGTTCGATGCGTACCAAGAGCAACCGGTTGGAGGAACTGTTCGTACGGCTCACCGGCGACGAAGCCGCCGCGCGCCGGGAGCAGGCCGCATGAGCAATCCCAACCTGGTTGCTTTGGGCACGATCGTTCGCCGCGAAGTGATGCGCATCCTGCGCATCTGGGGCCAGACGCTGGTGCCGCCGGCGATCACCATGACGCTGTACTTCCTGATCTTCGGCGGCCTGATCGGGTCGCGCATCGGCGACATGGGCGGCTACAGCTACATGGAATTCATCGTGCCCGGGCTGGTCATGATGAGCATCATCCAGAACAGCTACGGCAATATCTCCTCCAGTTTCTTCGGTGCCAAGTTCGGGCGCCATGTGGAAGAACTGCTGGTCAGCCCGATGCCGAATTGGGTGATCCTGCTGGGCTACGTTGCCGGTGCGGTGCTGCGCGGTTTGATGGTCGGCTCCATCGTGCTGGTGATCGCGATGTTCTTCACCAAGGTGCGCATCCCACATCCGCTGGTCACCCTCAGCACCGTGCTGCTGGGCGCTACGATCTTTTCGCTGGCGGGCTTCGTCAACGCGGCTTATGCCAAGAAGTTCGACGACATCGCCATCGTGCCTACCTTCATCCTGACTCCGCTGACCTACCTGGGCGGCGTGTTCTATTCGGTCAAGCTGCTGCCGCCCTGGGCCGAAGCAATGACCCACGCCAACCCGATCTTCTACATGGTCAATGCGTTCCGTTATGGCCTGCTGGGCACCAGCGACGTGCCGCTGTGGATTGCCTATGCCTTGATGTTCGGGTTCGTGTTAGGGCTAGGCGCATTGGGTTTGTGGTTGTTGAAGCGCGGCGTGGGATTGCGTAGTTAACCGGCATACCTGCTTCACGTAGAGCCGAGCGGCGTCCCGCAATAGCAACGAGTCAGTAGTAATAAGACCGTCGCAACGGCAAGTAATAGCGAATAGTTGCTAAGAGCGCTTCTCGTAGAGCCGAGCTTGCTCGGCTGTTCTTCGCTATGAACGAAGAAACCTTGGACGTCTTCAAAGAGCAGCGGAGCAAGCTCCGCTCCACGAGAGCGTTATCACCTCACGGTTGGCAGGCGGCGGCTAGTCGCAAGCGACGTCCTCGCCCTGCGGGCGGCATTGCGGCGGGAAGCCATGCTTCTTCCAATAGGCCAGGATGCCGTTGTCCCGCAGGTATTTCTGGAAGGCCGGATCGCGCCGCAGATAGGCCAAGTCCTTGGTCCACAGCAACAGGTCCCAGCTCGAGTACGAGCGTTCGCGTAGCACGTCGAGTTTGCCGATAAGTTCGGGCGCATGGGCGCTGGCGTCGGGCATCAGCACACGGTTGAAGTTCAGCAAGCCGGTCTCCGCTTCGAACTTCCGCATCTCGGCTTCGGCCTGCGGCCAATAAGCCGGGTCTACCAACGCGCGCGAACTGGCGACGTACGAGGCCTTGAGCCGTCTCGCTTCGGTATCGTGCAGCGCTGGGTCGTCGAAGTCCCGCTCGGCGATGCGCGTGGCGGCGGCGTAGTCGTTGCGCCAGACCGCATTGAACCACCGCCCGTAGGTGGCGAAGACATCGCTGCGCTCGAACTGTGCGTGCGCGTCCTCGTGTGCTCCCGCGGTGTCGAGGATACGGCCCAGGGTGAAGCGTTTGCCGGGATTGATGGGATCGCGCGCCACATCCTCCCGCACGATCGCCTCGGCTTGCTTCAGATAGCCGAGCTGCGCTTTGGTCATGGCCTGTTGATAGCGGGCCGGATAGAAGTTCGGCGCCAGCGCGGTGGTTTTTTCCAGCAAAGTCAGACAGGGTTCCCAGCGATTGGCGCGGCATGCTTCGGTGGCTTGCAGGAAATAAGGTTCGGGCAGGGCAGGATCCAATCGCTGAGTGATGGCTGCTTCCTGCATGGCCTCGGCTCGCAGCGCGGCGGCCAGATGCGGGCGCCGGTAGGCGCGCGTGCCCAGTGCGGAGGCGAGTCCCGCATGGGCTCGCGCATCGTCAGGACGCTCGCGAATAAGTGCGCGGAATTCGGCTTCTGCCGGCTCGACCGTTCTGTCGATGGCGTCCCCGCGGTTGCGCAGCAGCGCTTGCGCGGCCAGATAGCGACGCAGGAACTCCGCATCGCCGCTCTTCGCTACGGGTCCGGCGGCCAGGCCCATCTTCAAGGTCAGCGAGGTCGCCACGGCTTGAGCGATCTCGCGCTGCAGGGCCAACACCTCGGTGGCGTCGCGATCGAAATCCCTGGCCCATAGCGCGCGGCCACTACCGGCTTCGATCAAGCGCAGGCGGACGCGCAGATGTTGTCCGCCCCGCTGCAGGCTGCCTTCCAGGGCGTGGGTGATGCCCAGGCGCTGCGTAAGTTGGGTCGGATCGGTGGATTCGGCCGCGGCAATCGCCGTCGACTCGCGTGCGATCACACGCAAGCCATCGATCCGCGCCAGCGTGCCGATCAATTCTTCGCCCAGACCCTCGGCGAGTTCGCGCCCGACCGCATCGTTGCCGATGGCCTTGAGCGGCATCACCACCAGGGTCGGGTCGCTGATCGGCGCAGCTTTTGTGGCGGACGCCACCACGGGCGGGGGAGGAGTGTTACGCCACCAAACCAGCGCCGCCACCACCAACAATGCCAACACAAACAGGGGAATCAGCCAGGGGCGGTGCTTACGGTCCTGAGCGGGTATCGCGCTGGCGCCGTCGATGTCTGGGTCGCGGTAATCGGAGGGTGCACGCCGTTCTGGCGGCGGCGCGGAAGTCGCAATCGCCTCCTGCGCGGGCAGATCGAAGCGATAACCGGTGCCATGCAGGGTATGCAGCAGGCGCGGATGTTGTGCGTCTTCACCCAGCGCATGCCGCAACAAGGTCACCACCCGGTTCAACACGCCCGGAGTGACATGGCGATGGCCCCAGACCGCATCCAGGATGTCGTCGCGGGCGAAAACCTGTCCGGGCGCGCTCGCTAGCAAGGACAGCACGGCGAAAGCTTTGGGTTCCAATGGCTGTTCGGCGCCGCCCCGCAACAGGCGACGGCCGGCGAAATCGATCACCACATCGTCGAAGACTAGATTGGCCGGTTGGGGCGAGGTCATGGCGGGCGATGTCGAAAACCCTGTGCTTTCAGCATACGCGTAAAGCCCATGGGTCCGGCCTAAGCATTCCCTAAGCTTTTCCGACAAAGCATCTGCGCAGCCCGCGGAGTTCCTAAAGACCGGCCGGCACCGGTGGCGGGAAGCTGGCGACGCCGGGAACGACCCGGTTCACCGTCAAGGAAATCGCCATGAACACCCGCATCTTCCTCGTTCTTCTGTCGCTGTTCGCCTCGTTCGGCGTGGCTCCCGTCCACGCAACGGAAGCGCCCGTTGGCGCACCCGCCATCGTGGTCGATTGCGCCAAACCGGCCCTGCCCAGCCAGCGTGAAGTCGGCGAGATGACCGGCCAGCACAACTTCAGCCAGGTCTATGCCACGCGTGCCCGCCTAATGGCCGAAGCCCGCCGCGCCTGCCAGCGCGAGGGCATAACACGGGTTCGGCTGGTGATAGCACCGCCCGCGCGCGAACCCGCCCGCAGGGTCGCGCAAACGAATGCCCCGCGGTGACCGCGGAGCTTGCCGGCACGGGTCCATGCAATCAGGGTGAATCCCATGATCAAGCTCGCTTACTTTGTGAAATTGGCAGCGGTTACTACGTCGTTGTGCCTGGTGTTGATTGCGCCAGGCTGGGCCCAGTCCCTCGGTGAGACCGAGAAAGAGCTGCTCAGGATCCAGGACGAATGGGCGGCGGCGCGAGTCAATTGGGATGTTCCGTATCTGGAACGTCTGTACGCAAGGGAATTCCGCGTGCACGCTATGAACGGCTCGGTCGTGAGCAGGCAGGCCGACATCGCCGCCTTCGCCTCGGGAGACCTGAAGCCCGATCTGGTCCAGGACCAGGACATGGAAGTATCCGTCTACGGCGATACGGCTCTGGTGACCGGTATCGAGAACTTGGCGGGCACGTACAAGGGAAACTACGGCGAGATGGCGCTTCGTTTCCTCAATGTCTTCGTGCGCCGCGAAGGGCGCTGGCAATTGGTAGTTCACCAGTCGACCCCGGCGCCGAAGAAATGACGCCAGTGCAAATCGCGAATGTCAACGCAGCCCGACCTACGAGATTGCGGGCAGGCGGAAGAACTCGCGTGCCGTCGCCGTCGTTATTGCTGCCGTGGTCGCCACATCCTCGCCGCGGTCGCGCGCCAACTCTTCGACGATATGCGCCAGGTACATCGGCTCGTTGCGGCGGTGCGAAGGTTGCGGTTTGACCGTGCGCGGCAGCAGGTAGGGCGCATCGGTTTCGATCATCAGGCGGTTCGCGGGGATGTTCTTCACCAGTTCGCGCAGGTGCAGGCCGCGGCGTTCGTCGCAGAGCCAGCCGGTGATACCGACGTGCCAATCCTGATCCAGATAATCGAACAACTCCTCGCGGGTGCCGGTGAAGCAATGCACCACGGCGGGCCCCAGCTTGCCGGCGAAGTTCTTCATCACCGCCATGAAATCCGCGTGGGCATCGCGCTGGTGCAGGAACAGAGGTTTGCCGACGCCTCCCACCGACAGGTCCACCGCGATCTGCAGCTGCCGTTCGAAGGCCCTGCGCTGCGCCGGGCGCGGTGAAAAATCGCGGAAGTAATCCAGCCCGCATTCGCCCACCGCGACCACTTCGGGGTGCGCGTGCAATGCGCGCATCTCGGCGTCGCATTCGTCGGTGTATTCGGTCGCGTGATGCGGGTGCACGCCGGCCGTGGCGAACAACTGACCTGGATGCGCCTTGGCCAGGGCAAGCGCCTGCGGTGAATGTTCGCGGCTGGCACCGGTGATGACCATCTGCACCACGCCGGCATCGCGCGCGCGTTGCAGCACCGCGTCGCGGTCGTGATCGAAACTGTCGTGGGTGAGATTGGCGCCGATATCGATAAGCTGCATGGCGCAAGTTTAGCAACGTGCGCAGCACTGGCGATCTACTCGCCAGTGCTGCGCGCGCGTGGTCAGTTCAACTGGCAGCTTGCGGGCTTGCTCGAAGTGAACAGTGCCGAGGTCGCCCATTCCGGACGGTCGATGAAGGGATTGCGATTGCCCTGGAAGCTGTAGATCACCTCATTGCGTTCGCGTTCGGCCGTGTCGGGCGGATCGGCCTGGTGCCAGGCCACCAGGGTGGAGAGCAAGCCCATGTATGCGGGCGAGGACGAGGTAATGACGATCTGGCTGCGGTTGTCGGTGAGTTCCAGGTCCGGTTCGGACTGGCCGTTGCCCGGATGGGTGCCGCCTTCGTAGCGGATCGCCATGTACATCACCGCGCGGGCGATATCGCCGCGGCGGTGGCCCCAGACTTCGAACGAACCGCTGTTGCCGTCCGGGCCCTTGAACCAGTTGCCGTTGCCGGGATAGGTTCCGCTGCCGCCACCAAAGCCGTTGTTCGCTTCGGTGGCGCGTTCGCCGCAGCCGGAAGACTGCGTGCAGGCCGCGTATGGCTTGTTGCCGCGGTCCGCGTTGTAGCCGGTGTCGCTCAGGTACAGCATGTGGGTGTCGGTGTAGGGCGCATACGGCAAGCCCAGGTCGCCGGTGGCGCTGCCGAAGCCGAGCGAATTGGGCCAGGTGTGCTCGCGGTTGTAGGTGATGCCGGTGCCGGTGCCCGCACGTTCGCTGCCTTTGAGGTAGCTGCGATTGCGGTAGACATCGAGAATGCGGCCGCCGTTGTTGGGATCCTCGTCGGCGATTTCGAGAATGGTCCAGGTGTTGGTGGTACCGCCGCTATACGGATACGCGGTGTGGCCCTTGATGGTGGCATGCAGCGAGCAACGCAACTGCGATGCGCTGCTGGTGTTGACGCGCGAGTAGTAGTCGCCGCTGCCGCCGCCATTGGCGATGCTGAAATCGATGGCCGTGTCCTGCGTGGGATGCGCGCCGCCCGCGTCGGAGACCTTGCTGGCCACCACACGGAACGTGCAGCTTTCACCTGCGTGCAACGCGCTGTTGGTGGAAACGATAAAGCCGCTGCCCGAACTGGCATGTGTCAACGGCACATTGCCCGACGTGGCGCACGTCAGGGTCAGGGCGCCGCTGGCCAGGCTCACCGTCTCGCTGAAGCCGACCGAAAGATCGCCTGCGGCGGGAAAATCGGTCGCGCCCTGGATTGGCGTCGTGGCGGTCACCGTGGGAGGTGGATTGGGAGCGGAGAAGCTCTGGCTGTTGTTGCAGCTACCGAAGGTCTGGGTAGCCGAGCTGCGCCAGGTAAAGTTAGCCGGGCCCCCGCTGCCGCCCAACTGAAGCGAAGTGCCAGCGGCGGTGCTGCCGGTTTCCGACACCGGCAGATTACTGCTGGTGCGGCCCGCAGCCGGACCGTTGCTGGCGGTGATGGCGCCTTCATAACTCAGGAACTGCACCACGTTGCCGCTGCCGTCGACCAGCGCCATGCCGTCGTTGGCACCGTTCTGGATGCCGTTGCTGGGATAGCTGAGCATGGCGATGCGCACGCTGCCGCCACAACTCACCAGGTTGCCGGCGGGCACCAGGTCGTTGTCATAGGTGGTCGCCGCACCGGGCGAAGAACCGTTGTACAGATAGATGCGGTAGCTGCCGAGGCTTTCGCCGGCAGTCGCGACCACCTCGATGCGCTCACCCACGTCGCCGCTGGAGGTGGCGTCGTCGTAATGCAATTCGTTGATGAAGACTTCGGCATGGGCATAGCCGCATAGCGGCAACAGGGCCAGGCCAAGCAGGCGGGAAAACGCATGTGCTGACGACATCGGCGAATCCTTTCCGGAAGGGTCCGGCCGAATCTAGCCCATGCAGATGACAGCCGCATCGCAGGCCGTCGCACTTCAGGCCTGCAATGCGGGCGGGTTACCGTTAGCCTTTGCGGATGATTGCATCGTCTTTTCCCATCCAGGCCCTGTTGCCGCAGGTCCGCTCCTCGCTCGCGGCGCACCCGCGCCTGGTACTGGAAGCGCCACCGGGCGCCGGCAAGACCACCCAGGTGCCGCTGGCGTTGCTGGATGAGGACTGGTTGGACGGGCGCAAGATCATCATGCTGGAACCGCGCCGGGTGGCCGCGCGGGCGGCGGCGGGCTTCATGGCCCAGCAGTTGGGCGAAGCCGCCGGTGACACGGTCGGCTACCGCATCCGTTTCGAAAACAAGATCTCCGCACGCACCCGCGTCGAGGTGGTGACCGAAGGCATCCTGACCCGGATGATCCAGGACGACCCCATGCTGGAAGGCATTGGCGCGATCCTCTTCGATGAATTCCACGAACGGCATCTTTCTGCGGACCTGGGTCTGGCATTCGCGCTGGATGTGCAGGCGCAGCTGCGGGAAGACCTGCGCATCGTGGTGATGTCCGCGACGCTGGATGGCGAAAAACTCGCGCGGTTTCTGGATGCGCCGCGGCTCAGCAGTGAGGGCCGCAGCTATCCGGTGGAGATCGCTCATTTCCCGGCGCGCCGCGATGAATCATTGGAACTGCAAACGCGCCGCGCCATCGAGGACGCATTGCAAACACATCCCGGCGACGTCCTGGTGTTCCTGCCGGGACAGCGGGAGATTTCGAAAGTGGAGACGGCCTTGAGTTCTTCTCTCGGGGCGATCGTCCTTCCGCTCCATGGCGAACTACCCGTGGAAAAACAATCCGAAGCCTTGCAGCCAGACCCGCAGGGTCGCCGCCGTGTGGTGTTGGCGACGAATGTCGCGGAGTCTTCGGTCACGCTGCCCGGCGTGCGCGTGGTGATCGACGCCGGGCTGGCGCGTGAACCACGTTATGACCCGAACAGCGGCTTCGCCCGGCTGGAGATCGTCAACATCTCGCGTGCGTCCGCCGACCAGCGCGCTGGCCGCGCTGGTCGCGTGGCGGACGGCTGGGCTTATCGGCTGTGGCCGCAATCGCAGCGTCTGGAACCGCAACGCCGGCCGGAAATCGCGCAGGTAGAACTGGCGTCGCTGGCATTGGAACTCGCCGCCTGGGGTAGCGATGCATTGCGTTTCGTCGACCCTCCGCCGCCCGGTGCATTGGCTGCCGCGCGCGATCTGTTGCAGCGCCTGGGCGGCCTGAGCGCATCCAATGCGATCACCCCATTGGGTAAACGCATGCTGGCGCTGGGCACGCATCCGCGGCTGGCGGCAATGCTGCTGTCCGCGCGCAGCGTTGACGATCGCGCGTTGGCCTGCGATCTGGCCGCCTTGGTCGAGGCGCGTGATCCACTGCGTAGCGGCGGCGATGCACTGGCCGCGCGTTGGCGTGCCTTGGCCGCATTTCGCAGCGGCCGCGCGCCGGCGGACGCCAACCGTTCCGGTCTGGCCGTCATCGATGCCGCCGCCAAACAATGGCGGCGGCGAATCCGCGTGGACGCCGCGCCGCCCATCACCATCGAGGCGCACCGATTGGGCGACTTGCTGTTGCACGCGTTCCCGGACCGCATCGCGCGGCAACACAGCAACGATCCACGCCGCTATCAGTTGGCGAACGGACGCATGGCGAAGTTGTTCGACGACAGCGCATTGTTCGGCGAGCCATGGCTGGTCGCTAACGAGCTGCGCTACGAAGCCAAGGATGCACTGATACAACGTGGCGCGCCGCTGGATGAGCACGCCTTGCGCAACGAATTTCCAGAGCGCTTCGTCAGCGAAGATGCCGTGCGCTGGGATGCGTCGCGCCGAGCACTCATCGCCCAGCGCGAATCGCGGTTCGATCAGATCGTGCTGGAATCCAAGCCGGCCGGCCGAGTGAATCCGGAACGCGCGGCGGCGGCATTGACCGAGGCGGTGCGCGAGTTGGGTTTGTCTGCACTTTCGTGGAGCGAATCCCTGCAGCAATGGCGCGAGCGCGTGCGTTGTCTGCGTGAATGGATGCCGGACCTGGAGCTGCCCGATCTTTCCGACGAAGCCTTGCTGGCAAACCTGGACGAATGGCTGCTGCCGGCGTTCTCAGGCAAGACGCGTCTGGATGCGCTCGATGAAGAAGCATTGGCCGGCGCATTGAAGTCCTCGCTGGACTGGTCGCTGCGCCAACGGATCGATCAACTAACTCCCACCCGCATCACGGTGCCTTCAGGCATGGAGCGGCGCATCGAATACACGTACGGGCAGTCGCCGGTCCTGGCGGTAAAGCTGCAGGAATTGTTCGGCCTGGCGGATACCCCGCGGATCGCCGACGGACGTGTTCCGCTCACCTTGCACCTGTTGTCGCCCGGCGGCCGGCCCCTGCAAGTGACGCAGGATCTACGCGGCTTCTGGGAACGCACCTATCCGGAAGTGAAGAAGGAAATGAAGGGGCGATATCCGCGCCACCCGTGGCCGGATGATCCCTGGTCCGCCACGGCGACTCATCGCGCCAAGCCGCGCGGGACATAAGCGTCCGGCTTTTGCCTTTTTTTCAAAGGGCTTACGGGGGGTTGCTTCTGCTTTTAGAAGAGCAAAAGCAAATCCCCCTCAGTCCCCCTTTTAAAAAGGGGGAGGCAAAGCAAAGCTCTTACGATTCCCGATTCCCGATTCCCGATTCCCGATTCCCGATTCCCCATTCAGTGCCCGGTTGGTCTTGGTCCTTGCCGCTAACATGTTGTAAACACGGCTCAGTGGACACTGGCGCCGTCACCCACCCGACAGGGGAATGCCATGAGCAGACTGACGATCATTACCGATCGCGCGATGGAACTGGCCAGCCAAGCCAGCGATAGCTTCAAACAGATGGTGCCCAGCGGCGACAAACTGTTGCAGACGGGTGCGGCCTTGGGCGCGGTCAAGACCGGCGCCAAAGTGGCGAGCGGATTCGTCCGCCGCAATCCGGTCATCGCCATTGCGGCGGCGGCTGGCGTGGGGCTGTTGGCCTATGCGGCCTACCGCAAGCGCAAGAACGATGAAGCGCATGCGCCGATCGAGGGAAAATCCAGGCGGGTTGAAGCACGGCGTGTCAACGGCGCCACCGCCAGCAAGCGTACCGCCGCCCGCAAATCGCGCGCGCACTCGTCTTCGGTCTCGACCGAGCAGTAGCGTCAAGACCGACGCTGGCGTAGGAGCGCCGTCCCGCGCCTCGGCGGATCGTCGGTGCGCGCGACCATGAGCGCGCCGCAGCGCGTCCAGATGGCGAACGCACGGGCTTCGATTGCTTTGGCTTTATCGTGTCTGACAGAAAGAGCTCGCGGCGGGACGCCGCTCCGCGCCTCGATAGCCGCTCGGTCAACACGATCAAGAACGCGCCGCAGCGCGTCCAGATGGCGAACGCACGGGCTTCGATTGCTTTGGCTTTATCGTGTCTGACAGAAAGAGCTC
>NZ_JBDKXI010000005.1:28960-85331 GCF_039710385.1 Pseudoxanthomonas sp. CCNWLY206-1 | reverse complement strand
GCGGCGGGACGCCGCGCCTACAACCCCTGCACCTCTCGCCATTGACCGGGCAATAAGCCTTCCAATCCGATATCGCCAATCGCCGCCCGCACCAGCCGCAGGGTCGGCAGGCCGACCGCCGCGGTCATGCGGCGGACCTGCCGGTTACGGCCTTCGGTAATTGCCAGTTCCAGCCACGCGTCCGGCACGGTCTTGCGATAACGCACGGGTGGATCGCGCGGCCATAGCCCAGGTGCAGCGTCCAACAGGCCAATCTTCGCTGTGCGGGTAGGACCGTCATTCAAGACCACGCCCGTCCGCAGTGCCGATAGCTGCGCCTGGTCAGGCACGCCTTCCACTTGCGCCCAATAAGTTTTCGGCTGCTTGTGCCGTGGATCGGTCAACCGGTGCGCCAAGCCGCCATCATCGGTGAGCAGCAGCAGCCCTTCACTGTCGTAGTCCAGTCGCCCTGCTGCATACACCTGCGGCGGCAGCCCGAACTCCGCCAACGTTCGTCGCGGCGGTTGGCTGCGGTCGGTGAACTGGCAGAGCACGTTGAAGGGTTTGTTGAAGGCGATGAGCAAGGAAGGAAGTCAGTCGCAAGAAAAAATAATTTCCAAGGAACAATGATTCGTCATCCCAGCGCAAGCTGGGATGACGAGCAAAAGCAGATCGGCCCCTAGTACTACGCCTGTTTCACGAACCGCAGCGTCATCCGGTCGCTTTCGCCGATAGCCTTGTACTTGGCTGCGTCGGCGGCATCGATACCTTCGTGGTCGTTCGACGGCGGCAACGTCCAGACGCCGTTGGGATGATTCTTGGTGTCGCGTGGGTTGGCGTTGACCTCGCTCTTGGCATCCAGCTTGAACCCCGCCGCTTCGGCCATCGCAATCACCTGCGCTTGGCCGACGTAACCGGACTTGTCGTCCTCGGGTACGTCCTTGGCCGCACGATGCTCCACCACGCCCAACACGCCGCCCGGCTTCAGTACGGCAAAGAAGCCTTTGAACATGCCTTCTGCTTGTTTGGCCGAGCGCCAGTTGTGTACGTTACGGAAGGTCAGCACGACATCCGCGGAGCCCGGCGCACCGAATACCGGCGCGGTGGGCGAATACGCCACGACTTCGGCCTTTCCGTACTGTGCGGGAGCGGCCGCGAACTTCTCTTCCAGGCGGGTCTTGCCACGCTGCTGATAATCGCGGCCACGGCCTTCAGCCACGGCCATCGGATCGACCACCGCAGCCACGTAACGGCCCTGGTCACGCAGATAAGGCGCCAGGATCTCGGAATACCAACCACCGCCCGGGGTGATTTCCACCACGGTATGCGTCGGCTTCACTCCGAAGAACGACAGCGTTTCGGCCGGATGACGGTACTTATCCCGAGCCACGTTTTCCGGCGTGCGCCAGCTGCCTTTCAGCACGGTGTCGAAAGTGGCGGCGTCGACTGCCGATACCGCGCCAGCGGCGGCTTTAGTCTTAGTGGCGGGTGATTCGGCCAACAACGGTTGCGATGCGACCAGAGCGGTTACAACAGCCAGGCACAGGGAAATACGAGTCATAGGCTTGTCTCCGAGAAAGTGCGCGGAGCCTAGCATGCGCCGGGTTAGCGGAGAGCGGGGAAGCGGTGAGCGGTGGGCTGGGAGCGGTGAGTGGAGAGTCGGGCTCAGGGGACCCGAGAGTCAAAAGACAAGCGACTGAAGAAAGCAGAGGCTTTTGCTATACCTCCCCTATCCTTCAAAGGAGATGCCCCGCCATTCGGCGGTTGAAAAGCATTTGAGGGGGATTTGCTTTGGCTTGTAGAGACAAAGCAAAAGCAAATCCCCCGTAGCCCCCTTTGTAAAAGGAGGCAAAGCAAAGCTTTCCCGCTCACCATTCACCATTCACCATTCACCATTCACCATTCACCACTTACCGTTTCCGCTCCAGCATCGCCTTCATCTGGTCGATCTCCGACTGCTGACCGGTGATGATCGATTCGCACAATGTCTTGATCTCCGGATCGGTAAGTTTGGCTTGTTGGCACATCAAGATCGCGCCGGAGTGATGGGGAATCATTGACCTCAGGAACTGCCGGTCACCGACAGCGGCTTGTTGCCTGATCGCCAGCCAGAAGCCGATCAGGGCCACAGCGCCCACGATGATGAGAATCGTGTTCCATTTCTTCTGCGGATACATACTGCCCATTGCCAGCAGTTCGATGATCAGCATGGCCGCTGCCATCAGGCCTGCCATATAGACCTGGTTGATGCTGTTGAACACGTGGGGAAGCCGATCGACCATGGCGTACATCAGCACGTACATGGCAAGGAACGACAACGCCATCATCACCAGCAAACGACGGTAGTGATGGCCTTGCATGGAATGATCCATAGCGAACTCCTCTTGGAAAAAAAAGGTTCTCGATGGAAGGGAGAATGCGGCACGCGCGTGGCGTCCGCCTGCCATCGGCAATCCGATGGTCGAACCGGAAGTGTCGAGAAGCTGTGATATCTCGGTTCGGCTACAACCCTGGTCGTGAGCAAGGTCCATGGTTGGCGCCGCTTGGAGCAACGAAGCGGCCGACGCCACACGTTGAGCAGTGCCTGTGGCATCCCCTTGGGGACTCCGCTGCCCCTATGCCAACTTCAAAGTATCCGGATAAGGAGGAGTATCCGGATAGTCGCCTGCTTTCAGCCGCGCTTGCAGCTGCCGCCACCACTCGGCCTGAAACAACTCGCCATGCACGGCTTTCAGTGCTTTGGCCAATGGATCGGGCAAGCCAAGGAACTGCGGGAAACGCTCGGGGAAGACATCCTTGGGTCCCACATAGAACCACGGTCCATCCGCCATTTCCTCTTCGTAAGTCGTGGGCGTCGGATAGTCGCGAAAGTTGCAGTCGGTGATCAGGCACAACTCGTCGTAGTCGTAGAACACCGCGCGGCCGTGGCGGGACATACCGAAGTTCTTCAACAGCATGTCGCCGGGGAAGATGTTGTTGCGCGCCATGTCCTTGATGGCCTGGCCATAATCGATGGCGGCGGCGCGCGCGGCTTCCGGCTTCTGTTCGCGCAGATAGAGATTCAGCGGCCGCAAGCGGCGTTGCACATAGCACAGATGAACAATCAGGTCGTCGCCGTCTTCAGTGATGCTGCCGGCGCAGCCGTTGATCAGCTCTTCCAATATGGCGGGTGAAAAACGCGCGCGCGGAAAACGCAGGAAGCGATAGGGCTGCGCATCCAGCAGGCGACCCACGCGGTCGAGGTGAAACACCAGCGAATACTTGTCTTCCACGTCCTTGCGGCTCATCTCCTTGGGATACGCGAACTTGTCGCGGATCACCTTGAATACCAGCGGATAGCTGGGCAACGTAAACACCACCATCACCATGCCGCGCGTGCCTTCCGCCGGGACCAACTGCTCGTTGGGGTGACTGGCGAAATGACGGAAGAACGTGCGAAAGCGCTCGGTCTTCCCCTGTTTGGCGCGGCCCAGCACCGTGTAGATTTCGTCGATGGGCTTGTTGGGTACCAGCGTGCGCAGAAAAACCACGGCATCGCCGACGGTAGACAGATCGGCGTGGAAATAGCTGCGCGAATAGCTAAACAATTGCGTTACATCCGCACGGCTGGTCAGCACCGCTTCGGCGCGTAGCTGACCATTGTCGTTGACCAGCGCAATGACGCACGGCGAGAAGCGATGTTCACCGAAGACCCGGCCGACCAGATAGGCACGCCGTTCTCGGTAGAACACCGTGTCCAGCAGCTCGATGGAATGAGCCGGATGCTCGCCCCAATGCGCCAGATCGTCCTGCAGTCGCACGGCGATGGCCGCGGCGCATCGGGTGATGTGGGCGTAGGGCACATCGAAACGGTAGTCGCTCAGCACGCGAACGAAAGTCTCGGTGGGCCGCAGCTCCGAAATCGCATAGCTGTGCCGCGCCACCGGATGCGTGATCGCGTCGGTGGGCTCGATGTCCAGTGCGATGAACTCGATAGACGGATCCACGCCGCGCGTCTTGAAGAAACGTCGGCTGAGCGTGTTGTAGAACGTCTTGTACAACTCACGATCGATCAGTTCGCCGATCAGTCGATCGTAATGATCGCGCACCTGCGACCACAACGCTCTATCGTGTGCCTGCCCCAGTAATACCGATTGCAGACGAAGCGCGCATTCGGCAACGCACTGGTCGTACAGTTCGATGCGATCCACCGCATCGACGCGCGCACCGGCCCAGTCCCGGGTTTCGAAACGCTGCTTGGCGCGGCGGGTGATGTCGGCAAAGCGAGCGTGATAATCCGCGAAGGCGTCGTGTATCAGTCGGGCGATGGTATCGGCGCGAATCATGCCGGCATCTTAGCGGCGCGCATCGTCATGTTGCCAAGCCATCATCCGCCGCAAGCAATCATCACGGCTGCACGGCGGCCTGGTCCAGCAGCCATTGGCGCATCTTCTGGCAACCCGGGTGCGCCACGCTGCGCTCCGGGTAAACCAGGTAGTGGGCGAAGTTGGCCTTCAGGCGCTTCTTCGTCAACGGTACCAACCGGCCGGCCTTGATCAGCGGCTCGGCCAGCGTCCAACGCGCCAATGCCACGCCTACGCCCTGCGCGGCGGCTTGGTGCAGCGTTTCGGTATCGTCGAACTGCGCCACGTAGCGCACAGGCGGCTCACCGCCATAGTGTTCGAACCAGTCTTTCCAGCGATTGGCCGGGTCACCCAGCAACGGTAGCTTGGGCAAGGTCGCAAGCGATGGCCTGCCGTACTTCTCCAACAGCTGCGGACTGGCGACCGGGGTGATCCACTCGTGAAAGAGAAACTCCGAGTGCACACCGGGCCAGCGCCCGCCGCCCAGCCGCAATGCCATGTCCACCGGCTCACGTTCGAAGTCGACCACGTGCGTACTGGACTGCAGATTGAGTCCAAGCTCAGGGTGCGCGGCCAGGAAATCGGGCAGCCGCGGCACCAGCCACGCGGTGGCCATCGAAGGGATGAGGCTCAGCGTGACCATGTGGTCGGTGTGCAGGCTGAGCCGTTGCAACGCGTTTTCGATCGCATCCAAAGGCGCGGCGACGGCATCGAACAGCCGTTGCCCGGCGGGAGTCAGTTCCACTCCGCGTGGCCCGCGTGCGAGCACGCGCTGGCCCAGCCGCTCTTCCAGCAGGCGCATGCGGTGGCTCAATGCGCTGACGGTCAGGTGCATCGCTTCGGCGGCGCGGGTCAGGTTGCGCAGTCGCGCTGCGGTGACGAAAGCGTCGATCTGGTCCAGCGGGAGTCGGCTCATCGTGTGCCCTGAGGTGGGTCCGGCCAGTCTTAAACAAACCTCAAGCCTGGCTTGTGGATGTTTCGCTTTTTCGGGCGGCAGCATGCGCCTAACTTGGTAACCGTTCAAGCCGGATAGGCCGGCGAGACAGGAGAAGACCCATGCGTACCAATACGAATACATCGTGGTGGCGCCAGCTGGGCGCAATCAGCCAGGGCATGTTGTTCCTGGACGGCCATATCGCCACGGCCGACGCGGCCAAGGCTGCGCAAAAGAACATCGACACAGGTACCCGCAAGACCGAAGCCGAAAGCTCAGCGCGTTCCATTGCCGCCGCGAGACAGGCCGACTACACCCGGCAGATGCGCCAGATGACGGCGTTGTCGTTGTTCCGTTAAACCCGTAGAGCGGGCCGGGCCTCACCCTATACGGGTTGCCTTTAAATCCGCGTGGTAGCGAGGAAGCGTTCGCGGTCCTGCTGGGTGCGGCGGCGTACTTCTGCCAGTGCTTCGCTTTCGGTGGCTTCCAGCATGGATTCGAACAGGCGCTGGAAGTGGCTGCGCATCGCGTTGCGTGCCGCTGCCGGGTCGCGACGCTGCAGTGCGGTCAGGATGGCGGCATGTTCTTCGGTGCGCGAGTTGCTGTCGTTGTGGCATACCCGTGCATAGACCTGGCGCACGCGCGGCAGATCGTTGCGCATGCGCCAAATCAGGTGAATGCAGTACTCGACCACCGGATTGCCGGCGATGCGGGCGATGGCCAAGTGGAATTTCTGGTCGGCTTCGTTGGCGGCCTGGTCCGTCGCATTCGGGTCCGACATCGCCGCGATCAACGCTTCCAGTTCAGCCAGTTCATCGTCGGTGACATGACTGGCGGCAAGCGCGGCCGCTTCGGCTTCGATCACCGCGCGTGCTGCGGTCAGATCGAACGCAGTGACGTCGGGCAATGCGCCCAGGGTGTCCGAGCCGCGGGCTTTCACATACACGCCCGAGCCGGTCTTGATGCTGATCCGGCCCTGCGCTTCCAGCGCGATCTCGGCCTCGCGGATGGTGACCCGGCTGACTCCGAAGCGTTCGGCCAAATCCCGTTCACCGGGCAAGCGCGAACCCACCGGGAACTCGCCCGACTCGATCAGCTTCAGGATCTCGGCGGCTATGGATTGATAGAGACGGCTCTCGGACATCGTGGAATCAGAACCTGTGGGTGACTGGCGCCGCGTTCGGATCGAAAGCCTGGATTGATAGCTCGAATCGGAAACTCTGATCTAAGCCGGGCGCCTGGAAAAAAACGGCGCGGCCCCAGGCCGCGCCGCCGCGTTCAGAATCGATATCGTACACCCAAATAATAGCGCCGCCCGTAGGCGTGGTATTCGTGGAAATTGCCCATGACCGGCATGTCGGAAATACGTGGCTCATCGGTCAGGTTGGACGCTTCCAGCGAGAACGACAGGTTTTTGTTCACGCGCCAGGTTGTGCGGAAATCCACCGTCGAACCGCCATGGATATAGCGGTTCTGCGAGGGTGCACCGACGAAGCGCTGGTAGTACTCCGAGCGGTACTTGTAGATCGCCTGCAGGTCCACCGGCCCAAGCGTCCAATACAGCGAGCCTGAGGCGACGTGTTTGGACAGGCCGAAGATACTGGCGGGTTCGACCAGACCGGGAGTGATCTCGCCGGTTTCCGGATCGACCTGGTCGCCGAGTCGCAGGTCATGGTTCTCGAAGTTGGAATCGGCGTAGTTGTAGCTAACCTTGACGCCAAGACCATCGAATGGCGCGGGCAGATACGAGAAGCGGTGCGACCCGGTGAACTCGACGCCGAACAGATCGCTCTTCTCGTCCGTCGTGGCGTACTGCTCGACCGGCACCACCACGGTTTCGCCGTCGATCACGAAAGTCTCGTCGATCACGGTCGGAATGTCGCCGCCGGTGAATTGCTTGTAGTAGATGGCGGCGCTAAGCAGCGAATCCCGGTTCGGATACCACTCGAACGAAATATCGCCGTTCCAGGACAACAGTGGTTTGGTGCTTGGGTTGCCGGTCGCCGCGATGCTGTCGATGGCGTCTTCGATGCTGGTGAATTCGCCGTCTTCCACTACGATAGTGCGACCCGCGCCCAGCGCGCTGAGATCAGGCCGCGCCATGGCGCGATACACGCCCAGGCGCAGGACTTTGTCATCCGCCAGTTCAAGCGCGACGTTGAAGCTGGGCAGCAGCACGTCGTTGGACGCCTTGACTACCTGTGTCTCGAACTCGCCGGTGGATTCGACCGTGATCGTGCCGTCGCCATTACGCACCACATCCAGGTCGCTGCGCAGGCCCACCGAACGCACGTCGGTCTTGACCCAGCGCACGCCGAAGTTACCGGTGGCCGGCAAGCCGAACCATTCCGATGCGAAGTCGCCCATCAGATAGACAGCCTGCGTCTTCTCGCCGATATCGTTGTTGGCGGGATTGCGCAGGTCGGCGTTGCGGCCGGTGTCGTCCACGCCGGAGAGCGCGCGGAACAGGCAGCGGGAATCGAAGGTAGCCCAACTATTGATCGTGTTGCCGCTGGCTTCATCGAGGAAATCGTCCTGCGGGAAGGCGGTGCGGCAGGCGAGATTGGCGTCGCGAACCAAGCCACGGGCGGCATTGATCTCCACGCGGTCGTCGTAGTCGCGGTAGTCCGACTGCGCATAGCGAACGCCGCCCTTGATGGCGGTGAAGAAACCGCTTTCCGGGAAATAACTGCTGTCGAAGCGGAACGCGCGCAGCGTGTGCTCGCGCAGCTGTTCGTCGCGGCGCAGCCGTGGCGCATCGCTGAAATTCTCCCAGCGGGTGATGTCGAAGGCTGGATCGATGACCAGTGCCGGCACGTCGCCACGATGGTCATAGCGGTAATCGACATAGCGCGCGCCTCGGATACCCGGGACATCATTGCCGTAGATGTCATCGTCGTCGGCACGCAAACGCACTACCCAGTCGTTCTCGGTGCGCAGCGTGTGCGAATACGCGAAGTCCGTCGCGAACAGCCAGGCGGCACTCGGACGCCACTGGAAGTTGAGTCCGGCGCCTTCGTATTCCTCCGCACGCACCTTGTAGTTGGAGTTGGTCTCGATGCCGCTCTGTCCGTTGAACGAGCGCACGACACCATCCGCGTCGGCCACCATATTGCTGATGCTGCGGCGCCCGTCGGGAAGGACCAGCTCGTTGCGGTCCTCGCTGAAGGTACGGTCGGACCACTGATAGTCGAAGTTCACCTCCATGGTGTCGTTCGGCTGCCATTGCAGGGCGGCGAAGGCGGCATCGCGCTTGTCGTGTTCCACCAGTTGGCGATACGTGCGGCCGTTGGGGATCAGGTAGAACGGCGTATTGCCCGCCCTGGGATCGCCGGGAAGGATGCCGCCATTCACGCCGCCGACCGTGGCATCGCAGTTTGCGTTCGGTCTGCTGAGCGTCGCATCGCACGCGGTCCAGGTGGAACTGGTGGCGGCGACTTCCTCGGGGTTGCTGCCTTCCAAACTCTGCACGCCCATCGAAATTCCGAGCCTGCCACCGTTGGCGAACTCGAACTGGTCGAGGTAGCTGGCGGTACCACGCCAGCCCGTGCCGTCGCCGTCCTTAAGCTTGCCGTCGTATTCCGGATAGGTGGCGCGGCCTTCCAACTGGATCCGGCGTTCGCCGAACGACAACGGCTTGACCGTCTCCATGTTGATCGTGCCGGCGATGCCGCCTTCGATGAAATCGGCCTGCTGAGTCTTGTAGATCTGCACCGTGTTGATCAGCTCGGCGGGGAACTGGTTGAAATTCACCGAGCGGTCGCCGCTGCCGTTGGTCGCTTCGCGGCCATTGAAAGTGGCCGAACCCAGGAACGGGCCAAGACCGCGCACCGAAATCTCGGTTGCGCCGCCCTTCTCGCGGTGGGTGGAAGCGCCAGTAATGGTTTCGATCGCTTCACCGATCGACAATGCCGGCAGATCGCCGATGTCGGTGGCTGACAACGCGTCCGAGATCACGGTGGCGTCGCGCTTGGTCTGGATCGAAGACTGGATCGAGCCGCGGATGCCGGTGACGATGACTTCGTCCAGCGTGACTGGCGTTTGGTTGGGCGGTGCGGCTTCCTGCGTTGCCGGTTGGGCCGGGGCGGCGGCGGGATTCGCGGGCGGCGCTTCCTGTGCCGAGGTGGTCGCCGCAGCGCCAAGGGACGCCCAAATGGCATACAGCAACGCGTTCCGAAGCATGGATCGCTGGACACGTTTGACCGGCAAATAGCGCCGCATAACTCTCTCCCATGTCTACGCCCGCTGGCGGGCTGGATGCCCGACGACAGCGAGCTTGGGGCGCAGGGTTCATAGAGACGCGGCCAATGTCAAGAAATTGGTATGAATCACCTTGCCAGACTATTGGCTTGCCTATTTCGCATACCATTTATGTGCTGTCGCAGCATCGATTTGCGCAAAACTAGCTATACCAAATATCACTCAGCTGGTATTTGAAATTGGTTGACGAGCGCTGTCGCTCTGCTACCATCCGGCTCCACAAGGCGCCGCAACGGCCTGATCGAGGAGGATGCATGCAATTGCGAGCCTTGGGCGCGTTAACCGCATGGTTGTTTTGGACAGCGCCGGCGGTTACGCACGTTGCCCCTGCCGAAACCGGGTCTAGGCATCTGGTCCGCACCCAACAGGAATACGCGAGCGCCGTCCGGGTGCTACGGCCCGGCGATACGCTGGTGCTGGCCGACGGAACCTGGCCGGACTTCCAGATCGTCCTGAGCGGCAAAGGCGCGCCCGGCCGACCCATCACCCTGACGGCACAGACTCCCGGGGGCGTGACATTGACTGGCCAATCCAACCTGCGGATGGCCGGTGAGCATTTGATGGTGTCGAATCTGGTGTTCCGCGACGGCTGGTCGCCTACCGGCGAAGTCGTCTCGTTCCGCCGCTCGCGCACCGAGCGTGCGAACAACAGCCGTGTCACCGGCGTGGTGATCGATGGTTTCAACCTGCCGGACCGCAGTCAGTCGGATCACTGGGTTGCGCTGTACGGGCACGGCAATCGCTTCGACCACAACCACATCGTCGGCAAAACCAATGCCGGCGCGACCTTGGTGGTCGTGCGCGATGCGGAACAGGGGCTCGATAACCGCCACCGCATCGACCACAACTATTTTGGTCCGCGACCCAACCTGGGCTCCAATGGCGGCGAAACCATCCGCGTCGGTACCAGCCACGAATCGATGTCGGACTCGCATACCGTTGTCGAGAGCAATTGGTTTGAAGGTTGCGACGGCGAGGTGGAGATCGTCTCCAACAAATCCGGCGGCAATATCTATCGCGGCAACGTGTTCTACCGTTCGCGCGGTGCGCTGGTGCTGCGGCATGGCGACGGCAACCTGGTCGAAGACAACGTTTTCCTGGGGGGCAAAGAACAGCATACCGGCGGTATCCGCGTCATCAATCGCCGCCAGACTGTGCGCAACAACTATCTGGAAGGTTTGGCGGGTGATGGATTCGCCTCCGCGCTGACGGTGATGTACGGCGTGCCGGACTCGCCGGCCAACCGCTACGTCCAAGTGGACCGGGCGGTGATCGAGAACAACACCTTCGTCAACCCGCGCAGCATTTTCCTGGGCGCGGGCATGGACCAGGAGCGGTCTGCCGCGCCGATCAACAGCAGAATGTCGCGCAACCTGATCGTGAACGACGATGGCCACGATCCGCTGCGGAAGCTGGGCGACCTGGCCGGTATCGCTTCCGTTGGCAATGTGCAGAGCCCGAAGAAATCGATCGGATTTCCGGATGGCGTGGAGGCACGCAAAGTCGAGATGGTTCGTGGAGAGACCGGACTGCTGACGCCGGTTGGCGTCGAAGGCGTCGGCGCCCGCCGCGATCTGCGCCCGATAGCGCGTGATGAGGTGGGTGTCGCCTGGTACCCCAAGCAAGCATCGGTGGCGGCTTTCGATAGTGGAAGATCGCACACCGTTTCGCCGGGCGAAGACACGCTGACCGCCGCGTTCGCCACGGCAAAGGCAGGCGATCGGCTGACGTTGGAAGCGGGCGACTACCTGATCAATCAGGTCCTGCGAATCGATCGTCCACTTACCGTGGAAGGACCGACAAAAGGCGATGCGGTCATCACGTTCTCGCGATCGACGCTGTTCGATATCGCCGCCGGCGGTTCGCTGAAGCTTTCACGATTGACCGTGTCCGGCGCAGCCGCGCCGGATGAAGTCGGCAATGCGGTGATCCGCACGCGTCCGGGCTCGGGCGCCGCCAACTACTCGCTGGTCCTGCAAGACATCCGCGCCACTGACTTGAACGTCAATCGCGGATTCGATGTCGTGTCGACCGGCAAAGGCACGCTGGCGGACCTGATCGCCTTGCGCCGTGTCACTGTCGAAGAGGTTTCCGGTGCGGTTATTTCGGCTATCGCGGAAACCGATGATCGCGGCACCTACAACGCTGAGGTCGTCGAGATCGAAGATTCGGCATTCCGTAGTGTCGGCGGGCCTGTGGTCGATCTCTATCGCGGCGGCACCGACGAAAGCACCTTCGGGCCCAAGCTTCGCATCGTGGGATCGATGTTCGAACGAGCCGGCCGCGATAGCGACGCATCAGTACGTTTGCGCGGGGTGCAGCGCGCCGAGCTAACCCGCAATCGCTTCATCGATAGTGCTGGTGTGCGCTTTACGCACCGCGTGGGCGAGCCGGTGCTTATCGCAACCCGCAATCAGTTCACCGGCACCCCAGCGATCCAATCTGACATTCCAGTCGAGACCGCACGATGAGCCGTTCTCTTCTTATCGTCGTGTTGTTGTGCGCAGGCGCGATCCTCGCTGGCAAAGCCGCCGCCGCGACCACGACTGCCACGTCCGCCGCTACCGAACCGGTGCTGGTCACAGCGGCCGAGTGGCAGCACATGGCGCAGACAGGTTCGCGCTATTCGCTATTCGCGCGCGAGCAATCACGCGCAACGAGCATGATCCAAGCGGCGATGAAAGCCGGCGTGGACGTGCCGCGGCCCAAGGATCCCGGCGGCGGTTACACCCACGAGCAGCACAAGCGGAACTACCAGACGATCCAGGCCGCGGGCGCGCTCTATCGCCTGACCGGCGATCGCGCCTATGCCGACTTCACGCGCGACATGCTGTTGGAATACGCACGCCTGTATCCAACCTTGGGCAAGCATCCGGCGGGGCGTGGGCAGATTCCCGGGCGCCTGTTCTGGCAAACGCTCAACGACTCGGTGTGGCTGGTCCATGCCAGCCAGGGCTACGACGCCATCCGTGACAGCTTGAATGCCGAGGATCGCCGTACCATCGACGAACAAGTATTCCGGCGGATGGCGCGCTTCCTGTCGGACGAGACGCCGGAAAATTTCGACCGCATCCACAACCATGCCACCTGGGCGGTCGCGGCGGTCGGAATGACCGGCTACGTACTGCGCGATCAGGAAATGGTGGAAAAGGCGTTGCTGGGCCTATCGAAACAGGGCGATACCGGTTTCCTGAAACAGATCGACCAACTGTTCTCGCCCGACGGCTATTACGAAGAAGGCCCGTACTACCAGCGTTACGCGCTGGCGCCCTTCGTGGTGTTCGCGCGTGCCATCCAGCGTAACCAACCGCAGCGGAAAATCTTCGAACGCAAGGACGGCGTGCTGCTGAAAGCTGCCGATACGCTGGTGCAGAGCAGCTACGGCGGCTACTTCTTCCCAATCAACGACGCGCTGCTGGACAAGGGTTTGGACACGGAGGAACTGGTCGCCGGTATCGCCATCGCTTACGCGCAGACCAGTGACGGCCATCTGCTTGCCGTAGCCGAGCGGCAAGGCCGCACGCTGCTGACACCGGAGGGTCTGCAAGTGGCGGAAGCGTTGGCAGCGGGCAAGGCGAAGCCATTCGATTTCCATACGCGGTTGCTGCGCGACGGCCCCGATGGCAAACGCGGCGCCTTGGCCATCCTGCGTGCCGGTGACGAGAAAGGCCAGGCGCTGGTGATGAAGAACACCGCGCAAGGCATGGGACACGGCCATTTCGACAAGTTGCACTGGCTGTTCTACGACAACGGCCGGCGCGTGGTGACCGACTACGGCGCCGCGCGCTTCCTCAATGTCGAAGCCAAGTCCGGCGGTATCTACCTGCCGGAAAACACCAGCTGGGCCAAGCAGACCGTCGCCCACAATACGTTGGTGGTGAACGAGCAAAGCCACTTCGGTGGCGACTGGCGCGTGGGCGAAAAGCACGCGCCGACGCCTTTGTTGTTCGAGCAAGGCGATGGCGTGCAGATCGCTTCGGCTCGAATGGAAGGCGCCTACGACGGCGTGGTGTTCACCCGCACGCTGGCGCTGCTGGAACACCCGGAGCTGCCACTTCCCGTGGTGGTCGATCTGCTGCGCGTGGATGGCGACGCGCCGGCGCGCTACGACCTGCCGCTGCACTTCAATGGCCACATCATGAGCGTGGGCTTCGAAGCACAGCGTGCGCTAGCCGAACGTCCGGTGATGGGCAAGGCCAACGGCTATCAGCACCTGTGGGTCGATGCATCCACCACGCCGTCCGCGGAAATCCGCAGCCTCAGCTGGTTGCTGGAAGGACGCTTCTACACCTACCGCTTTGGTGCCAGCGCTCCCGCCCGCGCCGTCCTGGCCGAGAGCGGCGCCAACGATCCGGATTTCAACCTGCGCCGCGAACCGGTGCTGATCCAGCGCATGGATGGCCAGGCGCAAGCGAGCTTCTTCGGTGTGCTGGAACCGCATGGCGAATACAACGGCACCGCCGAGTACGTGCATGGCGCGAACAGCCGTATCCGCAGCATCGAGCGCCTGCGTGGCGAAGACGCGGACGTTGTTCTGCTGACGTTGGTATCAGGCGCAACACTGGCGCTGGGCATTGCCGAGGACCCAGCGCCCGCCCGAGACCATCGCGTCGTCGCCAACGGCCGCACCTATCAGTGGAAGGGCGGCTACGCCCGTATCGCTCAGCCCGTAAGCGCCAAGCCATCGGCCCGCAAGCAGCAGGAGCCGCGGCGCCCATGACCGGCACGTCCAACAAAAGAAAGTCCGCGGTGCGCTGGATCATCATCGCGCTGATCGCGCTGGCCACCGTCATCAACTACATCGACCGCAATGCACTGGCGGTGATGTGGCCGGAGATCTCCAGCGAGATTGGCGCGACCAAGGAAGACTACGCGCTGCTGGTCACCATCTTCATGCTGTTCTATGCGGCGGGGCAGTTCGCCTTTGGCCGACTGTTCGACATCATCGGTGTTCGCCTTGGTTTCGCGCTGTCGATCATGGGCTGGTCTATCTCCATCGCCCTGCATGCGGTCAGTCATTCAGTGCTGTCGTTCAGTGTGTTTCGCGCGATGCTGGGCATCAGCGAAGCCGGCGCCTGGCCGGGGGCGGTCAAGGCCAATGCTGAGTGGTTTCCCGCCAAGGAGCGCGCGCTGGCGCAAGGCATCTTCAACGCGGGCGCGTCCATTGGCGCCATCGTGTCGGCGCCACTGATCGCGCTGCTGTTCCTGTGGCTGGGGTGGAAGGGCACGTTCCTGTTGATCGGTACGCTGGGTTTCATCTGGCTGTTGCCGTGGCTGATCGTCTACCGCGCTGGTCCGGACCGCCATCCGTGGGTGGATGCGGCCGAACGCGCGTTGATCCTGGACGCACCGGTTGGCGATGGACCGGCGCTGCCGGTCTATGCGCCAACGCTGAAGCAGCTGATGTCGCACCGGCAGAGCTGGGGCATCGTGCTGGCGCGCTTCTTCATCGATCCGATCTGGTGGTTGTTCGTATCGTGGCTGCCGATCTACCTGGCGGAAACCTTCGGTTTCGATATCAAGCAGATCGGCATCTTCGCGTGGGTGCCGTTTGTCGGCGCCATGCTGGGCAGCTTGTTTGGTGGCTGGTTGTCGGGCCGATTGATCACCGTTGGCTGGAGCGTGCACCGCGCGCGCAAATGGACCATCACCCTGGGCGGAATCATCATGATGCCCGCGCTACTGGGCGCGGTGTTTGCGGCCGAACCCGTCGCCGCCGTGCTGACCATCGCCGCGGTGCTGTTCGGCTTCCAAGTCGCCATTGGCAACATCCAGACGCTGCCGGGCGATATTTTCCATGGCAAATCGGTAGGTTCGCTGGCCGGCATCGGCGGCATGGCCGCGGTGGTGGGCACGCTGATCACCACGTGGCTGGTACCGGCCATGACCAAGATTTCCTACGCGCCGATTTTTATCCTGGTGGCGGCCTTGGTGCCGCTATCGCTAGCGGCGATCTGGCTGATCACCGGCCGCATCGAGAAACTCGATGGCGCCTCGGAACATCGCTTATAGCAGCACCGCTGACACCGCCCTTACCCAGAATTTCTCTCCCCAAAACAAAAGGACTTCAGATCATGCAATTCAAAGACAAAGTGGCGATCGTCACCGGCGGTGGGCGCGACATCGGGCGCGCGGTTTCGTTGAAGCTGGCCGCCGAAGGTGCCAAGGTCTGCATCAACTACGCCAACGACGAAGCCAGCGCGCAGGAAACGCTCAAGCGCATCGAAGCCGCCGGCGGGCAGGCCATCGTCCACCGTGGCAATGCGGCGGACGCTACAGCGGTCGCGGCGTTGGTGGCGGCGACGCAGGCAGCATTCGGCACGCGCATCGACATCCTGGTCAACCTGGCAGGCGGCATGGTGGCCAGAAAGCCGCTGGCAGAAATCGATGAAGCGTTCTTCCATCACGTCATGGATTTGAATTTGAAATCAGTATTCCTGACTACGCAGGCGGTGGTGCCGCATATGGGCGAAGGCGCGGCCATCGTGAATTTTGCTTCGCTGGCCGGTCGCGATGGTGGCGGGCCGGGCGCTTCGATCTACGCGACGTCCAAGGCCGCGGTGATGACGTTCACTCGCGCGATGGCAAAAGAACTGGGCCCACGCGGCATCCGCGTCAATGCGTTGTGCTGCGGCATGATCGCGACACGTTTCCACGACGACTTCACCAAGCCGGAAGTGCGCCAGGCAGTGGCCAACGCGACACCCTTGCGCCGCGAAGGACGCGCCGAGGAAGCCGCTGCGGCGGCGGTTTTCCTGGCATCGGACGCTGCCAGCTTCATCAATGGCGCCAACGTCGACGTCAACGGCGGCGTGTTTTTTTCCTGAGAGCCGGCCAATGATCGCTACGCGGCTGCGCCGTATTGCGGCATGCGTCATGGTGCTGGCACTCAGCGCCGTAGCGTACGCCGCGCCCGTTCCCGTCTGGGTGCCCGCGTGGATCGCCTCGCCTGCGCCGGACCGTCTGGATGGCACGCCGGAGGCGCCGGTGCAGTTCCACCATCAGACCGTGCGCCAGGACATGCGATTAGGCACGTCCGCTACTGCGTTGCGCTTTCGCATCAGCAATGAACTGGGTGCGCAGCCGCTTAAGGTCGGCGCAGCATCGGCGCAACTGGTAGGCGCACGCGCACCTGCGTTGCCGGTGCGATTCGAGGGGCGCAGTGAGGTGATAATCCCACCGGGCGGCGTGCTGATCAGCGATCCGGTTTCGATCGCCGCGCCCGCCTTCTCCGAGATCGCGTTGAGCATCTGGTTCCCGGAGCCGACACGGCCTGCCGTGCGCCGCACCGCCGTACGTGTCGCACCAGGCCGTGCCGCCGTGCCCGACAGCGCGCCGCTGTTGTACCGACAGAACGTGGTGTCGGCCGTGTTGGCGGAGCGTACGCATAAGCCGCGCATTGTTGTGGCATTGGGCGATTCCATTACCGAAGGCGCCACCGCCACGCGCGGCACGCATGGGGATTGGCCCGCGCTGCTGGCCGAACGCCTGCATCGCACCTGCCCCGACCGCGTCGTCGTACTGAATGCCGGCATCAGCGGCAACAAGGTGCTGGACAACGGCCGCAGCCATAGCGCGCTATCGCGATTGGACCGCGACGTGCTGGCGTTGCCGGGCGTCGATCAGGTGATCGTTTTTGAAGGCATCAACGACATCCGGCATAGCGGCGCGCCGAGTTTCAATCCGGGACGCAATGCGACGGACATGATCGCGGGCTATCGGCAGATACTTACGCGATTGCGGCAGCATGGCGTGGTCGCGATCGGCGCCACGCTGACGCCCTTCAGTGGATCGGAGCGGTACGAACCGGTATCGGCCGACACACGGCGGCAGCTCAATCGATTCATTCGCGATGGTCGGGAGTTTTCCGCCGTCATCGACTTCGACGCCGCGCTCCGCGACTCAAACAACTCTGAAGCCATGCCCGCGGAGATCACCCGCGATTTCCTGCATCCCAACGATGAAGGCTATCGCCGCATGGCGAATTCGGTCGATATTTCGCTTTTTGGGTGCGGTGAGCGGCAACGGGTGAGTGGTAAACAGTAAGCGGTGAGTAGTAAGTGGTAAGTGGCAAGAGCGGATCGCTCCCTCCCTCACTGTTCCACGCTTAGGTAAACGCATGTAGCTGCGTTGCTTCTCCTGCCGCTGACGGATGTGTGCATACCGTCTCAGCTTTCCGGTTCCATGGCGTGATATTCCTCGTTGCGCATCTGGGGCGGTAAAGATTCAGAAACGGAAGGCGACGCCGGGCAAGCGGCCGGCGCAGGGGGAAACATGGAAATCGAGTTGAAGATCGTCTCGGATCATCGGGACGGTCTGCTGATTACGTTGGGCGAAGTCCTGATCGCCAATCGGTATGCTCTGTTGCGTCCACCGTCGCGCCAACACCGCCACCGGTGTGGTGATGTCATTGTGGTGCAGGGCCCGGAAGCAAATCTTCTACAGCTGGAAGAGCAGCTGGGCACGCATTGGATGGTAAAGAGTTTCGAGGCGAGCCCTTGCGATGCCCGTGCGGCATCGTCGCTGGCGGTAAGCGAACCTGCCGCATCGTCCGCCATCCCGGCGCTACCGCCCGTCGCGGCGGAACAAACGAATGTGGCCGCCGAGGGAACCGATGGACGGCACGGCCTGGTCGATCAGAAGCGCATCGAAGCCCTGCTGCCGCAGGTCGCACGCGATTATCCGGTGCGCGTCAGCGAAGTTGCTTGTCACGCCAATGGATCCGATCACTGTCGATTCGTATTCCGCGTCTGACGCCGGAGATTCCGGTCCAACCGTCGTTCCACCATGGAGTTCACGTCATGCCGCACGATCACGCTGTGCAATGCATCCACGACCCGGTGCTGGTGGCTCTTTCGTTCCTGGTGTCGGTGCTCGGCTCGTTCACCGCGTTGCAACTCGCGATCGGCATTCCGCTGGCAGGCACATCGGGGCAACGATGGCAGGCCTTGCTGGCGGCCGGTGCGGCCATGGGCGGCGGAGCTATCTGGGCAATGCATTTCATCGCCATGCTGGCCTGCCAGATGAATATTCCCGTCGCCTATGATCCCGGCGTGACCCTGCTGTCGGCGGTATTCGCGATAGGCGCCTGCATGGCGGGCCTGGCGATTGCCGGCACCGGTGTTTTCTCTTGGCGCAAGCTGGTGTTGGCGGGAACCTGCATGGGGCTGGGTGTTGCCAGCATGCACTACACCGGCATGGCCGCCATGCGCATGCCAGCGACCACCGAGTACGTCACCGATATCGTGGTGCTGTCGATACTGATCGCAGTGGTGGCGTCCACCGCAGCCTTGTGGCTGGCATTCAATTTGCGCGGCTGGCCGCAGATGCTGGGAAGCGCGCTGGTCATGGGCGTTGCGGTATGCGGGATGCATTACACCGGCATGTATGCCGCGCAGTTCATGCCCACCGGCGAAGACCCGGTGTTGGCGACCGCCAGCGGTGTGAGCGGCGACTACCTGGGCATGGGCGTGTTCGCCGTCGCTACCCTGCTGTTGACCGCGATGCTGATAACCGCGACGGTGCGCCGCCAACGACGCGCCTCGGTGACGATCTGAACGCGACGCGAGCTCCGGACAAACCGAAAAACAACGCAGGGCGGCGTCTCGTTGTTGTAGGAGCGGCGTCCCGCCGCGAGCTCTTCCCGGATTTCATGGCAATCCCACCGAAGAGCTTGCGGCGGGACGCCGCTCCCACGGACGCCGCCCCTACAGAGAAACGTCTTAACCTGGTACCTGCGACGCTTTCACGTAAACCCAGGCCTCCGTGCCTGACTTCAGGCGCACCTGAGCGCGCTGGTAATCGGAAACTTCATAGCGGTCGGCTGCGGCCAACTCGCTTGCGCTGATGCGGAACACCGTGCCCTGTACTTCGTCGGCGGGATCATCGCTGGGCGCAACGATGGGATGGAAGCGTTCTCCACTTGCCGCCAGTACCTGCGGATCGGTGATTTCCACCATCGTCCGCGCATAGCCGGGCAGCGCGTCGGGCGTGCCATCCAACCGGCGGCCGAAGGAAGACAACTGCACGCTTTCCAGCTGCAGCGTGCCGTAGGAAAAAAGGTAAATGTCGTGCGAGTCGGCCATGGATAGTTTCTTCGTGCTGGTACTGAGCCCTATCGATATTAGCGATTGCCACTTGCATTGGAATCAAGGAGAACGCGACATTGCTCCTCGCTAGCGGTCGCATAGCGCGTGCCCCACATGGCAAGTGTGTGCACGGCGTCGTTCAACGAAGCGCCGATGTCGGTGACCGAATATTCGACGTGCAACAGTCGTCCGGAACGGTCGTCGCGCAACACGATTCCGTCGGCTTCCATTTCACGCAACTGCTGGTAGAGCACCTTCTCGCTGATGCCGGGAATACGGCGGCGCAGTTCGAGAAAACGTACCGGCGCGGCGTGCAGTTCCCACAGGATCGTAGACTTCCATTTGCCGGCAATGACTCGCATCGCCGGGCCGAGACCGCAACTGAATGGTTGGGGCTGTTTCATCGTTGCCTCTCCACGGCCTGCGCCGGCACGTACCAGCAGGTAAGTAATTTTATCGCCTGAGATCGATGGTTACCGTACGCGCATCCAGAAAAAACAGGATTCGCGACATGATGCAACAGCAGGGCAAAATCAGTGTGATCGGTTTGGGCGACATGGGCGGCACGCTGGCACGCACGCTGCTGCGCAAGGGTTGGCAGGTAACGGTCTGGAACCGAAGTCCGGCACGGATGCAGCCGCTTGTCGCCGAAGGCGCGCATCCGGCCAACAGTTCAACCGACGCGATTGCCGCCAGCCCGATCGTGATCACCTGCCTGTCGAACTATGCGGCGATGTATGACGTGCTGGAGCGAGGTGCCGACGTGTTGAGCGGTCGTACCGTGGTGCAATTCGGCAACGGGACGCCGCAGGACGCGCGAGAAGGCGCTGCATGGGCGGCATCGCACGGCGCCGACTATCTCGATGGCACGATCCTGGCATGGCCCAGTCAGATCGGCGGCGAAGACACGGTGATCCTGGTTTCCGGTGCAAAGGATGCGTTCGCGCGTTCGCGCGATGCACTGACGGCACTCGCGGGCGCTATTGCGCATACCGGTGAGCGCATCGACGAAGCTGCGGCACTTGGCGCGGCATCGCTGGCGTATCTCGCTGGCCATTGGATCGGCATGGCGCATGCGTCGCTGGTATGCCGGTCCGAAGGGCTCGACCTGCAAGCGTTCGCCGGCATGCTCGCCGAGTTTGCACCGGTGCTCGGCAACGATCTGCGGCATATGGGGCGCGTGATCAGTGAAGACCGCTATACGAATCCCGAAAGCACGCTGCAGACGGCGGCTGCGGACATCGCCAACCTCGTCCGGCGAGCGCGCCAGACGGGTATCGGCGATGAATTCCCCGCGTATGCCGCGGGCCTGTTCCATCGCGCGCTGGAGGCCGGCTATGGGCTGGAAGAGCATGTCGCTGTAATCAAGGTACTCGGCAACGCCTCGTAGCCTCGACACGACAGGTAACCGTGTCAAAAGAAGAAGCCCGGCGTAGCCGGGCTTCGTTATCGAACCATGCGCGCGGTCGCGTCTCAGAGATGCTTGATGATCTCGTCGGCAAACTCGCTGCACTTCACTTCGGTGGCGCCTTCCATCAGGCGGGCGAAGTCGTAGGTGACGCGCTTGCTGGCGATGGCCTTGTTGACGCCTTCGATGATCGCATCGGCGGCTTCGGTCCAGCCCATGTAGCGCAGCATCATTTCGCCCGACAGGATCACCGAACCCGGATTGACCTTGTCCTGGTCGGCGTACTTCGGCGCGGTGCCGTGGGTCGCTTCGAAGACAGCGTGGCCGGTGACGTAGTTGATGTTGGCGCCCGGCGCGATGCCGATGCCGCCGACCTGCGCGGCCAGCGCGTCGGACAGGTAATCGCCGTTGAGGTTCAGTGTCGCCGATACGTCGTATTCCTTCGGACGCAACAGGATCTGCTGCAGGAAGGCATCGGCGATGGCGTCCTTGATGACGATGCCCGCGCCCGGCTTGCCTTCCGGAATCACGTGCCACGGACCGCCGTCGAGTTCGACCGCGCCGAAGTAGTCGCGCGCCACCTGGTAGCCCCAATCACGGAAGCCACCTTCGGTGAACTTCATGATGTTGCCCTTGTGCACCAGAGTCACCGACTTGCGCTTGTTCTCGATGGCGTAGCTGATGGCGCTGTGCACCAGGCGCTCGGTGCCCAGGCGGCTGACCGGCTTGATGCCCAGGCCGACTTCCACGGTCATCTCGCGATGCGGCGCGCCGATGCCTTCCAGCGCCTGCTGCCATTCGTTGACCTTTTCCTGTGTGCCGAAGCGGATCTTGCTGAACGGCTGCGGGAATTCCTTGGCCAGGAAATCCAGCACCTTCTGCGATTCGGCGCTGCCGCCAGCCCATTCGATACCGGCGTAGATGTCCTCGGTGTTCTCGCGGAAGATCACCATGTCCACATCGCCCGGCTTCTTCACCGGCGAAGGTACGCCTTCGAACCAGCGCACCGGGCGCAGGCAGACGTACAGGTCCAGCATCTGTCGCAGCGCGACGTTGAGCGAACGGATACCGCCGCCGACCGGCGTGGTCAGCGGACCCTTGATGCTCACCAGATAATCGCGGCAGGCCTGCACGGTGGAATCCGGCAGCCAGGTGCCGAACTGGTTGTTCGATTTCTCGCCGGCGAAGACTTCCAGCCAGTGGATCTTCTTGCTGCCGCCGTAGGCTTTCTCGACCGCGGCATCCAGCACGCGTACCGAAGCGCGCCAGATATCCGGGCCGGTGCCGTCGCCTTCGATGAAGGGAATGATCGGGTGGTTCGGCACATTGAGCTTGCCGCCCGAAATCGTGATCTTCTCACCGCCGGCCGGCGGTGTGAGGACAGGTTCTGCCATGGAACTGCTCCCGGTAAGACGCGCAACGTAAGGGCTGACGCGAGTGGTTTGGACGTGGACCCCCATTGTCGCGGTTTATGCCCTTTCGAGCAAAACCTGCGCTCGAGCAGTCCCCAGGACATCGGGTGGGCTCTGGTAGAGCGGCGCACCCTGCCAAAAAAAAGGCGCGGATCGCTCCGCGCCCAAGCTTGCCCACTGAGGGTGGGAGAGAGGTTGGATTACTTGATTTCGATTTCCTGCATCACGCCGGCGGGCTGGCCATTCAAGGTGACGTCCACCTTGTATTTGCCGGCGGGCCACGCATTGGCGTTGGTGAATTCGAAATTGGTCGTGCCGCTGCCGGTGGTGTTGAGCGTTTCGGACTTCTGGCCGGCTACCTGGCCGTCTTGATAGGTGAGCTTGGCGTCCAGCGTGGCGTTGGCCGCGTCGCCCTGTGTTTGCACCGAGACGATGATCTTGTCCTTGGTGCCCAGCGTGGTCATGGCTGCGACTGACTTGTCGGCTGCGGCGGTATTGCCGACGGTGACGCCGGTGACACTGACGGTCGCCGGAGCGGGTGCAGCAGGTGTCGCCGGAGCAGGCGCGGGCTCGGTAGCGGCCGGCGGCGTCGGAGCAGCTTCTTCCTTCTTTTTGCAGCCGACCAGCGCGATGCTGCCAGCCAGGCCAATGATCAAAGCATAGGAGATACGGTTGAGCTTCATGGTGTCGTTCCTTGTCGTGGATATGAAGAGAGGAGCTTCAAGCGCCGGTGGATTTCGGGGGCAGCTTGATCACCTGCCCGGGGAAAATGCGATCGGGATCTTCAATGGTGTCGCGATTGGCTTCGAAGATCTGCTTCCAGGCATTGGCGCTGCCGTAGTGCTCTTTGGCAATCTTCGAAAGCGTGTCGCCCTTGCCGATGGTGTAGGTTTGTTCGCCCACGATTTCTTCCGTGCTGTCCACCCGCGCGGTGACGCCGGAGAAGTCGGCCTTTTCGACTTTCTGCTCAGTCGTGTCGACTTTTGCGCTAACGCCGGAAAAATCTGCCTTCTTTTCGGTGCTCATAGTCAACAACCTTCCTGATGGATGTTGGGAACGAGGCATAGCCTTGCACGCGCGCCGTTAAAAAATCATGGCGCGTGCGTGAAGAAACGGAGACAGTTCGGGAACGAGGATTTAACCTGCGGACTACTGGCGTACTTCGCGTTTCACTTCGTTTGGCGCGGCTCCCGGTGTCGCCCGCCAGGGATTGATATCCAAACCGCCACGGCGGGTGTAGCGCGCTTCGACTGAGAGCGACTGCGGATGGCAGTGCGTCGATATGTCATGAAAGATGCGTTCGACACACTGTTCATGGAATTCGGCGTGGTCGCGAAAGCTGATCAGATAACGCAATAGCGCCGGCCGGTCGATGCGCGGCCCGTGATAACGAATCGTCACGCTGGCCCAATCCGGTTGTCCGGTCACCGGGCAATTGGATTTCAATAGCTGCGAGTACAGGGTTTCTTCGACCTGGCTGTCGGGTTCGGCGGTCAGAAAATCCGCGTTCGGTGGACCGTAGTGGTTTATCTCGATATCCAGTGCGTCCAGCGACTCGCCGTCTTCCGCATCGACCATCGGCGGCAAGCCGAAGGCCACTTCGACATCCGCGCCGGCGCGGACGGACAGATCGGTGCGCAGGCATTCCAGCACCGCGGCATCGCTGTTGAAACGCGTTGCGTTGAGCGAATTCAGATACAGCTTCAACGACTTGGATTCGATCAGGTTGGGGGAATCGAACGGCACGATGAGCGTGGCGGTGGCGACACGCGGTTTGCCTCGCGCGTCCAGCCAACTCAGTTCGTAGGCATGCCAGCGGTCATGACCGACAAACGGCAGGGCTTCATCGGCGATGCCGATCTCGGCGCGCGCGGCTTGGCGAGGAATGGCGAACAGCAGGCTGGGATCGTAGTGCGCGGGATAGGCGACTTCCCGGCCCAGGGAAGAGTCGAAAGGGGTGCTCATGGCAATATTCTACGGATCGGGCTTGAAGCAAGGGTGTATCAGGCGGCCAGGCGTTCACCCACGAGGCGGCTGGAGCAGGTATCCGGATTCGGCAGGCTGCCGTTGGTGAGGGCCCGCCTGCCGCCGTCCCAGCCCAACGTCGGAAGCTCGCGTAGGAGCGGCGTCCCGCCGCGAGCTCTTTCCATCAGATCGCGATAACAGCGAAGAGCTCGCGGCGGGACGCCGCTCCTACAACGGCAAAGGAGCATCGGCGAGACGAATGCTGGGGCATCAGTGTCAATTGACCTTCGTTACGCTTGGAAAAGTAGTGGTGGGCAAGGCAAAGTAAGCGTTCCCCCGAACGGCAAAGGAAGCCGGACATGAAACCCATATTCGTATTGGGTGCGCTGGCTGTCGTGCTTTCGCTGCCTGCGCGCGCCGAGATCGTTTTCGACGACTGCATCGCGGGCCTGCAATCACAGGCGACGGCGCAAGGCGTATCTGCCGACAACTACCGCATCCACACCCAGGGATTGCTGCCGGACATGAGCGTGCTGGAGCTCCTGGACGCGCAACCGGAATTCACCACGCCGCTGTGGGATTACCTGGCCGCGCTGGTGGACGACCAGCGTGTGGCCGACGGACAAGCCATGCTGGCTACCCACGCGACCCTGCTGGCACAAGTAGCCGAGCGCTACGGCGTGGATGCGGAAACGGTAGTCGCGGTCTGGGGCGTGGAAAGCGACTATGGACGCGTCTTCGGCAAGCGGCCGCTGCTGAGTTCGCTGGCGACGTTGTCCTGCTTCGGACGCCGCCAAGGGTTCTTTCGCGGCGAATTCATCGCCACGCTGAAGTTGCTGCAAGCGGGCGACATCCGCGCTGAAGGACTCACCGGCTCCTGGGCGGGTGCATTCGGGCATACGCAGTTCATGCCAAGCACGTATGCGCGTATTGCGGTCGACTTCGACGGCGATGGCCGGCGTGATCTGGTCGGAAGCATCCCGGACGCATTGGGCTCGACGGCGAACTATCTGAAACAAGCCGGCTGGCAAACGGGCCAATCCTGGGGCTATGAGGTGAAGGTGCCGTCCAACTTCGATGCTTCGCTAGCCGGCCGGACCCGCCGCCGTCCGTTGTCGGACTGGGTCGCACGCGGTGTGACGCGCGTGGATGGCACGCCCATCATTGGCAGCGATGCGCCGTCGGCCGTACTGCTGCCCACAGGCGTGGCGGGGCCGGCGTTCCTGGTGTTCCGCAACTACGACGCGATCTATGCCTACAACGCATCGGAAAGCTACGCATTGGCCATCGTTTTGCTGTCCAACCGACTGCGCGGTGGGGGCGGCATCGTCGCGGTGTGGCCCACCGACGATCCCGGATTGTCGCGCGTCCAGCGCAAGCAGCTGCAACTGCTGTTGCTGGCGCGCGGACACGCCATTGGCGAGGCGGACGGATTGATCGGCACGCAGACGCGCCGTGCTATCCAGTCGGAACAAATAAAGCTGGGCCTGTTACCCGCAGATGGTCGTGCCGGCCGCAAGATACTGGAGGCATTGAAGTCCGAAGGCCCGCCGGTTAACCCGCCCGGTCCTCCCGTTACGCCGCCGCCATCCCTGGCGCCGCCGCTCGTCCCACCTCAAGAGAACCTGAAACCATGACCCCTTCGATGCCGGGCCTGCGCATGGATCGCTTTCAGGACATAGAAGCCGTATGCGTGGACACGCCGTTTTCCACCGCTGCGATCAGTCTGCACGGCGCGCAGCTGCTGTCGTTCGCGCCACAGGGTTTCGACGATGTGATGTGGCTGTCGCCGGATACGCGCCATCCGCCGCAGGCGATTCGGGGCGGCGTTCCGGTGTGCTGGCCGTACTTCGCTCGGCAGGGGCAGCCTGACGATGTGCCGCAACATGGCTATGCGCGGACATCGCTGTGGCGTCTGGCCGACGCGCAGCACGACGAAGACGGCACCGTGATGTTGGAATTCGTATTGCCGAACGAAACCGACGCCGCACTCGACCTGTCCATGACCGTGCGCATCGGCCGCGCGCTGGAACAATCGCTGACCACACATAATCGCAGCACCGAGCCGCAGCGATTCACCCAGGCGCTGCACACCTACTTCGCGGTCGCCGACGCTGCCCAGGCGCGCGTCATAGGGCTGGATGGCCTGACTTACGCCAATAAATACGACGGTCACGACCACGTGCAGGAGGGGGAATGGAACCTGCACGACCCACGCGACCCCGGCCGTAGCGACCGCATCTACGCCGATACCGGCAATCATTTCGAACTGATCGATCCTGTCGCCCGCCGCCGGGTCGCGCTGCGGACTTCCGGCAGCCGCACGCTGGTGGTGTGGAACCCGGGTGCGGAAGGCGCCCGCGCATTTACCGATATGCCACCCCAAGGCTGGCGCCGATTCGTCTGCCTGGAAGCCGCCAACGCTGGCGCTGATGCGATCGAACTGGCCCCCGGCGCTCGTCACACGCTGGGTCAGATCATCGCCGTTTCGGATATTTAAGTGCGGGCAACCCGGTCGCCGTTCACAGCGCGTGGCGCGACCTACCCGGGGAAGGGTGATCCGCCCTAAACTGCCGCACCTGTTATCGTCCGGTCACCCTGCGTGAACTCAGAACCCCAGGCCGTCGGCGGACGCCGCGCCGCGCTCATCTTCATCTTCATCACCGTGCTGATCGACATCCTGTCGTTCGGTGTGATCATTCCCGTGTTGCCGGGGCTGGTGCGCGAGTTCACCGGCGGCGATTTCGCGCAGGCCGCATGGTGGGTGGGTACATTCGGCATGTTGTTCGCCGCCATCCAGTTCGTTTGCACGCCGATCCAAGGCGCACTGTCCGATCGCTTCGGACGGCGGCCTGTGATCTTGCTGTCCTGCCTCGGATTGGGCGTCGATTTCATCCTGATGGCGCTGGCGCAATCGCTGCCCTGGCTGCTGATCGCGCGCATTTTCTCAGGCATGTTCTCGGCCAGCTTCACCACGGCCAATGCCTATATCGCCGACATCACTCCGCCGGAAAAGCGGGCGCAGGCGTTCGGAATGATCGGTGCCGCCTTCGGTGTGGGCTTCATTATTGGTCCATTGCTGGGCGGCTTGTTGAGCAAGCATGTCGACCTGCGTGCGCCGTTCTGGTTCGCGGCCGGTCTCGCCCTCCTCAATTTCCTCTACGGCTACTTCGTCTTGCCGGAATCACTGCCGAAGGAAAGGCGGTCGCCGCGATTCGATTGGTCGCATGCCAACCCTGTGGGATCGATGGTGCTGCTCAAGCGCTACCCACAGGTGTTCGGATTGGCCGCGGTGGTGCTTATCGCCAATCTGGCGCATTACGTGTATCCCAGCGTATTCGTGCTGTTCGCCGAATATCAGTATCGCTGGGACGAAGATCAGGTCGGCATGGTCCTGGCCGCTGTCGGTGTCTTCAGCGTAATCGTTCAAGCCGGCCTGATGGGCAAGATCGTGCCGAAGCTGGGCGAACGCCGCACGCTGTTGTTCGGCCTGGCGTGCGGTGTGGTCGGCTTCATCATCTATGGCATGGCCGACAAGGGTTGGATGTTCCTGATTGGCTTGCCGATCAGTGCGCTATGGGGATTGGCAGGACCGGCGACGCAGTCGTTGATCACGCAACAGGTCGGCGCCGATGTGCAGGGTCGCATCCAGGGCGCGTTGATGAGTCTGGTCAGCCTGGCCGGTATCGCCGGGCCGATGATGTTCGCTGGTACGTTCGCATTGTTCATCGGCAAGAGCGCGCCCGCTCACATACCCGGTGCGCCGTGGTTGTTGGCGTCGTTGCTGTTGTTCATTGGCTTGCTGGTGGGTTGGCGGTACGCCAGGCCGGCGCCAGTACAGGCGTGATCTATACCTTGCCTTTTGTAGAGACGAGCTTGCTCGGCTGCTCTTCGTGACACATCAAAAACAGCGGAGCGAGCTCCGCTCTACATAATAAAAGAGAAGGCCGCATAGCGGCCTTCTTGTCTACAGGAAACGGAAAAATCGCCCACGCGAATCAATCATCCTCCTCGTAGACGATTCTTCCTGTCGAAGCATCCAGGTGGACCTCCCTATCATCGCCATCCGCGCGCTCAGCTTCGGCTTTCCACATGCCGTCGTCGAAATCGACGTCGTGTACTTCTGAGTAGCCGGCAGCGGTCAGTTTCGCCTTCACGTCATTCTCGGTCAGATTCGACACCAGCGCGTCGGCCTTGATATCGCTGGTAGCCGGATTGACGCGTACGTCGACCCGTTTGCCGTCCGCACTGGTGGCGTCGGTTTCCCACATGCCGTCTTCAAAATCCAGATCGTCGATGTTGGTATAGCCTTTCTCAGTCAAAAGCGCGCGGACCTGTGGTTCGGTGAGGGTGTCGGCTGCTGGCTGTTGCGACTGCGCCAAAGCGGCCGAAGAAGCTACCAGCAAGCCAGTGAGAATGAATAATCTATTGCGGACAGTCTGCATGGAAATCTCCTGCAGTGGAGGTACCTGGATACTGCCTAGCTCCACATCACTCGCCGATGAACTAACGGCGCTTCCACGCAGCCTTCACGCCAGAATGGCGGTTTCGTTTATCGCCCGGTTCGCCACATCAACATCGTGATCACGCCTGCAACCAATCCCCAGAACGCGGATCCGATGCCGGCCAGCGACAAACCCGATGCAGTGACCAGGAAAGCGACCAGTGCCGGCTCGCGATCGGTTTCCTCTCGCAGTGCCGCTGCCAGACCGTTGCCGATGGTGCCCAGCAACGCGATACCGGCGATGGCCATCACCAGTTCCTTGGGGAACGCTGCGAACAGCGCCGCGACGGTCGCGCCAAACAAACCGATCAACACATAGAAAATTCCTGCCGCCATTGCCGCGACATAACGGCGGTTCGGATCCTCGTGCGCTTCGCGACCCATGCAGATCGCCGCAGTGATTGCCGCAAGATTCAGCGCGAATGCACCGAACGGCGCCAGCAACAGGTTTGCGACGCCCGTCCATCCCACGACGGGTGAGATGGGAATGGCATAACCGGAGGCACGGATCACAGCAACACCGGGCACGTTCTGCGACGTCATGGTAACGACGAACAACGGCAGCGCGATGCCGAACAACGCGGCCACCGACAGCGTCGGCATGATGAAAACAGGACGCGCGAGTTGCAGCTTCAATCCTTCCGTATGCATCAGCCCCAAGCCGGCAGCCAGGGCGACGCCAACCAGCAAGGTGACGATGACCGCATAGCGCGGCACCGTTCGCCTTGCCAGCAAATACACCACGAACATTCCCAACGCCACGGCGGGTTGAGTCTTCATGGCGACGAATACGTCCAGCCCAAAGCGCAGCAATACGCCGGCCAGCATGCCCGACGCCAGTGACACCGGGATGCGGCTGAGCATGCGTTCGAAGAAGCCAGAGAACCCGGACGCCGCGATCAACGCCGCCGACAACACGAATGCGCCGATGGCATCGGACAGCGGCAAACCCGCCGCACTGCTGATCAGCATCGCCGCGCCTGGCGTCGACCAGGCGGTCACCACCGGCATGCGATAGCGCAACGACAACGCCAAACAAGTCAGGCCCATGCCCAAACCCAGCGCCCACATCCACGAACTTATCTCAGCCGGTGAAGCGCCCAGTGCTTGCGCCGCCTGGAACACGATCACCGCCGAACTGGCGAAGCCGACCAACACCGTGACGAATCCGGCCGCGATAGCGGAGAGAGAAAGATCGCGCAGCAGGTGGCGTGGGCTCGATTGAATCATGAGCTAAGGCGGCCAATTGTGGGAGCGACGTGAGTCGCGACCGGAAAAATGAAAAAGCTTTGGGCACGGATCAACACGGAAAGAAGCGGATAAAGCATTGAGTACCTTTGTCCGTGTTCATCCGCGTTGATCCGTGTCTAAAGTCTCTTCTTACCATCCGGTCGCGACTCACGTCGCTCCCACAAGAGCAAGAGCTCTTCGCCTCTCCACCGCCGCACACCACCGCTGGGCGACAGCAGGCGAGGTGGTACAGACCGCATCGTCGGTCACCGTGGTGACGGCGCGTTCCAATAGCTGGATGTCAGCCTCGTGCTGGCGCGCCACGTGCGGATCCTCGAAGAAGATCACGCGCTGGCAACGGCGCTCCAGTACGCAATCGGCTATCTGTGCGTCGCCGCCCATGGGACCGCTTTGATAACGCTCGGTCCACATGCGGTCCTGCGGCCAGCCTCGGCTCCAAGCCAGTTCGTTGAGCCGCTGACCGGTGGTGCCGGTGGCGACGCGTCGCCCAAAACGGGACAGTACATCGAAGTGTTCCGCCGCGAACGCCAGCATCTGCGGCTTCATCGCGTCGTGCGCGATCAGGGCCAGCGTCTGCGTCTCCAGCGCATGGAAGCGATCCGCGCTCGGGTCGGGAGCGAAGCCGGCATGTACGCGCTCCATTTCTATCCAGTCGCGCGCCGACGCCACCGTGGACAGGAAAGGTTTGCCATGAATGACGCATTGGCGTTTCAGCGTCGCGGCTTCCGGGAATATCGAAGAAGGATCGACCGGATCGATCAGGTAGATCGCACCCTGCAGGTTTCGCTCGGCACCTTCCAGTCCCACCACTTCGGCAACGAGCTTCATCAGGCCGCCGTCACGGCCATAGGGATAGCGACGCAACTCCGGGTAGTTAGCCAGCATGCGGGCCGCCGCGATGGCATCGTAAGTGCGGCCTACCGCATGCAGCCCGAGGTTCAATTCGCGAATACCGGATTCGCAGGCACGCAGCCAGCGAAACAGCCCGGCGTCCTCGTTGCGGTGGTGCAGTCGGTTGGCGGCAAGGCCCAGGCGCATGGCGGGGTCTTCGGGGTGGTGGAGAAGACAGTCTAAAGGGGGTCGTGTCCTTTGGGATAACGGATTAAGTCCTTATGGGAGTGGTGCCAGCATGCCGGTACCACTCCCACAAGGACACACCACGTCGATGACCACAAAACTAGCGCTACTCGATAAACCGCTTCGCCATCGGCGTCAGGACCGTCATCTGCGGCTTTTCGATGCCGTCTTTGCTCGGCTGCACATTGAAAGGATAGGTCGTGGGCCACCAAGCGCCGGCGGCCCAATAGGTCCAGCCTAGCCAAACGTCGTCGTTGGCTTCCATGTGTTCCAGCATCTGTTTCAACGCCGCCATGCAGGTCGCATTACTACTGGCGCCGAACTCGCCGAGAAAGCCGCGCTTGCCGTGCTCGCGCAGCCAAGTAGTGAAGACGTTCAATTTGCGGACACCGATGTCTTCGCTGACGCATTCGCCGGAGGTACCGGAAAAATCCGCATCCAGATACTGATGCGCCTCGAAGGCGATGCGATCGGCGGGATCGGTGATCTTGAGCAGCGCATCGGCATTGGACGTGCCGCCGTACCAAGTGCCATTCCAGCTATGCGCGCCGCTGTAGGCGGTGCCGGGCACCAGCACCAGATTATTGGCGCCGGCGGCGCGAATCGCGTTCAAAGCCGCCTGCGCGGCATCCGCCCACTCGGTCGCACCGATACCGTTGGGCTCATTCATCAGCCCGAAGATGACGCTGTCGTCGTTCTTGAATTCGTTGGACAGCCGCCGCCACAGATCAACAAAAACCGTGACCGGCACTTCGCTGCCGCCGATCCGCACGCCGTTGTACTTGGCGTAGTTGTGCACATCCAGCACCACCACCATGTTCTTCGACTTGGCCCGCTGCACGGCGGTACGCAGCAGCGATAACTGCGCGGCGTCCAGCTCGCCGTTGGCCTGCGGCTGCAAGCGCTCCCACAGGAACGGCAGCCGGATGATGTTCATGCCCTTGGACGCGAAGTACGTGAAGTCGGAGTCGCTGGGATAGGTGTAATCCTTGAACAGCACGCCCGGCTTCTTCGACGAGTTGAACTCGGCGCCGGCAAGATTGACCCCGGCATAACGCAGGCCGCGCGGCTCCTGCGCTGAGGCCGGCATGCAAAGGCTGCCTAGCAGCAGGCAAAGCGCGGTAGCGAGTATCGGAAGGTGACGGACATGGGGAGTATGGGGGCGCACGTTGGTATCTCCTTTTTGGGGGAACCAGACGCGCACACTTGGGCCGGCGCGCGCCCGGTCAGGTTTGCAGCATCAGCGCGATGCTGTCGGCCGCGTCACGGCCTTCGGCTACTGCAGTCACTACCAGGTCGGCGCCGCGCACGGCATCGCCGCCGGCAAACAGTTTGGCATGCGTGGTCTGAAACGGGAGCCGGCCTTCGCCACCGACCACGATGCGTCCGTTGAGACTGCCTTCCACGCCCTGCGTGGCCAACCACTCCGGTACCGTCGGCGAGAAACCAAACGCAATGATGACCACGTCCGCTTCCAGCAGCGATTCGCTGCCGACAATCGGTACCGCCTGCTGGCGGCCACGTTCGTCCGGCTCGCCCAACTGGGTTTCCACCACCTGCACGCCGATCACATTGCCGTCGGCATCGCCTTCGATCGCCAGTGGCTGACGGTTGAAGAGAAAACGTACGCCTTCCTCGCGCGCATTGGCGACTTCGCGCGCTGAGCCCGGCATGTTGGCTTCGTCGCGGCGATAGGCGCACACCACCTTGGCCGCGCCCAAGCGGATCGCGCTACGCACGCAATCCATGCCGGTGTCGCCACCGCCCAGCACCACCACGCGCTTGCCGTGCAGGTCGGGCACCGCCAGCTTGTCTTCCCAACCGGCGATGGGTCGGCCCCACGGATCGTTGCCGCTGACGATGCGTCCGTTCTGCACCAGGAACGGCAGCGCCGGCAGCACGTTGGCCAGATCCTGACCGGGCAGGCCGCCATCGGTGTAGCGATAAGCGCCAGTGCCCAGGAACACGGCGTCGTATTCTTCCAGCAGTTCGGCGAGCGTCATGTCGCGGCCAATTTCCACGCCCAGGCGGAATTCCACGCCCATGCCTTCCAGTACTTCGCGCCGGCGCGCAATGATGCTTTTCTCCAGCTTGAAGCTGGGAATGCCGAACTGCAGCAAGCCACCGATTTGTTCGTAGCGGTCGAACACCACTGCCTGGATGCCGGCGCGAGCCAGTCGATCCGCGCAGCCTATGCCGGCCGGCCCCGCACCGATCACCGCCACGCGCTTGCCGGTGGGCTGCACATGGCTCAAGTCGGGACGCCAGCCGCTTTCCAGCGCCGTATCCACGATGTACTTTTCCACCGCGCCGATGGTGACCGCGCCGAATTCCTCCAGCGTGCACGACCCTTCGCACAGGCGATCCTGCGGGCAGACCCGGCCGCAGACTTCCGGCAATGGGTTGGTGGTGTGGCACAGCGCCGCGGCTTCTTCGATGCGGTTTTCCTGCACCAGCTGCAACCATTGCGGGATCGCGTTGTGCACCGGGCATTTCCAGCTGCAATAAGGGTTGCCGCAATCCAGGCAACGGCCAGACTGATACTGCGCATCGGCCTTGTCGAACTTGCCGTACAACTCGCCCCAATCGCCAGACGTGCGCAACTCCAGCGGGATGCGCTGCGGCATCTGCCGGGGGAGTTCCAGGAATTGAAAGACTTGCTTCTTGCTCATGGGGCTGGGAATCGGGAATAGGGAATGGGGAATCGAAAAAGCGGGGCCATGCGGGTGAGAGATGGACGGGGAAGCCGGCTTTGACCATTCCCCATTCCCCATTCCCGATTCCTGGCGGCCATCACGCCGCCCGCCTCAACGTCTCTGTCAGCGACTCAATACTGGCCGCCTTCGGTTTGACCAGCCAGAACTTGCCGACGTAATCGCGGAACTCATCCAGGATCTGCTGCGCCCAGATGCTGCCGGTGAGTTCGCGATGGCGCTGGATCAGTGTGTGGATGTGTTGGCGGTAGTTCTCGAAGCCTTCCGGCGAAATGCGGTGGATGTCGATCAGCTCGTGGTTGTAGCGGTCGACGAAATCGCGATCGAGATCCAGCACGTAAGCCAGCCCGCCGGTGAAGCCGGCACCGAAGTTCAGGCCGGTGCGGCCCAGCACCATGACGATGCCGTCGGTCATGTATTCGCAGCAATGGTCACCCGCGCCTTCGATCACGGCCAGCGCGCCGGAGTTGCGCACCGCAAAGCGTTCGCCAGCGCGACCTGCCGCGAACAATTCGCCGCCGGTGGCGCCGTACAGGCAAGTGTTGCCAAGAATTGGCGTGCTGCGCGCTTCGAAACGCGCACCGCGGGGCGGCCGCACGACCAGGCGGCCGCCGGCCATGCCCTTGCCGACGTAATCGTTGGCTTCGCCTTCCAGTTCCATCTGCAGGCCACCGGCGTTGAACGCGCCGAAGCTCTGCCCGGCGGTGCCGCGGAAGCGCAGGTTCAATGGCGCGTCGGCCATGCCCAGGTTGCCGTGGACGCGCGCGATGGCGCCGGACAGGCGCGCACCGATGGAGCGGTCGGTGTTATGGATCAAGAAGCGGTGGTCGCCGCCGGTCTTCTTCGCGATGGGCTCGGCCAACAAACCATCGAGTTGGGTGGCCAGGCTGTCGGGCGATTCGTACAGGCGCTGCGCGGCGCAATGGCCGGCATCGTACTGCGCGCCCTTCAGCAGGCGCGACAGATCCACGTGGACGCCTTCGCGCGGCGAAACCTGCAGCTGTTCCAGCAGGTCCGTGCGGCCGACGATTTCATCCAGCGACTTCGCACCCAGATAGGACAACCACTGCCGGACTTCCTCGCTCAACAGGCGGAAGAAGGCTTCCACCCGTTCCGGCAGTCCGGTGAAGTACTCGGAACGCAAACGCTCGTCCTGCGTCGCCACGCCGGTGGCGCAGTTGTTGAGGTGGCAGATGCGCAGGTACTTGCAGCCCAGCACGATCATCGGCGCGGTGCCGAAACCGAAACTGTCGGCACCCAGCAGCGCCGCCTTCACCACGTCCAGGCCGGTCTTCAAGCCGCCGTCGGTCTGCAGCACGGCGCGATCGCGCAGCTGGTTGGTCACCAGTGCCTGGTGCGATTCGGCGATGCCCAATTCCCATGGCACGCCGGCATAGCGGATGGAGCTGAGCGGGCTGGCGCCGGTGCCGCCGTCATGGCCGGAGACGGTGATCAGATCCGCGCCGGCTTTGACCACGCCCGCGGCAATCGTGCCCACGCCGGCATGCGACACCAGCTTCACCGAGACCAGCGCCTTCGGATTGACCTGCTTCAGGTCGTAGATCAGCTGCGCCAGATCTTCGATGGAATAGATGTCGTGGTGTGGCGGCGGCGAGATCAAACCGATGCCCGGCTTGGCGTAACGCAGCCGCGCGATCATCTCGTTGACCTTGTGGCCGGGCAGCTGGCCGCCTTCGCCAGGCTTGGCACCCTGCGCGATCTTGATCTGCAGCACTTCGGCGTTGACCAGATATTCCGGCGTCACGCCGAAGCGGCCGGACGCCACCTGCTTGATCTTGCTGCGCTTCTCGGTACCGTAACGCGCAGGATCTTCGCCGCCTTCGCCGGAATTGCTGCGACCGCCCAGGCGGTTCATCGCGATGGCGAGCGCTTCGTGCGCTTCCGGCGACAGTGCGCCCAAACTTATCGCGGCGGTGTCGAAGCGGCGCAGGATGTCACCGGCATCGGCGACTTGTTCCAGTGGCGTCGGTGTATCGGCTTTCTTTAGTTGCAACAGGTCGCGCAACGCTGAAGGCGGACGCGAATTCACCACGTCGGCGTACTGTTGCCAGTCGCTTTGCTTGCCGGTACGGGTGGCGCGTTGCAGCGTCATCACCACGTCCGGGTTGTACATGTGGTACTCGCCGCCATGCACGTACTTCAGTAAGCCGCCGATCTCTGGTGGCTGCAGTTCGTTCCATGCACGCGCGCTCAGCTGACGCGCTTCGGTATCCAGACGGGCGAAGCCAACGCCACCGATGCGTGCCGGCGTGTCGGCGAAACACAAGTCGACCACTTCCGGATCCAGACCGACGATCTCGAACAACTGCGCGCCGCGATAGCTGCTGACCGTGCAGATGCCCATCTTGGAAATGATCTTCGACAGGCCCTTGTAGATACCCTTGCGATAGCTGCGGCCGATCTGCGCCTGTTCGCCGCCTTTCTTCAGATGCAGGATGCCGCGGCGGCCCAGGTCGAACAGCGTCTGGTAGGCGAGATACGGATAGACCGCGGTCGCGCCAAAGCCCAACAGGCAGGCGATGTGGTGCGGGTCGCGCGCGGTGCCGGTTTCGATGATCAGGTTGACGTCGCAACGCAGGCCCACGCGCGACAGATGGTGATGCACTGCGCCGGTCGCCATCAGCGCGTGCACCACCGGCATGTCTTTCTGCGGACGGCGATCGCTCAGCACCAGCATCACCATGCCTTCGCGCGCGGCGGCTTCGGCTTCGCTACAGATGCGTTCGATGCCGGCCTTCAGGCCTTCGTCCACGCCGTAGGACAGGTCGATATAGCGATGCTTGGCGTCGTACGGCGCCATCTTCACGATCTGCCGCAGTTTGCGTTGCGACAGCACCGGAGAATTGAGGATCACATGGCTGACCGTTTCCGGGCCCGCGTGGAAGATGTTGGTTTCCTTGCCCAGCTGCGTCGCCAGCGACATCACGCAGTCTTCGCGCAAGGGATCGATCGGCGGATTGGTGACCTGCGCGAATGCCTGGCGGAAATAGTCGTACAGCGGACGCGTCTGCCGGCTCAGCACCGCCATCGGCGTGTCGTCGCCCATCGAGCCGGTGGCTTCCTGTTCGGTTTCGGCCAGCGGCCGCAGCACCTGCTCCACTTCCTCGATGCTGAGCTGGAACAGCTTGTGATAACCGCGCAGGGTCTTTTCGTCGAACGGTGCGTCGGTCAGCGACGGATCGATCAACTCCGTCTGCAAATAGGTCACGCCCTGATGCAGCCATTGCTTGTAGGGCGCACGGCCGCGGTTGATGCGGTCGATGGCGTCGCTGTCCAGCAGGTCGCCGCGCTTGAGATCGATCGCCATCATCTCGCCCGGGCCCAACTTGCCCTTGCGAGTGATGCGCTCGGCCGGCAGTTCCCACACGCCCGCTTCCGATGCGACCAGGAAATGGCGGTCGCTGGTCAGCATCCAGCGTGCGGGGCGCAGGCCGTTGCGGTCCAGCATGCAGGCGGCGTAGCGGCCATCGCAGGCGACGATGCCGGCGGGGCCGTCCCATGGCTCGGTGTTGAGGCCATAGAACTCGTAGAACGCGGCTAGATCGGAATCTTTGAATTCCAGCGATTGGGTGGCCGGTGGCACCAGGATGCGTAATGCCTGCAACAGGTCCATGCCGCCTGCGATCAGCAGTTCCAGCATGTTGTCCAGGCTCTGCGAATCCGAGCCGTGCATGGAGATGACCGGGTCGAACTCGGCGATGTCAAAGCGCGGCGTCTTCCACACCTTGCTGCGCGCCTGCGCCCAGCGGCGGTTGCCTTCGATGGTGTTGATTTCGCCGTTGTGCGCCAGCAGGCGGAACGGATGCGCCAACGGCCAGCGCGGCAGCGTGTTGGTGGAAAAACGCTGGTGGAAGACGATCGCGCTGCTGCTCAGGTCGCTGCGCTGCAGGTCCGGAAAGAACACCGCCAGCTTGTCCGGCAGCACCATGCCCTTGTAGCCGATGGCGTAAGGCGACAACGTGACCACGTAGAAGTCCGCGGTGACATCGCGCAATTTCTGCTCGGCGCGACGGCGCGCAAGAAACAGCGCCAGCGCGAAGGCATCGTCATTCTGCTCATCGCCGGCATCGACGAAGAGCTGTTCGATATGCGGCAGCGTGTCTTTCGCCAACTGGCCGCAGACGCTGTCGTCAGTAGGCGGCACGCGCCAGCCTTTGGGCGTGGCGCCGGCGTTGTGGAGTTCTTCTTCCACGATGCGGCGGCACTGTGCGGCGAGCTCGGCATCGCGCGGCAGGAAGATCAGGCCGGCGGCATAGCGGGATGAAACGGAAATGCCGGCGTCGGCGGCGAGCGCGCGCAGGAAGGCATCGGGCTTGCGGATCAGCAGACCGCAACCGTCGCCGGTCAGGCCGTCGGCGGCAACGCCGCCGCGGTGGGTCATGCGTGATAGCGCCGCGATAGCGGTGTCCACCAGCGAACGCGAAGGCTGATCGTCCAACTGCGCGACCATGCCGAATCCGCACGCGTCGCGTTCGTCATTCGGGTCGTACAGTGCCTGGCGATCACGAGCTTGGCTACTGCGAGGGGGGACCATCTGCGCCTAAACCTTTCAGTGACGGCGACACCGTGCCCTGCCCCGCAGCGGCACTTCGAAATGTCTCCGGAAACCCGACTAAAGCACAGATGGTGCGGTGCCGCAACCAAGCGCTTGGTAGCGCGTATTTAGTTGCAGGAGCAACTGTTGGGTGCTGTGGGAATGGAAAGGAAGAAGCGACGCTGAAGTGGGTTTATCGCCTCAGCAAAGGTATTCAATTGGGCGCTGTCGTATGCGCTTGTTTACTTCTTGATCGAGCCAGGTTTCAGCTCCTGGCATAGCTTCCGAGGGTTTGTAGAGCCGAGCTTGCTCGGCTGCTCTTCGGCGATAAGAAGCAGCGGAGCAAGCTCCGCTCTACAAGGATCGGACAACTTAAAGACGGCGAGACATGAACATTCATGCCCCCGCCACCATTCATCTCAACCGCAACGCACCGCGGTCACAACGCCCTTGGCATCCAGCTCCACATTCAGGCGGCTCTCGTTGAACTCCAGGGTGACCGCCTGGCCAGGCTTCAGTTGGCGAACCAAGGTGGCCTTGGCGTCCTTGCGAGCTTGTTCGACGTCGGCATCTGTGGCCGGTTTGCCGACCAGCCATTGCGCCTGGACGTCGTCGCAGCCGCCTTCGCTTACCGGTGGCGGGGCGGTGGCAGCGTCGGCGACGGGTTGCGCAGCGGCATTCGCGGCGGCCTGCGACCGTTCGGTGGCCTCGGTTTGTTCGTCGCGATCAGGGGCGCAGGCGGCCAGCGACAAGGCCAGTAGCAGAGGAAGCACCAAACGGGTCATGCAGGTCTCCAAGCGATGGAAGGAATGTGCGGAGCATCGCTGACTCCGCATTCGCATGTCGTTAACTGCCCAGCGCCAGAATCCGGGGCATGTCCGTCCAGCGCGTTGTTTATTCTCATGTCGGGCCAAATCCGGCCCATGATGCCGCCGTAGCACAGGCGGCCGATGCGGGACTGAGATACGTCAGCGACCAGGAACCCGGCATCAGCCGGCGCCGAAGTGGCAAAGGTTTCAGTTATCGGGCGGCGGACGGCAGCCCCGTGCGCGATGCGGCCACGCTGGCCAGGATACGTACGCTCGCCATTCCCCCCGCCTATACCGAAGTCTGGATCTGCCCGCACCCGCGTGGACACCTGCAGGCGACCGGCCGCGATGCGCGGCATCGCAAGCAGTACCGGTACCACCCCGAGTGGAACGCGGTGCGCGGCGACGGCAAGTTCGAGCGCATCGTCGCCTTCGGCAAGGCGTTGCCGCGGCTGCGGCGTCGGTTGCGGCGAGACCTGGCTAAACCTGGCTTCCCCCGCGACAAGGTATTGGCCTTGGTGGTGACGATCATGGCCGAGACCCTGGTGCGCGTGGGCAATCCCGAATATGCACGCGACAACCGCTCCTTCGGCCTGACCACGTTGCGCAACCGGCACGCGGCTTTTACTCGCGGCGGTCGGGTCAGATTGCGTTTCAACGGCAAGGGCGGACAGCCGTACGACCTGGAGGTCAACGACCGGCGACTGGTGAAGCTGATTCGCCAATGCCAGCAATTGCCGGGACAGGCGCTGTTCCAATACCGCGACGACGATGGCCAGGTGCAGCCGGTGGATTCGGGCGACGTCAACGACTACCTGCGCGAAGCCATGGGCGATGCCTTCACCGCCAAGGACTTCCGCACCTGGGGCGGCACGTTGGCCGCCTTCCAGCGCCTGGCTGCCACTGAGCCACCGCTCGACGCCAGCGAGCGCACGCTGGTCCAGTTGCAGAACGAGGTGATCAAGGCCGTCGCGCAGGCGCTGGGCAATACGCCGGCGGTGTGCCGCAAGGCCTATATCGACCCGTTGGTATTCGAAGCCTGGCGGCGAGGCGAGCTGCTACGCGCCGCCGAAGGCGCGCGCGGGGATCGCCAGTGGGAAGCGGCGGCGTTGAACTTTCTTACCAAAGCCAAGCGGCGTGCGGGACGGAATGGGAAGACAAAGACGGCGCACAAGACGTCGTAGGATGGGTCGAGCGCAGCGAGATCCATCGCTTGCGTCAGGCTACCCAGCCGATGGGTGTCGCTGCGCTCGACCCATCCTACAACCCATCCTACGTTTCTATTCTTCCTTCGCGGTCAAGTTCATTCGCCGCGGGCATGTCGACCCACCCGCGACCGTTCGAACCACCACAGCGCGCCGCTGATCAATAGCCAGACGAAGAACCAGGGCCATGGCGAACCTCGACGCTCCGGCGGCGCGATCGCAGACGACGCCACGGGATGCCGCGCTGTTTCCCCCATCAGGTTTAGCGTGGCATCGCGAAGTGCCGCGCGAAGGAGACCGGGTGCTTCACTACCGGTACGAACATAGAACGACCATGTGCGTTCGCCTTGCCGCAATACATGCCAACCCGACTGGCGCGGCCAATATGCGGCGCAAGGTGGCGTCCCGCTGGCAGGGTCAGTCAATAGCACACTGGCTTCGTTGCCTGGAGCGATCACCTGCGCACCATTCGCGATACCGCAGATCGATACGCGCTGTTGCTGGCGCGCTTCACGATCGACATGCGGCATCGGCCCTGACTGCGCGCGGGCAAGTGTGGCGAAGGCATCGCTCCATAGCGCGCCATAGAGATCGTCGCGGCCGGAGAGCGACAGCCGGAAGCTGTCGGTCAATGGCCAGACTGCAACGCGCCCGCGGCCTTCCGCGCGCCAGTGCGCCAATGTGGCTCCTCCAGCATCGCGCAGCAGCGGAACGGCATCGGGTGATGCAACCTGCAGCGTACGCCTGTTCAATGTGGGTGCGTCGGCATCGGCTTCGGACACAGACGCGCTGCCGGATATGTCGGTGTCTTGTGGTTCGGGCTGGGCTTCGCCGTCGCGTGCTTTTTCCGTCAAGACAACCGGTGCCGTGTCGCCACCGCCGCCGACGGCAAGGCCCAAAGCTCGCAGTTGCTTTCGCGTCGTGTCGGGCAGGGGACCACCGACTCGAAACAGCATGCCCAGGCCCGCTCGCACCGCTTCGCTCAACGCAGCACGTTGGCGCTCACTAAGCGATGCCCAGGCGCGTTCATCGAGCACGACCAGGTCGAAGCGGCCGAAATCGGCGGCGTTCAACGCCAGTGGCGCATCACCCAGCTGCAGTCCGCCGCCTACGCTGATCTGCGTATGCAACGACAACCCGGCATCGGTTGCCCAACGGCGCAGATATTTCCATTCCGGATTCGGCGTGCCAGCGAGCAGCAACATCCGCGGCGGCGTTTCATCGCGCGTCCATATCGGTACTTCGACGGTTTCCACCACCACGCGTCGCGCATCGCGCACACGCAACAGGAATGTCGCCGGACCTGCGGCCCGCGCGGTGCCGTCTACCGTGAACTCGCCATTGCGCGCCAACGCAGCGGAATCGACGCGACGTCCCGCCGGATCCAGCAGTTCCACCGAGCCCTGTGCCACACCCTCGACCTCGCCGCCCACGCGAAAGCCGCCACCGGTCGTGACATGTTTGGGAACCTCCAGCCGGACCACGCCGCGCGGCAACGGCGATGGATCGAAACGCAGCGAATATCCGCGCGTAGCTTCGCGATCGCGTGCTTCCAGCCCAGCGCCAACAACATGCAACTGGCGAGTGCCTGGATAGCGTCGCAGGGCGGTGGCGAGATCCGGCACGCGCTCAGTGCCGGCCAGCGCAGGTGCTTCCGGCAGCGCAATGACGTGATCGCCGGATTGCGTAGACAACGAAGTGACGCCTGCGGTGGCGAGGACCATCGTGCCCGCTTCGGTCGGCAGCGTGGGCGGCAGCAAAGTGAAATAGAGCAACAGCGCGCTGACTGGCTGTGCGATCAGCAGCAACGCCAAGCGCCACGACCGGCTTCTGGATACCTCAGGTGCAACCCGTTGCCAACGAATCAGGCGGGCGCAAGCCAGCAGGACTGCCAGGACCAACAGCGTGCCGAGCACCCATGGCAGGGTCTGGAACTGTTCTGTAGTGGCATGCGCCGTGATCATGGCGTGCTTTCCTGACGCAACGCCTCGAGATAACGGCGACCAGTCACGTCGCCCTCTGCGCGTCTCGGTACCTGTGCCGGTGGGCGCGGCAACACCGTCCACAACAACGCATGCAACTGCCGACGGCACGCTTCGCACTGCGGATCGTTGCGTGCCGCGTCGATGGCTGCGACGAACGCGAGCGGATCAGGTACGCGCGCTTCGTTCCGGCGTAGCCAGCCTTCCAGCGCGTCGAGATCGGCGCTTCGATCTGTCGCCAAATCCGGCGCATCCGCCAAGGCAAGCCAGAGTTCGGCGGGTGTCTTATCGGGATCGGTCGCTGCAGTGGGCGGCAAATCGCGGCGCGCCAACCCGGCGCGATCACCGCTCAAGCGACGGCTTTCATCGATGGGCGGAAGCTCCGGACCCACCCGGGCCAGATAGATACGGCTGGCCTGCTGCACGCGCTTGATGAATTCCAGTGCCTTGTACGCGTACGGCAGTGCGGCATCGGGACGTCCTTGGCGCAGGTTGAGTTCCGACTGCCACATCTGATCCAGCGCCTGTTTCAGGATGCCGCGGGTTTCCGGATCCAACAACGTGGCCGCTTCCGCGTGGTCGTGGGTATGGCCGAATTCCTCCAGCACGTCGGCCTCGCGGCCGAAGCCGGGACTGGGCTCGTTCGCGGCACCGCCGTGATCATGATCGTCGGTAGGCGCGGCGGTGGGTGACTCGCGATCATGTCCATCGTCTTCGTGATGCGCTCCATCCGCGTGCTCTTCGCCGGCATGCGTTTCCTCCGCGTCATTGGTCGGCGGTGGCTTGGGTGCACCTTCCGCCTCTTCGCCCAGGAACTGGCCATAGCGCAGTCTTAGGAGGCGCTGATCCACACCGATCTCGTCAGAACGCTGGAGGTAGCGTTCGGCGCTGAGTTTGCGCTTCTCCTTCAGCAGTGCTTCGGCGTCGATGATGATCTGCCGTTGGCTGCGGAAGTACGCCGGCATGACCTTCTTCACCATGCCTTCCAGGCCAGTGCTTTCATTGCCCAGGTCGGATGGCCAACGCAGGATCAGGCTGGAGCTGCGCGCCGATTGCGGATATGGCGATCGGTTGTCGCTCACGCTCAACTGCGCAACCAGATCGTCGCCCACCGCCAGACCTTGCGCAGCCAGGTCCAGCGATATGTCGAAGCGTTTGGCGGTGGCAGTACCGCGGCCGGCCACCGTGAGCGTACGCTCGCGGAAGGTGATGTTCTCGCCGCTGCCCTGCGCCAGCGTGATCCGCAGCGATGCGGTGGCCGCCACGCCGTAGTCGTCGCTGGCTTCGAACGACAATGGCCACGCACGCTGGCCCAGGCTTACCAGGCTGAGGCTCCGGTCCGGCGCCAGGATCCTGATCTGCGGTGGGCGGTCGATGACCGCATCCAGTCGATGCAAGCGCGGTGCGTTCGCCGCGGTGCCGTGCGGAACGACGCGATACAGCGTTGACTTATCGAGCTTGTCACGCGCCGTCCACAGATCGCCTTCGCGGGTCAGGCCGACACGGCGGCCGTCGTGGAAAACCAAATCGGCACTCGCCGGCTGCGGCTCGAAACGCAACGTCCATTGCAAAGCCGAACCCTGCGGCGCGCGTGCACCCAGGCTGTCTTCGTTGCGCGCCGGCAAGCGGGTATAGGCCGGTGGAATGATCCGCAGCCGCTGCCCTACCAGTCGCGGCATGCCCGCGGCGACAGGCGAGGTTTCCTCGCTGGGAGCGAGCGACGTGATCCGCGCGGCTTCGCGAGATGGCCAGAGCAGGATGCCGGCACTGGCAACGATGCTCACCAGCCAGGTCGCGGCGATCCGCCGCCAGGACCAGCGCGCGCGCAGATCGGGCGCGGGATGTGCGGCCAAGCGCTGCTGCAGGCGCTCGCGCTGCAATCGCTGCAGCGGATTCAATGAATCCGGCATGGCGCCGTCGGCGAACAGCAGATCGGCGCTGTCGTCCAGATCCCGGCGCCGCTCATTGAGCGCATGCGCGATCCAATGGTTGTCGAAACGGCGCGACCGGCGGAGCGAGAGCGCCATCAGCGCGGTGGCACCCGCAACGCCCACCGATAACGCGGGCCCTGGGCCGAACAAGCCCCACGCCAGAACCGCGCCCACGACGACCAGCGGAAACCAGATCGCGGTGTTGTCGGCGACAAAGCGGCGGCGTACCGACGACAACATCGGCGGCAATGATGGCGTCATGGCGCGACTGCTCGGCTAGTGCGACTCGCAAGCCAACGCTCAACCAGCAGCACCAGCGCGATCAACAGCGCCAGCCATGGCTGAAGATCGCGTGGCGGTAGCGGATACGACGCACCGCCAGTGAGCGGCGCGTAATCACGCGCGGCGACCCGCGAAGGAGCGGGCAACGCCGGATCGAACAGCGCGCGCAATCGCTGCGGGAAGTCCGCTTCCAGCAGCGGCGGCATGTCTGACGGACGCAGCGGCCGGGTGAAGCGTAGTACGCGGCCTCGACCCCAGGGGGCGCCTTCGATCAGCGATGCGCCTTGCGCATCGCGCCAGCGAACGGTCATCGCGGCGGCGGCCGGCACTTCGGCCTGCGCGTCCAGCAAGGCGGTGCCGCCGTTCTCTATCCACTGCAGAACGGATGCCGGCAAGGGCCCTGGTGCCAGCCACACCAGGTGCCGTGTGTCCGCGGTCAGCGGCTGTGAGGATGGGGCGGCGGAAAAGTTATTCGTTCGCGCCGTTTCCGATGGATGCCAGGCAGCCGCTGCAGCACGCAGATAACGCAGGGCGGGTTCGCGATCCGCGCTATAACGCACGCTCAATGCGGGCGGGGAGATCCGTGGCGATTCGCCAACAGGCATCGCGCCTGGCAGCACGCGCCAGTCGATCGTTCGCGACAGCACCGGTCTTTGCGCGTCCGCGCCGGACAGCTGCTGTGGTACGAATACGGTCAACGTGGCTGAAGCTGGCAGCTCTGCATCCAGTTGCCGCAACAGGCTGGCGATCGGCACCACGCCAGTGGGCGGCGCCTGCTCCAATGCCGGAAAACCCGGCGCCAACCATCGCTGCTCTGCGTTGTTCTCGCCGATAGCCATGCGCAGCTGCGCCATGTCCACGCCGGGCGCGACGACAACCCATGGCGTATCGCGGGCGCTGCCGAACAGAACCGGTTTCGCCAGCCATAACGCCATCAGCGCCAACAGAAGCAGGCGGATCAGCAACAACGGCCATTCGTCGAAACGAATGCGGTGGCGCGGCTTGGCCTTCTGCCGCAACCAGCGCAGCGCAGCGAAATCCGTAGGCCGCTGTTCGCTCCGTCGAGCAAGGTGGATGAGCAGCGGCAATGCCAGCGCAGCCAGCGCGGCGAGAGCGACAGGCAGCAGCAGCGCCAGGTTCATGCGTACTCCGCCGCGTCGCGTGCACCGAACAATCGGCGCAGCGGCAGGTCCAGTTCCTGATCCAGGAAGTAGCGAGTGTGGCGAATGCCGCTGGCATCCAGGCGCGCGTCCAGCACGCGCTGCGCTTCGCCGAAGCGGGCCAGGAATTCGCCGCGCATCGCGCTGCCGTCGCCCAGCAACTCCTCTCCGGTTTCCGGATCGCGGAAGCGATGGCCGCCCTTGAATGGAAAGTCGCGTTCTTCGGAGGTCAGCAACTGGATCGCCAACACTTCGCGTCGCGCCGCCGCCAGCCGCTCGGCCAATGCGACACCCGCTTCATCGAAGCAATCGCTAAGCAGAATTACCAGATCACCGGCCGCGATGCGTTCCCACAGCGGCGTCAGTCGTTCCGCGCTAGGGAATTCTCCCCGAGCGCCCAATCCATGCATCTCCAACAGCAGGCGGTCGCGCTGGCGTGCACCGCTACCGGGCGGTGCCAAGCGCAGCCCTTCGCTTTGCAGTGCGACCAAGCCGAAGCGGTCGCCTTGTCGCAACGCCAATTCGGCGATGCAGGCGGCCAGTGCTTCGGCCGCGTGCAATCTCGACCAACCGGGGCGGGCGGCATCCTGCTGCGCCATCGACGCGCTGGCGTCCATCAATATCCAAACCGTCAGCGGACTTTCGCGTTCGGCTTCGCGCACGAAGAATCGGTCCGAGCGTGCGTACAGTTTCCAATCGATCTGGCGCAGCTCGTCGCCGGGCTCATACGCGCGGTATTGCGCGAATTCCAGGCCGGCACCGCGGCTGCGGCTGTGATGCAGGCCGATCCCATGCAGACCGACCGCGCGCCGCGAGGTCAGCCGCAGCTCTTTCAGGCGGCTGCGTACCTGCGGCGGGATCGGATCGTACGACGACATGCCTTGTAACCGCTCAGGCGCGGGTGAAAGGCACGCTGCGCAACAGCGCGGCGATCACGTCGTCGGGACTCTTCTGCTCGGCTTCGGCGGCGAACGACAGCAGCAATCGATGACGCATTACCGGTGCAGCCAAGGCGACGATGTCCTCGCGCGTGGCGGCGAGCCGGCCGTGCAGCAACGCGCGCGCTTTGGCTGCCAGCACCAGCGATTGTCCGGCGCGCGGACCGGCGCCCCAGCGCACGTACTTGCGTACTTCCTCCGGCACCGTACTTTCTGGCGATGCACCGCCGGGGCGACTGGCCCGTACCAGGCGCGCGATCCAGGCCAGCAGATCCTCGCCCAAATGGACATCGCGCACGCGCGCCTGCAGCGCCAGCACCTCCTCGCCGTGCATGACCTGCGGTACCGCGCTGCTGTGGCTGCCAGTGGTCTGCGCCAGGATGTCGCGTTCTTCTTGCTCGCTGGGATAGTCCACGCGGATGTGCAGCAGGAAGCGGTCGAGCTGCGCTTCCGGCAATGGATACGTGCCGGCTTGTTCCAACGGATTCTGCGTGGCCAGGACGAAGAACGGCGCCGGCAGCGGGTAGGTGGTGCCGGCGTAGCTCACCGTGCGTTCCTGCATGGCTTCCAGCAACGCGGCCTGGGTCTTGGGTGGCGTGCGGTTGAGTTCGTCGGCCAGCAGCAGGTTGGTGAAGACGGGGCCCGGTTGGAAGCGGAAGTGGCGGTGTCCGGTGCCGTGGTCTTCTTCCAGCAGTTCGGTGCCCAGGATGTCGCTGGGCATCAGGTCGGGGGTGAACTGGACTCGGCGGAACTGCAGTTCCAGTGCCTGACCCAGCGAGCGAACCAGCAGTGTCTTGCCCAGGCCGGGTACGCCCTCCAGCAGGCAGTGACCGCCGGCCAGGAGGCCGATCAGGAGTTGTTCGACTACGTCTTGTTGGCCGACGATGGCTTGGGCGATGGCTTGGCGGAGTTGGGCCAGGGTGGCTAGTTGTTGTTGGATGTCGGATTCGGTGAGGGTAGGCGTAGTCATGGGGGGCTCGCTGATTTAATCGAATGCTGAGGTCGACTCTGGCGCCGACGGCACGAGCAGAGGCAACGGCGAAAGCAAGAGCAAAAGCTTTCGCGCTGAAGCGCGAGCTACTTTTGTCTTGGCAAAAGTAGCCACTGCGCCGCCTCGCGGCGCGAACGGCGAAGCCGGCCCGTAGGGCGAGCGGCTTGCCGCGAGTAAAACCGTTTGCGCCGGACACTCGCCGATGCGATGGAGCCGCATCGGTGCCCTGCGCTCCTCGCCTGACGCGGCACGGCGCCCAAACTCGCTGCGCTCAGACAAGGGCGCCTCTTCGGCCGCATCAGGCTGCGGTGCTCGGCTCGCTTTAAGGCGCAGGGAGGCGACAGCAACAGCAAAAGCGGGAGCGTTTTTGGGGTAGCGGCCTGCAGGGGTGCCGTTAGAAGTTGGCAGAATCAGGTGCGCTGCCATCGATTCCCCACTCCCGATTCCCCATTCCCGCCTCATCAGCTATTCAACGCGTACATGACGATGTTGACGCCGAACTTGGTGTTGTCTTCGGCCAGGAAGCGTTTGTTGCGCCAGTCGTAGTCCCATTCGCAGCCGTAGTCTTTGTTGCTGTAGAGCACGCCCAGGCGGCCGTCGATCTCGATGCCTTGAAGGTAGTCGTGGACCAGGTCGTCGCCCCAGCCGTTGAGTTCGAAACCAGTGGCGGGTGGGCCGTCGAAGACGAAGAAGCTGCGGTAGATGGCGTGTTGTTTGGGTAGCTTCTTGATCGCCTTGGCGCCGAAGATGGAGGCCATCTGGGCTTCGAATGATTTGGCGAACAGGCCGTCGATGTCGTGATTGCAGTCGTCGACGAAGACGAAGCCGCCGTTGCGAACGTAGCGTTCGAAGTTGCGGCGTTCGGCGGGGTTGAACTCGACCAGCTTGTGTCCGGCCAGATAGCAGAAGGGAGCCGTCAGCATGCGCGGGTCCGACAGCGACAGCACATGCTCCTTGGGGTCGACGCGCAGATTGGTGTAGTCGATCAGCGAGGTGATGAGATTGGCCGGCATGCGCGCGTCCACGTCCCAATCGCCGGAGTCGTATTTCAAACGGGTGAACCAGAAATCGTATTCCGCCACGGCAGCCGAAACGCGCATCGGTCCAGCCAGCAACGCGCCGGCGAGACCGCCGGTGATCAGGCGTAGGAACTGTGTGCGCGTCATCGTAGATGCTTGCATTCCCTTCCCTCGCTTGCGGGGGAAGAGCTTGCCCCGTACTCGATACGGGGTTGGGATGGGGGCGAGGGGGAAGCGAGTGTCATCGACGAATGAGTGTGGGGAGGATCGGATAACTGTCGTTGGTGGCGTTAGCCGCGTGTGATACCTCGTCGGCTTCGTCGGGCCCCCCACCCTAGCCCGCCCGGCCCGGCGCAGCACGCCGGGCGTTCGGTCGGCTCGTGCGGCAGTGCCGCACAAGCAAGCCGTCCTTACCCCCCGCACGCGGGGGAGGGGATGTTTCGCTACACCGCATCCGACAACGAGGTGAAGGTGAAGTCGCGCAGTTTCATCGGCGGGATCATCATGACGAACGACGATTCATCGCCCGACACGCGCACGGGCTTGCCGAGTTCTTCGATGTTGTTGAGCATGATCACCGGCGATTCGTTGAAGCGGAAATTCTTCACCGGGTATTTGATTTCGCCGTTCTCGATGTAGAACGTGCCGTCGCGGGTCAGGCCGGTCAGCAGTACCGTCTGCGGATCGACCATGCGGATGTACCAGGTGCGGGTGACCAGGATGCCTTTCTGTGTGCTCTTCACCAGTTCGGCGGTGGACTTGGTGCCGCCGGACATCAGCAGGTTGCCGGGCTCGCCGATCGCGCGCTTGCCTTGCTTCTGCGCCCAGAAACGGGAGTACTGCAGGTTGGCGATCTTGCCGTTTTCGACCACGGCCATCTTCTCGCGCGGCAGGCCTTCGGTATCCCACGGCAGCACGGCGGCATCCGGATGCCACGGATCGGCAGTGATATTCACGCGCGGATCGTAGACCTGTTCGCCCAGTTTATTGCCGCCGCCCTTCTTGGACAGGAAGCTGCGGCCTTCGTCGGCCTGGCGCGCATCGAAGAAATTCATCATGAAGGAGATCAGGCCCGCGGCGGCGGCCGGTTCCAGGATCACCGTGTACTTGCCCGGCTCCAGCGCCTTGGCTTCGGCCGATTCGGTCGCCTTGCGCATGGCGGTGCGGACGTCACTATCGGCCTTGAAGGCGCTGGCATCTTTCAGATTGCGGCCGACCCAGCCAGAACCGCGGCCATCCTCGGTACGCACCGTGCAGGTGTAGTTGAAGTTGGTGGCTTTCTGGTAGCCGAAGTTGCCCTTGCTGTTGGCGAAGGCGACGAAGCTTTGCCCGTCCTCAAGGAAACCGGCCGCGATCAGTTTCTCCGCACGGCAGGGACCGATGGAATCCGCCGCCACCTGGGCACGGAATTCCGGCGTGATGGCGGCGGTGGAATCGCTGAAGGTAGGGCTGGCGGTGTAGGTCTGCTTGTCGATGGCCGGCATGAACTCCGGATTTTCCGGCGCCAGTCGCGCCAGGTCCTCGGCGCGGCGGACCACGCGTTCCAGCGCGGCGTCGTCGAACTCATTGATGGTGGCGGTGCCCACGCGCTTGCCGAAGGCGACCTGCACCGCGAGATCGGCGTTGCTGACGATGCCGCTGGTGGAAATGTTGTTCAGTGCGAAGCGGATGTTGCCGTCGATGGAGCCCGTCAACTGGGCGGTGCATTCGTCGGCCTTGGACAGCGCGATGACCTTGTCCAGGATGGCCTTGGCCTGCTGTTCGGTGAAGATGCTCATGTTCTGGATGTCTCCTGGTAGAGCGGAGTTTGCTCCGCTGCTCTTCGTTCTAATGTTGGGAAAAAAGCAAAACAAAGCAGCGGAGCAAGCTCCGCTCTACGAGATTTGCTTAGCCCAGGCTGCGGGCGGTGTTGATGACGTTGATGCCGTTGAAGCGCGCGGTACTGGAACCGTGCGACACCGCCGACACTTGTCCGGGTTGGCCTTTGCCGTCGAAGAACGAACCGCCCAGGCGGTAATCGCTGTCGTCGCAGATGGCGGCGCAGGCGTTCCAGAATTCCGGCGTGCGGATCTGGTAGGCCACGTCCTCGATCTGGCGGGTGATCTGGCCGTTCTTGATTTCGTAGAACAGCTGGCCGCCGAACTGCGCGTTGTAGCGCTGCTGATCGATGGAGAACGAGCCGTCACCAATGATGTAGATGCCGTTTTCGACATCCTTGATCATGTCGGCCACGCTCAGCTTGCTCTTGCCCGGCGCCAGCGAGACGTTGGCCATGCGCTGGAACTGCACGCTGGACCAGGAATCCGCATAGCAGCAGCCGTCGGATTCGTTCTTGCCCAGGATGTGGGCCTGATCGCGGATGGTCTGATAATCGACCAGCTTTCCGCCGGCGATCAGATCCCAGCGCTTGGTCTTCACCCCTTCGTCGTCGTAGCCGACCGCGCCGAGGCTGCCTTCCTGCACCTTATCGGCGAACACCGTGACGATGTCGCTGCCGTACTGGAATTTCTCCTGGCGCTTGTCCATCGTGGCGAAGCTGGTGCCAGCGTAGTTGGCCTCATAGCCCAGCACGCGATCCAGTTCCAGCGGATGGCCGATGGACTCATGGATTGTCAGCCAGGTGTGCGACGGGTCCAGCACCAGATCGTACTTGCCCGGCTTCACCGATGGCGCGGTCAGTTTGGCGCGCGCCTGCTTGGCGGAGGCGATGGCGTCTTCCTTCATATCGTAGGACAGGCCGTAGTTGACCACGCCATTGGGCGAAACCACCTTGCCTGAAGCGGCGCCGTCCAGGTACTCGTAACCCATGCCCATCGGCGAGGACAGCCCGTCACGGGTGCGGAATTTTCCGGTGGTCTTGTCGATGGCGGTGACCGTCATCGGCGCCCAGATCCTGTGCACATCCTGATCGATGTAGGAGCCGTCGGTGCTGGCGAAGTATTTCTGCTCGTTGACCAGGAACAACATGGAGTTGACGAAGTCGGCACCGGCATTGACGGCATCGGCGTTGACGCCCAGCAGCAGGTCCACCTTCTCCTTGAGCGGCACTTCCATCGCGTTCTTCTTGATCGGGGTCTTCCAGGACACCTCACCCACGCCTTTCACCGGCGCCAACTGCACCGGCGAGGTCTGGCTCTTGCTGTTCGCCTTGGCGATCGCGGCAGCCTGCTGCGCAGCCTTGGCCACGCCCTCGGCGGTCAGCTGGTTGGTGGCGGAAAAACCCCACGCGCCGTTGACGATCACCCGGACGCCAGCGCCGGTGGATTCGGTGTTCACCACGTTCTGCACCTTGTCTTCGCGAGTGATCACGAACTGGCGCAGATAGCGGCCGATGCGAACATCGCAATAAGTCGCGCCGGCTTTGCTGGCCGCAGCCAGCGCGGCATCAGCCAGTCGCTTCTTGAAGCCGACGTCCAGCACGGATTGAAGTTGCTCGGCGGCAATGGCCTGCCCGAGGAAGGACGGCACCATCAGGCCGCCCAGGCTGAGGCCGCTCAGGGCCAGGAAGTCACGTCTTTGCAAGGCTGTTCTCCACCGGTGAAGCCCGCGTCAACGCGCGGGACGAACTGGACTGAGCTGGAATGGAACAATTCGCGCATGCAAAGAAGAGCAATGGCATGCAGTCCCGATTCTTGCGCTCCGGTGGAGAAGCCGTCAAATGACTTTTGGCACATAGGGAGCGGGAAACAAGAAATGGGAAACGGGAGAAGCAACCGCGGTAATGCATCGTCGGTGCGACAGATTAGCCCCCTTTGAAGCGCTTCTTAACAGCCGAATGGCTGGTCAAAAGGGGGCGGGCGTCCGCGTAGCGGGCGACGGGGGATTTGCTTTTGCTGTTGCTTTTAAGAGCAAAAGCAAACCCCCCTCGATCCCCCTTTTGTAAAGGGGGAGGTAAAGCAGCAGCTCTTTCCGCCGGCCGTTATCCCATTCACCCCAAACTACGCGCCGTATTGATGACATTGATTCCATTGAACCGCGCAGTACTCGAGCCGTGCGAAACCGCCGACACCTGACTCGGCTGGCCTTTGCCGTCAAAGAACGAACCACCCAGGCGGTAGTCGCTTTCGTCGCAGATCGCCACGCAGGCGTTCCAGAATTCCGGTGTGCGGATCTGATAGGCGACGTCTTCGATCTGGCGGGTGATCTGGCCGTTCTTGATTTCGTAGAACAGCTGGCCGCCGAACTGCGCGTTGTAGCGCTGCTGGTCTATCGAATAAGAGCCGCGGCCATGGATATAGATGCCGTTCTCCACGTCCTTGACCATGTCGGCCACGCTCAGTTTGGTCTTGCCTGGCGCCAGCGAAACATTCGCCATGCGCTGGAACTGCACGCTGGCCCAGGAATCGGCATAGCTGCAGCCGTGCGATTCGGTTTCGCCGAGGATATGCACTTCGTCGCGGGTGGCCTGATAGTTGACCAGCACGCCGTCCTTGACCAGGTTCCAGCGTTTGGTCTTGACGCCTTCATCGTCGTAGCCAACCGCGCCCAGGCTGCCCGGTTCGGTCTTGTCGGCGGTGAAGTTGACGATCTCGCTGCCCCAGCGGAATCCGGCCTCGCGCTTGTCGAGCGTGGCGAAGCTGGTGCCGGCGTAGTTGGCTTCGTAGCCGAGCACGCGGTCCAGTTCCAAGGGGTGGCCGACGTTCTCGTGAATGGTCAGGAACAGGTTGGACGGGTCCAGCACCAGGTCGTACTTGCCCGGTTTGACCGAAGGCGCGGTCAGCTTGGCGCGCGCTTGCCTGGTTGCGGCGACCACATCTTCCATGACGTCGTAGGAGCGGCCGTAGCCGACCACGCCGCCCGGCAGCGCGAACTTGCCGGCGGGGTCCGCGTCCAGGTATTCGTAGCCCAGGCCCATCGGTGCGGACAGGCCATCGCGGGTGCGGAACTTGCCGCTGGCCTTGTCGATGGCGGTAACGGTGAACGGAAGCCAGATGCGATGCACGTCCTGATCGATGTAGGAGCCGTCGGTGCTGGCGAAGTATTTTTTTTCGTTGATCAGGAACATCCGCGAGGCGGCGAAATTGGCGCCGGCATTGAGCGCAGCGGCATTGACGCTCAACAGCAGCTCGACTTTTTCCTTGACCGGCACTTCCATCGCGTTCTTCCTGAACGGCGTCTTCCATGCCACCTCGCCGACACCCTTGACCGGGGCCAGTTGCACGGGCTGGCTTCGATGAGCGCCGTTGGCCTTGGCGATCGCGACGGCTTGGCGGGTGGCGGCGGCAACCGCATCGGGGTTGGTCTGATGCGTGGCGGCGAAACCCCAGGCGCCGTTGACGATCACACGAATGCCGACGCCAGCCGACTCGGTGTTCACCACGTTCTGCACCTTGTCTTCGCGGGTGATCAGCGACTGGCGCAGATAGCGGCCGACCCGCACATCGCAGTAGCTGGCGCCGGCCTGGGTGGCGGCGGTCAACGCGGCGTCGGCCAAGGTCTTCCTGGCCGCCACGTCCATCGGCACCACCAAGGCCTCCGCCGCGATCAGGCGCGTATGCGGCAGCATCAGTCCGGCCAGGCTCAGGCCGGAAAAACTCAGGAAATCGCGTCGCTGCACAGGGCTGGTTTCCGGCAAATGGCGGGTGCAGGACTGTGCGGAGCCATGCGCGCATTCGTCAAGTGACCGCGGTCATGAACACGCCGGAAGGCCCCATTCTTGCTGCATGTCCAAGCAATGCCGTCGCATTCGGCAAACCACGTCGCGTAATACGATGTAGTGCACAATCGCCGTTGCGCAACGGCAGCGGAGCTCGCCATGAAATCACGTCCCAGCGGCAAACCGGAATCCGACGACGAACAGCGGCGATTGGCCGTGCTGATCGATGCCGACAACGCGCCGCCGACCGCCATCGAAGGTCTGCTGGCCGAAGTGGCCAAGTACGGCGTGGCCAGCGTGAAACGCATCTACGGCGACTTCACCAGCACCCGCATGACTCAATGGAAACAGGCGCTGCTGAAGCATTCCATCAGTCCGGTCCAGCAGTTCGCCTACACCAGCGGCAAGAACGCTACCGATAGCTCGTTGATCATCGATGCAATGGACCTGTTGTACACCAATCGTTTCGACGGCTTCTGCCTGGTGTCCAGCGACAGCGACTTCACGCGCCTGGCGCAGCGCCTGCGCGAAGAAGGGCTGACCGTCTATGGTTTCGGCGAACGGAAGACGCCCGATGCGTTCGTGCAAGCCTGCGACAAATTCATCTATACGGAAGTGCTGCGGGCGCAGACGCCGGCGGTGGTGCCGGCAAAGCCCGTGAAGTCCGCCCCAGTGCTCGCCAAGCCCAAGGCCAAAGCCAAGAAAAGCACGCCCGTAGCCGCCGCCGAACCTACCGCGGTGCCGGTGCCAGAACCGGCTGGTAAGTCCGAAGCCTTGCCGCTCGACCTGATTCGCCAAGCCATCGAAGAAGCTTCCGACGACCAGGGCTGGGCGTTCCTCGGCACCATGGGCAGCTATCTCAACAAGATTCGCCCCAACTTCGATCCGCGATTGTATGGGCACAAGAAACTCAGCGATCTGCTGAAGCAGCATCCCAAGCATTTCGAGATACAGGAGCGTGGTGGTGATGGTGGCACCGGCAAGCGCATCTATGTGCGTATTCGCGGTTGACTTTGTCTGCTGCTAAGACGCGTCATGCACAAGAAGCCCCTGGACGTCAGCAAACTTTCCCTGTGGGAGCCGCGACCGGAAACATCAAGGTCGCGGCTCATTCCCACTGGCATGCCGGTGCGAGCTCCTCAATGAAACCCTACTCACCCGCCAGTGATCGCAACCGCGATCCCATCCTGGCCGTTCTACTTCGCCACTTCAGCGCAGCGCGCACCGTACTGGAAATCGGCAGTGGCACCGGCCAGCACGCCGTCTATTTCGCGCAAGCCATGCCGGCGCTGACATGGCAATGTTCGGACCGGGCTTCGCATCTAGCGGGCATTTGCCAGTGGCTCGACGAAGCGCAACTCCCTAACACACCGCCACCACTTGAACTGGACGTCGCCACCGGGCCTTGGCCCGGTGCGAAGTTCGATGCGGTGTTCAGCGCCAATACGCTGCACATAATGAGCTGGGAGGAAGTGCAGGCGTTCTTTCGTGGATTGGATGCGGTACTCGCGAAGAGCGCCACCCTCGTCGTCTACGGACCATTCAACTACGGCGGAACATTCACCAGCGAAAGCAATCGCGAGTTCGACGCATCTTTGCGCGCGCGCGATCCGCGCATGGGCATTCGCGACTTCGAAGCAGTGAATACGTTGGCCCGAAATATCGGCCTGCAGTTGATCGAAGATGTGGCGATGCCTGCCAACAACCGTTGCCTGGTCTGGCAGCGCTCGTCGTTGCAAGAGAGATTGCCGTAGAAGAAGCTCCCGTAGGAGCGTCGTCCCGACGCGAGCTCTTCCCGTCAGCTCGCGATATGGCAGCAAGAGCTCGCGCCGAGACGGCGCTCCAACAAGAGCCGGCATAGGCCCGGAATATCGACCTGCAGTTGATCGAGGATGTGGCGATGCCTGCCAACAACCGTTGCCTGGTCTGGCAGCGCTCGTCGTTGCAAGAGAGATTGCCGTAGAAGAA
>NZ_JBDKXI010000005.1:783-28860 GCF_039710385.1 Pseudoxanthomonas sp. CCNWLY206-1 | reverse complement strand
GCTCCCGTAGGAGCGTCGTCCCGACGCGAGCTCTTCTTGTCAGCTCGCGACATGGCAGCAAGAGCTCGCGCCGAGACGGCGCTCCAACAAGAGCCCATGCATGAGCGTGCGCCATGCGCATCACGCCGAAATGTCACCGGCCGTGCGCACAGCGCACGCTACGGTCCAAAACACCGGCCAAGGACGCTAAGCTCACCCGATGTTCGAGCTAAGACACGTAAGCAAGCACCACGGCGCGACCGTCGCGCTGGACGCCATCAACTTGTCCATTGCCTCAGGGCGGACAACCGCTTTGATCGGACCTAGCGGCGCGGGTAAGTCCAGCATACTGCGCATGCTGATCGGGCTGGAGTGGCCGGATACCGGCGAAGTACGCTTCGATGGCGTGCCGCTGCGACGCGAGACATTGTTGGAACAGCGGCGGCGTATCGGCTACGTGATCCAGGAGGGTGGATTGTTTCCGCATCTCACCGGCGCCGCCAACGCAGCGCTGCTGGCGCGCACGCTGGGCTGGGAAACATCGCGGATCGAAGCGCGCCTCCGTGAGTTGGCGGATCTGTGCCAGCTGCCGTTCGCCGCACTATCGCGCTATCCCGCGGAACTTTCAGGCGGGCAGCGCCAACGCGTTGGCCTGATTCGCGCGCTGATGCTGGACCCGGCGGTACTGCTGCTGGACGAACCCCTGGGCGCTTTGGATCCCGTCATCCGCCACGACTTGCAAACACAGATGCGCGCGCTGTTCGCACTGCTGGGCAAGACCGTGGTGCTGGTGACGCATGACGTGGCCGAAGCGGCATGGCTGGCCGACACGCTGGTGCTGTTGCGCGCAGGCAAGGTATTGCAACAGGGCAGCATCGACGAGCTGCTGGATGCGCCTGTCGACCCGTTCGTGCACCGGTTCATGCATGCACAGCGGCGTTTGCGGGAAGGCGCATGAAGCGGGACCTACTCACATGGGCATCGGGGTTTCTGTTGGCCTGCTTCTGCGCTTTCCCGACGCTGGCGCAAACCCAGAAACCCGAGACGGTAATCATCGGATCCAAGAATTTCACCGAAGCGGTGATCCTGGGCGAGATCGGCGCGGGTGCAGGACGGCAGGCAGGCGTGACGGTCGAGCATCAGCGCCAACTTGGAGGTACCCGCATCCTGTGGCGCGCCCTGGAAACCGGCGCCATCGACGCATATGCGGAGTACACCGGTACGCTGGCCGAGGAACTGCTGAAAATGCCAGGGGCAGACCACGAGGCGTTGCGTCGCGCATTGGCGCAACGCGGCTTGGCGATGACGGAGCCACTGGGTTTCGACAATACGTACGCCTTGGGAATGCGCGACGAACGCGCGCAGGCGTTGGGTATTGCGAGGATCTCCGATCTGCGTGGCCACCCACATCTGAAAATAGGTCTGAGCAACGAATTTCTTTCGCGTGTGGATGGCTGGCCCGGATTGCGCGCCGCCTACGGCCTGCCGCAGCGAGCCGACGGCCTGGACCACGATCTCGCATACCGCGGGCTGGCCAGCGGCGCCATCGACGTGACCGATCTCTACAGCACCGACGCGGAGATTCCGCGCTACAGGCTACGGGTGCTGGTCGACGACCGGGGTTACTTTCCCGACTACGCAGCGGTCTATCTGTACCGCGCGGACTTGGCGCAGCGTGCACCGGCCTGGGAGGCTGCGTTGAAGAACCTCGCCGGCCGCATCGATGCGCCGACCATGCGACGGCTCAACGCGCGAGTGAAGCTGGACCGCGAGAGCGAAGCGGTGGTTGCCGCCGATTGGCTGGGCGTCGCCGCGCCGGAAACAGGCGGTCGCGCGGCGCGGATCTGGCATCGCACCCGCGAGCATCTGGCGCTGGTCGCACTATCACTGGGACTGGCGTTGCTGGTGGCCTTGCCACTGGGCGTGCTCGCCGCGCGGCGGCCAAGATTGGGGCAAATCGTTCTTTCGGCGACGGGATTGCTGCAGACGCTGCCCTCGCTGGCGGTATTCGTGTTCATGATCCCGTTGTTCGGCATCGGGGCGAAGCCCGCTATCGCGGCGCTGTTCCTCTACAGCTTGCTGCCGATCGTGCGCAACACTCATGCCGGGTTGACCGGCATTCCGTTGGAGCTGCGCGAAACCGCCGCGGCGATGGGTCTGACGCCACGGACGAGGTTGTGGCGGGTGGAGTTTCCGCTGGCGTTGGGAACCATTCTGGCGGGGATCAAGACGGCAGCGGTGATCAACGTGGGCACCGCCACCCTGGGCGCGCTGATCGGTGCGGGCGGCTATGGCCAGCCGATTCTCACCGGTATCCGCCTGGATGATATCGGTTTGATTCTGGAAGGTGCCGTGCCGGCTGCGCTGTTGGCTTTGCTGGTGCAGGGTGTGCTGGATGTGGCGCAGCGCTTGCTGACGCCGCGCGGTTTGCGGTTGGCGGCTAGAACGTAGAGCGGAGCTGCGCCTCGTGATAGCGCCGAATCAGTAGCAATGAGGCCGTCGCGACGGCCGTTGATAGCGACTAGCCGCACAGAAGGCACTTCTCGCCTTGCCCCAAGAGCAGCGGAGCAAGCTCCGCTCTACGGCCTATTCGTTATCACTGGCCGTTGCGACGGCCTCATTGCCATGGATTCGGTACCACCGCGAGGCGCAGCTCCGCTCTACATGAAAAGCCGACGCACACATCCAACCGCATAACAATGCTTTCACATAGTTCTCCTATGCTCATTTCGATGCCTGGGTCCATTGCCCCTGCCGAGAAGACCTACGACAGCGCCGTCGAGCCGCAGGCGTTGCTTGCACGTTACCTGTCCGTCCGTGCGGCCAGCCTGGCGCTGGCGGCACCGTTGTCGCCGGAAGACGCCATGGTGCAAAGCATGGACGATGCCAGTCCCGCCAAATGGCATCTCGCCCACACCACTTGGTTCTTCGAACGCTTCGTACTTTCCAGGCGCGATGACTACGTACTGGTAAACCCGCACTGGGATTATCTGTTCAATAGCTATTACCAGAGTGCGGGTCCGATCCATGCCCGGCCGCGGCGTGGATTGCTGTCGCGGCCAACATTATCCGAGGTGCTGGATTACCGAGCCGAGATTGATGCACGCGTACAGCAGCGTCTTGCCGGTGGTGATCTCAATGAAGACGATCTGCAAACACTGCTGCTGGGTACTCATCACGAACAACAGCACCAGGAACTACTGCTCACCGACATCAAGCACGCATTCTGGTCCAATCCGCTGACCCCGGCATATCGCAGCGATCTGCCCATGCGTCCCGGCCAGGCCGCATCATTGCGATGGGTGGCGCGCGACGAAGCCATCACTGAAATCGGCGCGGCGCCTTGGCCGTCATCGCCAGTCTTCGCCTACGACAACGAATCCCCGCGTCATCGTGTGCTGGTGCCAGCGCACGCGCTCGCCAGCCGCCCCATCAGCAATGAAGAGTATCGGGAGTTCATCGCCGATGGCGGCTATCGGACGCCTGACCTGTGGTTGAGCGAAGGTTGGGAACAGGCCCACACGCAAGGATGGCGGCGGCCGTTTTACTGGAGCGAGGACGGCGAACGCGAGTTCACGCTGGCCGGATGGCGCGCCTTGGACCCGCACGCGCCGGTCTGCCATCTCAGCTACTTCGAAGCCGATGCGTTCGCGCGCTGGGCGGGCGCTCGCTTGCCGACGGAGGCCGAATGGGAGCAGGCCGCGGCCGGTGCCAGCGTCGAAGGCAATTTGGCCGACACCGAAGCCGCCGCGCTGCATCCGCAGGCGCTAGCGACACATGGGCCAGGCCTGTGCCAGCTGTTTGGCGACGTCTGGGAGTGGACTTCCAGCGCGTATGCGCCTTACCCGGGCTTTCGTCCTCTGTCGGGTTCGCTAGGCGAATACAACGGAAAATTCATGTCCAGCCAATATGTGTTGCGTGGCGGCAGTTGCGCAACGCCGCGCGATCACGTCCGTGCCAGCTACCGGAATTTTTTCCCGCCATCCGCTCGCTGGCAATTTTCCGGGTTGCGCCTTGCCAAGGAGGTGGTATGAACGCTGCGATGATCTGCCCCCAGGTCTCCTCGCTCGCGGATCCGCAACCGCAAGCGGACGACCTGCTGGAAGACGTACTGGCGGGCCTGTCACGCACGCCGAAGCGGATACCGTCCAAGTATTTCTATGATCATCGCGGGTCGGAGCTGTTCGAAGCGATTACCCGGCAGCCGGAGTACTACCTCACCCGGGTCGAACAGGCCTTGCTGGATATGCGCATGCCGGCCATCGCCGAAGCGGTGGGTGCCCGCGTGCATGTAGTGGAGTACGGCAGCGGCAGCGGCCAGAAGACGCGGCAGCTGTTACAGGGTCTGCGCGAGCCTGCAGCCTATACCCCAGTAGAAATATCGCGCTCCGCGCTGGAAGAAACCGTGGCGCGTTTGTCGGCTGCGTTCCCCGCTGTCGAGATACTTCCGATCTGCGCGGATTTCACTTGCTCCGTGCCACTGCCGCAGGCGGTACGCTCATCACAACGAACGCTGGTGTTCTTTCCAGGTTCCACGCTCGGTAACTTCACGCACGATGAGGCGGTCCGCATCCTGGCGGGAATGCGCCAGATCATGGGGCCGGATGGGCAAGCACTGATCGGCATCGATCTGCAGAAAGATCCGGCATTGATCGAAGCCGCCTACAACGACGCAGCCGGCATCACCGCGGCATTCACACTCAACCTGCTGGTGCGGATGAATCGCGAACTTGGCAGCGACTTCGATCTGACTGGCTTCCGCCATTACGCCCGCTATGTTCACGAACGTGGCCGCATTGAAACTTTCCTGGTCAGTCTGCGACCGCAACACGTGCACGTCGCCGGGCGCGGCTTCCGATTCGGCCAGGATGAAGCCATGCTGGTTGAATACAGTCATAAGTACAGCAATGGCGGCTTCGCGGCGCTGGCCGCGGCTGCGGATTTGGTCGTGGCCGAGGAATGGAACGATCCCAAGGATTGGTTCGGATTGCGGTTGCTGAGACCGGGGTGATGAGCTCGGTCTCCGAGGGCTTGTCGTAGCGTGCGCTATGCCATGGATATCCTCGATACCATTCGAGCGGCGGATGCCGCATCCGCGTGAAAAGCGACTTGGCCCTCGCGTAAACCGCTGGCTAGTTCAAAACTTCCACTTGCTCCACATCGATCTCCACCGCGCCCCAGTCCTTCTCGACTTCGCCGATCAAGCGAACTTTGGTGGTGGCTTCGATGGGAGTGCCGAGCGGGAAATCTTCTGGATCGATTTCGACCCTCACCGTGCCGCTGTCGTCGCGGAACTCGTAGATGTCATTGCCGATATGGCGCACCAGCGTGCCTTCCAGCACCACGGGCGTATTGTCCGCTGCCTTGCTGGCCGAGTCGGCGGCCGTAACCGAACGGACGGCGTTGGGTCCCTTGTACTGCGCGACCGCCACGGTCGACATGGGTAGCAGCAGGGCTGCGGAAAGGAATGTCCGGAGGTTCATGACGAGCCTTCTTTTCGGGAGCGCACACCTTAGGCAAGCGGAGCAGGCACATCCATCGAGATCGCCCTAAAAGCGTTGGGGAGCATGGGACGTCGTGTGGATGAGGCGTGACTCTCTGGACGGGCAGCACCGGAGTCGAGGTGCGCAGCGGATTTTCACGTCAGACGCATGCGCCATGCCTTACACCGAGGCATCCACTTAACTTCTGGGACACCCATGGCCACCCTTACACGACACGGCCAAGCCGGCTTCCAGCGCAGCAATCGTCTGCGCGACGCGACATGATGGAATTCAATGCAATGATCGAGCAGGACCTATGGATTCTGGTGCGGATCGCCGCGGCCATGCTGCTGGGCGGGGTACTTGGCCTGGAGCGGGAGATGGGCCGGCATGCCGCAGGGCTGCGGACACATATGATGATCAGCGGAGCCGCCGCGCTCATCGTGGGCTTGGGCGACGTGATAGCGCAGCATTTTTCGCAGGAACAATACCGTGAACTGCTGCGGGTGGATCCGGTGAGGTTGATCGAAGCCGTGGTCGCGGCGGTGGGCTTCGTGGGTGCAGGTGCCATTCTGCGATCGGGCAAGAGCGATCGGGTACACGGCCTCACCACCGCGAGTTCGTTGCTGATGGCCGCGGCGATCGGTATCGCCGCCGGATTGGGCAACTATCTCCTGGCCTTGGGCGCTTCGCTGATGTGCGTGGTGGTGCTGGCGCTGTTTCGTCGCTTCGAGCGCGCGGTGCCTCCCGCTAGCGACGTGGGGAAGGACAAACCGAAGCGCTGATGAGACCGGTGTCGCGCCGTTGTGGGAGCGCCGTGCCGGCGCGAGCTTTTTCCGGAACCGGCAGATCATGAAAAGCTCGCGCCGGGACGGCGCTCCTACATTCAACGGGCGGTCAAGGAATAAAAGTCTGCTCGGGGTCGTCGAATGACTTGAATTCCAGCGCATTACCCGAGGGATCGAACAGGAACATGGTCACATGCTGACCCGGCTGGCCCTTCAGGCGCAGATGCGGTTCTTCATGGAACGCAACCTTCGCTGCCTTCAGCCGTGTGGCGAGCGATTCCCAGGATTCGCGGTCCAGGTTCATGCCGAAATGCGGTACCGGAACGGCTTCACCGTCAAAGCGGCCGCTTTGCAACGGCTGGCCCTCGCCGGAAATATGCGCGACCAGGTGATGGCCAAAAAAATCGAAATCCTGGTACGAAGTGTCGGTGCGGCCTTTCGGGCACCCGAGCACATCGCCATAGAAGTGTCGCGCTTCATCGAGATCGCGTACCGGAAAAGCAAGATGGAACTGCGTGATCGCGCCCATCGTCGCGCTCAGGAAGCCGCCGCTAACTGCGGCACGCAAGCGTCGAAGATGTTCTCCCAGAACAAGTTCCAGGCGGTGATGCTGCGTTCGTAGCCTTTCGCCAGCTCAGGCAACACGGTGGGGTCATCGCGCAGGTAGTCGTCAATGGCGCGGCGGGTGAGCTCGCCATGCACGATGTCTTCCTCGCCGGTATGGATCGTCCAGAACTCCCAATCGATATGTTCCTCGTTCGCGAGGAAATAGGGATTCTGTCGCATGTGCTCGAACATCACCGACAAATAGGTCTGGCACAGGCACTCGCCGCCCATGCCGCGCAGCCCCACGCCGTAGGCGATCGGATTGTTGGACATGTCGCGCGTCAGGCTCTTGAGGATACGTTCGTTTGCCGGAAGTGGATGCTGCAGGGCCTCGTCAGCAACACCGATGGTAACCAGGAAACGGTCGTACACCGTCGGGTGGGCTTTCTCCGGATCGCCCTCGCCCAGCTCCTCGGCGAGAATCTGACCCAGCAAACTGCGTAGCCCACCGAAGGGCAGGCGCGCCACCAGCAATGCAAGATCGCCGATATAGTCGATGGTGAAGAATCGATACTGGATGCAGACCTGGCGCAGCGCTTCGATGGGGAGTTCTCGGAGCACCTTCATTCTCTGCGCCGCTAGAACCTCGGTTGCCTCTTTGGCCTCGTCGGCGAAACGCCAGAACTGTTCCCGAGTCATCGGTTGAATTTGCATCACATTTAATTCCTGGGGGATGGGCGGAAGCGCGCACCTGCGGAATCCATGCGCACACTACTCTTCACGAATGATCGTGGTCGAGTGCGTGAATGGAATGTGTAGAAATGACGAAAGAAGCGTGACGGTTATAGATGAAACTACCTGCGACGCGATACCTATGCAGCTGATAGGCGCGAAAGCGAAATTACAAGGCGCTCCACATAATCATCCAGGATTCGGATCAGGTTGATAAAGCGTACATCCGCGAAGCGGTTGGCCGAAATTTTGCGATGAAATACAGGGTTTTCCTGCTGCGTGCCGAACATGACGAAATGCTGAAGATGTTCGACGCATGGCAGGTTGGCGCCCGGACTATGTTTCTATCGCTTCCAATTCAAGCGTTGCCATTGGTCTTTGTGAAAAGCGCGTGCACGTCAGATCTGCGCATGCGGGTTAGCATCACGCCATGCGGCAGTCGGCGCTTCGAATATTTCCGAAGCGTCATAACGACTGCTTTCGACAAGACGTAAGGTACCTGCATGCATGATGGCGACAGCAGACATGACGACTCCAGGGCGGCGGCGCCTACAGCGGCCGGTGCGGAACCGGGGGTGAATCTGTTGTGGACCAGCGGTTGGGATTCGACGTTTGAACTGCTGCAGTTGCTGTTGAAGCATCGGGTTCCGGTCACGCCTTATTATCTCGAGGATACGACTCGTGCCTCGACTGCGACCGAGTTGCGGGCCATGCAACGCATTCGTGACGCGCTGTACGACGCGTTTCCCGAAACACGCGAACTGCTCCGGCCGCTGCGTACCTTCCGCGTCGCGGATCTGGATCCTGATCCGGAAATATCGGAAGCCTTGCGCGCCAGTCGGTCGCGCATCTACATCGGCAGCCAGTACGAATGGCTGGCGTTGTTTTGCAAGCGCCATGGAATAGACGATATCGAACTGAGCGTGCACATAGACGATAAAGTGCAGGCGCTCTTGGCTCCCTACGTCCGCGCTTACGATCACGGTGGCAAGTACCGCAGTTTCCGCATGGATCACTGCCATGCGGATAAGGCGGAGTACACGCTGTTCCGTTATTTCAGCTTCCCGCTATTCCAGATCGACAAGCGAGCGATGGCGCGCGACGCCGAGCGCGAGGACTGGAGCTGGATCATGGACATGACCTGGTTCTGTCACCGGCCGGTGCGTGGCAGGCCTTGCGGCGCGTGTGCGCCGTGCGTCTACACCATCGAGGAAGGATTGGCTTGGCGCGTTCCGCGCTCCCGGCGTGCGCTGTCGTTCCTGTATCGGAAACTGGCGCTGCCGCTGAAGCCGCCGCTTCGCGCCGCGCTGGCGTCGGTGCGGCGGCGATAGCGGTTGTTGCCTGTGTAGGAGCGACGTCAGTCGCTCCTACAAGAGATCGATCAGGCGATCCGCGCTAGCGGAATCTCGCGCGGATTGTTCCACTTGGCCAACAGATCCGCTTCGCGGGCCTTGGCCTTGTGCAGGTGAGCATCCTTGACGTGGCCGTAGCCGCGGATGTGTTCGGGAATGCTGGCGATTTCCACGGCCAGCGGCAGCTTGTCGGCATTCAACGCTGACAGCAGCGTGTCAATGGTCTTTTCGTAGTCGGCGATCAGCTGACGCTCGCTTTTGCGTTCCTCGGTATAGCCGAAGATGTCCAGCATGCTGCCGCGCAGGAATCGCAGCTTGGCCATCAGTTTGAACGCGGTGAACACCCACGGACCGTATTCCTTCTTCATCAACCGGCCCTGTGCATCTTTCTTGGCCAGCAATGGCGGCGCCAGGTGGAAGTGCACTTTGTAGTCACCGTCGAACTGCTGCTGCAGGCGGCGCTGGAACTCGCCGCTGGTGTAAAGGCGTGCGACTTCGTACTCGTCCTTGTATGCCATCAATTTGAAGAAATAACGCGCCACCGCTTCGGTCAGCGCGGTGGAGCCGGGCGCGCGCAGGTTCTCGGCGGCTCGCACTCTGCCGACCAGGTCGGTGTAGCGCTTGGCGTAGGTAGCGTTCTGATAGTCGCCGAGGAAAGCGGCGCGACGCGCGATCAGTTCATCCAGCGAACGCGACAGACGCAGATCGTCCAGCGGCAGGAAAGCGACGTTGTTGCCGTTGCCAGCGCTACCTTCGGGCAGGCCGCGTAGTTCGCTCTCGTTGTCCGGATTGCGAGGCGCGGCGTTGGCGCCCCATTCGGTGCTTTCCCACTCGCCCGGCGGCAGGATCTGCAGGTTGCGCGGGATGCGCTCGCTCTCGGTCTGGGTGTTGTGGATCAGGCCCGAGGCTTCCTGTACGGCTTGCGGATTGACCACCGCCAAGCGGCCCCAGGCGAATGCCTGCTTGTTCATTTCGACCGCCGCGCCATTCAACTCCACCGCACGCATGATGGCGTCGAAGGAGATCGGCACCAGCCCCTGCTGCCAGGCATAGCCCAGCATGAAAAGGTTCGCCGCGATGGCATCGCCCATCAAGGCGGTCGCCAATCGCGTAGCGTCGACCTGCATCGGATCGCGGCCGCCCAGCGCCACTTTCACGCCAGCAACAATTTCGCTGGCGGGGAACTGCATGTCCGGACGAGTGGTGAACGTGCCCGGCATCGCCTCATAGGTGTTCAGCACCACGTGCGAGCGTTCGCCACGCACCTTGGACAGCACCCAGTAGTCGTTCACCACCACCATGTCGCAACCCAGCACCAGGTCCGCTTCGCCCGCGGCGATACGCACCGCGTGGATGTCTTCCGGCGTGCGCGCGATGCGGATATGCGTGGTCACCGCGCCGCCTTTTTGTGCCAAACCGGTCTGGTCCAGCACGCTGGCGCCCTTGCCTTCCAGGTGGCCGGCCATGCCCAGCAACGCGCCGATGGTGACCACGCCCGTGCCGCCGACGCCGGTGATCAGGATGTTCCAGGGTTGCGTCAGGTCCGACTTCAGCATCGGCGATGGCAACTGGTCGAACAGGGATGCGACGTCCGCTCCGCTTTTACCCAGCGTGCCGCCCTTGCGCGGCGCCCCGCCATGCACGGTGACGAAGCTGGGGCAGAAACCGTTGACGCAGCTGTAGTCCTTGTTGCAGTTGGACTGGTCGATCTCGCGCTTGCGCCCGAATTCGGTTTCCTTGGGCAGCACCGACACGCAGAAACTCTTCACGCCGCAGTCGCCGCAGCCTTCGCACACCAGCGTGTTGACCATCACCCGCTTCTGCGGGTCGACCATCTTGCCGCGCTTGCGGCGGCGGCGCTTCTCGGTGGCGCAAACCTGGTCGTAGATCAGGATGGAAACGCCCTTCACTTCGCGCAGTTGCTTCTGCACGTCGTCCAGTTGTTTGCGGTCGAAGAACTCCACGCCCGACGGGAAGATCTCCGGCTGGCTCCATTTGCCGATTTCATCACTGACCACCACGATCGTCTGCACGCCCTCGGCGCGCATCATGTGCGCGATCTGCGGCACGCTCAGGGTGCCGTCCACCGGCTGGCCGCCGGTCATCGCAACGGCGTCGTTGTAGAGAATCTTGTAGGTGATGTTGACGCCGGTAGCCACCGACTGCCGTATCGCCAGCGAGCCGGAATGGAAGAAGGTGCCGTCGCCCAGGTTCTGGAACACATGCGGCGTTTCGGTGAATGGCGCCTGCCCGGACCACGTCACGCCTTCACCGCCCATGTGGGTGAAGGTGTCGGTGTCGCGATCCATCCACGTCACCATGTAGTGGCAGCCGATGCCGCCCAGCGCGCGCGAGCCTTCCGGCACCACCGTGGAGGTGTTGTGCGGGCAGCCGCTGCAGTAATGCGGCACGCGGGGGAAATTGGCGCGTGGGAGCGCCAGCTCGGCTTCCTTGTCTTCCATCCAACGTAGGCGCTGTTCGATGGATTCGCTCGTGAAGAAACGCTGGATGCGTTTGCCGATGACGGCGGCGATCGTGGCCGGTGTCAGTTCGCCGGTGCTGGGCAGGATCCATTCGCCTTGTTCGTCGTACTTGCCGACGATGGACGGCCGCGTGCCCAGCGACCAGTTGTACATGTACTCCTTCATCTGCCGCTCGATGAAGGCGCGCTTCTCCTCGACCACGACGATGTCTTCCAGACCCTTTGCGAAGCTGGCGATGCCCATCGGCTCCAACGGCCAGGTCATGCCGACCTTGTAGACGCGGATGCCGATGTCGGCGCAGGCGCGTTCGTCCAGTCCCAGGTATTCCAGCGCCTGCAACACGTCCAGATAGCTCTTGCCGGTGGTGACGATGCCCAGCCGCGCGCGTGGCGAATCCAGCACGATGCGGTCCAGGCCATTGGCGCGCGCGAACGCCTGTGCGGCCTTCACCGCATAACGGTGCAGGCGCATTTCCTGGTCCAGCGGCGGATCGGGCCAGCGGATGTTCAAACCGCCTGCGGGCAGCTCGAAGTCCTCCGGCAACAGGATCTGCCGGGCGAACGGATTCACTTCCACCGATGCCGACGATTCCACCGTTTCGGCAATCGTCTTGAAGCCGACCCAGCGGCCGGTGTAGCGGCTCATCGCCCAGCCCACCAGGCCCATGTCCAGGATGTCCTGAACGCCGGCCGGGTTAAGCACCGGCATCATCGCGCTGACGAATTCGTCTTCCGAGCCGTGCGGCAACGTGGAGCTGCGGCAGGCGTGATCGTCGGCGGCCAGCGCCAGCACGCCACCATGCCTCGACGTGCCGGCCGCATTGCCATGCTTGAAGACGTCGCCGCAGCGGTCAACGCCGGGGCCCTTGCCGTACCACATCGAATACACGCCCTCGACCTTGGCGCCGGGGAACAGGTTGGTCTGCTGGGTGCCCCACACCATCGTGGCGCCCAGGTCTTCATTGAGCCCGGGAGTGAACTTCACCGCCGCGGCTTCCAAGTGCTTGCGCGCGCGCCATAGCTCCAGATCGAAGCCGCCCAGTGGCGAGCCGCGATAGCCGCTGATGAAGCCGGCGGTGTTCAGGCCCGCGGCCTGGTCGCGCAGGCGCTGCATCAAGGGCAGTCGCACCAGCGCCTGTACGCCGCTCAGGTAGATGCGGCCGTCGGTGCGGGTGTACTTGTGTTCCAGGGTGTAGTCGTTATCCAGCATCCCGATCTGCGGAGTGTTGGCGGAAGAGGGCGAGATGAGTTCGGCGGTGCTGGTCATGGCTGGCCCGTGCAAGGAGGCTGGCGTCCCTGAACTAAGCGGGCGCGAAAGTCGCAAATTGTAGCAGCGGGATATTTTGTGACCCCGATCACTGCGTATTTGTGCGTTGCAGCGGTTAGGATGACGGCCGGGGAGGAAATGGTGGTCGGGGGACTACGTGATGACTTTGAGTAAAGGCTTGCTGGCGGTGGTGCTGGCATTGTGGGGTTTCGGCGCTGGTGCGCAGACCTTGCCCAAGCCAAAAGAGTTCTATTTCGACGAAGACCGAAGCGTTACGCGTTCGATCGTGGCGGTGGAAGGATTGCAGGGCGACGCACTCGCCGAGGCGCTGGTGAGGATCCGCGAACGCGGCCGTAAAACTATCGAAGCGACTACCCAGCTGGCCCACGTGGCTATCGTCGGTGGTCGCGCTGAGTTGGGTAAATCCTTGTACCAGCAAGCGCTGGATGGCACTCAGTCGGGCGGGACCATGTGGCGTTCCATCAGCTGGAACTACGGCTGGGATCTGTACCGCCTGGGTGAATTCCAAGCGGCACTGACGCAATGGGCCGGCGCGACCAATAGCGTCGGTGCACCGGCGTGGGTGCCACCGACGCTGGCGCTGGGCCTGTGGAGCGTGGATCGCAAGGCGGAAGCTGTGCAGTGGTACGCCGCTGCCGTGCGCACTGAGCCGAACCTGTGGAGCGACCCGGCCAACTTCGCCCGGTTGCTGCCGACATGGAACGAGAGCGAACGCGGCAAGCTCGCGGAAGTGCACGCGGCCTGGCAGGCGGATCCTCCCGCCTGGCCGTAAGAACCCGTTCGAAGTCTTGCCGCGCTTGCCTGCTGGCGTGCGTGCGACAGACTTGAACAGGTTCCAGCACGTAACATTGGGGACGAAGGCGCGCATCCGGCGCGCCACACCGCGGTATCGCCATGCGCGTTTTCCTGTTCTGTTTCGCACTGACGTTGGCGTGGTCGTCGGCCGCCGCCGACCGTATCACTGGCCGCGCCTTCGCCACTCGTTCGGAGGTCATCGCGCCGAAGGCGATGGCGGCCACCTCGCACCCGCTGGCCACGCAGATCGCCTTGGACGTGATGAAGCAGGGTGGCAGCGCCGTCGATGCCGCTATCGCCGCCAACGCGGCGCTGGGTTTGATGGAGCCCACCGGCAACGGTATGGGTGGCGACTTCTTCGCCATCGTCTGGGACCCCAAGACCCGGAAACTCCATGGTTACAACGGTTCAGGCCGTTCGCCCAAGTCGCTGACGCTGGAATACTTCCAGCAAAAAGGCATCACCGACATCCCGCCCACCGGTCCATTGCCAGTCAGTGTGCCTGGCGCGGTGGACGGGTGGTTCGCCCTGCACGGGCGCTTCGGCAAGCTGCCGATGAAACAGGTGCTGGCACCGACCATCCGCTATGCGCGCGAAGGCCATCCCGTGGCCGAAACGGTCGCTTATTACTGGAACCGTTCGATACCCAAGCTGTCGCAGTACCCGGGCTTCAAGGAACACTTCACCATCGGCGGACGCGCGCCGCGCACTGGCGAAATGTGGAAGAACCCGAGTCTCGCCAACACCCTGCAGAAGCTGGCCGATGGCGGCCGTGATGCGTTCTACAAAGGCGATATCGCCCGCACCATCGATGCTTACTTCAAGGCCAATGGCGGCTTCCTGAGTTACGAAGACCTCGCCGCGCATCAAGGCGAGTGGGTAGAACCGGTAAGCACCAACTATCGCGGCTATGACGTGTGGGAATTGCCACCCAATGGCCAGGGCATCGCCGCCTTGCAGATGCTCAACGTGCTGGAAGGCTATGACTTCTCCAAGATTTCGTTCGGTAGCGCGGAGCATGTGCATTTGTTCGTCGAAGCCAAAAAGCTGGCGTTCGCCGACCGCGCGCGCTGGTATGCCGATCCGGCGTTCCAGCCGGCGCCTGTCGCCAAGCTGATCTCCAAGCCGTACGCCGCGGAGCGCCGCAAGCTGATCACGATGGAAAAGCCGCTAAAGGAAGTGCAGCCGGGCACGCCAAAAGAGCTGCAGGAAGGCGACACCATCTACCTGACCACCGCCGACGCCAGCGGCATGATGGTCTCGCTGATCCAGTCCAACTACCGCGGCATGGGCAGTGGCATGACGCCGCCGGGACTGGGTTTCATCCTGCAGGACCGCGGCGAGATGTTCGTGCTCAAGCCGGGCCACCCCAATAGCTTCGAACCGGGCAAGCGGCCGTTCCAGACCATCATTCCTGCCTTCATCACCAAGGACGGCAAGCCTTTCGTCAGCTTCGGCCTGATGGGCGGCGCCATGCAGCCGCAAGGCCACGTGCAGATCGTGATGAACCTGGTCGACTTCGGCATGAATCTGCAGGAAGCCGGTGACGCACCGCGCATCCAGCATGAAGGTTCCACCGAACCGACTGGTCAGAACACCTCGATGAGTGACGGCGGCGTGGTGCAACTGGAATCCGGTTACCCGTACGAAACCGTGCGCGCGCTGATGGACAAAGGCCATCACGTGGAATGGGCGCTAGGACCATATGGCGGATACCAGGCCATCCGCCGCGATCCGGAAACCGGCGTGTATTACGGCGCCAGCGAAAGCCGCAAGGATGGGCAGGCGGCAGGGTATTGAAGAGGCCGGAATTGGAAGTGGGGAACTGAGAGGCGGGAGAGGTTGGCGGCAAGGCTTGGCTTCTGCCTCCCCCTTTTAGAAGGGGGATTTGAGGGGGATTTGCTTTTGCGCTTCTAAGGCCGCTGTAGCGCCGATCAACCTTCCTTGGAGCGACGTAAGTCGCGACGAAGCTCTACTAGTACGCTTCGTCGCGACTTACCCGTGCCGGGCATGCCGGCACCACTCCAACAAGGAGGGAGTGTCAAAGATCAAATCCCAACAACAGCGGATCATGATCCGAACTGCGGTAAGGCGTGCCGCTGCCGCTTTCCGCATAACCTTCGCGTTCGGATTCGTCGGCATTGATGTGCCACTCGGCCGCGCCGCGGATTTTCTTCGCCAGCGCGGGGCTCAGCAGGGCATGGTCGAGCCGTCCGGACAGGCCGTTGTAGACGTAGCTGTAAGGATGCTCGACATTGGCGGCGACGAACGCATCCACCCAACCCGACTGGCGCAACCATCGCATCGGGTCTTCCATCGCATAGGCATTGAAGTCGCCCAATAGCACGGCCATGTCGCTGCGGCTGCCGGTGGGATCGGTTTTTATCCAGGCATCCAGACGCTTGCTGGCATCCAGGCGCAGCGCATTCCAGCAGCCTTGTCCGTCGCTCTGATCCGCATCCGCACCGGTGGCTTCGGAACAGCCCTTGGACTTGAAGTGATTGGCGACCACTACCACCGGCGGCCGATTCTCGCCGACAGGTACGAACGCCTGCGCCAGCGGAACCCGACTGCGTTCGCCGAAAGGCCCGCCTTCCAGCACGGCCGGCTTGCCTTGAGGCGTGACCCGCGATGCCCGATAGATCAGGCCCACCCGAATAGTGTCGGGACCAGGACCTTGGCCAGCATCGACGAAGCGCCAGTCGCCGCCATCGGCATTCAAGGCGGCAACGAACTGCGCCAGGCTGGATTCCGGGCCATAGCCATCGTTTTCCAACTCCATCAACGCGGCAATATCCGGATTCAGTCCACGGATCGTCGCCACCAGCTTGACCGTCTGGGCCTGCAATTGCTGTGGCGTTTTGGCACCGCGCGATGTGGGAAAGCCGCCACCGCGACCGTCACCATTGAAGAGGTTTTCCAGATTGAAGGCGGCGATCTTCAACGCGCCCGGCACCGTCGGTGGCGCGGGCCGCTGCGGGTCCGTCAGCTTCAATGGCGAGATCGTCTGCAGCCGATATCCGCCATGACGCTCATCGATAATGCCTTCCGCACCGTCCAACACCGTACCGGCGCGCGGTATGTGCTCCCCGGCGAGATAGCGGATCGATTTCGGATCGCGATCGCCGCTGCCGTCGTCCAGCGCCAAACGCCGGCGCGCGTTGTCAGCCAACACCTGCTGGTAAGCCGGGCTACCCGGCGCGGCTACTTCACTGGGTTGCCACAGGCGGCCATCGAACGCCACGCTGAGTTCGCCATAGCGATCGAGCTGATCGGTGCCGGTGACGGTCAGCGGTGCGGAGATACGGACCTTCATGCCTTCCAGCGATTCCCAATTCGCGGGAATCGCCTTCAGTTCGGCTGCCGTAACGGGCGCGGCGCTGGTGATGGCTTCGATGCGGGAAGGGGATATCGCGGTCAGCCGGCTGCCCTGGCGGCCCATCTCGCTCTCGACCACCTTGCCTTCGACACGCACGCGTTGGCCGACGCGGACAATCTCGTCCTTCGCCGCCGGGTCTAAGGCCTGCATCACGAAAATGCCGTCCGATGTCTTTGCATCGCCATCGCCGGCGTCCTGCAGGAAGAACCCGCCCAGGCCCTCGCGCAGATCCGCCGTCACCACGCCTTCGACGATGACGGTCTGCCCTTCCAGCGGGCTGCGGTCACCGCTTCCTTGTACGGCGCCAATGGCGAGGGGCGCACCGCCGCCGTCGGCTGCCGCGGCCGGACCGGTAGTTAGCGTGGTAGCGACCAGGAAAGGCAAAAGAAGGACTCGCATTGGAGGGGAGTTCCGGCCGGAAGCATCAAAGTAGAACATTCTCGCATCGGCCGCTTGCTTGGAGGTCGGCGCGAAGGATCCGGGAGCTAGAGCGACTTCGCGGCGGTTAGCGGCTCTGAACATATTCATCGTCGCCCCGGCGCAGGCCGGGGCCTAGCAACTTTTGCCATCCCGAGCGCAAGGCACTGGGCCCCGGCCTGCGCCGGGGTGACGATCCGTTCTGACTTGGCGTGAAGACGTGCAACCACCCCGAACAAAAACGCCGCCCGGAGGCGGCGTTCTGCGCATCGGCAACGGCCGGACTTACTTCACGTTGGCCAACATCCAGTCGACCGTAGCGTGGATCTGCTCCTCGGTCAGCGCCGGGTTGCCGCCCTTCGGGGGCATGATGCCGCCGTCCGGGCCGGTGAAGCCTTCGATGGCGTGCTTGTACAGCGTTTCCTTGCCCTTGGCCGCGCGCGCGCCCATGCCGGCGGCGGTCAGCGTCGGGGCCATGCCCACGCCATTGGTGTGGCAGGCGCCGCAGAGATTCTGGTAGATGACCGCGCCATCGGTGGTGCCGCCATAGGCGACCTGCGAAGAGGCGGCGGCCAACGCCGCGGCTTTGGCGGCGGCCTGAGCGGCGGCACCGGTGCTGCCGGCGTAGACCGCACCGCTCGGCGCGATGCGGGATTCGGTGCGCTTGGCGGCGGCCGGGTCCACTTCCGGCGGCACCGAGTTGTGCAGGAAATAGGCGCCTGCCATCAGACCCACGGTGACCAGCATCAGGAAGCCGATCACCATCGAGAAATGCTTGAGGAATTCGAGGTCGTAATTACGCACTTTCCACCTTATGGCAGCACGGCACTCAAGCCGTGCATGGCTACGAAAACAGGAGTCCGCCTGGCCAGTTCACGGCCGCCGGCGGAGGCGCGTCCGGGCGCGGACGCCACGGACAAGGCCGCCATTATAAGCAGGGAGGGCGTTCGCGGGATATTTCGGCGCTTTCCCGCCTGCATCACAGACCATATTCAAAGAGAGTCACAGCATCGGAATGGGCGGATCGCGGCAGGAACAGGCCCTTTGGATCGTTGCGCCGCGCCGCGCGATCAACGGCGCTAGGGACAGCTGAAGACAGCGATCGGCCTTGCAACATGCGCCAGCACGGTGCGCACGGGATAGTCCTTGCCCTCGCCTTCGCCACTCAGTGCTTGCTGCAGCACCGTCTGTTTTTCCGCACCTTCGATATGCAGGTACAGGCGATGGGCCGCCAGCAGAACGGGTAGGGTCAAGGTGATGCGGGGTTCGCCCGCGCCCGGTGCGCGCATGGGGAGCACGCGGGCGATGCCGGCCGGATCCAGTGCCTCGGCCAAGCGGTCGCCGCCGGGAAAGAACGATGCGGTGTGGCCGTCGGCGCCCATGCCCAGGACCATCGCATCGAAGGATTGCGGCAGATCCGCTTCCAACTCCGCCGCCGCAGACTCCGGTTCCGCCGGGCTCCGATCCGGCAAGTCCCGGTAGAGAGATACGAACCGCGCGGCCGCCGCGGGACCTTGCAGCAGGTTCTCCTGCACCAGCTTTGCGTTGGAGCGCTCGTGCGTGGCGGGAACCCAGCGCTCATCCACCAGCGTCACCACGATCTTGTCCCAATCCAGCGGCTGTTGCGACAAGGCTTGCATGAAACGCTTGGGCGTATTGCCGCCCGACAACGCCACGCTTGCCTGCCCGTGCGCGGCGACGCCTGCGCGCAGGTCATCGGCGACAGCCGCCGCGAGCGATTCGGCAAGCGCAGCGCTGTCGGCGAAGTGATGGTGTTGGATCTTGGGGGAGAGATCGGTCATGAACTAATGGCATCCAGCGCTGTTTCCTTCTCCCTGTGGGAGAAAGTGCCCGAAGGGCGGATGAGGGAATGGACTTTCAGGCCGACGGATGAGTTTCCATCCCAGGAGTTCTTCGCCCCTCATCCAAAAACCAAAACATCAAGCCGAATCCTCATTCCAGGTGCGGCCATCGCGTTCGACCAGCGCCACAGCGGCGCTCGGTCCCCAGGATCCGGCGGTGTACGTCTTGGGTGCGTCACGCAGGTTGTTCCAGGCGGCGAGGATCGGGTCGATCCACTTCCATGCCGCTTCCACTTCGTCGCGACGCATGAACAGCGTCGGGTTGCCTCGCACCACATCCATCAGCAGGCGCTCGTAGGCTTCCGGCTGATGCACGCCGAAGGCCTCGGCGAAGCTCATGTCCAGCGGCACGTGTTGCAGGCGCAAGCCGCCGGGGCCCGGATCCTTGATCATCAGCCACAGCTTGACGCCTTCGTCCGGTTGCAGGCGCAGCACCAGTTTGTTGGTCATGACCGGACCGGCACTGTCTTCGAAGATCGAATGCGGGATCTGGCGGAAGGTGATGACGATTTCCGAAACGCGCTCGGGCAGGCGTTTGCCGGTACGCAGGTAGAACGGCACACCGGCCCAGCGCCAGTTATCCACTTCCGCTTTCAATGCAACGAACGTTTCGGTGCGCGAGTCTTCGCGGCCCAGCTCGTCCAGATAACCCGGTACGGCGGCACCATTCACCGCACCGGCGCGGTACTGGCCACGTACCGTGAGGTGAGCGGCATCGGCTGCGGTGATCGGCCGCAGCGAGCGCAGCACTTTCAGTTTTTCATCGCGCACCGCATCGGCCTGCAACGCGGCCGGCGGCTCCATCGCCACCATGCATAGCAGCTGCAGCAAATGGTTCTGCACCATGTCGCGCAGCGCACCGGAGGTGTCGTAGTAGGTGGCGCGCTTCTCCAGGCCGACGGTTTCGGCCACGGTGATCTGCACGTGATCGATATGGTTGGCGTTCCACAGCGGCTCGAACAGGATGTTGGCGAAACGCAGCGCCAGCAGGTTCTGCACCGTCTCCTTGCCCAGGTAGTGATCGATGCGGAAGATCTGGCTTTCCTCGAACGCACTACCCACGGCGTCGTTGATCACCGCCGCACTGGCCGAATCGTGACCAATGGGTTTTTCGATCACCACGCGCGCGCCGCCGGTATTCAGTCCGTGCGCGCGCAGGCGGTCGCAGATGTTGACGAACAGCGTCGGGCTGGTCGACAGATAGAACACGCGGATGCGTTCGCCCTGCGACTTCAGCTGCTGCGCGAATTCTTCCCAGCCGTCGTCACGGGTGGCGTCCAACGCGTGATAGCCGAGCTTTTCCAGGAACGCCGGAATCTTCGCCTTCAGTCCTTCGTCGCTGGCAGCCAAACGCGTCAGCGCGTCGCCTACCTTGGCGCGGTAATCGGCCGCGGACTGGCCGTCGCGGGCGACGCCGATGATGCGGGTCTCTTCGCGGATCTGGCCGTCGGCATAGCGGCGCAACAGGCCCGGCAGCAGCTTGCGCATCGCCAGATCGCCGGTACCACCAAAAATCACGAGGTCGAAGGGGTCGACAGGCAGGGTCTTGGCGGTCACGTCAGCTCTCGGGGCGGTTGATCGGAAAGGTGGAACCATACCACCGCACTACCAGGATTCGCCACGCAATCAGTCCACATTGCTGAATCTGCGAGACATCTTGTTAGATTGGTAGCGCAGTGGTATCTTCAGGAGATGCAAAAAGCTCTCGCCGATGAATACCAGCGCCTGCAGACCGGCGAATCCACCCGCGCGGTGGCTTATCTACGTCTGCGTCGCGCACTGCAGAATTTGATGGATGCCGGTGTGTTGAAGCCAGGGCAGGCGCTGCCTAGCGAGCGCGATCTGGCCTCGTTGTTGTCACTGTCGCGGGTCACCATTCGCAAGGCGCTGGCTGGCCTGATCGAAAGTGGTCTGCTGGTGCAACGGCAAGGCGCGGGCACGTTCGTCGCCGAGCGCATCCTGCGGCAGTTCTCGCGCCTGACCAGTTTCACCGACGATCTGCGCGAACGCGGGCTCAATCCCCAAGTGCGTTTTTTGGAGCGCAGCGTGGGCGAAGTGACGCCGGAAGAATCGATGGCGTTGAACCTGTCGCCCGGCAGCGGCGTGGTCCGCATGTACCGGCTGCGCCATGTCGATGGTTCTCCGATTGCCATCGAGCGCACGCTGGTGCCGTATTCGCTGCTGCCCGATCCCGAAAGCGTCACCACGTCGCTGTACGAAGCGCTGGACGCGTACGGCAATCGTCCGAAGCGCGCGTTGCAACGGCTGCGTGCAGTGGCGCTTGATGAGGAAGCGGCCAAGCATCTGGAGCTGCCCGTCGGAAGTCCGGGTTTGCTGGTGGAGCGTCGCGCCTTCCTCGAAGACGGCCGCGTGGTGGAATCGACGCGTTCGTACTATCGCGGTGATGCTTACGATTTTGTGGCGGAATTGCAGAGTGATTGAGTAAGTTGTTTGGCTGTTTTCCGATCGTCGATCCACCGGCTAACGCTTCGTTCTGATCGTTTACTGGATCGGATGACTTCCGCGCTGCCGCGAGCGTCACTTTCTTCGCTTGTGCAAAGAAAGTAACCAAAAGAGGTGCTCTTCAACAGCCGAATGGCTGGTCAAAGTGACGCCCGCTGCAAGCGCGGAAGCCATGCGATCAAGTAGACCATTCGGCAACATGCAAGCCGGCTCCGAGTTCCGCATCAATCGCCAATTCCAATAACCACCTTTCCAAAGTGCCGGCCCGCCTTCAGATGCTCGTAAGCCTCGCGCGCCTGCGCGAACGGGAATATGCGGTCAATCACCGGACGAATCCGGTTCACTTCGACGAAGCGGTTGAGGTCCTCGAACATCGCGCGGCTGCCGACAAAAATTCCGGTTAGATGCTGGGCGCTGACGATCAAGCCGATGGTCGAGATCGCCGGACTTCCGAAGCCGCTGACGCCGCCGATCACGGCCACGGTGCCGCCCATGCGCGCGGCGGCCAATGAACGCGTAAGCGTGTCTTCGCCGCCGACTTCCACCACCAGGTCGACGCCGCGGCCATCGGTGAGACGCCGTACTTCGTCTTGCCACTCCGGTACGTTGCGGTAGTTGATGACGGCGTCGGCCCCGAGCGTACGCGCGCGCTCCAGCTTTTCATCGCTGGACGAGGTCACGATCGCCCGCAGGCCAGCGGCTTTCGCCAATTGCAGCGCCCAGATCGACACGCCGCCGGTGCCGAGCAGCAGCACGGTCGCGCCGGGCGTCAGATTGCCGGCGACGAACAACGTGTTCCAAGCGGTAATGCCAGCGCAGCAGAGCGCCGCGGCTTCGGCGTAGTTCAGATGCGTGGGAATGGAAACCAGCGCGTCCTCGTGGGCGACGAACTGCTCGGCGAGGACGCCAGGAATATGCGCGCCATAGGAATGGGCGAGCTTCTCCGGCGTCGGTGCGCCGTCTATCCAGCCGGGGAAATAGGTGTTGACCACGCGATCGCCGGGCCTGAATCGCGTGACTGCCGGGCCAACCGCGATCACCTCGCCAGCGCCGTCGCCGACCGGGATAAGCGGTTGCTCGGGCACGTTGACGTAATCGCCGCGGGCGAACATCAGATCGCGATAGTTGAGCGAGACGGCGTGAATCCGCACCCGTACCTCGTGGTCGGCGGGGAGGGGTGGTGCGATATCGACCTGCTGTAAGCCAGCGACGCCGTCGCCGGCGCGTAGTTGGTAAGCCTTCATGAGTGCTCCGCAGTGGGGAAACGAACGGGGTGGCGCGGGAGGTTCCGACTTGCGGTTCCATGGCTGCGCTGGCGGCTAAGATATAGGTGCCCATCAGTACGCAGTGGCGCATCTTGTTTCCAGCTGTGTAGCTAAAAAGGAACCAATCATGATCAACGAGCGCCTCAGCGGGGTGACTGCCTTCGTCCAGGTCGTGGAGGCGGGGAACTTCGCGCTGGCGGCGGAACGCCTGCGGGTGACGCGCTCGGCAGTCGGCAAAACCATCGCGCGGCTGGAACAGCGCCTGGGTGCTCGACTCTTCCATCGCACCACCCGTCGCCAAAGCCTGACCGACGACGGTCAGGCGTACTACGAGCGCTGCGTGCGTGCATTGGCGGAACTGGATGCGGCCGAGGCGGCTTTCGAAACCGGTCGCCGCGAACCGCTCGGACGCCTGCGGGTCAGCGCCCCTGTGCTGTTCGGCCGTCATTGCGTGGCACCCGTGTTGCGGGACCTGATGCGTGCGCACCCGCGGCTTGAGATCGAGCTGTCTTTCAATGATCGCGTTGTCGACTTGCTTGAAGATGGTTTCGATATCGCGGTGCGCGTGGGTGCGCTTGCAGACAGCACCAATCTGGTCGCGCGGCGCCTGGGCACTCAGCACATGTCGATCTGCGCATCGCCGGCCTACCTGGCCGAGCACGGACATCCCACCAGCGTGCAGGCCATGGATGGACATATCGGCATTGCTTACGGCCGCGCCGGCTACGACCTGCCTTGGCGCGTGCGCGACGCTGATGGCCGGATAGAAGAACCCAAGATCAAAAGCGTGTTGCGGTTCGATGATCTGCAGGCGATAGCAGACGCCGCCGTCGCCGGCATTGGTTTGGCCTGGCTGCCTTGTTGGCTGGTGTCGCGGCATGTGCATGCCGGTGAACTCGTACTGGTAATGGACAGCGAAGTGGTCGTCGCCAATGACATACACGCAGTCTGGCCGAAGATGCGGCATTTGCCATCGAAAACGCGGGTGGCGATCGATGCGTTGGCGGCGGAGATTCCGAAGATGATCGGCGTCCGGTAGGAGCGGCCTCCCGCCGCGAGCTCTTCCTGCCAGATCGCGATTGAGGCGAAGAAAGATTGAAGCCCGTCGTTCGCCATCCGGACGCGCTGCGGCGCGTTCTTGACCGCGCGCACTTAACGGCTATCGAGGCGCGGAGCGGCGTCCCGCTGTGAGCTATTCCTGCCAGGTCGCGATAGAAGCGAAGAGCTCGCGCCGGGACGGCGCTCCTACAAGGGCGGGTTCCTACAAGGGCGGGCTCCTGTTCGCGATGGCATCGGCTAACGCGCAGGCTCCGCTACCGGCTCCACAACAACCGCCCTGCGAATAAAGGCCTGCGCTGATTTCCTCTCGCGCTCTACCTCGCCGCACAGCCATTCGCGGAACGCGACGAGCTTGGGGCTGTTCTGCCGTGCAACGGGATAGGTCAGCCAAAACGTTCTTCCATCCCCCGCCACGAAATCATGCGCCGGCACCAGCCTGCCGCCATCGATTTCGCCGCGGAACAGGATTGGCGATCCAATGGCGATGCCGTGCCCCGCGACGGCTGCGGCGATGTCGAGATACTCGGCGGAAAGGTGCGTGCCGAAACGGCCCGCGGGCATGGCACCGGTGAATCCGCGCGCCCGGTACCAGAGCGCCCACCAGTCGGATCTACCCAGCAGCGGAACTTCGAGCGTGGAACTCGGATCCGCGATGGCAGCAGCAGCCTTCTTCAGTGCGGGCGCGCATAGCGGCATGAAAATGCTGGGGAACAACTCGACCGATCGCAGTCCCGGCCACCCGCCATGCCCATTGCGAATCGCCGCGTCGAAGCGCCCGGTCGTCAAATCCTGCGCTTCAGGAGACACATCCAATTCGAGCACGATGTCCGGATGCCTGGCGCGAAATTCACCGAGTCTTGGCGTGAGCCAGCTCGTGCCCAACGTTGGCAGCGTCGTCAACGAGAGTCGTGTTTCATCCACCTCGGCGGCTTTGATGAAACTGGCGCGCAACGCTGCGAACGCATTCATGGCTTCGCGCGCCACCAGTTCGCCGGCGGCAGTCAGTTCGACACGCTGCGGATGCCGCAGGAACAGCCGCGCGCCGATCTGTTCTTCCAGCCGACGCACGTGATAGCTGACCGACGCCGCGGTGGTGTCGAGCTCCAGCGCCGCCTTGGCGAAACTCCCGTGCCGGGCCGCGGCTTCGAACGCCCGGATCGAGACAAGGGAGGGAAAGCGGTGAGGGCTGACCATAAGTCTGACTGATGCTACAGGCCGATTCTCGAGTGGTCGACCTCCCGCGTGGCTGCCATCCTGCGGCCACGTTCTTCAGGTGCCAGGCGGGGGTTTCGATGATCAGTCGCATGTCAGACGTGGCTTTCCAGTGGAGGGCGAAACCGTTCCCTACCGCCATCCAGGCATCCCGCCTGGTTTGCTGGGAGCAGCTGCGATGAACGGGCGCGACGCTTCCCAGGCGCGCCGTGATTTCCTGGCGCAAATCGCGACGCTAGCAGGCGCGGCGGCGCTGGCGCCGTCCGGATTCGTCCTGGCGCAAGTCCTGCCGAACGCTGGCACCCGGCAGCAGACCGGTCCGCATGTGGACGACTGGCGCTGGCTTGTCGGTAATTGGGACGTGTGGCACCGCCGCTTGAAGGAGCGACTGGCCGGCAGCACGGAATGGGAGGAATTCGCCGGCAAGAGCGCGTGCTGGCTCACCCTCGGCGGGCTCGGAACAGTCGACGACAATTCGCTGGAACTACCCGGCGATTCTTATCGTGGATTAGGCATTCGTGCGTTCGATCCGCTCTCGCAACGGTGGTCGATCTGGTGGCTCGATGGGCGCAACCCAACCAAGATCGATCCGCCAGTGCTCGGCGGTTTCAAAGGCTCCGTCGGCACTTTCATCGGCCACGACACGCTCAAGGGCCGGCCGATCACGATGCGCTTCCGCTGGCAGGACATCCACGGGCCACGTCCGTTCTGGGAACAGGCGTTCTCCACCGACGATGGCGCTACTTGGGAAGTGAACTGGCTCAACTACTTCACCCGCACCACTGCGGAACCGGCGCCGCTGCCGATGCTGGCGGGAGCAAACCGCGATTTCGAGTTCCTGGTCGGCCGCTGGAATGTTAGCCACCGGCGCCTTCGGCAGCGGCTCGTCAGCAGCGATCAATGGGACGAATTTGGCGGCACGCTGGTCAATTGGCCTGTCCTCGGTGGACTCGGAAACGTGGGCGACAACGTGATGGAGTTTCCCAGCGGTACGGTGCGTGGCATGGGTATCCGCGCATTCGACCCAGCGGCGAAGCAATGGTTGAGCTGGTGGTTGGACGGACGCACTCCGACCGTGATCGCGCCGCCCGTCCGCGGCGGATTCGCCGACGGTGTTGGGACGTTCATCGGCGACGACACTCATGAGGCACGGCCGATCCAGACACGCGTGCTTTGGTCGCGGATCACCCAGCGCTCGGCACGTTGGGAACAGGCCAGTTCCGCCGACGGCGGAGCCACGTGGGAAACGAACTGGATCAGCGATTTCACCAGAACGTAGGGCCGGGCCCCGGCCCACCATCGCCGTGCCTGGGTTTGCGAATCCGTCATGGCGGCAAGGGCGGCATAGCTATCTTGTGAGAGCGACATGAGTCGCGACGCTGATGTTTCCGGTCGCGACTCACGTCGCTCCCACAAGGAATTCACCCGTGCTTTTGCAGAGCCGAGCTCATGAACAGATCTCTAGGAGTTCCCGTGGCGAAGCTCAGTCATCGCTTGCTTCTTTCCGCGATTCTGGCGGCCGGCTTGTTTCTTGCGCAAGACGCCGAAGCCACGGAATCTCGGCGAGCTTCCTCCGCCGAACCATCACTGACCATCGTCGGCGAAGCGGCTCCTTTCCTGCCAGGCATCGTTTCCACACCGGAATTCTCCGAGATCCGCCTGACACTGAGTCCCGACGGCAAGGCGGCGTTGTGGTTCAGCCGCGATCGTCCGGGCGGCGCCGGCGGATACGACATCTGGATCGCACGTCGGAGTGGGAAAGGGTGGACAGAGCCCAAGCCGGTTCCGTTCAATTCGCCGTCTCGCGATTTCGATCCCGCGTTCTCTGCCGATGGACGCTACATGTATTTTTGCTCGGATCGGCCGGGTGGACTCGGTGGCGATGATCTTTATCGCGTTGTGATGACGGAAGACGGATTCGACGCAGTCGAACATCTTGGGCCTTCCGTCAACAGTATCGGCAACGAGTTCGCACCGATGCTTTCGCCGGACGGCACGCGCTTGCTGTTCTCCAGTGATCGGCCCGGCGGCGCGGGGGGCCATGATTTGTTCGTGGCATTGCAACGCGCGGATCAAACCTTCGAACCCGCGCGGCGTCTGGAAGGCGATATCAACACGGCAGCCAACGAGTTCGACGCGACTTTCTTGTCCGACGGACATTCCATGGTCTTCGCGCGCACGATGGATTTTCGTAAAGACCGGGTGGATATGTTTTTCGCCCCGCGTCGCGAGGCACGCTATGGCGCAGGTACTTTGCTACCCCAGACCGTGAACAGTGGCGACCAGGATACGTACGGTGCGATGCTCGACTGGTCGCATCCAAACCGATTCACGGTGTCCGCGCAAAAAGCGGGTGCGGCCAGCTTGGACCTGTATCTCGTCCAGTACACGTTGGAGCCCGAACTTCCGCGTTGAAGTACGCCTGCGCTTCACCTGCGCGATTACCACGACCGCCCTCGTGCCCCGCTGTTGTAGGAGCGGCGTCCCCGCCGCGAGCTCTTCCCACACCGCGATGAAAACGAAGAACTCACGCCGTGTTCGCCATCCAGGCGCGCTGCGGCGCGTTCTTGATCGTGCGTACGGAACGGCTATCGGGGCGCGGAGCGGCGTCCCGCCGCGAGCTCTTCGTATCAGATCGCGACAGAAGAAAAAGCTCGCGCCGAGGACGGCGCTCCTACCAGAGCCTTCGCATCCCCGATGGCACTGATCATCGACCGCCGTCGTAGGAGCGGCGTCCCGCCGCGAGCTCTTCGTGTCAGATCGCGACAGAAGAAAAAGCTCGCGCCGAGGACTGCGCTCCTACCAAAGCAACCGCATGCGCGATGGCTCTCATCATCGACCGCCGTCGTAGGAGCGGCGTCCCGCCGCGAGCTCTTCGTATCAGATCGCGATAGAAGCAAAAAGCTCGCGCCGAGGACGGCGCTCCTACCAGAGCCTTCGCATCCCCGATGGCACTGATCATCGACCGCCGTCGT
>NZ_JBDKXI010000005.1:0-683 GCF_039710385.1 Pseudoxanthomonas sp. CCNWLY206-1 | reverse complement strand
AGGAGTGGCGTCCCGCCGCGAGCTCTTCGTATCAGATCGCGACAGAAGAAAAAGCTCGCGCCGAGGACGGCGCTCCTACCAAAGCCACCGCATGCGCGATGGCACTGATCATCGACCGCCGTCGCAAGAGCGGCGTCCCGCCGCGAGCTCTTCGTGTCAGATCGCGACGTAAATAATAAGCTCACGCCGAGGATGGCACCCTTATGCGGCCTGGTCTCCAAGCCATTGTTCTGTCTGACATTCCGCACCGCAGCAAGCACTTCTCAACACAGCTGGTAGAGTGCGCGCATCCCCGGCTTTCCCCGATTACGTCCCTATGTTGCTGGCTTTTCTATCCAGTGCGGCTATGTCACCCACAAAAAATGGTAGCGCTAACTTTCCTGCTGCCAGGGGGCAACAATGACCCTGTTTGCTGGCCTCGACGCGGGTACCCAAAGCATCAAGCTGGTGGTCTACGATCCTGAGCAACGGCAGGTGGTCGCCACCACCAGCGCGCCCCTGGAACTGATCAGCGCCGACGACGGTAGCCGCGAGCAGCATGCGTCGTGGTGGCTCGAGGGCGTGCGCGCCTGCTTCGCGCAACTGGATGCGGCCACCCGCGCCGGTATCGCGGCGATTGCGGTGTCGGGCCAGCAACACGGTTTCGTCCCGCTGGATGCCGAGGGCAACGTGCTGGCGCCCGC
>NZ_JBDKXI010000004.1:397170-438259 GCF_039710385.1 Pseudoxanthomonas sp. CCNWLY206-1 | reverse complement strand
GCAGCGTTTACGAACTCTGCCGCCGGATGTCTTCAATCAAATGCGAGCGCCTTCGTGAAAACGTGGGGATACCTCAGACTCTGACCCCTGTTTCGCCTGTTTCGTATCACACTAGCTGGGTGGCTTTAGCCCGCCCTATGGCCCTGTCGCACCCATCTAGTCCTCGGGTCTGGCATGTCCCAAGATATCCCGAGCCACAACTAGGACGAATCCGGGTTTTGCCGTCGCAGGAACTCCATGGTGCTGACTTTGCTGGTGGTTATGAGTCAGGCCCAGCGTGGATAGCAGTGTCCCCACCGCCGCAAAAGGACCTTCTAGCGCAAATCCTAGGGCAGAAATGCCTAATCCGAGTATCCCGGAAGCATTTCGGCGCAATGCTCCCGAGCGTCTTGTAGCTTGGGCAAGTTCGGCCCTGACTTCCTCCGCTTGCTCTCTGAGTTCGGCCACGCAGTCTTCCCAACCATCGGCTCTAGCAACGCCTGCTCTAGCTGCTAGCCTTCTTGCCAAAAACTCCCGCAATGACGGCAATGCCTGGGATGCTTCATGGCGAAGTTGAATCGTCTGCTCAACTGTCAATCCATTCACCCAGGGGAGTTCTGCAGCCCTTTGGCCTTCGAACTCTCGGTAGTTGAAGTCCTCTCCTGCCAAACCCTCTGCTGTCAACAGACCCCGTAGCCCAGACCGCGAGTTCGAGAATACGGCGCCACTTACCATGCTGGCGTCTCTTGCGTCCCAAAGCGCAAACCTAACGGCCCGGATAGCCATCATCTTTATCAGGCCACGATCTGATTCCTCTGCGAGTCTTGATCCGAATCGCACGAACAGAGGCGGCTCAAACATTGACCCGGTGTTGATTGCTGTGTATTCATCCGTTCTTTCAACAGACATCGCGCCGTCAGTCTGCTGTATTACAGCGTCGGCAAGAACTTCAACACGACGCTCAAACTCATCCATACAGCTCACGCAAGTCGGCAGCACGGGGGCAATAAAACGAAGTAGCCCCTCCCTCACGAGCGGCTTAAGCTGGTGTAGCACATAGACGTCAGCCGTTAGTCTTTCGAGGTCGGCATTGGTAGGTCTTCCCTTAAGATCAAGGATCGTCTCACGCAGAAAATCGTGCATTGTGACTTGGTCTGCCATAAGCGCAATGCTTCTGGATATTCGAGTTGCGTAGCCGATTCGACATAACGGAGCTTGGCAAACACCATCCCTCCCAAACAGATCCAGTCCGCCACTCAAAACGGCTCTAAATACAGAAGGGTCATTCCCTAGATCAGGGAGCATCTCAAAGTTGGCAATTCGAGCCTGGCTACGCAGTTCTGAAAACATCGATTTCAGCTGTCTGCAGACCGCTCTCGCGTCGCTGAGATCAAAATTCTCATTGAGCAACATTGCAATATGAGGCGGCACACCGACTGTCGGATCGATCATCTCCGCTCTCCAATTTTCCAACTTATAGGATAAGCCTTAGCCTGCAGCGATGAAGCATCGTGATCACCACCCGGCGGGCTTGAGCCAACCTATGGCCAGGCTGTTAGGCGTCCTTACGGAGCCAACCGTTGTCCGATCTTTCAATCTCGAAGTGTGATTTAATATATTCGCTGAGCGCTAAAGCAACGTGATACAGCGGAGCGGGCTGCGTTTCAAGTACAGGCTTCTCGTAAGGATAACGCCACGTTTTGAAAGTATCCTTCTCATCGGCGAGAAGTCTTCTAAGGGCATCATCATTAAGTTCAGTGAAGCCGATTTGAAACTCAATGAACTCTGACTGCACGGCATGGGGTAGTGCGTTGAAGAGCGACAAGAGGTCGTGCCCATCACCTTTAGGGCGTCCAACTGAGTAGGCGACCAGAAGTGCTTTTAGTTGAATTTCAATGGCAAGCGTCAAGCACGTTGTGACGGGAAGCGTTGGGACGAGTGCGCCGTTGTCGTCGTTGATCCCGTCACTGTCAATGATGATCTTGGCACCACCCAGATAGGAGCGGGCGGCCTCGAACATGAGGCTAATGGTGTCGATCAGGTTGCCGTCACGTGTCATAGCCACTTATTTCCTGAACTATGCCGGCTTGCGTCGCAGGCCCGGCTTGAACTAGTTGTGAAGGTTCATAACTTAGCCTTCGCCAGAAGACGTTGATGTTCGCTCTTGGCTTTCTGCAGCCGTTCATTGGCGGAAGCCAAAGCTTGGCGCTGGGCATCAAGGACCGACTGGAACTCAGTAGCCAAAGCGCCGGCGGGCGAGCCTACTGCAGCACAGATACTCTTGAAGGGATCTTCAATTCGCTGCAAATGGGCGAGTACGTTGTGCGCATCTGCAACAGCCAAGTTCTCCTGACCTACCAAGTAAGACGCGTAGTCGAGTTGCTCTTCGTATGTCACAGCATGCCCCTATGGCTGAACTAATCCGACCCGCGAAAGTGATTCGGTTGAATCAATTGCTAAGTGCCATTGGCCGGCAGCCTCAAGGGCACTTAGAACCAACCCAGCCTAGGACCTTGGGTATAAGTTTTATGAAGCCTTAGCATCACCACATCCGTTGTGACGAGAAGTCTTCGATCAATCCAAGCTCCTCCAGCCGAATTGCCATGGCGGTTGGAGAAACCCGGAATTTGTTTGCTAGCGAATCAAATGGCAAGCCCATGTACATACTTGCCTGAGCGACGACATAAGAAACATCTCGCGTGTTACGAAGTTTGTGAAGACCGGCACGAAGACTAAGCCCAAAAATTGATTCCTCATTCAAGCGGAATACATCGGTGCCGAACCGTTTTGCAAACTCTCCGAAGACCAGTTTCGGAGACATCAAGTAAGCTGACGTAAACCTATCTGCTTCAACTTCGACCTTCTCTTTGCGGTATTGCGGCCCTGACAATGCGCGGTCGCGATGCAAGCCGTTCATGGCTGGATGAAGAACGGCGTGCGCCAATTCATGTCCTGCCGTGAAACGCGTTTCTTGATGTGTCAACTGAGACGAAATACGTACAATTTTTCGACCCGTATCAATCTGCCCCGCAACTCGCACGCGACGTCCGCAATCGAACATCTCACCCAGATCAATTTCCGTTAGCACTTCAAAGCCGAGCATGCACAAAGCAATTCCCGGCTCCAATAAATCTACTGGATTGTCTGGAATCCGTCCTTTAAACAAATCGCAACGGCTGTTCCAAACCGACCAACGCAGTTGATGCGCCTGCTCCTCGATGGTGGATGCTTTCCGAAGCTGAACTACCTTCTGGTCAATGCCCGCCTTCATGATGATTCCTCACCCGCACTTCGAATAACCACAGTTCAAACACGTAGCGCAGCCGTCCATGATGACGAGCGCTTTGGTGTTGCACTTGTGGCAGAGGGTGGCGGAGGGGGGAAAGCTGGTGCCGTCGCCGGTGACGGCGATGTCTTCGGTGCCGTTGGAGGGCTCAAGATCAAGAGCGACCCCTCCCCGGCCCTCCCCTGCTTTCGCAAGGGAGGGGGAAGAGCTTACGTCAGAGTTTTTTTTTGCGCGGTTTTCGTATTGGGCGCGTTTTTCGGCCAGGATGGCGCGTTGGTGGTCGCTCATTTCCGGGTCGTGGATCAGGCCGATCGACTTCATGTGTTCTTCGACGATGGCGCCGAGTTCGGCGACCAGGGATGGCATGTAGACGCCGCCGGCCTTGAAGTAGCCGCCGCGGGGGTCGAACACGGCCTTCATTTCATCGACCAGGAAGGTGACGTCGCCGCCCTTGCGGAACACGGCGGACATGATGCGGGTCAGGGCGACGATCCACTGGAAGTGTTCCATCGACTTGCTGTTGACGAAGATCTCGAACGGGCGGCGCAGTTCGTGTTCGGTACCAGCGTTGAGCACGATGTCGTTGATGGTCACGTACATGGCGTGTTCCACCAGCGGGGATTTGATCTTGTAGGTGCTGCCGATCAGCACTTCCGGGCGCTCGATGCGCTCGTGCATGTGGATGATGTCGGCGGTAGGCAGTTCGGCCTCGGCCTTGGCGCGGCTGACCGACTCGGCGAGGACGACCGGCGCGGATTCGCGAGCCTTGTCTTCCGCGGTGAGTACGCTGTAGCCCTTGATTTTCTTGTCGATCTTGACGGCCATACGGGGAATCCTGTTTTGCGTTTACGTTGAATTGGTATTGGGTGGTGCGGGCGTTGCGCCTGGCCCCCACCCCAACCCTCCCCCGCACGCGGGGGAGGGAGTGGAGCACTTACTGCACTTATTTACGGGCCGCTTTCTTGGTTGCTTTCTTGGCGGCTTTCTTCGGGGCCTTGCTGGCGACTTTCTTAGCCGCTTTCTTGGGTGCTGCTTTTTTTACCGCTTTCTTGGCTGGTGCTTTTTTTGCTGGCGCTTTCTTGGCAGGCGCTTTCTTCACTGCTTTCTTGGTGGCGGCTTTCTTGGCGGGTGCCTTTTTGGTCGCTGTCTTGCTGCCGGTTTTCTTGGCTGCTTTCTTGGCGGTCTTCTTTGCCGGCTTCTTGCCGGTTACGCGGCTTTGCAGGCTGGCGGCTTCTGCCTTGGCAGAAGCGCTGGCTGCGGCCAATTTCTTCTTGGCGCTGGCCACGGTTTTCTTGACTGCCTTGGTGGCCTTGTCGGTGCGCTTGGTGACTTCCTTGCGCGCGTTCTTGGCCGCTTTTTTCGCCTTGGCGACGGTGGCGTTGGCGCTGTTGACCATCGCTCCGCCGATTTCCATCGCCTTGTCTTTCACGCTTTCGGCGGCGTCGGAAAGCGTCGCCGCTACACCATTACCGTTATTCATGCTGCCCTCCTAATGGGCGTGGGTTGTGACGCTGCCGATGCTATACCGGTTGTTGCGGGTTTTGCGGGTTGATGCGTGTGGAAGTTGCTGCGCTTCATGTTGGGTGGAGCGGTTGGGTTTGGAAATGCAATCAAAAGCAACTCGCGTTGCTCGCTTCCCCCTCCTGCCCCTCCGGGCATCCTCCCCCGCAAGCGGGGGAGGAGATGGAGCAATTGCAAAAGCAAGATCAAGAGCTTTACCCCTCCCCAGCCCTCCCCTGCTTTGCAAGGGAGGGGGAAAAGCAACAGCAAGATCAGGAGCTTTACCTCTCCCCGGCCCTCCCCTGCTTCGCAAAGGAGGGGGAAAAGCAAAGCAAGAGCAAAAGCTTTACCCCTCCCCAGCCCTCCCCTGCTTCGCAAGGGAGGGGACGAAGCTCAGGGCAGAAACTAGAACTTGCCGTAGTAGCCTTCTTTCAGGGCGTCGAAGAGGTTGGCGGCGGTGTGCATTTCGCCGTCGTATTCGATCTGTTCGTTGCCTTTGACTTCCACCACGCTGCCGTCTTCCAGTTCGAAGCGGTAGGTGGTGTTTTCCAGGTCGGCTTCCTTGACCAGCACGCCCTGGAAGGCGGCGGGGTTGAAGCGGAACGTGGTGCAGCCTTTCAGGCCCTGCTGGTGGGCGTAGCGGTAGATGTCCTTGAACTGCTCGTACGGGTAGTCGGTGGGGACGTTGGCGGTCTTGGAGATGGAGCTGTCCACCCACTTCTGCGCGGCGGCCTGTACGTCGACGTGTTCCTTGGGGTGGATGTCGTCGGCGGAGATGAAGTAGTCCGGCAGCTTGGCGTCGGCTTCTTCGGCGAACGGCATGGCCTTGGGATTGACCAGGTGGCGGTAGGCCAGCAGCTCGTAGGAGAACACGTCGACCTTTTCCTTGGACTTCTTGCCTTCGCGGATCACATTGCGGCTGTAGTGATGGGCGAACGAAGGTTCGATGCCGTTGGAGGCGTTGTTGGCCAGGCTGAGCGAAATGGTGCCGGTGGGCGCGATGGAGCTGTGGTGGGTGAAGCGCGCGCCGACATCGGCCAGCTCATCCACCAGGTCCGGAGCCACCGAGGCCACGCGCTGCATGTAGCGGCTGTACTTGGCATGCAGCACTTTGCCGGGGATTTCCTGGCCGATCTTCCAGCCGTCCTTCGCCATTTCCGGGCGCTGGCGCAGCATGGCGGCGGTCACTTCGAAACGCTCTTCCATGATCGGCGCGGGGCCTTTTTCCTTCGCCAGGGCCAAGCCCATTTCCCAACCGGCCACGGCCATTTCGCGGGCGATGGATTCGGTGAACTCGCAGGATTCCGGGCTGCCGTACTTGTGCTTGAGCATGGTCAGGGTGGAACCCAAACCCAGGAAGCCCATGCCGTGGCGGCGCTTGCGCAGGATCTCGGCGCGCTGCTGTTCCAGCGGCAGGCCGTTCACTTCCACCACGTTGTCGAGCATGCGGGTGAACACGCGCACGACTTCCTTGTATTCCTCCCAGTCGAAGGTGGCTTCGTCGGTGAAGGGCTTGCGCACGAACGTGGTCAGGTTGACCGAACCCAGCAGGCAGGCGCCATACGGCGGCAGCGGTTGTTCGCCGCAGGGATTGGTGGCGCGGATGTTTTCGCACCACCAGTTGTTGTTCATCTCGTTGACGCGGTCGATCAGGATGAAGCCCGGCTCAGCGTAGTCATACGTGGAGACCATGATCATGTCCCACAGGTGCCGCGCGCGGATGTGGCCGTAGATCTTGCAGGCGACCAGGCCGTCGTCGCGAACGACGTAGTTCTTGTGGGTGGGCCAGTCGCGCCAGATCACCTGGTTGGCGTCTTCCAGGTCCAGGTCGCCTTTTTCCTTCACGTTGACCGGGAACACCAAGGGCCAGTCGGCGTCGCTGTCCACGGCTTCCATGAAGCCGTCGGTGATCAGCAACGACAGGTTGAACTGGCGCAGGCGGCCGTCTTCGCGCTTGGCGCGGATGAAGTCCTTGACGTCCGGGTGACCGATATCGAACGTGCCCATCTGCGCGCCGCGGCGGCCGCCGGCGCTGGACACGGTGAAGCACATCTTGTCGTAGATATCCATGAAGGACATCGGGCCGGAGGTGTACGCGCCGGCGCCAGCGACGAACGCGCCGCGCGGGCGCAGCGTGCTGAACTCGTAGCCAATGCCGCAGCCGGCTTTCAGGGTCAGACCGGCTTCGTGGACTTTGTCCAGGATGCCGTCCATCGAATCCTCGATGGTGCCGGACACGGTGCAGTTGATGGTGCTGGTGGCGGGCTTGTGCTCCAGCGCACCGGCGTTGGACGTGATGCGGCCAGCGGGGATCGCCCCACGGCGCAGCGCCCAGACGAAGCGTTCGTACCAGTAGGCGCGCTTCTCGGGAGTGGCTTCGGCATCGGCCAGGGCACGGGCCACGCGCTGGTAGGTGCCGTCGATGTCGGCATCCAGCGGATCGCCCTGCTTGGTCTTCAGCCGGTACTTCTTGTCCCAGATGTCCTGGGACGCCGGCTGCATCGGGATGAGGTCTGCCGGCTGTTCTGTTTTGATCGCCTCGAGGCGCACCGTACTCATGATTTTGTTGTTCTCCTTATTCTTGTTCTTGAACCAGGTTCAATGCATCGGCGGCCTGGCGCCCGCCCTTTGTTTACGACCTACCACCTACGACCTTCCCCAGGCCGATGCGGCGACGCCGCGCGCGCGGCTGCACAGGGTGCGCCACGCAGGTTTCTGGTTGATGTAATTGGGCCCTGGCAACGCTGCCATGCCCATGATTTCCCTCGCCATCTCACACTTCTTCCCAGGTGCTTGATCCCAAGCCAAACCCCAGTACTTTGGGTCCATCACGCACCTGACCGCTATATGTAGTGGCGGAGCGAGACTCGCAAGCTACGCCCGGTCGGGCGGCCTGTCAACCGGATTGACAGCTGTTTTCGGTTGCGCCAAAGGGGTGCGCGGATGGCCCTGGACAGGCCGATATCGGGGCGCCCACAGCTAACGCCGGACGGCCGAAAAACCGGACTTCATTGCCGGTTTAACGACCTGTGCGCAGACTCGTTCAGCTATCCCGGCGGACTTGAGTTTCGCCCCTTCCACCGCGATCTGAATATGCACTCAGAAGACCCTTCACGCCCACCGGATATGACTCGACCGATGCGCCTGCGCCCTTTCCCCACCTTGTTAGCCCTCACCGCCGCTGCCGCGTTTGGCGGCTTTGCCGCGACCGCCCTGCAAGACACTTTCGAAAAGCCGGCCCAGGCCAGCCCGGCCGCGGTGGCCGCTCTTCCCGCCATGGCGACCCTGCCGACGGCGGTGGACGGGCAGGCAGTTCCTTCACTTGCGCCCATGCTGAAGCGGGTCACGCCGGCGGTGGTGAGTGTCTACAGCCGGCAGACGGTGCGGGTGGCCAGTCCGCTGGGACCGTTCGCGGATGATCCGTTTTTCCGCCGCATCTTCGGCATTCCCGACATGCCGCGCGAACGCGTGGAGCGCGCGCTGGGTTCGGGCGTGATCGTCGATGCGCAGCAGGGCCTGGTGCTGACTAATCACCACGTGGTTGAGAATGCCGAGGGCGTGTCGGTGACCCTGAGCGACGGGCGCACGATGGAAGCCGAGTTCATCGGTTCGGATCCCGACACCGACGTGGCGGTGATCCGTATTCCCGCCAACAATCTCACTGCCATCCCGCTGGCCGACAGCGACCAGCTGCAGGTAGGCGATTTCGTGGTGGCAATGGGCAACCCGTACGGCCTGGGCCAGACGGTCACGTCCGGCATCGTGTCGGCGGTGGGCCGCAGCGGTATCCCGGTGATGGGATTCCAGAACTTCATCCAGACCGATGCGTCGATCAATCCGGGCAACTCCGGCGGTCCGCTGGTCAACCTGCAAGGCCAATTGGTAGGCATCAACACCGCCAGCTTCAACCCGCGCGGCAGCATGGCCGGCAACATCGGCCTGGGCTTCGCCATTCCCATCAACCTGGCGCGCAACATCAAGGACCAGTTGGTGAGCACCGGCGAAGTCAGGCGCGGCACGCTGGGCATCGAAAGCCAGGATCTCGATGAGCGTCTGGCGCAAGGCCTGGGCCTGGAAAACGCCCGCGGTGCGCTGGTGACGCGTGTGTATCCGGGTTCGGCCGCCGCGGCCGCGGGTTTGCAGGCGGGCGATGTGGTGTTGTCAGCCAACGGGCAGCGCATCGATAACAGTCCGTCGCTGCACAACTTCGAAGGTTTGCAGGAAGTCGGCAGCCGCATCACGCTGGATGTGCGCCGCGAAGGCAAACCGTTGCGGGTGACCGCCACGCTGAAAGAAGGCCTGCGCTCGGTGGACGGCGGCACGCTGGACCCGCGCTTGCAGGGCGCCACTTTCAAGGAACTGGACGAAAGCAGCCGTCAGCAGCTGCGCAGCATGGGTGCCAATGGCGGTCTGCAGGTGGGCACCGTGGCCCGAGGCAGCCGCGCATGGAACAGCGGTCTACGCCCGACGGATGTGGTGGTGGCCGGCACCAGTGGCAACTTCAGCGACCTGACCAGCTTCCGCGCCAGCTTCGAACGCAAGCCGCAGCAGCTGGTGCTGCGGATACTGCGCGGTGGGCGAGCTGCGGATGTGTTGATGCAGTAGCTGGGGTTAGCCCCCTTTCGAAAAGGGGGCGGGCGTCCGCGTGGCGGGCGACGGGGGATTTGCTTTTACCTTTGCTTTTGAAGAGCAACAGCAAATCCCCCTCAATCCCCCTTTTCCAAAGGGGGAGGCAAAGCAAAAGCGCTTCTCGCTTTTTCGATTCCCGATTCCCCATTCCCCATTCCCAGCTCCCCCGTAACAGCTTATTCATGCCCTCCTGCTATAGAGTTGTCGCTCACCTGCCGTAGGAGACGACGATGAGCCCACCAACTGCTTCCGATAACCTGAAGGGCAACCTGAGCGAAGCCGGGTCGCACCTCAAATCCGCCGCTTCCGCCGCCAGCGAGGCCATCAAGGAGGCCGCTGGAGCTGCTGGCGAAGAACTGCGACTGGGCAAGGCCAACGTGAAATCCGAACTGGCCGACAGCGCGTTGTCCGGTATCGCCGCCGCTGAATCGGGTGGTGCTGCCGCACGCGAGCAGGTCGATGCGCTGATGGACAAAGGCCGCGATCTGATCGACAGCGCCGCTGAATTGATTCGCGAGCGTCCGCTGGCTTCGTTCGGCGTGGCTTTCGCTGCGGGCTGGATCATCGCCAAACTGGCGCGTAGCGGCGACAAGTAAGCCGAATCGTGGTGAGCGAACCCGGCCAAACGCCCGACGCTGCCGGCTCGCCCGACGGTCCCCCGCCCGACAGCAGCGCTCCTCCCGGCCTGGATGAAACCTTTCGCCAGGTCGGCGCTGCCGGGCGTGCTGCCTTTGGCTCGGCCAAGGACACCGGGCACGCCATGCGCCGGTTGTTCTCGGCCGACCTGGCACTGGCGCGCAGCGCCTTCGGGCGCGCGCTGGCGTGGGTCGCGGTGGGAATCGTGTTTGGTGCTTCCGCCTGGCTGCTGGTCACCGGCGCGCTGATCGCGCTGCTGCAGCGCTTTGGCTGGTCGTGGCTGCAATCGCTGTCGTTCGTGGCAGCGATCAGCTTGATCATCACCGGCGTGGCGGTGTGGAAAGTGGGGCACTACTTCGACCTTACCGGCATGCACGCCACCCGTCGTCAGCTGTCGCGACTGGGATTTCTCGACGAGAAAGATGACGACGAGCCGGCGCCGCCGGAGAATCCAAGCCCATGAAGTTCGGACTGCTGCAAAAACGCGTGGAGCGCGCCGAGCGTCTGGTGGAACTGCGCGCCGAGCAATCCGTGTGTGAGTGGGAAAGCTTGAAACAAACCTGGCGCGCCGGTTGGACGCCCGCACGCATCGTCGCTGCGGGATTGGCCGCCGGCTTTCTGGTCGGGCGCGCCAATCCCATGCGAGCGCTGAGCGGCACACGCTGGATGCCATTGGTGAGTTCGATCTCCAGCCTGTTCGCCAGCCTGAAAGCGGCGATGGCTGCCGGGCAAGCCGGTGAGGCGGCGGACACGGCCGTGGAAACCGCCGATCAAGCCGCGGCCCACTCGCAGACAGCCCCGGCTTTCGATGATCTGGAAGAAGAGCCCGTGGTGGACGAGGCCTTCTACGACGAAGACGAAGACGGCGATCCCATCGCCCCGCGACCGGCTGAAGCGGCGACCGAGGTTTCGGAACGCTGAGCAAAAGCTCGCGCCGGGACGGCGCTCCTACAACAACGTTCGCCCGTGTAGGAGCGCCGTCCCGGCGCGAGCTTTTGCTTTTGCCTTTTCGCCAAGCCAGACAAACGGGACGGCCCCGAGGAGTTCACGCCGGGACGGCGCTCTACGGATGCCGAAACGATTCCCACCTGCGGCGCTGACAAAGGTATTTAATGCAGCCATCACCATCGGGCGACCATCCTTCATGCACACCCTTGCGAGCGGCCTTCTTTGAACGTTTCCGCTGACTCCGATACGTCACCATCCGGCGAAGCGACGACACCGGAAACCGCCCTGCCGCCACGGCCGCGCGCGCCGGTGTCGCTTTTGGTACTCGCCACGCTGGCGGTCTGCTTTACGCTGTGGGCGGTGCAGGATGTGTTGCTGCCGGTGTTGTTGGCGGTGTTCTTCGCGCTGGTCGGCAATCCTTTCATTCGATTGCTGCGGCGGCTGTACATACCCCGATTCATCGCCGCGTTGCTGGTGCTGGTGGCGGGCATCGCCGGCATGTTGGCGTTGGCCAACCAGCTATTGCCGCCGGCGATGGAATGGGCCAGCGATGCACCGCGAGAAATGCGCCAGCTGGCACCCAAGCTGCGCGCGCTGACCAAGCCGATGCAGGACGCCAGCAAGGCGGCCGAAAGCTTCGCCCGCGCGGCCGGCGGCGACACCAGCAAGCGCCCGCCGCTGGTGCATATGGCACCGGACGATCCCTACCGCTTGCTCACCGCTACGCCCAAGCGGCTGGCATCGATCCTGGCGGTGGTGTTGCTGACGTTCTTCTTCATGGTCTATGGCGAAAATCTGCAGCGCAATGCGATTGCGTTGATGCCGGGGCGGCAGCAGAAGAAATTCACCGTCGGCATCTTGCAATCGATCGAATCCGAAGTGTCGCGCTACGTGCTGACCATCAGCGTGATCAACGTCCTGGTGGGTGTGGTGTTTGCCGGCGTGCTGTACGCGCTGAAGGTTCCTCCGACGGAGGCGCTGCTGTGGGGCACGATGGCGGCGGTACTGAACTTCGCGCCATATGTGGGGCCGCTGATCGGGGTTCTGGTGATGGTGGCCGTCGGCTTCATCACGTTTGATGATCTGTGGGAATCGCTGCTGCCTTCAGCGTCGTATCTGATGCTGCACACGCTGGAAGGCCAGATCATCACGCCCATCGTGCTGGGCCGGCGCATGGCCTTGTCGCCATTGATATTGATCCTGGCGCTGATGGTATTCGGGTGGTTGTGGGGGATCATCGGTTTGCTATTGGCGGTGCCGCTGCTGGTCTGCATCAAGCTGGTGCTGGCGCGGGTGGAAGGCATGGAAGGCTGGGCGAAGTTGTTGGAATGAGAGGTGGTGAGCGTCGTAGAGCGGAGCTTGCTCCGCTGCTTTTGCTTTCCGCGAAAAGCAGCCGAGCAAGCTCGGCTCTACAAGAGCGCTGGCGGCTATTCGTTATCACCTGCCGTTGCGACGGCTTCATTGCTACTGGTTCGGTATTATCGCGGGGCGCAGCTCGGCTCTACAAAAGCGCCGTCAGCTATTCGCTATCATTCGCCGTTGCGACGGCCTCATTGCCACTGGTTCGGTGCTATAGCGAGGCGCCCCATTACGTTAAGATGTCGCGGTGAGCTTTCCTGTCCGCGCCATCACCCTTGATCTCGACGACACTCTCTGGCCGTTCGCCCCTATCGGTGCGCGGATCGAGCAGGTGCTGCATGCGTGGTTGCTGGAACATAGTCCGCGCACCGCGGAGTTGTTCCCAGTTGAAAAGATGCGTGCGCTGCGCGAACAACTCTTCGCCCAACACCCGCAATTGCATCACGATTTGAGCGCACTGCGGCGGCTGACCTTGCAGCAGGCGCTGGCCGAAAGTTGTGCCGATCCTTCGCTGCTTGAACCGGCGTACGAGATCTTCTACGCCGCGCGCAATCAAGTGGAATGCTATCCCGACAGCATTGCCGCGCTGGAGCGCATTGCCGCGCGCGTGCCGGTGGCTGCCGTTACCAACGGCAATGCCGATCTGGAGCGCATTGGACTCGCGCAGCACTTTGTATTTCAGCTGGGTGCGCGCGAACACGGCGCTGGCAAGCCTGATCCGGGCATCTTCCACGCGGCCTGCTCGCGACTGGGGTTTCCCCCGGCTGAAGTGCTGCATGTAGGCGATCACATCGATATGGATGTGATCGGCGCGGCGCAGGCGGGCTTGCGCAGTTGCTGGATCAATCGTCCGGACCTTGACGGCCGCGCGCAGGACTGGGCGCGCCAGGATCTGCAACCGGACCTGCATTTCGACACTCTCACCGCGCTGGCCGACTGGCTGGACGCTCATCCCCAATTTGCCACGGAGCATGCCGCCGCATGAGCCTTCCCCACGGTTTCACCGATTCCGCCGCCAACGCGCTGCCGCTGTATGTGCTGGAGCGCGCGCAACTGGATGCCTGGCGTGCGACGCAGCCGGCTGCCACTGGCGCTTGGCTGGATGCGCAGAGTTTTACTGCGGCAGCTGGCACGCTGATGTTGTTGCCTGGCGATACCGGCATCGCGGGTGCGGTGATCGGTATCGGTGATCCGCTGGATCCGTATTCCTATGCACACGCGCCGCTCGGTTTGCCAGTAGGCGACTGGCAGCTGGCGGGCGACCTGGCTGCCGATGCGCGCGCTGCATTGCAGCTGGGCTGGGGACTGGGCAGCTATCGCTTCGATCGCTACAAGACGCCGCTGCGCAAACCGGCACGACTGCTGCTGGAGCACGCCGATCCAGAAACCTTGCACGTGTTGGCTGCCAGCCTGCGCGTGCGGGATCTGGTCAACACGCCGACCGAGCACATGGGCCCGGACGAGTTGGAAGCGATCGCCCGTGAAATCGCATCGACGCATGGCGCGCAATTCGAAGCCATCACCGGCGACGAACTACTGACGCAGAATTTCCCCGCCATCCACGCGGTCGGCCGCGCCTCGCATCGCGCACCGCGTCTGATTGCGTTGCGCTGGGGTGAACCCACTCATCCGCATGTGGCGCTGGTCGGCAAGGGCGTGTGCTTCGATACCGGCGGCTTGGACATCAAGCCAGCCGATGGCATGCGCAACATGAAGAAGGACATGGGCGGTGCCGCGCATGCGATCGCCTTGGCGGAACTGGTCATGGCGCAGCGTTTGCCGGTGCGATTGACCTTGCTGGTGCCTGCGGTGGAGAACGCTATTGGCCCGAATGCGTTCCGCCCGGGCGAAGTGGTCGCTACGCGCAAGGGCATAAGCGTGGAAATCGACAACACCGACGCCGAAGGCCGCATGGTGCTGTGCGATGCGCTGACGTATGCGGGCGAGCAGTCGCCCGACCTGATCCTGGATTTCGCCACGCTGACCGGCGCAGCACGCATCGCGCTTGGTCCGGATTTGCCGGCGCTGTTCGCCAACGACGATGCGCTGGCCAATGCGTGGATCGATGCGGGCATGCAGCGGCGCGATCCGGTGTGGCGTATGCCGCTGTGGCGCCCTTATCTGCGTTACCTGACCAGCAACGTCGCCGACCTGGCCAACGCCGGTTCGCGCATGGCCGGCGCGGTCACCGCCGCACTGTATCTGGAGCGCTTCGTACCCGCCGGGCAATCGTGGGCGCACCTGGACGTCTATGCGTGGAACGACAGTGATCGCGCTGGACGGCCTGCAGGCGGCGAAGCAATGGCGTTGCGTAGCGCATTCGAACTGCTGAAAGGCCGCTACGCGTTGTAGGAGCGCCGTCTACGCTTTGTAGGAGCGGCGTCCCGCCGCGAGCTCTTCCCGGCAGATCGCGATGAAGCCAAGAGCAATTCAAGCCCCAGGCGTCCGCCATCCGGGCGCGCTGCGGCGCGCTTTTGATCACGCACGCCGAGAGGCTACCGGGGCGCGGAGCGGCGTCTCGGCGCGAGCTCTTCCTGCAGATCGCCATAAGAGCGAAAAGCTCGCGGCGGGACGCCGCTCCTACAAGAAAATGTTTGAGCTGGAGGATGGCTTCCTAGCCTCGGTAATGTAGGAGCGCCGTCTCGGCGCGAGCTCTTCCTGTCAGATCGCGATGAAGCCAAGAGGAATTCAAGCCCCAGGCGTCCGCCATCCGGGCGCGCTGCGGCGCGCTTTTGATCACGCACGCCGAGAGGCTACCGGGGCGCGGAGCGGCGTCCCGCCGCGAGCTCTTTCTGGCAGATCGCCATAAAAGCGAAAAGCTCGCGGCGGGACGCCGCTCCTACGGAAAATGTTTGAGCTGGAGGATGGCTTCCTAGCCCTCGTAAATGTAGGAGCGCCGTCTCGGCGCGAGCTCTTCCTGCAGATCGCGATAGAGGCGAAAGCTCGCGGCGGGACGCCGCTCCTACAAATTTTTGATCCCGATGATGGCGTTCTTTCGACGGATTGCGCTATCACAGCAAGCCTTTCTGCCGCGCCAATCGATAGGCCTCAATCCGATTGCCGACGCCCAGTTTGCCGATGGCCTCGGAAAGATAATTACGCACCGTGCCTTGCGACAGGTTCAACTGGCGCGCGATCTCGCTGGCCGACATTCCCTCACCGGCCAGCCGCAACACTTGTCGTTCGCGATCGTTCAGGGGATCGGCTTCCGACCAGGCTTCCACCGCCAGTTGCGGGTCGATGGCGCGGCCGCCGGCCTGCACCTTGCGTAGCGCATCGGCCAGGTGTTCGGCCGGTGCGTCCTTCAGCAGATAGCCGACGACACCCGCTTCCAGCGCGCGGCGCAGGAAACCGGAACGCGCGAAGGTGGTGACAATGACGACCTTGCAGCCGATGTCGTGACGCTGCACGCGCTGCGCCAGCTCCAATCCGGTCAGGCCGGGCATCTCGATGTCGGTCACCAGCACATCCGGCCGCAGGCGTTGCAGTTCGCGCCAGGCGATTTCGCCATCGGCGGCGGTGCCGATCACATCGATGTCAGGTTCCAGATTCAACAGCGCCGACAACGCGCCCCGCACCATCGCCTGATCTTCGGCCAGCAGTACTCGGATCATGGGATGTGCCGGGAAAGAAAGACGCCAGCAAGCTAGCAGAAGCGCCGACGGAAGGCGCTAGGGCAGCAACGAAGCCGGGCCCATCGCAGCCGGCAATGCTTGGCTCTCCTTCTCCGCCGGCGGCAGCGGAAGCTGCACCTCCAGCGTGGTGCCGCGGTTCGGTGCCGAATCGATGCGCAAGCCGCCGCCCAGCGCTTCCAGTCGCTCGCGCATGCCGGTCAATCCATTGCCGGGCACCACCGCGCTGCCACGGCCGTCGTCGATGACGCGCAGGATCACTTGGCGGTTGGTGAAATGCACCGACACCTCCGCCTTGCCTGCACGCGCGTGCCGCTGGATATTGGTCACCGCTTCACGCACCGCTAAAGCCAGCACGGTTTCCAGTTCCGGTGGAATCGGCTTGGGGTCGGCCTGGTAGGCGAACGCGATACCGTCGGATTCCATCAGCAGCTTGGCCGATGCCAGCTCCGCCGCCAGTCCCGCCGCACGAATGCCGCTGACCGCACGTCGCACCTGCGACAAAGCATCGCGCGCGACCCGGCTGACGTCGTCGATTTCTCGCTTGGCGGCCAGCGGATCGCGTGTCATCAACTTGCCGGCCAGATCCGATTTCAATGCCACCAGCGATAGCGTGTGCCCCAGCAGATCGTGCAGGTCGCGACCGATGCGTTCGCGTTCGGCCAGCGCCGCCAGTCGCCGCACTTCCTCGTGGCTGAGCGCCAGTGCCGCGTCGGCCTGTGCACGGCGAGCGACGCTGATATTCATCAATCCGACCGCCAGCCCTACCAGCACCGCGCTGGCCATGTACAGCAACGACCAACCCAGCCACAGCCACTCGGCTACGTACAGCCCCAACAGCACCACCATCCATGACGTGGCGCCGCGCGGTGTCGCGCAGAACGCGAAGAACGCGCAGGCGTAGATCAGATATCCCTGCGCGCCGGGATTGAACGGGGTAACCACGAAGCTCAGTGCGGCAATGCCCAGCGTATTGCCCAACAACTGCCGGCGATCGCCGAAGTAGGCCCGGTAGTACAACACCAGGAACACCGCATAGCTGGCGACGGTGGGCCACAGCCAGTTCTTGAAATATTCCGGCTGATACAACGGTGTAATGAAGATCCACACCGACCACACCAGCATCATCACCGGAAACCAGTGCCGCTTCTTGGGAGTGAACTCGCCGCTCAGGCTGCCCATGCCGCCTATCCCACGCGTGCGCAGCAGCGAGTTCGGGTTGGGGCGGAACAGGTGGATGATCACGGGAAGGTCCTCATCGGGATCGCATCGGCAGCCACTGTATCGATCCCCTCAAGCGCGCGCCAATCGCCGCCATGCCAGCGCCAGGAACAGCGCGGTGACCACCGCCAGCACGGCGATGTGCCCGGCGATGGCACCGCCAGCATCCATGCCGACCACCTTCAGCGCCACCTGTGCCAGGTGATACGACGGCCATACCGGCGTGGCGGCGGACAGCCATGCCGGCAACATCGTCAACGGCAACCACAGCCCGGACAGGAACGACATCGGCAGATAGACCAGGTTGACCACCGCGGGCGAGCCCTGCCCTCCCACGTGCGTGCCGATGAACAGGCCGATGGCACAGAAAGGCAGTACGCCGACAACATCGACCACCAGCAAAGCCAGCCACTGCCACGGCGTCAGCGACACGCCGCCCAACGTGACGGCCAACAACGCGAGCAAGATGGAAATCAACGCCGCGAATATCGCCGCCATCGCCATCTTCGCCAATAGATAAGCGCCGCGAGGCATCGGCAATGCGCGCTTGAACGTCAGCAGGCCACGCTCACGTTCCATCGCCACGGTTACGCCAAAGCCGAACAAGCCCACGCCCATGACACCGAACACGCCATACGTCGCCAGCAGATAACGCGCGGCTTCGCCGCTGCCGGAACGATTGAGGAGGATGCCGAACAACAGATAGAACAACGCGGGAAACGACAGCACTGGCAGCACGAAGGATGGCGTGCGCAGCAAGCGCAGGAATTCGTATCGGGCTTCCAGCGCGTACGCCCGCCAGGAAGAGAAAACGGGAGTGGCGATAGTGTTCATGCAGCCTCCGGCAGTGCATTACGGCGGGTCAGTTCGACGAAGGCTTCGGCCAGCCCGGCGCGCTGCACTTCCAGGTCGCTCAGGCCGGGATCCTCGGCCAGCAGCCGATACACGATGGGTTCGGCGATATCGGCGGTGACTTCCAGATAGCCGCCATCCGTTTTCGCATGCTGTACGCCCGGCCACCCGGCAACGGCTTCCGGCGATAACGACGACATGCAGCGAATGCGCCGCTGTGCGACATGCGCGCGGATGTCCTGCACGCTGCCCTGGGCCATGATGCGTCCGCCATCGATCACCACTACCCTGTCGGCCAACGCTTCGGCTTCTTCCAGGTAGTGCGTGGTCAACAGCACTGCGCAGCCTTGCGCCACCAGTTCACGGATCGCTTTCCATAGTCCCTGGCGTGCTTCGATGTCCAGGCCGGTAGTGGGTTCATCCAGGAACAGCAGTTGTGGCCGCCCGCAGATGGCGAGCGCGAATTGCACCCGCCGCTGCTGCCCGCCGGACAACTGCCCGTAGCGTCGCTCCATCAGTCCGTCCAGACCGGCCAAGGCGATGCAGTCGGCCATGCTGCGCGGATCGGGGTAGTAGCTGCGGGTCAGCGCCAGCAGTTCGCGGACTTTCAAGGCTTCCTGGATACCGGCCGACTGCAGCATTACGCCAACGCGTCGGCGTGCGGCCAGTTGCTGCGGATCCAGTCCGAACAAGGTGGCCTGCCCGGCATCGGCCCGTTGCAGTCCCAGCAGCAAGGCAATGGCCGTTGTCTTGCCGGCGCCATTGGGGCCCAGCAGCGCCAACAGTTGCCCCGCCTGCACGTCCAGGTCGATGCCCGCCAGCGCCCGTACCTTGCCGTAGCTTTTCTGTGCAGCCTGCAACTGGCCGAGGATGGGGAGAATAGGATTCGGAGAAGACATGGCGCACTCCTGTCGGGATGCCGCCACGATAGGCGCGCATCGCCGTAGGGTTCAGTGGCGAGCTTCATGCGCTGCGGATGACAACTGTCACTTGGTTGCGGCGTGTCGGGGCGGCATGATTCGCCCGGTGCCGAATACCGAGTGCTCCGTCCGCGGCAGCACGGACCTTCCGGCAGAAGACATATCCACATCGCCAATCCGCTCGGCAATGGTGGGTACGTCCCAAGCTGGTGTAGCCTACGCGGTCACACTTTCGCAACCGTCACGTCTGGGTACTTGATGAACACTTCTGCTGACCTGCTTAAGGAACTCCGCATCGATCGCAAGGCTCCGGCTCCCGAGCCGAAGTCGGGTCGAAGCATATGGATCGTGCTGGCCGTGGTGGTCGTGCTGCTCCTGGCGGCAGGCGCCTGGGCGATATTCGGCCGCGAGAAAGCCATTGAAGTGCGCACCGCTCCGACCGTGTCGCTGAGCAGCGGCGGTGCGGCGGCGTCCGTTCTGGATGCTTCGGGTTATGTCGTGGCGCGGCGCATGGCGACGGTATCGGCCAAGGTCACCGGCAAGGTGCAGGAAGTGCTGATCGAAGAAGGCATGCAAGTGGCAGAAGGCCAAGTACTGGCGCGACTGGAACCCATCGATGCCAACGCCGAGCGCGCATTGGCAGGCACCCAGCTGCAAGCCGCGCGTAGCCAGAGCAACGGTATCCAGGCACAGCTGAAGGAAGCCGAAGCCCATGCCCGCCGTTTGTCGCAGTTGGTCGACCAGCAGCTGATCTCCCGATCCCAGTACGACCAGGCAGTCGCCACGCGCGACTTGCTGCGCGCGCAGCTGATCACGTCGCAACGCAATGAGAGAGTCGCTTCGGATCGTCTGCGCATCACCGACATCGGACTGGACAACACCATCGTGCGCGCACCGTTCGCGGGCGTGGTGGTGGCCAAGGCCGCGCAGCCGGGCGAAATCGTATCGCCGCTGTCGGCGGGCGGCGGCTTCACCCGCACCGGCATCGGCACCATCGTCGACATGGATTCGCTGGAAGTCGAAGTGGACGTGGGCGAAGCCTTCATCGGCCGCGTACAGCCGAAGATGCCGGTCGAAGCCACATTGAATGCCTACCCGGACTGGAAGATCCCGGCCGAGGTCATCGCCATCATTCCCACCGCCGACCGCGGCAAGGCCACGGTGAAAGTGCGCATCGCGCTCAAGCAGAAGGATCCGCGTATCGTGCCGGACATGGGGGTCCGGGTCAGCTTCCTGGAAGCGGCCAAGCCCGAAACGGAGAAGAAGCCGCAAGGCGTGCGCGCACCTTCCGCTGCCATCGTCGAACGTGGCGGCCAGCAGGTAGCCTTCGCATTGACCGAGGAGAACACGGTTGAACAGCGCGCGCTGAAGACCGGCCTGGCGATGGGTGATGATCGGCAGGTGCTTTCCGGGTTGTCTGCCGGCGAAACGGTGGTGCTGGATCCACCGGACACGCTGAAGGACGGCTCCAAGGTGAAGCTGGTGGAAGAAGCGGCGGAAGAATGACGGCATGGGCGCGAGTATTCGCGCCATGACGAGCCACATAGGTATTGCCTGGTTTTACTGTTGTAGCGGACGCTCGGAAGATGGCCGCAAACGCTGTAACCCGAATACCCCTTCGTCTCAGAGCGGGAGACGAAGCGCAACCAGTATTGAATTCCAGCTTGCTGGAATGCCAGGCGACGCGCGCGACCAACGGCGCTAGCGGTTCCAGAAGCAGCTTTCCCATTACGTCCTGCAAGACGACGGGCAGCATCCCGACCGGCTCACGGACGTCCAACGAACACACAGAAGGAGAACACGATGTCCTCACTGGTCACCATCCGCAACCTCGTCAAGACCTATCAGCGCGGCCCGGAAAAAGTGCAGGTGCTGCACGGCCTGGACCTCGAGATTCCCAAGGGTGATTTCGTCGCACTGATGGGGCCGTCCGGCTCTGGCAAGACCACGCTGCTGAACCTGATCGGCGGCCTGGATCTGCCCAGCTCCGGCGAGATCGAAATCGAAGGACAACGCCTCGATAAAATGAGCGCCGGGCAGCTTTCCGCGTGGCGCAGTCACCATGTCGGCTTCGTGTTCCAGTTCTACAACCTGATGCCGATGCTGACCGCGCAGAAGAACGTGGAGCTGCCGTTGCTGCTGACCAAGCTGGGTGCCGCGCAGCGCAAGCGCAATGCGGAGATCGCGCTGCAGCTGGTGGGCCTGGCAGACCGCGGTTCGCATCGTCCCAATGAGCTCTCAGGCGGACAGCAGCAACGCGTGGCAATCGCCCGCGCGATCGTGTCCGATCCCACCTTCCTGATCTGCGACGAGCCCACCGGCGATCTGGATCGCCATTCGGCGGAGGAAATCCTGGACCTGCTGCGCACGCTCAACCGCGAGCACGGCAAGACCATCATCATGGTCACCCATGATCCCAAGGCCGCTGAATACGCCACTCACACTATCCATCTCGACAAGGGCGATTTAGTCGAAGCCCCCGCGATGGCGCACTGAGCGGGAGCCCGCCATGAAATATTTTTCCCTGATCTGGGCCCAGCTGTTCCGCAGCAAGACACGCACCCTGCTGACCTTGTTGTCGGTGGTGGCGGCGTTCTTGTTGTTCGGCTTGCTGGATTCCGTACGCGTGGCATTCAACTCTGGCGGCAGCGTCGACGGCGCCAACCGCCTGGTCGTCGCTTCGCGTCTTTCCATCACCCAGTCGCTGCCGGTCAACCTGGCGCCGCAGATCGAATCGGTGCCGGGCGTAAAGAAGGTGACGTACGCCATGTGGTTCGGTGGCATCTACCGCGACCCTAAGGAATTCTTTGCGAATTTCTCCGTGGCACCGAACTTCTTCGATGTCTATGGCGAGTACGAAGTGCCACCGGCTCAACTGAAGGCGTTCCAGGAAACCCGCAACGGCGCCATCGTCGGCGAAACGCTGGCGAAGAAGCACAACTGGAAAATCGGCGACATCATTCCGCTGCAGGCCACCATTTTCCCGCGTGGTGGCAGCAACGATTGGCCGTTGGAATTGAAGGCGATCTTCCGCGTGAAGGATCGCAAGGACGTGGGCGCGGAGAACCAGTTGATGATGAACTGGAAGTACTTCGACGAATCCAACGACTACATCAAGAGCCAGGTCAGCTGGTACACCGTGCAGCTTGCCAATCCCGCGCAGGCTTCACAGGTGGCGCGAGCGATCGACGCACTGTCGGCCAACTCGGACCATGAAACCAAGAGCCAGACCGAATCGGCATTCCAGCAAGCCTTCGCCAAGCAGTTCGCCGACATCGGCCTGATCGTCACCGCCATCATGGGCGCGGTTTTCTTCACGCTGCTGCTGCTGACGGGTAACACCATGGCGCAGGCCGTGCGCGAGCGCATACCGGAGCTCGCCGTGCTGAAAACACTCGGTTTCAAGGACAGCACCGTACTGATCCTGGTGATGGTGGAATCGGTGCTGCTGGTGGTGCTGGGCGGACTGATCGGCATGGGCCTGGCGGCATTGATCATGCCGGGCCTGACCGCGGTCAGCCAGGGCGCGATCGCGCTACCCACCGTACCGGCGCAGACCTGGTTGATTGGACTGGGCCTGATGATCGTGATCGGCGTCGTGGTGGGACTGCTGCCCGCCTTGCGCGCGCAGCGCCTGAAGATCGTCGACGCACTGGCCGGACGCTAGGGGCTGTTGATGATTCCCGAGCAGGTCGCGTTGGGCCTGGCGAGCCGTCAGCGCGCGTTGCGTGGCGCAGCGCTTGACTGGCGGTCAGGTCAAGCCGCGCGGCGCCCGCTGACGGCTCGCCAGGCCCAACCCGAAGGGCCGCCTCTGCGCGCGCCCCGGGGCTGCGTCATCGCGCGGGCGTGGACGGAGGTCCACTTCCTTACTCTTCCTTGCCCCGAACGCGCGCAGAGGCGGCGCGGCCTACTCGGGAACCGTCAACAGCTCCTAGGAGAACGACATGCCTAACTGGATTACCAACATTATCTCCGTCGTCCTGCTGATCGTCGGCCTGGTCGCCTGGATACTCGCCCCTTGGTACGTGATCGCCGGTGTCGCCGTTCTGCTGGTGCTGTGGCTGGCGCTCACCCGCAGCGGGCGGCTGGCGCTGGCGGCCGCACGCATCGGCATCAGCAGTCTGCCGCAACGCTGGGGTGCGTCCTCGGTCATCGTGGTGGGCATCGCCGGCGTGGTTGGCGTGCTGGTGGCGATGCTGGCGATGGGCGAAGGCTTCAAGGCCACCCTCAACAGCACCGGCGACGAGAAAACGGCGATCGTCCTGCGCGGCGGTTCCCAGGCGGAAACCAATTCGGTCATCACCCGCGAACAGGTGCCGCTGCTGGCCAACCTGCCCGGCGTGGCGAAAGGACCGAACGGCAAGCCGCTGATATCCGCCGAGCTGTCGCAGGTGGTGAATCTGCCCAGCAAGGCCGACGGTACCGACGTGAATGCGCAGTTCCGCGGCGTCGGCGAAGAAGCCTGGCTGGTGCGCGAGAAGCTGAAGATCGTGGAAGGCCGCAAGTTCGCCGCCGGCCTGCGCGAAATCGTGGTCGGCCAGGGCGCGCAATCGCAGTTCCGCGGATTGGAGGTAGGCAAGAAGCTGAATCTCGGCAACCAGGAATGGACGGTGGTCGGCAAGTTCGCCTCCGGCGATGCGCACGATTCCGAACTGTGGGGTGACGCTGAAACGCTGGCGACCACCTACCGGCGCGGCGCCTTTCAATCGATAACGGTGCGCACGGAAGGCACCGCGGGCTTCCAGCAGTTCAAGGCCGCAGTGGAAGGCGACCCCCGCCTGAAACTGGACGTGGATACCACGCTGGCCTACTACAGCAAGCAGTCGGGCCAACTGGCGACGATCATCAAGTGGCTGGGCATCATCATTGGGTCGATCATGGCGGTCGGCGCGGTGTTTGGCGCACTCAACACGATGTACGCGGCGGTATCCGGAAGAGCGCGCGAGATCGCCACCATGCGTGCGATCGGTTTCCGCGGCTTGCCGGTAGTGACGGCGGTGATGCTGGAAACCATGCTGCTTGCGTTGCTCGGCGGACTGCTGGGCGGATTGATCGCGTGGGCCATCTTCAACGGCTACAGCGTGTCGACCCTGGGCAACAACTTCAGCCAGGTGGTATTCCAGTTCAAGGTCTCACCGGAGCTATTGTGGAACGGCTTGAAGTGGGCGCTGGGTATCGGCCTGGTCGGCGGCTTGTTCCCCGCCTTGCGGGCGGCCCGGTTGCCCATCACCCAGGCCTTGCGCGCGATCTGAGGCGCGCAGGATAGGTCCACCCATCGATTTGATGGGTGGGCCGGCTTCGCTGCTGGAAGACGGCTCAACAGCCGAAGGCTGGTTCAGCCGCTGCGCTCAACCCATCCTGCAAACCCTGATGCCGTCACCCCGGCGCAGGCCAGGGCCCAGCGACTTTCGCCATCTGGAGTGCAAGGCTCTAGGTCCCGGCCTGCGCCGGGACGACGATGAATATTGATTCTGGTCGCTGCTCGGGAAAATCCCGGCTGAACTGTCATGTATTTGTCATCGTTTTGAGGTAGCGGCGTTTGCCGGGCTACCGCTATGGTGCGCGACCGTTTGCTCCCCTTGTTGCCCGCCATGCTGCGCTTGCTCGCGCTGGTCTGCGTCTGCTTGTCGCTGGCCGGCTTTACGTTTACCTCCACGCAACTGCCTGCCCTGTCGCTGAGCGATCGCCTGGCCGCGCCCGGCGGTGTGTCGCCGTTGCTTCCGCGCGAGCGCATCGACGCTTTGGTGGCTCGGCTGCCGCATCACGATGGCTTCGTCACCACCGCTGCCGGCGTGCGTCTGTACTGGCGCGCGTTCGATCCGGGCGATTATGGAATGCGCTACCGCTACGATGGCGGGACAGCCGACAACCGCATGGATTTCGATCTCGATGTCGCCGCGCCGCGGCCGATGCCGGTCGTCGCGCCGCGCGGCACCGTGGTGCTGCTGCACGGCTGGATGATGGATAGCGGTTCGCTGCTGCCATGGGCGTTGGAACTGGCGCAAGCCGGCTACCGCACCATCGGCATCGACTTGCGCAACCACGGACGTTCCGGACCGGCGCCATCCGGCTACGGCACCCGCGAAGGCGAGGATGTGGTCGCGGTGTTGCGTGAGCTACGCGCGCGCGGCGAAATCGCCGGCCCCTTGCATGTCATGGGTGTGTCCTACGGCGCGGCGACCGCAATCTTCACGGCTCGCGATCTTGGTGTGCAGGCCGGCGGCGTGGTGGCGATGGAATCATTCGACAACGCAGGCAGCGCGATTCGCGACATGGTCCCGCACATGCTGTCGCGGCCACCGGAGCGCTGGAGCGATTGGCTGGCCCTGCCGCTGGCGCGCTGGCGCTATGACGGCAAGTCGTTGGACACGGCCATCGCCGATGCCGACCGCAAGCTCGGGCTGGACCTGGATCGCATCGATGTAGGCGCCGCACTGGCGCAGGCGCCCGCGTGCGTGCTCCTGATCCACGGCAGCGACGACCAGCACATTCCAGTCGCGCATGGCCGTCTTCTGGCAGCAGCGGCTCCACGCGCGCGCTATCTGGAAATCACCGGTGAAGATCATTTGAGTTTGCCGATGCGGTTGGATCGATTGGCACCCACGGTAGTCGACTGGTTTGATCGCACGCCTACGGCGAGCAAGGATTGTCCACAGCCGTTGCTGCCGGGTTAGCTCCGCTGCTCTGTTTTTTTTTCGCTCCGGATCGAAGAGCAGCCGAGCAAGCTCGGCTCTACAACCAGCGCGCCGCCTTTTTCTATTGGATGCAATTAGTTCGACGTAGAGCGGAGCTTGCTCCGCTGCCTCGGATTCTTCGCTCCGGACCGGAGAGCAGCCGAGCAAGCTCGGCTCTACAAGAGCACTGATCCTCTTGTAAGGATGCGACCGCTCTTCGTAGAGCGGAGCTTGCTCCGCTGCCTTTCGCCGTACATCGCGCACCTGCAACGCGGACCGGAGAGCAGCCGAGCAAGCTCGGCTCTACAAGAGCACTGACCCTCTTGTAAGGATGCGATCGCTCTTCGTAGAGCGGAGCTTGCTCCGCTGCCTTTCGCCATACATCGCTCACCTGCAACGCGGACCGAAGAGCAGCCGAGCAAGCTCGGCTCTACGACCGGCGAACGGGACCATACTCCGCTATGCGGTATTCCCGTCTGCTGCGACAGGGTCCAGCCACCCCTTCGCGACGGCAGCCGCGACATCGTCCTCGGTATCCAGATCATCCTGCAATTCCGGCGCCGTCATCATCGCCAACCCATCGCGCGGAAATGCGTTGAGTACTTCGCCCAGGCCGTGGTCGCCACGCAAGCTGTGGGCGGTTCGCAGCACCGATGCCGACACCACCACAGGAATTCCAATCCGTTCGCCATGCGCCGTAGCCGCGCAACCGGAAGGTGTGTCCTGTGCGAGATCCACTAGTTTCTGAAGATGCTTGGTGGTCAACGCAGGCTGATCGCAGGACAAAATCAACGTCGGTCCCAGGTGACGCGCCAACGCGGAGGCAGCCACGCGCAGGCTGCCGCCCAGCCCATCTTGCCAGTGCGTGTTGATCAGCAGCTCGACCGGCAAGTCCTGCATCGCGGTGCCTACTTCTTCGGCGTAGCCGCCGCATACCACCAGCAGACGATCGGGTGCGGTATCCAATGCAAGACGGGTCATGCGGTGGACCAAGGTTTCGCCATCGCGTCGAAGCAACTGCTTGGGCCGGCCCAGCCGGCGACTACCACCCGCCGCCAGCACGATGACGGCATGCGGCTTCATCCTTCGCGTCCGTTGCGCCAAGCTTGCAGCTGCGCAGCGATGCTCAACGCAATCGCTTCCGGTCCATAGCCGCCCAGGTCCAATCCGACCGGCGAACGCAACCGTGGCAGCAGTTGCGTGTGCGCGGACGGCGGCAACAGGCGGAATAGATCTTCGCGGCGACGGTTCGGGCCGAGCAGGCCGACGAAGGGAATCGCGGTATCGGCCAACATCTCCAGTGCCTCCCGATCCAGTTCGAAATGATGATGCATGACGAGCGCGGCATCGAACCGTCCATCGGCCACCGTCTTCGCTGCCGATGAAGGTGTCGCTTCAGTGGTGTCGTCCGCCATTTCTCGCATCGGCAACCAGCGCGAACGCCGTTCGACCAGATGGGTTATCCAACCCAACTGGCGCAGCAGCGGCAACAACGCCGGTGTCTCCGGTCCACCGCCGAACACGACCACGGCCGGCGGCGGCGCGATCGACACCTGCATCGTTGCCGTCACTGGCCAGGGTGGCAGAGCCGCTGTGAGTCGCCAGTGTTCGCCATGTTCGCCAACGCTGGCAGTCAGCGTTCCATCAGCTTGCAGCTGCAACACCAGCGCACCCAGGCGTTGGCGCCACGCCTGCACCAGCGCCGACCAACCGGGCAACAGCCGCAGCGGTATCAACGCGATATGCAGACGGCCGCGGCATCCCAAAGCCGAGCCGGAAAGCAGGTCTTCATCGTCGCGGGTGTCGATGTCCATCCACGCCAGTTGCGCATCGCGGTCGGCCGCGGCGGCGCGTTCGGCGATCTCAGGTTCCAGGCAGCCGCCACTCAACCAACCCCACTGTTGTTGCGCCTCACCGAACAGTGCCATGCCGCCGGCGCGCACGTAGGTGGAGCCTTCGGTATCGACCACCAGCGCGAGTACTGCCGACTGTGTGGTCGCGGCGTAGGCGGATTGTTCAAGGATGTGGGCAGTGCTGGACATGCTTGCCACGATGGCTCAGGCCAGGGTGGATTGGCAACCGCGAAACTGCTCGGACTGGCAGCCGCTATAGCCTTCTCTCGCGATCGGGCAAAAATCCAGCAGGATCAGGCAATCGTCATTCGGCAGCAGGGAGTAATGTCTGCTGGCCCTATTGATTCAGAACAGCCGAATCAATCCCCCACCCTTGCCTCCCCCGCGAGGCGGGGAGGGAAAAAAGAGGGCACTCGATGCTCCGAGTGCCGCATACCCAAGCCGCCGCCAGGGGATTCCTATGAAGCTGCAAGTCAACGGTGCCGATCACGAAGTAGACGCTCCGCCCGATATGCCTCTGTTGTGGGTCCTGCGGGACCTGATGGGACTGACCGGCACCAAGTTCGGTTGTGGCATCGCTCAATGCGGCGCCTGTACCGTGAATATCGATGGCGCACCGTTACGCGCTTGTGTCACGCCGGTATCCGCGGTCGCCGGCAAAAACATCACCACGATTGAAGGTTTGTCCGCCGACGGTACCCATCCCGTACAACAAGCCTGGTCCGAATTGGACGTGGTGCAATGCGGCTACTGCCAGTCCGGGCAAATCATGTCTGCCGTCGCGCTGCTGGCCAAGGTGCCCACGCCCACCGACACCGATATCGACCAAGCGATGTCCGGCAACATCTGCCGTTGCGGTACCTATCCGCGCATCCGCGCGGCAGTGCATCGCGCCGCCACGCTGGCCAAAGGTTGACGTCTCGAAGGCCGTCAGCCTCCGCTTCACCCTGTCATCGAACAGCAGGTTCTTCACGACGTTCGTAACGCCATTGCCGGAGATTCTCGTGAACGCTGTGACCAACAACTCCCGACGTAATTTTTTGAAAGCCGGTGCCGTCATGGGCGGCGGCCTGGTAGTCGCCTTCGTGGTGCCAGGCGCGCGGCGCTTCGCCAACGCACAGACGCCAGCCGCTGCCGCGGTCGCCCCATTCGCGCCCAATGCATTCCTTCGCATCGCCAGCGACGACAGCGTGACGGTATTGCTGGCGCACTCGGAAATGGGCCAGGGTATCTGGACCACACTGCCGATGTTGATCGCCGAAGAACTGGATGCCGACTGGAGCAAGATCAAAGTGGAACACGGCGGCGCATCATCCGCCTATGCTCACGCGGTATACGGCATGCAGATGACCGGCGGCTCCAGCACGACCTGGTCCGAGTTCGATCGTTACCGCCAGGCCGGCGCCACGGCACGCGCCCTGCTGATGCAGGCAGCGGCTGATCGCTTGAAGGTACCCGTGGCGGAACTTCGCACCGAAAAAGGTGAAGTAATCTCCGGCAATCAGCGCCTGCGTTATGGCGAACTGGCTGATGCGGCCGGCAAGCTGACGCCGCCGGATCCCAAGTCGCTGACGCTGAAGGATCCGAAAGACTGGAAACTCATCGGCAAAAGTACGAAGCGCCTGGATACGCCCGAGAAAATCACCGGGCGCGCGCAGTTCGGCATGGACGTTCAGTTCGAAGGCCTGCTCACCGCGGTGGTGGCGCGGCCACCTGTATTCGGCGGCAAAGTCGCTTCGTTCGACGACAGTGCAGCCAAAGCTATTCCCGGTGTGCGCCAGGTGGTGCAGGTACCCAGCGGAGTCGCAGTGGTCGCCGATCATTATTGGGCCGCCAAGCTCGGCCGCGATGCATTGAAAGTAGAGTGGGATCTGGGCCCCAACGCCGGGCTGGATACCGCCGAGTTGCATAAGCAATTCGCCGCATTGGCGCGCACGCCTGGCGCCGTGGCCGCACAGACCGGCGATGCCGCTGCCGCGATGGAAAAGGCAGCCAAAGTGGTGGAAACCGAATACAGCGTGCCGTACTTGGCGCACGCACCGATGGAACCGCTGAACTGCACGGTAAAGATTACGGCGGATGGCTGCGATATCTGGACGGGCACGCAATTTCAGACTGTCGATCAGCAGGTCGCGGTGGGCATTACGGGATTGAAGCCGGAACAGGTGCGTATCCACACCACGTTCCTGGGCGGCGCTTTCGGCCGGCGCGCGACGCCGGCGGCGGATTCCGTTCGCGAGGCCGTGCACGTTGCAAAGGCCGCGAACGCGCCGGTCAAGACGGTCTGGTCGCGCGAGGACGACGTTCGCGGCGGCTTCTATCGTCCCGCCTACGTGCAGCGCGCGAGGGTCGGTCTGGATGGCAACGGCGTGCCGGTGGCCTGGCAACAGGTGATGGTGGGCCAGTCGATCATCACCGGCACGCCGTTCGAGGCAGCGATGTTGAAGAATGGCATTGACGCCACCTCGGTCGAAGGCGTCGCCGATTCGCCCTACGTTACCGGCACGCCGGCGCATCGTGTCGATCTGCATTCGCCGCGGACCGGTATTCCGGTGCTGTGGTGGCGTTCGGTGGGACATAGCTACAACGGCTTCGTGATGGAAAGCCTGGTGGACGAACTGGCCCACGCCGCCGGCAAGGATCCGGTGGAATATCGCCGTCTTTTGCTGAAGGACCACCCCCGGCACTTGGCGGCCCTTAACCTGGCGGCTGAGAAATTCGGCTGGGGCAAACCGCCCGCCCAAGGACGTGGCCATGGCATCGCGGTGCACGAATCCTTCGGCAGCTTCGTCGCGCAGGCGGCGGAAATATCCGTGGAGCGCGCCGCCGACGGTAGCAACGCCATTCGCGTGCATCGCGTGGTCTGCGCCATCGACTGCGGACCGGTGGTCAATCCGGACAACGTCACGGCGCAGATGGAAAGCGGTATCGCGTTTGGATTGGGCGCGGCGCTGCACAGCAAACTGACGTTCCTGGCGGGCCGTGTGCAGGAATCCAACTACCACGACTATCAAGTGCTACGGCTCAACGAGATGCCGGTGGTCGAAGTGCATATCGTGCCCAGTACCGAAAAGATGGGCGGCGTGGGGGAACCCGGCACACCGCCGATCGCACCGGCCGTCGCCAATGCGGTGTTCGCATTGACCGGGCAGCGTCTGCGTGATCTGCCGCTGCGCCTGGCCAACCCCACGACGGAGGCTTGAGGAATGTCCATGCGAATCGCTGCAATTCCACTGATCGTCCTTGCGCTCTCCGCCTGTGGGCAGCGCGTCAGCCCGGAGCAGCAGGCTGAAGCGGTGCGTGCCTTCGCCACGGTGGAGAAGGTCTTCCAGCATCCGCGCTGCAGCAACTGCCATATCCCGGGCGACCAACCACTGCAGTTCGACAGCCAGACGCCACACATGATGAATGTCGTGCGCGGCCCCGAAGGCAAAGGTGCACCCGGCTTGCCTTGCTCAACCTGCCATGGCGAAGCCAATCCGCCCGCCAGCTACAGCGCGCATGCACCACCCGGCGCGCCGCACTGGGCGCTGCCTCCGCCGGATCAGAAGATGGCCTGGATTGGCGTACCCGCTTCCGATCTGTGCGCGATGATCAAGGACAAGAAGCAAAACGGCGACCGCGACCTGGAGGCGATGCTCAAGCACGTTTCCGAAGACAAGTTGGTGCTATGGGGTTGGCAGCCCGGCGGCAACCGCGCACCGGTATCGGTGCCGCACGACGAATTCGTCGCCGCGTTCAAAGCCTGGTCTGACGCAGGTGCGCCGTGTCCGGAGCGGGACGTTGCCAAGGCCGGCGCTTCGCCGTAGAGCAGAACAGGTTTCCCTTGGGATCGGCGGCTTTTGTAGAGCCGAGCTTGCTCGGCTGCTCTTCCCACCGATGCATAAAGATCAAAAGCAGCGGAGCAAGCTCCGCTCTACGAGGAGCGTCGCGAGCGAATATCGGCGCGAGCTTTTGTAGAGCCGAGCTTGCTCGGCTGCTCTTCCCACCGAGTGCATAGAGATCAATAGCAGCGGAGCAAGCTCCGCTCTACGAGGAGCATTGCGAGCGAATATCGGCGCGAGCTTTTGTAGAGCCGAGCTTGCTCGGCTGCTCTTCCCACCGATGCATAAAGATCAAAGCAGCGGAGCAAGCTCCGCTCTACGCGCTTTCCGCCACCGGCACTGTTGGTCTACGGCGCGAGCGCCACAAGCCATCGCTGGCGAACACCAACAGGCCTACCCAGATCGCCGCGAATCCAATGGCACGGTCGGCGCCAAAATCTTCCTTGAACACGAACACGCCGATCAGGAACTGGATGCTGGGTGCGATGTACTGCAGCAGCCCGACCACCGACAACGGAATGCGTCGCACACCGTAGGCGAAGCCGATCAACGGTACCGCCGTGACCACGCCGCCGAAGATCAGCAAAAGGCCATTCCACACGCCACCGTGCAAAAAACCGCCACCGTAGCCCATCTCGGCCCACACCACATAAGCCAACGCGGGCAGGAACAAGTAGACGCTTTCCACGCCCAAGCCCGCCACTGCGTCCACTGAAATTATCTTGCGCAGCAAGCCATACATGGCGAACGAGAACGCCAGGCCCAATGCGATCCATGGCGGCGAACCGGACTGCACGGTCAGCCAGCCGACACCCAGCAATGCGAACGCCACCGCGACCCATTGCGCGGTATTCAGGCGCTCGCGCAACAGCACCACGCCCATCAGCACGTTGATCAGCGGATTGATGAAATAGCCCAGGCTGGTTTCCACCACATGGCCGGCATTCACCGCCCAGATGTACAACCCCCAGTTGAACGCAATGAACACGCTGCTGAGTGCCAACGTCGCCAGCGCGCGCGGCTGTTCGCGAATGGTCCGCCACCAGCCGAACCCGTTCCGGAGCACCAGCCAGCCCACTACCAGCAAACCACTCCAGACAATCCGATGCGCGATGATCTGGAACGATGGTATGGCTTTCAGCAGGTACCAGTACAACGGCACCACGCCCCACAGCAGGAACGTCAAGGACGTGACGATCAAACCTTTGCGGTCGATAGGCGCGGCGGCTTTCATCAGCTGCGCTTCGCCTTGGCCAGCGTGATGATCACCACGCCCAACAGGATCACCGCCATCGCGCCCAGATCGTGCGCGCTGAAGGTTTCATTGGCCAGCCATGCGCCAAGCGCGACGGCGATGACCGGATTGACGTAGGCGTAGCTGCTGGCCAGCACCGGGCGCGCATTCTGCAACAGCCAGACGTAGGAACTGAAAGCGATAATCGAACCGAATACCGCGAGATAACCGATGGCCGCAGCGCCCTTCACAGTCCACTCGCCGTCGAAACGCTCACCCACGAGCAAGCCGGTAATCATCAGGAACACGCCGCCGCAGATCATCTGCGCGGATGCCGCCATGAAAGGAGAAGGTTGATCGCGGCCGCGCGACCACACCGAGCCGAACGCCCACGCCACCGGCGCGATCAACAGCAGCACCAGGCCTTTGGGAGAGGCGGTCAGCGTGCTGCCGGCGTTGAGCCACACCACTCCCGCGAAACCCACCGCGATGCCCAGCCATTCGCTGCGCGTGGGGTGCTGCCCGCGCATCATGCCGAACAACCCCATCCACAACGGCACCGATGCGATGGCAATCGCCGCCAGGCCTGAAGAAACGGTCTCTTCGGCCAAGGTCACCAAGCCGTTGCCCAGCATCAGCAGCAACGCGCCCATGATGGCCAGGTTCTTCCATTGCGCACGGGTCGGCGCCGGCACACCACGCCAGCGCAGGAAAGCGAACATCAACGCGCCGGCCACCACGAAGCGGGTGCCGGACACCATCAGGAATGGCGGGAAGCCGCCCTCCAGGGCGAAACGGATGCCGAGGTAGGTGGATCCCCAGACGATATAGACAGTCGCCAACGCCGCAACGACGGCTAAGCCGCCGCGCGCGGGCACTGCCGTGGCGGGTGCGGAGGAATTCATGGGGGGAGGCGTCTCGGGTATGGCGGTTATTCTAGGCCAGCCGGATGTCGATAATGCGGCAAAGCGTCGCGAAAGGTTTGATACGACGCGTTGCATTTGGCTCAAGTCGCGCCCCGGTAGCCATTCGGCATGCACGATCACGAGCGCGCCGCAGCGCGTCCAGATGGCGAACAGCGAGCTTTCGTCGTCCTTCGCATCTAGCGCGCGCTGACAGGAAGAGCTCGCGGCCGGAGACCGCTCCTACAGGATCGTGGATTGATTCAAGCCCGCTCGCGCTCCAGCAGGCTCTGCTTCATCGGCAGGCCCCAGCGATATCCGCCCAGCGAACCGTCGCCGCGCACGATGCGATGGCAAGGCACCACCACCGCAACGCGGTTGTGCGCGCACGCGCTGGCGACGGCGCGCGCCGCCCGCGGTGCGCCCAGCTGCTCCGCCAGTGCGGAATAGCTCAATGTCTCGCCAGCGGGAATCTTCATCAGCGCATCCCACACGCGTTTCTGGAAACTGGTGCCCATCAGATCCAGCGGCACTTCCGCGCGCAGTCCCGCCAACCGGTCGGCCACCGCTTGCAGACGCGGCGCAAGGAACTCGTCACTGCCGGCATCCACGCGCTCGATCCGCGCGCGCGGGAATTCCTGGCGCAACCGCCGCTCCAGCACTTCGGCGTCATCGCCCAGTTCCACCGCACAGATGCCGCGCTCCGTAGCCGCGACCAAGGCTTTGCCCAGGGCGGTGTCGACCATCGACCAGCGTATCTCCACGCCCAAACCGCCCGCGCGGTACGTGGCCGGCGTCATGCCCAGCTTCGCCGAACTCTGTTCATAGACACGCGATGGCGATCCGTAGCCGGCGTCGTATAGCGCCGCGGTGACATCACTGCCGGCGCGCAATGCGGATTTCAGCGCCGTCAGCTTTTTCTGCGCCAGATATTCCGCAGGGCTGATGCCATAGCGCGCGCTGAAACGGCGTTGCAGGTGCGATGCGCTGAGCCCGGTGTGCGCCGCCAGTTCGGCTAGCGTGGGTTCGCCGCTGTCGAGCAGCTGACGCGCCTGCTCCAGGGGATCGTGCACCAAGGGACTGTATTGTTTGGCCATGATGTTCATGCGCCTAGATTAGGACTGGGTAGGGATCGCCGCTATCCGGATCTTGCTACTCCCCGCTTCAAGAAAGACAAGCCCGGAAACGCGGAGAGGGTGGAAAGAAGCGCATTCGCGTTCTCACCACCCTCTCGGCATTTCACCACCGCTGGCGCAGCGTAGGCGCTTACTCGGCCCAGCTTCCAGGGGCCGTGGACTCAGGCAATACCTGAGCCGACAGCTTGCGATCCTGGCCCAGCACGTCGATAGCGTCGGCCAGGATGGCGGCCGATTCACGCAACAGCGGATCAGGACGCTTGTCCGCCAATTTCTCGCGCGCGGCATCCTTGATGATGTCGCGTTCGTTGGCACCTAGTCCGTCGTCGGCCATGTCCTCGGCCAGCGGATCCAATGCCAGACCCAGCGTCTTGCGCTCGGCCTGGCGGGCGATGCGCTGCTTATCCTGCTTCTCACGCTCGGCACGGCGTTCGGCTTCGTTCAACGACAGGTATTTCTTGGCGGCTTCGGCGCGGAACTGTGCGACGTCCTCGGACCACCACTGGAATTCCTTGTCCTTGGATACGCGGTTGGCATGCAATGCCTGCAGGCGCGGCACCAACGGCGCGAAGTTGCCGTACTGCGTGTGCGGCACCGCGGCGATGCGGGTCCACGGCAGCGCATTGTCGTAGGTGTTCTCGCCGTATTCGGTAGCATCCACGCTGACCGGGAACGCGATATCCGGCACCACGCCCTTGTGCTGAGTACTGCCGCCGGCGACTCGGAAGAACTGCGCGATGGTCAGCTTGACCTGTCCGAAGCGCGGCGTTTCGTTGCTCGGCCAACGATCCAGGTCGACCAGATTCTGCACCGTGCCCTTGCCGAAGCTGGTCTCGCCGATCACCAATCCGCGACCATAGTCCTGGATGGCGCCAGCAAAGATTTCCGAAGCCGACGCGGAACCGCGGTTGATCAGCACTGCCAGCGGACCGTCCCAGGCGACGCCGGGTTTGCGATCGCTGTTGACCGTTACTCGGCCGCCAGACTCGCGTACCTGCACCACCGGGCCCTTGTCGATGAACAAGCCGGTCAACTCCACCGCTTCGTCCAGCGATCCGCCGCCGTTGTTGCGCAAGTCCATGACCACGCCGTCGACGCCGTCCGCCTTGAACTTGACCAACAGCTTGCCAATGTCGCGGGTCGCCGAGGTGTAGTCGTTGGGGTTGCGGCGGCGGCCCTCGAAATCCTGGTAGAACGCCGGCAACTTGATCACACCGATGCGGCGCTCCGGCTCCGTGGCGCTGGCGGGCAAGGTGATGGTCTCCGCCTTGGCGGCCTGCTCTTCCAGCTTGACCTTCTGGCGCGTGATCGTGACCTGCGCGTGCTTGCCATCGATACCGGCTTCGGCCGGGATGTATTCGATTCGCACCTGCGTATCTTTCTTGCCGCGGATCTGGGCGACGACATCATCGATGCGCCAGCCGATCACATCCGTCAGCGGGCCCGAGCCGCCTTGACCCACGGCGACGATGCGGTCGCCCACCTTCAGCTTGCCGCTGAGGTCGGCAGGACCGCCGGGGACGATCTCGCGGATCGCTACCAGGTCGTCCTGGCGTTGCAGCACCGCGCCAATGCCTTCCAGCGACAGCGACATGGACTGATTGAAGTTTTCCGCGGTCTTCGGCGTGAAGTAGTCGGTATGTGGATCGATGGCCGAGGTATACGCATTGAGGAACGTCTGGAAGACATCCTCGCTCTTCAGTTCGCCAACGCTGCGCTTGAGGTTGGCATAGCGCTTGTCGAGCGTCTTGCGGATGTCGTCTGGCTTCTTGCCGGCCAGTTTCAGCCGCAGCCAGTCATTCATCACCGACTTCTTCCAGATGGTATCCAGCTCCTGCGCGTCCGTCGCCCAGGGCGCTTCCTCGCGGTCGTACTCCCAGCGCTGGTCGCCGCTGAAGTCGAAGTTCTGCTTCAGCAGCGCACGCGCGTAGGCCACGCGCTGATCGACGCGTTGGCGGTACAGCGCGAAGATGTCGTAGGCCGGTGCCAGATCGCCGCTGCGGATGGCATCGTCCATCTGCGTCTTGTAGGGCTCGAACTTGGCGATGTCGGCTGCGGTGAAGAATTGCTTGCCGTTGTCCAGCGCTTCCAGGTAGCGCTTGAAGACATCCTGCGAAAGCGCGTCGTCCAGCGCTCGCGGACGATAGGCATAGCGGCTGTCGGACAGCAGTCCGTACACCAGCTTGGAGGTTGTCGACTGATCGGCGCTGGGAGCGGCCGGCAGACCGGCCGGCAGAGCCTCGCCATCGCCGCGCGCCAGCAATGCCAGCGGGGTGGTCAGGGCCAGTGCCAGGAGTACTACGGGGAGTCTTGGTTTCATGCGACAGCTCGGGCCCTCAAGGCCGGAAGGTGGATGCTACGGAAGCGCTTGGACCGGTTCACTGTGCCGAAAGTTGCAACACCTGTCACCTTGTCCAGAGCATCCCCAGCCTAGCCGCGGGAACGTAGAAAAGAGTGAATGGGATCGTATCGGGCGGCGGTGGGCGGCGCCGGCTGAAACAAGCGGGAATCGCCACCCGTAGGGCGGGTCTCGACCCGCCAGCGCAGCTACCGTGATGCTCGTTGACCAAGATTGGGGCAGTCGACCGCGCGATTCCGCTGTGAACGCAGCCCGAATGTGGGAAGAACTGTTGCCGCGAGCGGCGGGTCGAGACCCGCCCTACGCGGCTACACCAGCTTCCGCCGCCTGGCGATCGGCGTGATAGGAGGAACGCACCAACGGCCCGGAGGCGACGTGACTGAAGCCCAGCTCATCGCCATAGAGCTCAAGCTCCTTGAACTCATCCGGCGTCCAATAGCGCATCACCGGATGATGGTGGGCGGTGGGTTGCAGGTATTGGCCGATGGTGACCATGTCCACATCGTGCGCGCGCAGGTCGCGCAAGGTGGCTTTCACCTGCTCCATGGTTTCGCCCAGGCCGAGCATGATCCCGGACTTGGTAGGCAGCTGCGGGTGCTGCTGCTTGAACTTCTGCAGCAACGTCAGCGACCACTGGTAATCGGCGCCCGGGCGAACGTTGGGATACAGGTCCGGCACGGTTTCGATGTTGTGGTTGAACACGTCCGGCGGGTTCACCGCGAGGATTTCCAGCGCACGGTCCATGCGGCCCTTGCCGCGGAAATCGGGCGTCAGTATCTCGATGCGAGTCTTGGGCGAATGCTCGCGTATCGCCGCGATGCAATCGACGAAATGCTGGGCACCGCCGTCGCGCAAATCGTCGCGATCAACGGAAGTCACCACCACGTACTTCAACCCCATGTCCGCGACCGTGGTCGCCAGGCTCAGCGGTTCACTGGCATCGGGCGGCTTGGGGCGGCCATGGGCCACGTCGCAGAACGAGCAACGACGCGTGCACACCTCGCCCAGGATCATGAAAGTAGCGGTGCCATGGCTGAAGCACTCATGGATGTTCGGACAGCTGGCTTCTTCGCACACGGTTACCAGGCGGTTCTCACGCAGCTTGGCTTTCAGGCGCGCCACCGAACCATCGGAAGGAATGCGCACGCGTATCCAGGACGGCTTGCGCAACACCGGCGCATCGGCGAACTGCACGGGCGAACGCGAAATCTTGTCGCCACCCATTTGTTTCACACCGGCCTCCAGTGGAGCAGCCGGCGTATTGCCTGAAACGACTTGGAGTGGGATCTGGCGAGGAGTGGAATCGGTCATGCGGCCATTCTACTCCGAGGCCCCGCTGGGGCCGAGCCCGCCCAGGCGGCTGGCGAGCCAGGGCCGCCGGTGCACCCCACGGAAAGGCCGCTCAGCGGGCCGATGAAATTTTTTCCGGGCGGGGCCGTGGGGGCAAAAAAAAGCCCGCAAAGGCTAGGCCAATTGCGGGCTTTGCTCCCTCCCCCACGTCGGGATGCGGGACCATCGTGAAGTAGCTCTTGGCGATCTTGCACGCTGCACTGCAAAACAGAACTGGGCGGTTCAGTAGAAGGTCCCGCGGAGCCATATCTGTGAACCGGGTCGCAAGCCTTGTCCTACTTAGATGTTACCGATACCAGACCAATTCCGGATTCCTGGAAAACATCGCCCCAACCGGGTGCGGCCTTCCAAACTGAATAGGGCATCCGCCTCCCGGGGACTCGCGAAAGTGCGCTATTTGAGCAGCGCCGGCTGGGCGTCGTACCACGCTTTGGCGCCGATCAGATGGAAACGTCGGCGGTCGTCGTTCAACTCCAGGCCCAGGCTCAGCGCCCGCCACTTGGCGTAGAGCTGGCCATTCCTGCGCGCGCCCTGCAACCGCAGCCGGGCATGCAGGTCGAAACGCTGGTTCCGCGCCTCCATGCTGTCCAGGATCAGCGCATCGGCACGCCACTGCACCCGGCCCCTCATCTGCGCCGACCCCGCGTCGATCAAGCGGTATATCCAGGCCGGATATTCGCGCTGCCGCGAGAACAGCGACAACAGGAAACCAACATCCTTCATCGTGACGCTGGCAAAGCCGCCTGCGTTGAGCGGACGATCGATATCCAACTGAGCGCGGTCCAATACGATCCGGGCCCACCAACCGCTGCGGGCCTCGCCACTGGGCTCCTGGAAGCCGATGTTCTTCAGCTGCACCGTACTGCCGTCGACAACGAAACGGCGGCGTTTCAGATCCGCGCGCCGCAACTTCAGATCGATATCCACATCGCCGCGCAATCGCATGCCAGCCATCATCATCTGCGCTCGCTGCCCCATCACACGCAAAGTGCCGTGTCCGACATTACCCGCCGCGTCGAGCACCATATCGCCGCTGAGCCGTCCGGAGCCGCCAAGGAAGCGCAGCTGCGGCTGCGGCAAGTAGCGGTTGTAGACACGCAGATCAGGCACCGATGCATTCTTGAAGGTCACCTGCCCTCGCAGCGACTGGCGCAGATGATCCAGTTCCGGGCCGGCATCCAAACGCAGCCGCAAGTCGCGTCCCTGTACATAGGGCTTTCCTGGTGTTTCCACGGCGGCAATGTCGAAGCGTTGCATCACCGCATCCAATCGCGGCAGCAATTCGCCGTTCGGGCCGGCTTCCAAACGGATATCGGCACGCGCGCGGCCGCGAATGCGATTGCCCATTACATCCGCCACCGCATCCACATCCGGCACGCCAATGCGGCTGCCCGCCGTCAGTTGTCCATTCGCTACCTGCACGTCGGCATCGACGTCACCGGCGCCATCCAGCGACAGCCACGGCGCCTGCGGAAAGAAATCGCCAAGCCAGCGCAGCGAACCGAATCGCCAACGCGCCACGATATGGCCCGACGCGCGTGGAATCAGCGTGGTGAAGTTGCGCAGCGGAACCTGTGTGCCGGCGATGTGCAGGTCGGCGTCCACCGATAGTTTCCCCTCGGCCTGCGGCGGCACTTTCACCTTCAGCGTAATGTCGCGGTCGACCGAAAGCGCGATGTCGAGTTCGTCGTTATGTTCACCACCGGCGATGTCGCGTCCGGTCACCGGCGCGGTCCACCGCAACTTGCTGCCAGGCTTCAGTTGCCCGCGCGAAAACGCCAGGTCGGTGTGCGCGGCGCCCTTCCCCGGCAACGACGTCACCGCGACCTTGCCATCCGGGCTGACTTGGATGTCCAGCGCAGCGGTGACGCCATCCAGTTTCAGGCGCGCATCGGTCTTCAACAACTTGTCGATGCCGACTGCATCCGCGCTCCGGTGCTCGGCGATGGCGAACTCGGCATCGAGCGCCGCCTCACGGAGCCACTCCGTACCGTCATGGGTCAATCGCGCATTGCGGAATGCCGCCTTGGATGGCAACAGCGTCATCGGCCCGCCCCGCAGTTGCTGGGAAAAGCTCACTTCCGCGCTGCCTTTTCCCTCCAGCACGAGTCCGTCGAAGCGCCCTTGGCGTACCGAGTCACTGGCGATGCGATCGAAACGCAGCATCCAACCTTCGCCCGCCGGCCGCGACGATGCCGATGCCGATGCCGATGCAGGTCTCGCCTGTTTCCGTTCGACACTGCCGCTGACGTCGTCCACGCGTAGTTCGGGCACGTGCACCTGTTTGCGCAATAACGCCAGCAGGAAGATATGTCCGCTGGCGCGGCTTGCTTCCATTTGCCAGTCCGCGCGGCTCGCATGTCCCTGGATCTTTACGTTCGCAATGCTGATGCGCCCAGGCCACCAGGTCTGACCGGAACTCCAATGCATCTGGAACTTCTCCGGCTTGCGATTCACCGTCCACTCGCCGAGCGAGGTGTTGAGAAACAGATTGCCCAGGGTCAGGTATACGCCGTAGAGCAGCAGCAAGGCCAAGGCGATACGGCGCAGCCAGCGTCTTGCGCTAGGCGAAAAAAATGACGTCCTGTTCATGGCGACAGCATGCCCGAAGAGATGAAAGCGGGGAATCTCTTCGATCTGACGGGTAGAGCTCGGCGGGACGCTGCTTCTACGGACTAAAGGTCGCTGTTATGACGCGCTCCTTCGTAGGAGCGCCGTCTCGGCGCGAGCTCTTCGCTTCTATCGTGATCTGAAGGGAAAAGCTCGCGGCGGGACGCCGCTCCTACGGGAAAGTC
>NZ_JBDKXI010000004.1:361670-397070 GCF_039710385.1 Pseudoxanthomonas sp. CCNWLY206-1 | reverse complement strand
CCGGCTCTTGCAGGAGCGCCGTCTCGGCGCGAGCTCTTCGCTGTTATCGCGATCTGACGGGAAAAGCTCGCGGCGGGACGCCGCTCCTACGGGAAAGTCCCGGCTCTTGCAGGAGCGCCGTCTCGGCGCGAGCTCTTCGCTGTTATCGCGATCTGACGGGAAAAGCTCGCGGCGGGGACGCCGCTCCTACGGCCCTGAGGCCATTCTCGACAGCCAATCAAGCTGCCTGCGAAAGCCGGCGCTCACGGCGGCGGCGGACCGCTTCAGCCAGACGCTCCAACACGGCGACAGAAGTATCCCAGCCGATGCAGCCATCGGTGATGCTTTGGCCATAGGTCAGCTTCTGCCCGGGGACCAATTCCTGGCGACCAGCAACAAGATGGCTTTCGATCATCGTGCCGATGATGCGGTGGTCGCCGGCTTCGACTTGCGCTGCGATGGCGTCGATGACCCGCGGTTGGTTTTCCGGATCCTTGCTGCTGTTGGCGTGGCTGGCGTCGATCATCAGGCGTGCGGGCAGGCCGGCCTTCGTCAACACCAGGCTGGCGGCTTCCACGCTTTCGGCATCGTAGTTGGGCGCTTTGCCGCCGCGCAGGATCACGTGGCAGTCGGGATTGCCGGTGGTCGAGGCGATCGCGGAGCGGCCTTCCTTGGTGACGGCCAGGAAATGGTGCGGATGCGAGGCGGCGTTCACTGCATCGGCTGCGATTTTCACGTTGCCGTCGGTGCCGTTCTTGAAACCGACGGGGCACGACAAGCCGGAGGCCATTTCGCGATGAATCTGGCTCTCGGTGGTGCGCGCGCCAATCGCACCCCAAGCCACCAGGTCGGCGATGTATTGCGGCGATGTGGTGTCGAGATATTCGCAACCGGCGGGCAATCCGAGACTGTTGATGTCGCGCAGCAGCCCGCGCGCCAGCCGCAGTCCTTCGTTGATGCGGAAACTGCCATCCAGGTCCGGATCGTTGATCAGGCCTTTCCAGCCGACCGTGGTGCGTGGCTTTTCGAAGTACACGCGCATGACGATTTCCAGGTCCGTCCCCAGTGCATCGCGAAGCGGACGCAGCCGCTTTGCGTACTCCATCGCGGCAATGGGGTCGTGAATCGAACAGGGACCGATGACGACGGCCAGGCGATCATCGTGGCCATGCAGGATTTCATGCAGTGCTTGCCGGCTGTTGGTAACGGTTTCGGAAACCATGTCGTCGCAGGGCAATTCGGAAATCAACTGCGCAGGTGGTGTCAGCGGTTCGAGCTTGCGAATGCGCAGGTCGTCGGTGTGGGGGGCCATTCGTGTTTCTCCAGTTGTTTTAGATCCGCCGGCCCTGGCAGCAAAAAAGCCGCCAGGGTGGCTGGCGGCTTTCAGGGGATGCTTCTGTTTCAAATCTTCAGAGCAATCGCGACCCGTCCTCCGCCAGCGGCATTGGAAAACCGTAATACCAAAAGTAAAAGCGGGCGCGGGGTGCGTTCATGGGCGCCATTGATAACACAGGCTTTGCCGGGTTACGAATGTTTCATCTGCAACCGGCATTCTTTATGTGAGGCATGGGAATGCTACCTGGCGCGATTTTCTCTGGGACAAGGTAGGTGCGTCAGCCTTTGTAGGAACGATTGCCTTTGTAGGAGCGGCGTCCCGCCGCGAGCTCTTCCTGTCAGCCCGCGATAAACAGTGAAGAGCAGTTGAAGCCCGCCAGTTCGCCAACTTGACGCGCTGCGGCGCGCTTCTGATTAAACCCACTGAGAGATGACCGGGGCGCGGAGCGGCGCCCCGCCGCGAGCTTTTCTGTAGTCGGCCCTTCGTAGAGCGGAGCTTGCTCCGCTGCTCTTTGTTCGGCGTACAGGAGCGAGAAACAGCGGAGCAAGCTCCGCTCTACAGGCCTCGACAGAACAAAGAGCTCGCGGCGGGACGCCGCTCCTACGACAACAACATTATTTCGGCGTTTGCGATCATGCGCCGGCAAAAAACATCAGATAAACCAATCGACCATTTTCGATGCGGTCGCCAAAGGCCGGGCCCGCGGTATGCCACAGCCATGGACGCAGCATTATCAGGCGATTGAAACGCATCGGCACCCGCATGGTCATTTCCCACTTGGAATCATCGACGCTGTCTTTCTCGATAATGGCGCGATGCATTTCCTGCAGAGATGAATATCCCATCGCCGTGACTTCGGCATCGGTGAGCGGCGCGCGGTCGGTGTTGGTTGGCAGATGACGGAAGAACTCCGTACCGCCCTGGCAATCCTCAGGACGGCTGAGATACAGAATGCCGGACCAATAAGCCTGGTCGATATGCACCTTCGCCCTGCCCTTGTCCGCCGCGAGCGTGACACGAAACTTGGCGTGCGATTGCGGTGGCGACACGGGCTTCACTGGTTCGCCCACGAGTCGCGATACCGCTTCGGACAAGCCGTCGATCTCGATACGTTCCAGCGAATTGCGACCGGGAAAGGCGCCTTGCTGATCCGGGTAGGTCAGCTGCAGTGCAGTGTTGCGCAGCGCGTCGGCATCGCGCGCACTAAGGAAGTCGTCGACGACAATCAAGGAAGTAGGCATGGCGGCGAGCGTAGCCCGGCGCTAAACCTTCAGCAAGCGATGCAATTGTCTGCATCCACCCGTAGGAGCTCCTGCACAAAAAAGAAAAACCCCGCCTCGCGGCGGGGTTTTTGTGTTGCGGTGTTGCGGTGTTGCGTATGGAGAGACTGGATCAGAAATCCATGCCGCCCATGCCGCCCATGCCACCGCCGCCCGGCATTGCCGGCTCGTCCTTCTTCGGCGCTTCGGCCACCATCGCTTCGGTGGTGATCATCAGGCCGGCGATCGAAGCTGCGTTCTGCAGGGCCGAACGGGTGACCTTGGTCGGGTCCAGGATGCCGAACTCGATCATGTCGCCGTATTCGCCGGTCTGGGCGTTGTAGCCGTAGTTGCCCTTGCCGTTGGCGACGTTGTTCAGCACGACCGAGGGCTCTTCGCCGCAGTTGGCGACGATTTCGCGCAACGGGGCTTCCATCGCACGCTTGGCGATGTTGATGCCGTGGTTCTGGTCTTCGTTGGCACCCTTCAGCTCGCCGATGGCCTGCAAGGCACGGATCAGGGCAACGCCGCCGCCCGGGACCACGCCTTCTTCCACCGCCGCACGGGTCGCGTGCAGGGCGTCTTCAACGCGGGCCTTCTTTTCCTTCATTTCGACTTCGGTAGCTGCGCCAACCTTGATGACGGCCACGCCGCCAGCCAGCTTGGCCACGCGCTCCTGCAGCTTCTCGCGGTCGTAGTCCGAAGAGGTTTCTTCGATCTGCGCCTTGATCTGCTTGATGCGGGCCTGGATGCGGTCGGCTTCGCCGGCGCCATCGATAATCGTGGTGTTTTCCTTCGACACCACGACCTTCTTGGCACGGCCGAGGTCGTTGATGGTGGCCTTTTCCAGCTGCAGGCCGACTTCCTCGGAGATCACCGTGCCGTTGGTCAGCGTGGCGATGTCTTCCAGGATGGCCTTGCGACGGTCGCCGAAGCCCGGCGCCTTCACAGCGGCGACCTTGACGATGCCGCGGATGGTGTTGACCACCAGGGTGGCCAGCGCTTCGCCTTCGACTTCCTCGGCCACGATCAGCAGCGGCTTACCGGCCTTGGCGACGCCTTCCAGCACCGGCAGCAGTTCGCGGACGTTGGAGATCTTCTTGTCGTGGATCAGGATGAAGGGGTCGTCGAATTCGACCTGCTGCGACTGCTGGTTGTTGATGAAGTACGGCGACAGGTAGCCGCGGTCGAACTGCATGCCTTCGACCACGTCCAGTTCGTTCTCCAGGCCCGAACCTTCTTCAACGGTGATCACGCCTTCCTTGCCGACCTTCTTCATCGCTTCGGCGATGATGTCGCCGATGTTGCTGTCGGAGTTGGCCGAGATGGTGCCGACCTGGGCGATCGCCTTGTCGTCGGCGGTGGGCTTGCTGATCTTCTTCAGCTCGGCCACGGCGGCGATGACCGCCTTGTCGATGCCGCGCTTCAGGTCCATCGGGTTCATGCCGGCGGCGACCGCCTTGGAACCTTCGCGGATCAGCGCCTGTGCCAGCACGGTGGCGGTGGTGGTGCCGTCGCCGGCGTTGTCGGAGGTCTTGGAAGCGACTTCCTTGACCATCTGCGCGCCCATGTTCTCGAACTTGTCAGCCAGTTCGATTTCCTTGGCGACGGACACGCCGTCCTTGGTGATGGTCGGGGCGCCGTAGCTCTTCTCGAGCACGACGTTGCGGCCCTTCGGGCCCAGGGTGGCCTTGACGGCATTGGCGAGAATGTTCACGCCGCGCACCATGCGCGTACGTGCGTCTTCGCCGAAACGGATATCTTTGGCAGCCATTTGAATCTCCGGGAATGGGGAATTGAGAATAGGGAATCGTTAGAAGCGAAATGACATTGCGGGGGAGTGGAGACCGTGACGGGTGAATCGGCGCGAATGCGCTTTTCCGATTCCCTATTCCCGATTCCCCATTCCCGCCTCGGCGTCAGCCGAGGACCGCGAAAATGTCGTCTTCTTTGACGACCAGGTAGTCGGTACCGTCCAGCTTCACTTCGGTGCCGCTGTACTTGCCGAACAGGACCTTGTCGCCCACTTTGACCTTCGGCGCGCGCACGCTGCCGTTGTCCAGCGCCTTGCCTTCGCCCACGGCGACGACTTCACCCTTGATGGGCTTCTCGGTGGCCGAGTCGGGGATCACGATGCCGCCAGCGGACATCTTTTCTTCTTCCATACGCTTGATGACCACGCGGTCGTACAGCGGCTTGATATTGCTCATTTCAATCCTCTTTAAGTGATTGATTACACACGGGAAAGGGTGGCGATGTTAGCACTCGGACATGTCGACTGCCAGCATCGCGGGCGCAAAAACCCGGCACGAACGCCGGATTGCCCAGATGTTGGGGCCCCAAGATGACGATTCAAGGGCCACTTGCCGGAAATTTTTGCGGAAGCCCGCCTGCCGGGGTCTGCGATAATTCCGCGCCCATGCCCATCCGCCTTGTCTATTGCACCTGCCCCGACGCCGCTACCGGCCAGCGCATCGCCGATGCCCTGGTGGGAGAACGGCTGGCCGCCTGCGTCAATCTGCTCCCCGCGGTCACTTCGGTGTATCGCTGGCAGGGCAAGGTGGAACAGGCTAGCGAAGTCCTGCTGCTGGTCAAGACCACTGCCGAACGGCTGGAAGCACTAGGCGCCCGCATCAGCGAACTGCACCCGTATGAACTGCCGGAGGTAATCGCGGTCGAAGTCCGCGCCGGCCTGCCCGCTTATCTGGATTGGGTCGTCGCCCAGACCCAAGACCCCGCCGATTTCCCCGAGTGATCCTATGACGTTGTTGCGCCGTTCGTTTTTCTTGCCCGCCTGTTCCGCGCTGCTGCTGATTTTGGCGGGCACCTGGCCGAGCGCCCCCGCGCTGGCCGTGGACGTGGACGACCTGCTGCCGGTGGACCAGGCCTTCGAGCTGAGCGCCAAGGCGCCGACCCGCGACCGCATCGAGATCGAGTGGAAGATCGCCGACGGCTATTACCTCTACCGCCATCGCACCGATGTGCAGGCCACCGAAGGCTTCACCGGCGAGGCGCTGCAGCTGCCCAAGGGCAAGGCTTATCGAGATGAGTTCTTCGGCGATGTGGAGACCTACCGCGATCGTCTGACCGGCGTATTGCCAGGCACCGCCATCGCTGATCGCGTCACGCTCAAGGTGAAATACCAAGGCTGCGCCGATGCCGGGGTCTGCTATCCGCCACAAACCCGCACGCTGACCGTCACGCTGCCGGCAACCGACAGCGCTCCAACGGCATTCGTTCCATTGACGCGGCCTGGCACGTCGCTGCTGGGCAACCCGTCCGCCGGCGCCGTCGATGCCGCACCGCTGCCGCCGGAGCAGGCATTCGCTTTCGAAGCGATTGCCTTCAACGGGGACCAATTGCTGCTGCGCTTTACCCCGACGTCCGGCTACTACGTGTACCGCGACCGCACTTCGATGGCGCTGGAAGGCGCCCCGGGCATCGCGCTGCAACCGCCGCAGTGGCCCAAGGGCAAGGCGTACCACGATGAACACTTCGGCGATGTCGTGGTCTATTTCGATCAAGCCGAGGTGCCGGTACCGCTGAAACGCGAACACGCGCGCGCCGTCGATGCCACGCTGCGGGTGACCTTCCAAGGCTGCCAGACCGGTGGCATCTGCTATCCGCCGATGACGCGCCGGGTGAAGCTATCGATTCCCGTCGGCACGGTTACCGCCGCTGCGGCGACGGCTGCCACGTCCACGAGCGTTGTGGGCTCAGAAGCAGGCGGCGATGCCGCGGGAACTTCGAAAGCCGCCGCCGTTGCTTCCGATGCCGCTTCCACGGGTAATCCGGCCGAAGTGCCGCGCACCACGCCGCCGGAAGACGTGCAACGCCGCAACGCGCCTACCGTCGGCGGCTTTTTGCTGGCGTTGTTGCTGGCGCTGGGTGGCGGACTGGTCCTGAACCTGATGCCGTGCGTACTGCCGGTGTTGTCGTTGAAGGCGTTGTCGCTGGCCGATAGCGGGCGCAGCGGTGGCCACGCGCGGCAAAGTGCGTTGTGGTACACCGCTGGCGTATTGATCAGTTTCGTCGCCATTGGCGCCTTGGCGCTGGGCTTGCGCGCCGCGGGCCAGGCGCTCGGTTGGGGCTTCCAGCTGCAGCAGCCGTGGGTCGTCGGCTTGCTGGCATATCTGATGTTCGCTATCGGGCTGAGCTTGTCCGGTGTGTTCTCCGTCGGCCATCGCCTGGCTGGAGCGGGCGATGCGCTGACGCGCCAGACCGGACCCGCGGGAGACTTCTTTACCGGTGTATTGGCGGTGGTGATTGCCAGTCCCTGCACGGCACCGTTCATGGGCGCAGCGCTGGCGTTCGCCTTCACCGCCTCCACGCCGCTGGCGCTGATGGTGTTCGCCGCACTTGGACTGGGATTGGCGCTGCCGTTCCTGCTGATCGGTTTCGTACCGGCGCTGGCCAACCGTTTGCCCCGTCCAGGCGCGTGGATGGAAACACTGAAACAGTTCCTCGCCTTCCCGATGTACCTGACCGCGGTCTGGCTGCTGTGGGTGCTGGGCAACCAGCGCGGCATCGATGCGATTGGGCTGGCGCTGGCCGGCTTGGTGCTGCTGGCGCTGGGGTTGTGGTGGTTCCAGCGTCTGCGCCTGCGCACGGCACCGCTTCGCCGCGCATTGGCGGTGGCGCTGGTGGCTGCATCGCTGGTGCCGCTGGCGATGGCGCATCGCCTGCCGTCAGCGTCCCGGGCAAGTGCGGATGGTGCCGCGGCGGTCTCGTTTTCGAATGCCAAGCTGGCTTCACTGCGGGCGGAAGGACGCGTGGTGTTCGTCGACATGACCGCCGACTGGTGCGTGACCTGCAAAGCCAACGAAAAAACCGTACTTCACACCCAGGCATTCCGCGATCTGCTGGAGCAGCACGACGCCGTTTTCATGCAGGGCGACTGGACCAATGTGGATCCGGAAATCACCGCGTTCCTGGAAAGTCATAAGGCCGTCGGTGTGCCGTTGTATGTGGTGTATCCGCGCAACGGTGGCGAAGGCGAAGTGCTGCCGACCGTGCTGACTCGCAAGATGGTGAGCGACGCATTGGCACGAGCGGCGCAATGAAAGTCACCACGCCTCGCATTCTATTGGCGGCTGTCGTGGCCGCCGCGCTTGGTGCCGTCGCCAGTGTATGGTTCGACGGCGGCCGAGTGCTGCTGCGGACAGAAGCGGGACAGCGCGTGCTGCAAAGCGCCGCGGATGCGTCTGCGCCAAAACCGCCTGCGGGTGTGGTTCCTGCCAAGCGCGGTGATGCAATGCCGTCTGTCGTGCTGCCGGGATTGGATGGCGAACGCATCGACATCCCAGCCCACTATGCGGGGCGTCCGCTGTTGATCAATGTCTGGGCCAGTTGGTGCGGCCCCTGCGTGGAAGAGATGCCCGAACTCGAAGCCTTCGCCAAGACTCAAGCGGCCGATGGTGTGCAAGTGATCGGACTCGCACTGGATACGCCAGAAGGCGTGCGCGACTTCCTGCAACGCGTACCGGTCAGCTATCCCATCGTGCTGGATACGCCCGGACCCGCGGATGCCAGCGTCTGGCTGGGCAATACCCGCGGCGTGCTGCCGTACACGGTGCTGGTTAGCGCCGACGGACGCATCGTCAAACAGAAGATCGGCCCGTTCGTCCACGGCGAAATCAGTAGCTGGGCGAAGCCGTAGGATGGGTTGAGCGCAGCGGCACCCATCACCGCGATCGAGGGGTATCGCTGCGCTCAACCCATCCTACGTCGCCGTCAGCCGCAGGAACGTCTCGTGCTGATAGCGGCTCATGCGCAGTTGCTGGCCGGTGTCCATGGTGACGACGTGATGGCCGTTGAACCACGGATGGATCGCCTTGACCCGGCGGATGTTGATGATCGCCGAGCGGTGGACGCGGGCGAAGTGGCGTGGATCCAATCGCGCGGCCAACGCGGCCATGGTTTCGCGTAGTTCGTGCACGCGGTCGGCCAGATGCAGCTGCACGATGTTGCGGCTGGCCTTGATCCAGACGATGTCCTGAACGTCGACAAAGACGACATGCTCGTCCACACGCACCGGAATGCGATCCAGGTAGGTATCGCGCTGGCGCAGCGCATCCAGCGCCTGCAGTATCTGAGCGGTGACCTGCGTGCCAGCGTTGCCGGCCGACAAGCGCGTTTTCGCACGCTGCAAGGTGTCCGCAAAACGCTCCCGACTGAAAGGCTTGACCAGGTAGTCCACCGCATTGGCTTCGAATGCGCGCACCGCATATTGCTCGAACGCGGTGACGAAGATCGTCGCGGGCATGTGCGCGGCGCCGATCGAAGCGACCACGTCCATGCCGGTCATCGCGGGCATCTGGATATCCAGGAATACCAGGTCGGGCTGCTGGCTGCGGATGGCGATCACCGCGGATGCGCCATCGCCGCATTCACCCAATAGCTCGATGTCCGGATCGCTTCGCAACAGGCGCACGATGGCATGCCGCGCAATCGGCTCGTCGTCGATCACCAGCGCGGAGATACTCATGGAACGACCGGCACGTTCATGCGGGCACATGCTCCGGCATCTCTTCGGGCTCTTCCAGTTCGCGGAACGGCAAACGGATACGGCAGGCCACGCCTTGCGGCCAGATCATATCGAGACGGATCCGTGCATTTTCGCCATAGAGTTCCCTAAGGCGCAGCCGTGTATTGGACAAGCCGATGCCATGGCCCGCGGCGCTCTTCTCGTTCTCAGGCCTGCTTTCCTCGATCCCACTGCTATCGAGCGGGCTGCTATTGAACGCATCATTCTCGAGGGTGCCTTTCATAAGCATGCTGTTGCGATTACGCACATCGATGCAAAGGCTATCGTCCTCCCGCCTGGCCTCTATCTCGATGCAATCGCTACCCACGCGCTGGCCGATGCCATGCCGGATCGCGTTCTCGACGATCGGTTGCAGGATCAGACTGGGTACGGCGCAATCCAGCACGTCCGGCGCAATATAGATCTGCGTGGTCAGGCGATCCTTGAACCGCACACGTTGAATACCGAGATAGAGATCCAACAGGGCCAGCTCCCGGCGCAGGGTAATTTCCTGTCCGTCGTAGTCTTCCAGGAATGCGCGCAGCAGATCGCTGAGCCGTAGCAGCATGTCCTCGGCCGACAACGTGTCTTCGTCCAGCAGCGTCACGATGGCGTGCAGCGTGTTGAACAGGAAATGCGGCTGCAGCTGCGACTTCAGCGCCTGCAGGCGAGACTGCGCGAGCTCGGCGGCCAGCCGGCTCGCCTCGACTTCGCGGCGTGTCTTCTCGGCATGGAAGTGCACCGCCTGCTGGATGGTGAAAAGTGCCCAGTACGTAAACAGCCCGGTAGCGAAATGCATGCTCAGGAAAAACTGGAGCTGCTGGCCGAACGAGCTGGGCTCGAACACTGTCGAGACGAAGGCGCCGATGACCATGGCAAGCAGGGTCACGGCAATGCTTGCAGGCAACTGCCGCCCCAGGCCACGCAGGCGCACCGGGGCCTGGATCGGGTAGCGCTCGGCCAGTCGGAACACCAACGGCGCAAGTGCCGCCCAGGTATACCACTGGATCATCGACCAGCGCAGATAATCGGAAACCGACCAGGTCGGCCCGTCGACCGAGTCGTATAGGAAGCGCTGCACTGCAAACACCACCACCACCGCCGACCACAGGCCAAGGTAGCGGAACAGGCCGATTTCCGTGCTGCCGAGGCGGATGTTCATTGCATGCTTCTAGGTGAGTACGCCGCCATCCTAGGCGCAGCGCGCGGCGCTGAAAAGCGCGGCGGCGCGCGGCTACGATTCGCAACGGCGTAACGACGATTCGTCCCGGATCGCTTTCCCGATGACATGAGAGATGGCCTGATCGGCATGCCGCGCGGCGCAGCCCATCACCGCTACCGGCGACCCTTCATTTCGCCGGAGACCTCGTCATGCGCCCGATCCTTGCCGCCGCTTTCGCCTCTCTTCTGTTCGCCACCACCGCGCATGCCGATGAGGCAACGCAGACGCGATACGTGGAGTTGATCAACCGCGCGCACGACAGTGTGACGTCGCTCTCCATCGCCACCGCCGGCAGCGACTCATTCCAGAACAAGCCGCTCGGTTTGGCGCTGCGAGGCGGTGGCGATTCGGCCACCATCGAGATCGCGAGCGACAACTGCCTGCATGATTTTCGTTTCGGATTCCGCAATGGCCAAACGGTGATCTATGAGGGCGTGAATGTCTGCCGCGGAAACCGCCTTCGTATCGAGCCACTTCCCGTCATCGCCAAGCGTCGGAGCACCGATTCGTTTGAGACGGCTGCCGAAGGCAATCCTTAGTTCTTGTTGAAAGCCATGGTGCCTTGCATCCGATCGATTCCGCGCGCGTGCGAGGCAGTGTAATTGCGGCTTCGCCAACGCCACGCAATCCAAGCTCGTAAGCGTCATTACACGAAACCGTGCGTTTTCATTGGTCGCATAGCACATAGAAAAACGGCTATTACGCCTGTTTTCATGACATATCGTGCTTCGCTACGTAATCGCAAATTCACTCGCGCTGAATTGGGATTCTTTCCGTTTTCGATAAGTTAAAGAAGTGGTAAACCTCTCTGACGGCTCCACGAGTCCGAAACTATTCAGGAGGAAAACCACTCATGTCCCGATCGAGTCTGCGTCATTTGACCCTGGCGATCAGCGCCGCTTTGGCGGCTTCCACATTCACGGCTGCCCACGCGCAAACATCCACCACGGCGTCCAGCAGTACCGAAGCCAGAACACTGGATGAGGTTGTCGTACTCGGCACTCGCGTTCGCGGCCGCACAGCGGAGGAAACCGCTGCGCCTGTCGACGTGATTGGCAAGGAAGAATTGAATTCCACCGGCGCCATGGAAATCGGCCAGATACTGCAGATGCTGGAGCCTTCTTTCAACTTCTCGCGTACGTTCGTCAGCGACGGTACCGACATCCTGCGCCCGGCCACGCTACGCGCATTGGGTCCCGACCAGGTCCTGGTACTGGTCAACGGCAAGCGCCGCCATCAGCAGGCGCTGGTGAACGTGCAGCAGACCATCGGGCGTGGTTCCGCCGGCACCGACATCAACGCGATTCCCATTTCCGCGATCGAGCGCATCGAAGTGCTGCGCGACGGCGCCGCGGCACAGTACGGCTCGGACGCGATTTCCGGTGTCATCAACATCATCCTGAAGACGCAGACCGATCACACCGATGTCTCGGTCGAGGGCTCGCAGTACTACGCGGGCGATGGCGAGATGCTGCACGGTTCGGTCAACACCGGTTTCAAGCTGGGCAGCGAGGGCTTCCTCAATCTGTCGGCGGAAGCGCGCAATCGCAACGAGACCAATCGCGCGGGTCCCGACAGTTTGCGTGTCGATCCGCCACGGGTGACGCAGCGCTTGGGCGACGCGGACGCCAAGGACTACTACTTGTGGTGGAACGGCGGCCTGCCCGTAGGGGCCGGTGAGCTGTACTGGTTCGGTGGTGTGTCCAAGCGCGAAGGCGATTCCGCCGGCTTCTTCCGCAGTGCCGGAGACAACCGTACCGTGCCTGCGTTGCACCCGAATGGTTTCCTGCCCAACATCCTGACCACGGTGGAAGATGGTTCGCTGGCGGTGGGCTACAAGGCGCCGCTGGGCGACACCTGGGATTGGGATATCTCGATCAATCACGGGCGTAGCAAGTTCGGCTTCGAAGAAAGCAACTCCGTCAACGTCAGTTGGTGGTACGAACCGTTGCCCGACGGCAGCGGCATCTATGCCGACTCGCCCACATCCGCCGACACCGGCACGCTGGAGTTCGAGCAGACCACGTTCAATCTGGATTTCCGCGGGCAGGTGGGCGGTTTCAATGATCAGCTGTTGTACCTGGCAACCGGCTTCGAATGGCGTGAGGACAACTACCGCATCAAGGCCGGCGATCCCGTGTCGTACACCTATGGCCGTACCAACAACCCGAACATCCTCATCGTCGGCCAGACCGGCGATCCGGCGGCACCGGGTATCCAGGGCTTTCCTGGCTTCACTCCGGGCACGGAAGTGGATGATGGCCGCCACAGCATGGCGGTGTATTTCGATGCGGAAACCAACCTGACCGAGAAATTCCTGATAGGCGCGGCGGTCCGTTTCGAGGACTATTCGGACTTCGGCAACACCACCACGGGCAAGCTATCGGCACGCTTTGACGCGAGTGAAACGTTCGCCGTCCGCGGCACCGTGGCCACGGGCTTCCGCGCACCTGGCGTGCAGCAGCAGTTCTACAGCCAGGTCTCCACCAATCTGGACCCCGGCAGCGGCACGCTGACCGATACCTTGACCGCGCGGCAAGATAGCGACGTGACGCGCGCATTGGGTATCCCAAGCCTGCAGGAGGAAACCTCCACCAGCGCGACGATCGGTTTCGTGCTCAAGCCCAACGAGCGATTCACGCTGACGGCCGATCTGTTCCGCATCGAGATCGATGACCGCATCATCTTCTCCGGCAACATCGCACCTGAAACGGTAGGAACCGACGGCCTGCCGTGCGCGGCGGACAACGCAAACTGCCCGATCGCCGCGGCGCTGGCTCCGTTCAACGTGGGCCAGGCGCAGTTCTTCACCAACGCCATCGACACCCGCACCACCGGCCTGGACATCGTCGCGAACCACAACACGGAGTTCGACGGCGGCAGCAACCTCAACCTGACCGCGCTGATCCACTTCAACAAGACCGAAGTGCTGAGCCGGCGCTCGCAATCGCCGATCCTCTCGCCGACCGCACTGTTCGACGATACCCAGGTGACCCTGATCGAACGTGGACAGCCGCGCGCGCATCACGTCTTGCAGGCGGTATGGGAAAAGGACCAGTGGCAACTGACCACCCGCGCCAATTATTACGGCTCGGTGGCGGCGGAAGGCTTCACGCCAGGCTTCGTGCAGACCTGGGGTGGCAAGTGGCTGTTGGATCTTGGCGTCCGCTACGCCTTCAGCGACAACCTGGCACTCAGCGTGGGCGGTAACAATGTTCTGGACGAATACCCGGACAAGTGGGATCCGGTCAATGCCGCGCCGTTCCCTCAACTCGGTTTCAAGTACGGCTGGGAAACCATGCCCTTCGGCATGAATGGCGGCAGCTACTACGTGCGGTTGGATTATCGCTTCTGATTGGGGTGGTGGTGCGTGACGAAGAAGACGGGCCAGGCCCGTCTTCTTTTTTCGATCTTCGTTTGATGCGGTTTTGTGGAGGCCAGGACACAGCGGCCGGCGTCGCTCGTCGTGATCTTTTGTAGGAGCGGCGTCCCGCCGCGAGCTCTTCTGCCAGATCACGATAGAAGCTTAAGAGCTCGCGGCGGGACGCCGCTCCTACACAAGCCGTGTTTACCTGGGCCTGTTTACCCGCGTGTCGCGCTATATCTCAACGGCTTCGGCCGTTAGATCGCGATTTCGCCGGTGGCGCTCCGCGACTGCGGCGATCCCGCCACTGGTCCTCCGCCACTTCGCCCTGGTCGGCCAGATCGACCTGATCGAGGGCCTGCTCCACCGGCTGACCGACATCGGGCCGGCGCATACCATGATGTTGTCCGCTGGCGACTCCACTGCCCGCGTCGGGCGCGGACCGAAGCGCGTTGCTCTTGGTGACCATCGTCTTCTCCTTACACGAAAATGCCGACGCATCGATGAAGAAAAGTGACGCCGTTACGCCGGCAATTCCATCATCGCACCGGAGATGTAAGCGATTTGACAAGCGCTATTCAGTGGCATGAACGCAAGCGACGAACAAAAGAGAGCGCTTTTTTTCCGGTTTTTAGTAGCAAATGAAACAGTGCTATTGCAGGGTCAGCAATAAATCGCGCCGGGCCTGAGCCACGTTGCCGCTGTAGTCCTTCGCGGTAATGCGCACCGTGTAATCGCCAGCTGGCAGTTCGCTGGGTTCCCAGAAGCCGGTCGCGACTGCCCCATCGCGCACGGTATTGGTCGCCACGTATTGGAACCGGGTCATCGCGCTGCCGTGCGCGGTGACGCCGCTGTCGGGGCCGTAAGCGATTTTCACGGCGTCAACGTCCGCCGGCATGCGGTTGAATTCGATGTTCATCCGCGGCGCTTCGTAACCAGGCAATGGAACGCCGTCGCTGCTCAGTACCTGGTAACCGAGCGCGTGCAGGCCCAGCCGTCTGCGCGGTAGATTGCGGTCGACCTGATCCCACGCTTCCACCAGGATCTGCACGCGGGTCAGATCGCGTGGCACGAGCAATCGCCCTTTCCGCTTCTGTTGCAACGGCTGTTGCGATACATCGACCAGGCGAACGCTGTCGATGCGCGGCGGGTAGCGGTCGGCGTAGTCCTTGAAGCCCAAGGCGACCGCATTGCGTTCGAAACCGTTGGCGCCGACGCTGAGATGCACATGCGCCAGGCCGTTGAGAGTGCCGAGCACGTCGCCGACCTTGAAGCGGGTTCCGCGTCGCACCCGCACGCGCTCCAGCGCGCCGGCATCGTCCATCAGCATATGGAAACGCTGCGGGTCGATCGCCACGCCTTGCGCGGTTCGGCCTACCCGCATGTGGATATAGCTGATGCTGTCCAGCGCGACGCCTTCGCCCTGCTCGCCGGTGCCCCAGGTGCCTGATGGACTGCTGACCTTGGCGTCGGCGATCGCCAGCACTTCGGCGCCCACATCGCCGCGGATATCCAGTCCGCTGTGCAGGTGGTCGCGATTCTCGCCCTGGTAGTTGCCGCGCACTTCGCCCAGCGTGCCGACTACTTCATGCCAGCCGTCCTGTGGACGCAACGGCCAGCGGCCGGCCGTATCGGGCAAAGGGTGATCCGCGGCCGGGCCCACTGTCGCCGGCGATGGAACGGCACCTTCAGCCAACGGTGAAACCTTGTGGATGCGATAGCTGGTGGCATCGGCCACGTAGAGCGCGCCCGCCGCGTTGATCGCCAGCCCGGACGGACGCGATAGCTGCTGGCCTCGGATGCCGCCGGTCAGCACATGCCATTGCCCTGCGCGGGAAAGCTGCAGTATCCGGCCGCGGGCCATTTCGCCGACATAGAGCAGCCCATCGCGCGTTACCGCCAGGCTGAGTGGTCTGCGCACTGCACTCGCGTCCCCTGGCAGCGCGCTCACCAGCGTGCTCACTTCGCCGCTGGGCGCCAGCTTGCGGATCGCGTTGTTGCGCGTGTCGGCAATCCAGACATTGCTCAACGCATCCACCGCCAAGGCGGTGGGCGTATCGAAGCGCGCGGCGATGGCTGGACCATCCTGATATCCGGGTTTTTCGCCGCCAGCCAACGTGATGACCTGGCCATCGGCGCGGATGACGCGAATACTGTCGTTGTACGTGTCGGCAACGTACACGTCGCCGGTCGCGTCCACTGCCACGCCAATCGGTCCGTTGAACTGCGCCTGCGAACCAAGGCCGTCGCGAAAGCCCGCGGTGCCATTGCCCGCCAGCGTGGTCACCACGCCTTGCGGGCTGATCTTGCGGATCGCGTGATTGCCGGTATCGGCGACATAGATATTGCCCTGGGCATCACACGCCAGTCCGGAAGGCGTATGAAAAGCCGCGGCGCTGCCGACGCCATCGGCGAAGCCTTCGACGGAACCGGCCAGCGTCGTGATGGTGCCGCCGACGCCTATCTTGCGGATGAGGTTGTTGTCGCCGGCATCGGCGATGTACAGCGTGCCATCGCTATCCACGGCAACGCCGTAGGGGTCAGCGAAGCGCGCCTGCGAGACCGCACCATCCCGCAAGCCCTGCACTCCATCGCCCGCTACCGGCCCCAGCTGCGCGGTCCAACCGAACGGCGTGGTTTTGGGTGTGTTTTCAGGCCGGGGAACGGGGTACTTCGGATTGGAGATGAAGGTGATCGCCAGCGTTGCCGCCATCAGCAGCACCACCAGCCAGAGCCAGGAATTTCGGGTCATGAAGTGCTTTACGGCAGAAGCGAGGCGGCACGATAGTCAATTGAGGATGAGGTGGGAAGCCCGGGCGCATTCATACTTGGGCAACTCGTATTTCTCGCCTTCTCTCAGCGGCGGCGAAAGGCACTGGGCCCCGGCCTGCGCCGGGGTGACGGTGGATTAGCTACTGGCTCCCCACCTGCTCCGCCCAGCTCTTGGCATCGCTTTGGCCATTGAGGAACGGCAGGGCGGTTTCCATGAGGCGTGGCGAGGTGAAGATGTCGTAGTGGGTCAGGTCCGGCAGGATCGCGAGGCGGTTCTGCGACATCGTCTCCCGGCCCCAGCCCGCGTCCTGCAAGCCGCCGCCGAGCAATTGATAGAACTTGATCTCGTGCTCCGGGCGATACATGTCGCCATCGCCGTACACCAGCATCACCGGCATCTTCAGTTGCGGGATTTCCGCCGACCAGTCGTAGTGCCCGCGCATGTAGTCGCCCAGGATGCCGAGCAGGCGCGGGAAGTCATCAACCTTGGGGGCCACCGCGACGTAGGACTGGTACATCGGGGTTTCCTTCATCATCGGGGCCGCATCGGCGGTCAGGCTGTTCTGCTGCGCGCGGATACCGGGATAGAAGCCTTCATCGGAAAATCCTGTGGAAACCAGCACCAGGCGCCGAACGCTTTCCGGCTTTTGCAGCGCCATCCGCAACGCAACGCCGCCACCCAGCGAATAGCCCAGCACGTCGACCTTGCCGTAGCCCAGCTTCCGCGTGAGCGCCGCCATGTCATCGCCCATGGATTCGATGCGGAATTCCCGCTTGCCCAACGCGGTACGGCCATGGCCGTGCAGGTCCACGGCGATCACCTGACGGTTCTCCGTCAATTTCGGCAGCGTCGGCCGGAACATATCGATGGAACCCAAGCCACCGTGCAGCAGCAATAACGGTTCGCCCTGTCCGTGCACTTCGTAGTAGTAGTCCACGCCGTTGATAGCCAGCTTTCCGCTCTTGGTAGCGGCGGTTGCGGCAGGCGCAGGTGACGAGGTCTGCGCCGCCAAAGCGGGGAATGCGGCGGCAACGGCCGTACAGGCCAGCAAAGCGAATGTGGCGAACTTGGACATGGCGATCTCCTGTTTCGTTGAAGGATGCGACGGCCAGATTGGCGTCTTCGTGGATACGACGAATCAGGTTGTGGCAGATCGACATGTTGTTCAAAAAAGACAGTCGAGCGGATGCACCCTTGTGGGAGCGACGTGAGTCGCGACGTTAATGTTTCCGGTCGCGACTCACGTCGCTCCCACAAGGATGCTATGCCGACATTGTCGCCTTGATGGGTTGACCGCTAGCAGAGAACCCCGGCTTACCACAGCGCACCCGCCCGGCCCTGTTCATGGTGCACTGCGACTGGCATGTAAACGTTTTCATCCCTAGTATCCGGCGTCTTGAAGCCAGCCGAGGCGGGCTTCCCTCCCCCCAAACCTGCCCACGCGGGAGCCCGCATGCCCATCGATTCCGTCCGCCCTTCCTCCCGACCTGCCCGTCTTTGGCGCTTGGCCGCGCTGGCGGGGCTTTGCCTGCACCTTTCAGTCGCCAGTGCGCAGGACCGGCTGCCGCCTCGCGAGCAATGGAAGGCCAGCAGCTCTTCCAGCACGCAACAGACCATGGCGCCGCCGTTTGGAATCGACGGCGATCCGACCACCCGCTGGGGCGGTCCGTTTTCGCCGGGACATTGGTATCAGGTCGACCTGGGCCGTACGGCCACCGTCGGCGGGGTGATCCTGCAATGGGACTACGGCTTCGCCCGTTCCTATCTGATCCAGTATTCCAACGACGGGCAGAAGTGGCAGACCGCTTTCCAGACTGGCGACGGCGGCGGCGGCACCGAATACCAGATGTTTCCCGCAGTGAAGGCGAGATACCTGCGATTGGCTGCGCCCGGGCGCACGGCGGATTGGGGCGTTTCGGTCTTCGAATTCGAGCCACTGGCGCCGCGCGAAACTCCTCGCATCAGCGGTACCGATAACGATAAGGACGCGACCGGCCTTTGGGTGGCCGCTTCGCCACGCACGCTGGAGTCGCGCGGCCAGGCAAAGGGTACGCGGCAGTTGGACATCGCGCTGCCGCGGCCATTGCCGCTGGCGGGATTGGAGGTGTTCTGGCGCGACACTCCACGCAGTGCGCGCCTGGAAGGCCGTGATGAGTCGGGGCGCTGGATCGCCTTGTCCGATGATCCGGATGCCTATGGCGAAACCTCATTCCTTGCCGCCACCGAACCGCATACGGTCAGCGCGCTGCGCTTGACCGTCGCCGACGGCGCGCAGGCAACCGGCGTGCAGCGTTTGCGTCTGCTGGGACCAAAGCGAGTGATGACGCCGATGCGGCGCTATGAAATCGCCGCCTCGCGCCGGCACAAGGAACTGTTTCCTTCTTCGCTGCATGCCAAGCAGGTGTATTGGACGGCCGTTGGCATTCCTGCCGGGCAGCAGAAATCGGTATTCGACGAATACGGCAACCTGGAAGCCTTCAAGACCGCTCCGCTGGTGCAGCCGCTCTGGCGCGACGCTTCCGGCCGCGCCGCCGCTGTATTCGACGCCGAACTCGAACATGGCCTGCGCAACGGCTGGATGCCGATGCCGACCGTGCAATGGTCGCCGCAACCCGGCCTGCAGCTGAGCAGCGAAGCCATCGCGGTCGAGCAATCGGGCGCGCCAGTCACGCTGGTCCGCCATCGGCTGACCAATACCGGTTCGACGGCGATCGACGGACAGTTCGTGCTGCTGACCCGGCCGATGCAGATCAGTCCCCCATGGCAGAACGGCGGTCTGTCGCCCATCCATGACATCGCGATTGAAGACGCCGACAAAGGCCAAGCGGTACGCGTGAATGGACGCGTGCTTTTCCACGCACTGACCGCCGCCGATGCGCAGGGCACGGCGCCGTTCGGCGCGCATGGCGAAAGCGAAATCACCCGCTACGCCGCCGAAGGCAAAGCCCCGGAACAAACCCGTACGCGGGACGAAAGCGGGCTCGCCGCCGGCATGCTGTCCTACAACGTGCAGCTCGCACCTGGCGCGCACCGCGACATCGTCCTTGCCTTCGCACTGGGCAAGGACCGCATCGATCCGAAGGCCAAGACCCTGCCCGATTCACCCGCGCTGGATCGGAGCGCGCTGCTTGGCAGCGCGAGCGATGCGGGCGCCGCATTCGACAAGATCTCCGCGCAGGTCGAGCAGCAGTGGCAATCGCGGCTGGGCAAGATCGGACTGTCGCTGCCTGACGCTTCGCTGGTCGACATGGTGCGTGCGCAAGCAGCCTACATGTTGATCAACCAGACCGGCCCGGCGATGCAGCCCGGCCCACGCAACTATGACCGCTCCTTTATCCGCGACGGTTCGGCCACCGCGGCGACCTTGCTGCGCATGGGCATGACAAAAACGGCGCGCGACTACCTGCGTTGGTATTCCGATCATGCCGTGCACGAGAACGGCTTGGTATCGCCGATCCTCAACGACGACGGCACGGTCAACACGGGTTTCGGGTCGGACATCGAATATGACAGCCAGGGCCAGCTGATCTGGCTGATCGCGGAAGTGGCGCGCCTGGATGGCGGGCCCGACAGCGTGCGCGACTACCAGCCCAAGGTGAAGCTGGCACTGAAATTCCTGCAGGAACTGCGCGAACGCACGATGGTCCCGGGCTACCAGGCCGATCGCGAAGCGCCGGAACGTTTCCACGGCATCATCGCGCCGTCCATCAGCCACGAAGGCTATCCCACGCCGACCCACAGCTATTGGGACGATTATTGGGCGCTCAAAGGCTGGCACGACGGCGCGTGGTTGGCCGAACAATGGGGCGATCACGAAACCGCGGCCTGGGCGCGCGCGCAGTATGAAGCGCTAAGCAAGTCCGTCGCCGCATCGATCCGCACCACGATGACCTGGAAAGGCATCGACTTCATACCGGCGTCGGCCGACCTGGGCGAAAGCGACCCCACGAGTGTGTCGATCGGTATCGACCCCGCCGGCCAGCAGGCGCTGATGCCGGCCGACGCGCTGGAGCGCACCTTCGCGCGCTATCTGGACAGCGTGCGCAAACGCGACGAACCGAATTCGCTATACGCCTACACGCCATACGAGATGCGCAACGTACTGACCTACGTGCATCTCAATCAGCCGAAGGAAGCCAACGAACTGCTGATGAACCTGCTGCGCCATCGGCGACCTGCGGAATGGCAGGTGCTGGCGGAAGTCGTCTATTCCGATCTTCGCCATGCCATCTACCTGGGCGACATGCCGCATACCTGGATCGGTTCCGAATACGCCCGCTCCATCTTCGGCATGCTGATGCATGAAGCCGATGATCACTTGGCGCTGCTGCCCGGCGCACCGCCGTCGTGGGTGGCTGGTGACGGCCTGAGCGTGAGTGCGTTACCGACCGCATACGGGACACTGACGATGTCCGCCCGACGCGAAGGCGATCGGCTGCGCGTCAAGCTGGGTTCCGGGCTGCGCAAAAACACTGCGCTACAAGTCAGTTGGCCGAGCCGTGAGCGGCCGGTGCGCGTGACTGTCGACGGGAAAGCGGTCACGGACTACACCGCTGATGGCGTCCGCATCGGCAAGCCGTTCAAGGAGTTGGTGGCGCAGTGGTGAAGGCGAGGCGCGTGCTGCACCCATGTAGCCCGGGTAAGGTCAAAGACCGCACCCGGGGGTGCTTTACACGGAACCTCCACATTCCCGTCCGAATAACGTAGCCATAGGATGCGGTAAGCCAAAGGCGCACCGCATCGTTCGCGTTCCTGCCACAACCGAGAGTTTCATGGCTTCGGGCACGCGATCGATGCGGTTCGCTTTGCTCACCGCATCCTACTTGGCGTGCTACACCGCTGATGGCGTTCGCATCGGCAAGCCGTTCAAGGAGTTGGTGGCGCAGTGGTGAGCACTAGGAGCGTGCAGCACCCATGTAGCCCGGGTAAGGTCAAAGACCGCACCCGGGGTGCTTTACACGGAACCTCCACATTCCCGTCCGAATAACGTAGCCGTAGGATGCGCTAAGCCAAAGGCGCACCGCACGTTCGCGTTTCTGCCACAACCGAGAGTTTCATAGCTTCGGGCACGCGATCGATGCGGTTCGCTTTGCTCACCGCATCCTACTTGGCGTGCGATGGAGTCCTAACCTCGCCGGCAAGCATGGCTGACGAGCGGAGCGTTACCCCGCCATCTCCACCAGCTTGGCAACCGTATTCATATTGCGCGCCGTGCCGGTCTTGGCTGCCGGAATGACCAGCTTGGAATCTGCCATGCCGTCGCCGTAATGCACGTAGATTTCGCGCTTGCCAAGGGCGATTTCCTCGTCCTTGTGATGTTTGACGGTGGTCAGCGCATCGGCGGGCGGTGGCATATCCAGGAAGATCGCCGTCACCCGATTGGGCGCGGCATCCGGGAAAGGATTGGCGGCCAGCACCTGCGCCATTTCAGCCGGGGTACGCACCAGTACGCCAACGGGTTTGCCGGCGTAAGCAGCCAACGCGGCTTCCAACGAGGCCTGTACTTGCTTGGCCGTGGAAGCACTCGCGAACACCACGTTGCCGCTGGCGATATAAGTACGTACCTGCGTGAAGCCGGCCCCTTCGCACATGGCGCGCAGTTCGGCCATGGGCAGCTTTCCGGTGCCGCCCACGTTAACGGCGCGCAGCAAGGCGATATAGGTTTGCATGGGCATAGGATAGCGGTAGCGGGAAACGGGAAACGTTCTGTTCACTCCCCCCTTTAAAAAGGGGGACCGTGGGGGGATTCGCTCTTGCTTGTAAAGGCAAAAAAATCTCCCGTCACCCCCTTCTGAAAAAGCTCAACCAGTCTAAAAGGACCCCGATGCAACTAACCACCATTCCCTTTGGCACTACGGACTGGTCCGCGGTGGAACCCACCACGCACAACGGCGAGACCGGCCTGGCGTATTGGCGCACACGCATCTTCGGAAACATCCGAGTGCGCATGGTCGAGTACACACCAGGGTATCTGGCGGATCATTGGTGCGTGAAAGGACACATCCTGCTGTGCCTGGAAGGCGAACTGCGTACGCAGCTGGAGGATGGCCGGGAATTCGTACTTACGGCCGGAATGAGCTATCAGGTGGCGGACAACGCCGAGCCCCATCGCTCCTATACCGCGGCCGGGGCGAAGCTGTTCATCGTCGACTGATTTGCTGACGCGGATTTAGCGGCAAAGCGCTACTCTGTTTTCGTCTACATAACGTCTGGGATCCCATCATGTTGCGATGCCTGTTCTGCTGTTCCCTGGCAGCAGTGCTGTTGCTTGCGAGCGGCGCCCAGGCCGCTGAGCCTGCCGCGGCGGTCCGGGTGGCTTTCGATCGCAACGGCATCACCGCGGTGCGCGCCGACGGTGTGGCCGACAAGACCACCGCGCGCAGGATCACCGCCGACGACCCGGTTCGGATCGCCTCGATCTCCAAACTGGTCACCGCCATCGGTGTAATGCGGCTGGTGGATGAAAGCAAGCTGGACCTGGATGCCGATGTTTCCGAGTTGTTGGGCTGGCGAATCCGCCACCCTGCTTACCCGAATGTTCCCATCACCTTGCGTCTGCTGCTGTCGCACCGCTCCAGCCTCACCGATGCGGCGGGCTACTACGCGGTACCGCTGGATGGCGAATTGAAAGACATCTTGAAGGACCGGCGCGCCTGGGATTCCGCACATGCTCCCGGCACCTATTTCCGCTACACCAACCTCAACTTCCCGTTGGTGGCATCGGTGATGGAAAAAGCGACCGGCGAGCGCTTCGACAAACTGATGGACCGGCTGGTACTGCGCCCGCTGGACATTGCCGGCTGCTTTAACTGGGATATGTGCGATGAGGCGACGGCCGCGCGCGCGGTGGTGCTGTACGACAAGGACCACACCGCGGTGCGCGACGACAACCGCGGTAGCAAGCCGGCCTGTTCCGTCATGCCCGCGCGTAATGGCGGATGCGATCTGTCGCTTTGGCGCGCCGGACGCAATGGCGCGTTATTTTCGCCGCAAGGTGGATTGCGCATTTCCGCGAACGGCTTGGCCAAGATCGGCCGGCTGTTGCTAAGCGACGGCAGCGTGGATGGCGCGCGGATATTGACGCCGGCTTCGGTACAGACCCTGGTGCAACCGGCGTGGAGCTATGCATCCGGCAACGGTATGACTTACGAACAGGACGACAGCGGCCAACCGCATGAAGGCTTCTACTGCCGCTACGGTTTGGCGGTACAGACCCTGGCGACACCACACGAAGGCTGCAGAGACGATCCCTTCGGTGATGGCGTAGCCCGCATCGGCCATGCCGGCGCGGCTTATGGATTGCTGTCGGGTCTGTGGGTGGACCGTGATGCCGGCACCGGCGTGGCCTACTTCGCAACGGGCGTAGCGGAGGCACCGATCGGTACGCGCTCGGCGTTCAGCGCCGTCGAGGAGAAGCTGGCGCGGGTTCCATAAACTCCATCCTACGTCGCTAGCTGACGCACTGGGGCATAGGCGATCCCATCCTGTGGCGCTCATCTATTGCGGCTCGTGCTTCACCCGTCTGGCATAAGGCTTGCGTAGATCTCCCCTCCCGGGGAGGGATCGACATGGGATACATGCTGATATTCGGAGTGCTGTTGCTCGTTGCCACGCCGACGGCGTGGGCGCATGGCGGCGGCCTCAATAAAGACGGCTGCCATAACAACCGTAGGACCGGCGACTATCACTGCCATCGTGGCAGCGGCAACTCCGCGCCTTCTCCGCCGCTCTACGCGCCACGCAACGAAACACCGCCGGCGTTCTACACACCGCCCCGGAGTCCTTCCGGTGCGCGCCCATTCGCGAACTGCGCAGAGGCTCGCGCTGCCGGGGCAGCGCCCGTGCGCCGCGGCGAACCTGGCTATGGCTCCCATCTCGATCGCGACAACGACGGCGTAGGGTGCGAGCCTTACCGTGGGAAATAATCCATTTGAATGCGGAAGACGAGTAAGCCGTAGTCTCGCGCTGCACTCTACGTACATCATGACAAGTCCGTGTCGTGGAGCTATAAAAGAGCGAGCGACATCCCTATCGATGCGCCCGCCCGAGGTGCCGCTTGATGACCATCCGAACAGAACAACCAGTACCGTTGGACGAACGAGATGTCAGACTGCTGCGTTCCAAACGCACGCCGCCATCCACGATGGGCTTCGATGCGGTGCTCACGGTTGCTTTCGTCATCTACCTGATCGTTGCAAAGCCAGAATTCTTTACGATCTGGACCAGTATCGGCATCGGGATTCTAGTGTTGGTGATGGTACTGCTGGCGTTCCATGTCAACGACGAGCAGCGCTCGCTGCGCGAGGATCTGGACACCGGCGTGAAGGCATACCGCGACGGCCGCATCAGTTCGGTGTACACGCGGGAAGTTGTCGACTCTCCTCCGATCTATCGCATCGATGTGGTCGTCGACGGCCCCGAGTCGCCAATGAGTTTTTCCGTCCCGCAGGAGGTCTACGATGCCGTCGACGAAGGCCAGCAGGCCAGGATCGCATACGCGCCGCTCAGCCGTATTCTGTTCGAACTGAAGACCGATTCCTGCGTCTACATCCCTACGGATGCGAAGTGGAAGAAGTAGAGCCATCGCTGATTGCGCCGGGCACTTTGCCCTCACCCCATTGATGGTTATAAAGAGCGAACGTTGTCGCCTCGCCCACTACGAAGATCCCGCTTGAATCCTGTCCTTCCCGGAACACAAACCGCGCCACTCGATGATCGGGAAATCCGTCTGCTGCGCTCCCGGCGGCCAGGACTACTGCTTCTGCTGATGCTCGCCGTCGATGCGATGATGATCGCCGGCATGGTGGTTTGCGTATTCACCGATCCCGATTTTCAGACGTTCTGGGTGGCGGTTGCCATGGTGCCGGTTGCGCTGCTGCTCGCGCTTATCACCCTTCATGCTGAAGACGAATGGCGTTTGCTGCGCAAGGACTTGGAAACCGGTGTGAAGGTCTGCCGCAACGGTCGCATCAGTTCGGTGTCCATGCACCACGACGGCGAATCTTCACCTACCTATCGCATCAGCGTCGTATTCGGCGACCCCGAATCGTCGGTTGGCTTCTCCATCCCGGAGACGCTCTATGAAGCGGTCAGCGAAGGCCAGAAGGCTCGGATCGCCTGCACTCCCCTTAGCCAGGTCCTGCTTGAGCTAAGGACCGACACCTACGTTTATATCGCCACGAATCCGTAGGCGCTTCGTCGCAATGCCGCTTCCGTCCGGCACTGTCGCGCCGGGCGGATAATGGATCAGCGGAAACCGGCAATGGTCGCCTTGGTCTGCCCCTCGACTCGGGCTATCCAGATGCGCCCACGGCCCCGCTACCCCTTTACTCATCATCATAGTTAATAAGGTAGAACTCAAAATTTGTTGCATTTCGGACGGCGCTTGGCTTGTCCGTAGCAGCAAGAGAAATTGCACCGTCGTAGGTACGAACGCCCAGCTGGGTCACCGGATCTACAATATCGCTTGTCCCACTCCATAATGAATCTGAAAAATGAGAAACTTCGTGCAGCAATGTTCCTACTTTTGATGCGGAATCAGGGCTCCCGGTCGGGATCATCTCAGCCGCATAGAAGCTGGAACACGTATGTACGACGTAATGCTGAGTTGGGATCACGTAGGCGATCCAGTGTTTGCTTTCCTGCTCCGCTGTGCAATCGCACGCTGCGGTGACAATGGGTTTCGGAATCGACTGATCGTCGGACATCCGAGCATATATCGCGGCTATCCCCAGATCTACTTGTGCATCATTAGTGGTGGGGTCGTCTGGATCAACTGGATTTACACGAGGGCCAAACCAGCGCCAAAATCGTGCATTGTGTGGAAATGTCACTACGACATCGGTGTAGTCTTCATTCCAGTCATAAACAAATCCGCTGGAAAGCGCGTCCACACCTTCCTCGGCCGTCGCAAATGCGACGGCTTTCGCTGCCTGGAAATCTGATTGCTGGGTAGAACTGCATACTGCACCGGGTGTCTTGCTCTCATATTCCGAAGCTTGATTCGGCTTCCGGGCCTCCGCATTCGGATCTAGCCGCACTTTGATCGACCCAGCGTCACCGCTCTTCATTCGCAGTGGTGATGAATCTGCAGATATCCTTCCTTCCGGCTCTTCGGCATACGGTGCGCCGAAGCGCAGTTCCACGTTATAAATTCTTCCCGCATGCAACTCATAGTTTTTCAGAATATCAATAGTTGCTGTCCGGATCTCACCAGCCTGGAGAAGCCTAGTAGTCGATTTCCCTCGATCAGAGTATGAAACAAACATTCCAATGTAAGGCGCTTCTTCACCATTCAGATCCGTAATTCGCAACACATTATTGGTTAAGTACCCATCTGATTCTGCGACCGGCAACTGAGCTACAGAGTAAGCGACAGGAGCATCCCCCGTATTTCTTAGTGAAAATACGACGACGGCTCTACCAGTATCTGAGCGCCTGCCATCGCTGCTCATTGGATAGCTAAACTTGGCTTCCAATCGCCCGGCAGCAAAAGCGGAATTTCCAATCATTGAGGAAGCTAACACCACCACGAGAATCAGCATGCTTTTCATTGGTCATCCTTCCGTGAGATGAGAAACAACTCTATCTAATGAATATTACGGATTGCAACATCGAGCCACTTACGGCTTTCCGACACCCTCCAGCGAACCGGACCACACCAGATTACCGCTGGCGGCACGCTCAGCCTTGACTCGATTGGCCTTGAACTGCCGGCCTTCCAGATATAGCTCCAGTTGCGTGGTATCGGCGGCGACGCTGGCAGCGTCCAGGCTCACTACTTGCACGCCACGCGTGGAAGGATTGTCGAGCACACGTTCCAACGCGCGCTCGTTGGCGTTACTGGCCTGCGCCGACAGGCCCACCACGAGCTTTCGCTCGGTGGCATGCGCACTCAGCGCGATCGAGAATCCGGACAACAGCAGCACTGCAGCAATCGGCTTCATTCGTTTATCCCTATGAAAGTAATCGCCCTGTAGGTGCATGGGGGCCGGTGCGGGCGCCTGCCGGTACCCGACTTTTTTAGCACGGAGGGCGACATTGAAAAGGTGCGCTGCGTTGACACTTTCGTGCGGACGTAATGCTCGTTCGCATGTGCTATGTGCGGCCGGAATTCATTGGGGAATTTGTGCTAGTTGGGAGTGCTCGTGTTCTCTTCGGCTGCCTTGTTTTGGCCTAGGCTGACGCGGATAGCTCATCGGAGTTGATGATCTACGCGCCTGCCGCGGGCGTCACTTTTCTTTGCTCGTGCAAAGAACAAGTAACCAAAAGAAAGCACGCCCCAGGCGGCACGCCCCTTCGGGGTCCGCAATCGGGCCGGGAATTTTCGGAAGGCACATCCATGTGCCTGCCGAAAACGACGCACATCCTGTGCGCCGCCCCTGCGGGGTTTTACCCGTCCCGCTTGCCGCGCCTAAACGGGGCCCCGAAGGATCAAAAGCCAAAGCAACGGCAACGGCAACGGCAACGGCAAAAAAGCAAACGCCTTGCCTTTCGCTCGTGCCCTTGGCTTCTTGGGGTCCCCTTTAAGGCGCGGTGGCGCCGGTGGGTAAAACCCTTTAGGGCGCCGCGCAGGACGCGCGGCGTTTTTGGCAGGCACATGGATGTGCCTGCCGAAAATTCCCACCGGCGACACGCACCCAAAGGGCGCGCCGCCAGGGGCGTGTTGACAAGCCATTCGGCTGTTGAAGAGCGCCTCTTTGCCTACTTTCTTTGCACGAGCAAAGTAGTGCTTTTCAACAGCCGAATGGCTGGTCAAGTAGGGCCTCGCGGCAGGCGCGTAGCTCATCCGCTCCGATGAGCCATCCACGCTAGCGCCAAGAACTAAGCAATCTGCTCCTCACGCTCAAGCAGACGCTCCAGCGCCAAATCCAATTCTGGAATCGGCGGCACACGAATATCAAACTCATCACGCAGCACAGCAACAACGTCTTCCACGCGGCGCAAACTGCGATGCTCGCTGCGGGCGCCGAGCCGATGCACGGTAAAGCGATTGCCTTGCAGCGTCTTGCGCAGGCCAGTGCCCGTGCGTGCCGCCGTCAATCGGCCGTGGAATGATGATTCCGGATGCGTGGCCACGTACCAATTTCCCAGCTCCAGATCGATCCCTTCCTGCGGTTGCAGATCGAAGCGGTACATCGCGCGCCACTCGCCGGCCACTTCGGCGCGTAGCAGATAGGTGTCGCCTTGGCGGACGACGCGATACGGCTCGTGCGGCGTGGACTGCACATCTTCGGTGTCCAACCGCAATGGCGCGGTGGGCACCATCCCGCCGAAACCAACGTCCGCCAGATACGGCACGCCGTCCACGACGACCAGTAGCGCCATGTGGGTACGCGGAGTGATGGCATCCTCCGGCCCGCCCATCACCACGCGGCCGGCCAGGGCGCGCGGGTCGAAACCCAGATAATGCAGCAATGCATGGAACAGCCGATTGAGTTCATAGCAGTAGCCACCGCGTCCATCATGCAGCAGTTTGCGTTCCAGCGACGGCAAATCGACAGGTACGGGCAGGTGCAAGAACGTGTTCAGCGTTTCGAACGGAAAGACCTCGGTATGCCGCCGCACCAACTGGCGTAGCGTGTCCAAGGTCGGCCGCGGTGCGGTGGTATAGCCCAGGCGTTGCAGATAAAGAGCGGCATCCTTCAATGACGACGAAGCCATGGGTACTCCTGGTATGTCAGTGATGGCCGGGGACCTTATTACCTCAAGTAAGGTTCAGGTCAAGCGATGTGGTTTCGCCGGTCCGTCGCCCTTTCACGATGACTCCCTGCCCTCGACGACTGCCGTCCCCGCGCAGCGAAGGTCCGCCGGGAGCCGGGAACAGATCCGTCGTCGCTACACTGGAGACCACGCCGGACTGGCGTGTCCATCTCATGTCGATCCGGGGACCACTCGTTCGTCATTCAATAGTCCGCATGTGCGGAGACAGGAGCAACCATCATGGTATCGGCAGTCAATCCTTATCTGAACTTTCAAGGCAATACCCAGCAGGCCTTCGACTTCTATCGCTCGGTGTTCGGCGGCGACTTCGCCGGCGTGATCCGCTATGCGGATTTTCCCGGGAACATGGGCGTGGCCGAGTCCGACCAGGACAAGCTGGCACATATCGCACTACCGCTAGGCAAGGGAAACATGCTGATGGGGACGGATGTCGTGGGCCAGCACGGCAACAAGCCATTCACCCCGGGCAACAACTTCTACATTTCGCTGTCTCCCGACGATGCCGACGAAACAAACCGATTGTTCACCGCGCTGTCGGCGGGCGGCCAGGTTGAAATGCCGTTGCAGCAGACCGAGTGGGCAGAGCTGTTCGCCTGCGTGGTCGACAAATTCGGCGTGCAATGGATGCTCGACTACACGGGCAACGTGAAATTTTCGTTCTCGTAACCCGTCGCGCAGGCACAGGTGGGCCCCGGCCCACCGGATGCCGCCGCCACTTCCTCGCTATCGCCGCCGTTGACGTTGCGGCGGGCTTGAGCCCGCCCTATGAACATCGTACGACAGCCACTTCACACCCGCCTGCGGACAATAACGCTGTGCCATCGCGCCAGAACCCGCCGCGCGGTGCAGCCTATTTCTGGTGGAAGGAGGCAATGATGGATACGAACGTTCTGTCCAGTGGCAGGGACATTCTCAGCCTGGTGATCTTCGCCTTCCTGTGCATATTGGCGATCCTGTGGATCCTGGTGCCATTCGCGGTGTTCGGCGTCAAGTCGTTATTGCACGCCCTGATCGCGGAACAGCGTCGGACCAATCAGGCGTTGGAAGCGTTGTCGGAGCAATTCCGGGCCAGCGCGTTGCGTCCCGTCGTGCTGCATGACCCTGCGCCGGGAACGCGCGTGATCGATACTGGGCCGACGCCGGGTTGATAAACGCCGAATCCAATGTGCTCTCGTAGAGCGGAGCTTGCTCCGCTGCCCTCCGGTCCGTGCCTACGTTGCGAATGATTCATGGCCAAAAGCAGCGGAGCAAGCTCCGCTCTACGAGGGACCTTGCTCCTGAGCGAATATCGGCACGAACTTGTGTAGAGCCGAGCTTGCTCGGCTGCTCTTCGATCCGTGCCCACATATAGGGAACCGGCTATTCCGATTCCTGCCCCGCCAACTCCAGCACCCACTTCGGTACCACGGGTTCGCCGGCGTAGAACTCTTTCGGTTTTTTCTCCGCCATGGCCCAGCGATGCAGCCAGCTGGGACCGTACTTGCCGTTGTAGCCTTCGGCATGCTGGTACGCAGGGTCTTTCATCGCTTCTTCCAACGTAACCACGCGGTAGCCGCGGCGCTGCACGGCGGCGACCAGGTCCGCGAACGCCACTGCGTTCAACTCGTTGGCGTGCAATAGCCACACTTGCGGCAACGCATATCCAAGCAAGTCCTGCGACTGTTGTTCGTAGTAATCCACTTTGTTGAGCATGTAGGGAATGTAGCCTCGCCGCAGGCGCTCCAGGATTGCGGCGCGCTGCGGTGTGTCTGGCTGCTCATCCAGTACGTTGGCATAGGCGAACGCCCATACCCATTCGCCGTTATCCACGGTGACCGGTGCGATGCGATAGCCATGCTGCGCAAGGAAATCGGCCAACGCCGCACGGTCTTCGGGCGTGCGGCCGGCGCGCAGGTACGGATGGCGAAACCAGCGCGGCGTCGTGCCGCGTTCGGCCAACAGCGGCCGCAGTACACGTTCGCCACGCAGGATGTCGTCCTGGAACGCGGGCAGGCCGACTTCATGCAGGTCCACGTGCCCATGCGTGTGGTTGCCCAGCTCGTAGCCGGCGTCCAGCCAGTCGCGCAGCATCGTCACTCGCTGCGGCTGCGCTTGGCCGTCGACTTCCAACTTGCCTTCGTTGACGAAGCCCACCACCGGCACGTTCGCTCGCTTGAGCTGCGCCATCAGCTGGGCATGCCGTGCCGGCAGCTCGGCTTCCGGGGTCTTTCCCATGCGCTGCCAAGGCAGATCGTCGATGGTGATGGCGATTCGGCGGTCCGGTTCCGCGGCATGGGCGGTGCAGGCGATGACGAAAAACAACAACGCACGGACGAATAGCGACATGAGTTCCGGTGCTGGTAGCGAAGGACGGGCCAGCTTAGCGCGCGGCGATGGCGAATGGTCGCCTCGCCTGGCGCAGCGGGCCCGTCGGCTTCCTACCCGACCGTTTACTGTTTGCCGCGTAGTACCTTGATGATCGCGGCCACCTCCTCATCACCATAACCCGCGGCGGCGGCACGCTGGAACAAGCCGGACACGAACGAGGGAAATTCGTCGTTGATGCCGGTGTCGCGTGCAGCCTGTGCGATGCGTTCCGTCGCTTCGATCGATATCTTCAGCGGACTTTCGCCTACCTTGAAGTCACCCGACTGGATCACGTCGCCTTCGTACTTGAGGAAGTCCGTCAGCGTTGGACCGATCGCCGCGACCAGCGCCCCGTATTGATCCACCCGGAAACCCGCGGATTCCGCGATACGCGCGCCGTGAAAGAAGCCGATCGCCGCGCCATAGATGTACGACAAGGTCGCCATGTCCATGGCCGATGCAGCGCCCGCGTCCTTTCCCAGATAGCTGAGCCCACCGCCGAACACACGTAGCAGCGCTTCTTGTTCGCGGAACGCGGGTTCCGCGCCGGACAACAGAATGGGCGTGTCGGCACGGCCCATCTGACTGGGCGCAGCTTGGATGGCGCCGTCCACATAGGCACTGCCCTGTTCGCGCAGCCATGCCTCCAGATCACGCGCTTCCTGCACGCCGCCCGTGCTCAGTTGGATCAGCGCTTTTCCCGCCAGCGCGTCGGCAACGCCGTCCGAGGCCAGGATCGCGCGCGTGGCCGCGTAGTTGTGGACACACACCACGATCACAGGGCTGGCCGCAATCGCAGCGGCAGCACTGGGCGCAAGCACGGCGCCGTTCGCCACGAGCGCGTCGGCCTTGCCCGCGCTGCGATTCCACACCGTCACCCGATAACCACCGTCCAGCAGAAGTTGCGCCAGCGTGCTGCCCATTTGTCCCAATCCGATTACCGTCACTTGTTTCATTTGTCTGCTCCGTTCTGTAGTCGCCCGGCCCGCGGTTGCGGGGTTCGTGTGGGCGGGGTGCGCATCCTGTCGTCCTGGGACGATGATGTCGCGCCGAAACGGACGCGAACCGAGCACATTCGGGCAATGGGATGCTGTGTCCACCGCATTGGGCCAATCGAAGCCGGACAATGGCCTCCGGTCTTAGCCCGGAGACTTCCATGAATCTCGCCACCTCGCCCCATGCCATGCCGTTCAACGCGGCGGTGATGGATATCGCCGCCGCCGCCGCACTGACGGGCGGTATGCGGATCGACCGCATGGTCACCCGGCCGGGACCGGTGACGTTGGAACCCGTCGCGGATCACCGCATCAAGATCCATACCGGCACTCCGGTAACCGGCAATTGCCACAGCGGCCGCTTCATGTATCAGCACGGCGATATCGATCTGTTGCCGGCAGGCAGCAGCGATGACTGGGTGGAAGATGTCGCCAGCACTTCCGTGATGCTGCGGTTCCCGCCTGCACTCATGGCGCATGCCGCCGAACAGATAGGACTGGACGGATCGCGCACCAGCATCACACCGCGGCATCATTTTCGCGACGCGCAGATCCAGCATATCGGCTGGGCGCTGGATGCCGATCGCGAAGCCGGGCATCCCAGCGGCCGTGTCTATACCGAAAGCCTGAGCATCGCGCTGGTCGCGCACCTGCTTGCCCACCACCGCACCGCGCCGGCAACGCCGCCATCGCACGGCCTATCGAAGAAGCAGCTGCAACGTGTGACCGAGTACATCGATGCGCACCTCGATCATGACTTGTCGCTGTTCCAACTGGCGCAAGTCGCCGGGATCAGTGCGTCGCACTTGAAGACATTGTTCAAGCGCTCGACGGGAATGCCGGTGCATGCCTATGTCGTCCGGCAACGCGTCAATCGCGCGGTGGAGTTGCTGCGGCAGGGCGAGCTTCCCGCCAGCCGTGTCGCCTTGGAGGCGGGATTCTCTCACCAGAGTCATATGTTGCGTTGCATGCGGCGGGTGTTGGGGCGCACCGCGATAGCGCCGAGTCGGTAGCAATGAGGCCGTCGCAACGGAAGGCGATGTAGAGCCGAGCTTGCTCGGCTGCACTTCGTCGCGCGGCAATACTCTTGGCGGGTATCGAAGAGCAGCGGAGCAAGCTCCGCTCTACGAAAAACCGTGTAAGTCGCGATGAAGGCTTATCGGCAAGGCTTTGAGTTCGTGCTCTTTCGTAGAGCCGAGCTTGCTCGGCTGCTCTCCGTCGCGCAGCGATACTCTTGGCGGGTATCGAAGAGCAGCGGAGCAAGCTCCGCTCTACGAAAGCCCTGTGAGTCGCGATGAAGGTTTATCGGCAAGGCTTTGAGTTCGTGCTCTTTCGTAGAGCCGAGCTTGCTCGGCTGCTCTCCGCTGCGCAGCGATACTCTTGGCAGGTATCGAAGAGCAACGGAGCAAGCTCCGCTCTACGAGGAGCGGCTTCAGTCGCTATGAAGCTCTATCGGTAAAGCTTTGTCGCGACTCACGTCGCTCCCACAAAGACCTCTCCGTGCTTTTCGTGGAACATCGTCCTATCTCTTGCACGACGCCAACTGGCGATTGGCGTACCACAGCGCCCGGCGTGCCTGGTCGTAGGCGTTGTCCGCGGTACGTGGCAACAGGTGTTCGGCCTGGACGGGATCGGCGCCGCGTGCCATGGCGTATTCGACGCGTTGCAGATCGGCCAAGTGCGATTGGACGGGTGCCAACAGTGTCTTCACTCGGGCCGGGTCGCACCCGGCGTGGTGCTTTTCCAGTTCGCTCACCGCTTGACGTATACGGCGGCTGGCTTCGCCCTTCAGGTCGGGCGCTTTTTCGAACGCGATGGGCGCGGCCTTGTAGGCATCGCCGGTTTTCTCACTCCCCAGGTCTCCCGAGCGTTCGTGCAGACCGGGATTGAAGCGCACGTCCGGCGGCGGCCGCGGTGCGGCTGACTGGGTGTCCTCGCCAAAGATCAATTTGCCGATGGACTCCATGCGTTTGCCAAGCTTCTGCGCGGCGATGTCGCCCGCGGTGCCGTCGCTGACCCAGTCCTTGTCGAAACGCGTCCCCCGGTAATCAATGGGATTGGGACGCTCCAGCACTTGCTTGGCCTTTGCGAGCTCGCGTTCGTTGGGAGTGCCGGGCGGACTGGCTGCGGGAGCGGGCCCCATGGGATCGGATGACATGCCAGGCGGCAGCTTCGCCCGTCCCTCCCGGGTGTACAGCTTGCCGGCCACTGAAGGCGTGGTCGGCGTTGGCGTGCTTTGCGGCCGGCGCGGCGGTGTGGGCGGTATGGCTTGCGGACTGCGTAATGGCGCGCTGGTTTGGTCGTTCGTGCGATGGGGTTGGACCGGCGGCAGCGCCGGCGGCGGAACGATTGATGGCTCCCGTGCGCGTTCAACGAACGAGATCCGCATGCGCTCACCTTCTTCGCGCGGCAGCAAGTGCGGACCCTTGAGAAGCTGCCGGCCCATCAGCAGCAATATCGTCGCGGTGACCACCACGGCCACGACGTTGGGAACGAACTCATCATGGAAAGCCCGCTTCACCAATATCGATCATCCCGGCCAACGAAAGGTTTCGGCAGTCTATTGACGCCAACGCGAACGCTGGTTGACTGGGATTTCCATGGGGAGTTCCTGCGGCAGACGAGTTCGTTGTGTTTTTGGTCAGGCTCTGGCAGACAGGACGCGAACGTTCCGGTGCGCCTTTGGCTTACCGCATCCTACGGACGTCTATCACCGCAGGCCTACGTGACTCAACCTGGTCGGCCTCCCAAGTAGGATGCGGTGAGCAAAGCGAACCGCATCGATCGTGCATGCGGAGCCAGGAAGTTGTCCTCTGGCAGACAGAACGCGAACGATGCGGTGCGCCTTTGGCTTACCGCATCCTACGGACGCCTATC
>NZ_JBDKXI010000004.1:311955-361570 GCF_039710385.1 Pseudoxanthomonas sp. CCNWLY206-1 | reverse complement strand
ACCTCAGGCCTACGTGACTCAACCGGGCCCGCCTCCCAAGTAGGATGCGGTGAGCAAAGCGAACCGCATCGATCGTGCATGCGGATCCAGGAAGTTGTCCTCTGGCAGACAGAACGCGAACGTTCCGGTGCGCCTTTGGCTTACCGCATCCTACGGACGTCTATCACCTCAGGCCTACGTGACTCAACCGGGCCCGCCTCCCAAGTAGGATGCGGTGAGCAAAGCGAACCGCATCGATCGTGGATGCGAAGACAGGAAGTTATCCTCTGGCAGACAGGACGCGAACGTTCCGGTGCGCCTTTGGCTTACCGCATCCTACGGACGTCTATCACCGCAGGCCTACGTGACTCAACCTGGCCGGCCTCCCAAGTAGGATGCGGTGAGCAAGCGAACCGCATCGATCGTGGATGCGAAGACAGGAAGCTATCCTCTGGCAGACAGAACGCGAACGATGCGGTGCGCCTTTGGCTTACCGCATCCTACGGACGTCTATCACCTCAGACCTACGTGACTCAACCGAGCAGGCCTCCCAAGTAGGATGCGGTGAGCAAAGCGAACCGCATCGATCGTGCATGCGGAGCCAGGAAGTTGTCCTCTGGGAGACAGAACGCGAACGATGCGGTGCGCCTTTGGCTTACCGCCTCCTACGGACGTCTATCAGCGACAGGGTGGGAAAGCGCCTACTTTCCCAGATGCTTGTCGAAGAACTTCACCATCACCGCATAGGCTTCTTTCGACTCGGGCAGCTCCGGGTCGGAGAAGAAGGAGTGCCACATGCCATCCCAGACGTGCAGGTCGGCTTCCACACCCGCGTTGGTAAGCAGCCGCTGGCTTTGCAGCACGGAACTCATGGCGGAATCACGCGTGCCGGTGATCAGCAGCGTCGGAGGGAAGCGCTTCAGCATATCGGGTGAGTTGGCCGGCAGCACCAGCGGGTCGGTTTCATCGGCGCCCTTGAAGTAAGGCAAGCGCTTGGTGAGTGGTATCGGGCCGCTACCCACCGGGTCACCGCTGAGCGCCGGGGAGACGTACGTGGAATCACCGCCCAATGGCGCGATGGAACCGCAAAAGGTACCGATGGCGCCGGGTACCGGAATGCCGTCCTTGATCAACCGTGCCACGACCTCGCCCGTCAGGATGCCGCCGGCGGAGCAACCATAAATGCCGATGTTCGCAGCCGAATAGGTTTTCAGCAGCTCTCTGTACACCTTGACTACGTCCTCGGTAGCCGCAGGAAAGACATGTTCCAGTCCTTGCCGATAATCAACGCCGATGACCTTGATCTTGCCAAGCGCCGCCACCGGGATGGCTTCCACCAGCGCGCCGCTATGCGCACCCCACAGGAAAGCGCCGCCGTGCAGGTTGATCAGCACCCGTTGCCGATTGATCGGCGCGATGCCATCGGCGGGCTCCACGACATCCGCACCCACGCCTGCGATCGTCTGCGCGGACAGCTTCACCGGATAGAGCTTCTTCATGCGCTCGGCGCGACCGGCGTTGATCTGGTCGTAGAAGCGGCGTGGCGCTTCGATGCCGCCTTCCCAGCCCGGCGTCTGCTTGTTTTCCACCAGCATCTCGCGAAATCGCTTCAACGATTCCGGCGATGCGAACGTGGAATACGGCACGCTGAAACTGGGCAGCGCCATGCTGCCATCGGCACCGGCGACAGGACCCGGAGACGGAGGCGACTCTGCACCGTAGGACACATTTGCCAAGCTCAATAATCCGGCAAGCAAGAACACAGATGCACGCATGCTGTTTCTCCGTGATGGCCTTCGCCATAGGTGAATGTAGCAATCGGGGGCGGTGCCCCCGTCGACAATCCTGAAGCGACTTATGGGACTACGGGGCTTCCACCGTCAACGGGCGCACGTATTCCAACAGGCTGACCAGGGTCTTGCCGGGTTCTTCCCATGGCGCCATGTGGGCGGAGCGTTCAAACCAGATGGCTTGCTTGTATGGGGCTTGCACCTGATCCATCCACCGCGCGGTGGGCTCGGAGGGTGTGGTGTAGTCGTGGCGGCCCATCAGCATCACCACCGGTATGGGGAATCTAAGTACGCCGGTGAAATCCACTTCCAGGAATTCCGGCATCAGCTTGTCCAGGGTGAACACGCTGCCCTGGTTGATCGCGCAGCGGTCGCGATCGTCGTAATCCGGCGACAAGCGCGGGGCGCGGAAGTAGTAGTTGGAATCCTCTCGAAAAGCGGTCAGGCCGCCGTAGAACTGCGGCCACTTGCGCGCAATGATGATGCGTTCGCGAGTGATCGGCTTGTCTCCCGGGTACGGGCCGATGGATTCCAGTTCGCGCAGAGCTTCCGCATTACCGTGTGCCCTCGCCTGTGCCAATCCGTACTCGTAGCTGATGCGCTCGTTCTCGCGGGTGTTGATGACCTGGCCGATACCGACGTAGGCATGGAACAGATCCGGCCGCTTCAGCGCCGCATGCATGCCAACCACCGTGCCCCAGCTGTGGCCCATCAGGATCAGCTTCTGCTTGCCGTAGCGTTTGCGCAGGTGCTCGGCCACTTCGATGGCATCGTCTACGTAACGCTGTATGTGGATGGTGTCGGCGATCTTTTCCGGTGCCGTAATGTTGAAAGTCTTGCCCGCGCCGCGCTGGTCGTAGTTGGCGATGGTGAAGTATTCCTCCAGCGGCCGCTGGAATTGCCACTGGCTGGGCGTGATCGGTGCCGCTGGCCCACCGTGCACGAACAGCACTAGCGGGTTGCCGCGGTCCTGCCCGCGCACGTTGATCCACTGGTCGACGCCGCCTATTTTGGTGGCGTACGCCTCTTGCACGCCGGTAGGCGCGACTATCCTGCCGAGGTCGCGGATGATTTCGCGCGCGGGCTCATAAGACGACCTGTCGGGGCAAGCCTCCTGCGCTTGCGCGAATGGCGACAGTGCCGCCAGCAGGGCAACGATGGACAGCGAAGCTTTCATAAGTGGTTCCTGATATGGCACGACCAGTATTGACATGACGGGTGACTCGCTTCCCGTGTAGATCGTCATGTTCCGTCGTAGCGTGCGTTATGCACATGGATGGAGGCGGATCGCCGCAGGCATGGGGTGGGCGCGTCGACGTGCGCACAGCGCACGCTGCCAAAGGCGGCCATGATCAATACTACGTCTGGGCAACGGATATCCAGATACGATAAAGCGTCTTGGAACGAACATTCTTCCCCGGAGCGATTCGATGATCCAACGCCTGTGCATTTCACCTTTCTCGCCACTGCTCGCAACCGCCGTGGCGCTTGCCGCACTTTCCGGTTGCGCCACGGTCCCCGCCGGCAGCGCGATGTCCGTCGGCCAAGAGGCGACCATCGAGGGCAATGTCGTCAGCGTCAACACTGATCCATGGGCCTACGACGGCAACGCAGTGGTGATGGTGTCCACCGCCAAGGGCGACGTCCGCGTGCAACTTCCCGCACGCTGGAATCTGTGCAAGGCACAACCCCTGGACGATATACAGTCGTTCGAACCCAACGACCGCGTGCAGGCCGTTGGCACGGTAACCGGCCCCGGCGAGATGGTGGTATGCGGACAACCGGAGCATCGGCTGACCGAGATGTAGGCAGCTACGTAGGATGGGTCGAATCTTGGTTCATTCGTAACGCGATGACCGTCACGGCACAGGCCTGTGGACCGTCACTTTCGTCGACCCTATATCCCCTACAATCCTTCGACGGCGACGCTGTGCCTGTTCCCCCAACTGTTCCAGGCATAAGCCAAAGCGCCCTCGTTGATCGGCATGTGCAAGAAAGCGGACGCCCTGTAGCCGCGCGACGCGTCGTGCGGATATGAGTGCGATTGACTCAAATAGTCACGGAGCCACCCCCCATGAGCCCCGAACAACGCATCGATTCGTTAACCGGTATTCGCGGGATGGCGGCATTGCTGGTCGTCTACGCACACTTGGCCGAGGAACATTTCTTCGCCATCAGCGGGCTGCATCCCGGCGAGATGGGGGTGATGGTGTTCTTCACCCTCAGCGGCTTCCTGATGGCCTTTCTCTATGGTGGCAAGGCATTCGATTATTCCGCCGTCGCCCGCTACGGCATCTCCCGTTTTTCGCGCATCGCGCCCGCGTATCTCACCGTGGTGGTGGCGTCGTATCTGATCTACAACCTGATCGACGCTGATTTCGTCTACGCCATCACCCATCAGAACCTCATTCGCCACCTGGCGTTCTCGGGCAATGTGTCGGCGTTATGGAGCATCCCGCCGGAGGTTCAGTTCTACGTGATCTTCGTCGGGCTGTGGCTGGCGCTGTGGGCTTTCAGAACCCGCAACAACGCCGCCCTGCTGGTGCTGGCATTGACCGCCGTCTTCACACTGATGGCCTATCGCGGCGCACTGCCTGGCACGTTCGTCGGTTCCAAGATTCACTACTTCGTTGTTGGCGTGGCGTTTGGTCTGTCGCGCAGCCGGGCTCAGGCGGGTGTCGGCCTGACTTCCCTCAGCTGCCTGCAAGCATTGGCGGTGGTGGTGATCGGCCTGGTGGTGACCGGCGTCGTCGGGCTCGACCTCGGTACCAAGCGCGAGCTGTACCTCGATCTTGTGCCCGCGCTGTTCGCCGGGGTCTTCGTGTTCCTGTTCTCGTTCGACACCGGCCTGAGCAAACTGCTGTTCGGCAACCGCGCGATCACCATGTGCGGCGAATGCAGCTTCTCGATGTACCTGCTGAACCTGCCGGTGATCTACATCGCTATGGTGTTGATGGGCGATATGCCACCCACTCCCGCATTGGCTGTCCCGGTCACGGTGGCGATCCTGCTGGCGGCTTGGGCGATGTATCGATGGGTGGAACTACCTGGTGCCACGCTGTTGCGTGGACTGGGAATGCGATTGCTCGTCAGGCCACCCGCGGTGGCGGCTGTCGTCATGGCGCCTGTCATTGAGGAAGCGTTCGTAGAAGAACCGCTCGCCATGGACACGCTCTCGATTGACACGCCAGGTGCCGAACAAACCCCGTGATGCGCTAGCGGTCCGAAGCGCGGCACGCAAACAAGGGGACGGCTGGGCTGTTGGTCAACCCAGCATCCTGCGTCACGCATCGAAAGCGCTGGGTTGATAGAGCCAACCCAGCCTGCGATCGTCGTCTTGATACCTGTCGCGCCTTCTCGGGCGCCCTACTTCCAGCCCGTGGTCCAAGTGCCTTCCCAGATGATGTCGACGCCGCTCGCGTCGTCCTTGAAACGGACTACCTTCGCCTCGCCACTACCCAGCTTGTAAAGAAGAACGTGGCCCTTCCCGTCGATCAGCATCGGCGAGAACGCCGTCCAGCCCTTGCTCCAGCTCATGTCGCCGGTGATCTCGACACCCTGGCCGTTGGCCTTGAGCTTGATGAGCTTCGCGTCTCCCGTGGCGGCCTTGTAGCCGAGCAGGAACTGCTGGCCCATGTGGGAGACGGGAACCAGATTGGTCCATCCCTTGGTCCACGTCCCCGTCCAGACGCCAACTGCCGCGACGCTGGTACCGCTGCCGGTGATCTCGTCGATCTCAACTTCACCGGTACTGCCTTTGTACAAAAGGACGAACTGTGCGCTGCCCATCTGGTAGGGGATGAGCGCCGTCACTCCCTTATCCCAGGTGCGCTTGTAGACACTCGTCGTGCCATCGCCTGTCGCGCTGATGCGGTCGATGTTGGCGTAGCCGTGGACCGAGTCGTACGCAATGAAATACTTGTCCCCGGCCAGCGTCAGCGGGACGAAATCCGTCCAGCCTTTGTACCAAGTGTTGCTACTGAGCGTGGTCACGCCTGCCCCATGCAGGTTCAAGCGCAGGAAACTAACTTGGCCGGTAGATGACTTGTAGACGATCGCGTGCGGATGGCCGCCGGTCGCCAGGCGATAGGGCATGAAGTTCGTCCAACCCGTACTCCACTCCCCGTCCCAGGTCGACGTTATGCCGGTGCCGTCAGGATCCATGCGGACAATCTTGGTCTCGCCGGAACCCGACTTGTAAAGCAACTTGTAGTGGTCGCCGCCCTGCGTCCAGCCCATGAAGGTGTTGCCGGCGCAGTTCAAGCTGATGATCTTCTCGGCGCTGCTCTTGCCCCAGGTGCCATAGGAGCTCTCGTTGTCCGCGTGCGTTTTGATCAACGCCCCGGCGAAGGCGATCCGCACGGCTTGGTTGTCTTGCAGCTGCGTGTAGTGCTGGTGGATCGCGTCCGCGCCGCTCTTGCCCGTGCGCCCGATCTGCTCGCCCTGGGCTATTTCCCGCCCGACCGTAATCGGCAACGGGCTCTCTGTCTCAAGGTGGATGTAATGGGTGACCCAACCATCGCCGTGATCGAGATAGACCCGGTACTCATCATTCACCATGCCCGCGAACGTCACCTTGCCGGCGGCGGAAGCGAGCACGGGCTCGCCCGCGCCGATGTTGGCCAGGTTCTCGTCGCGCACGGTGATATCGATGCTGTCCTGGTCCGGCCAATGACCGTCATAGGTCGACGCGTCCCATATCTGGCCGCATTTGGCCGGGAACTGGAACAACGGGCGCGGGCCGGCGGCATGCGCCGAGGGCATCGCGTTGACGAGCAGTATCGAACTGAGCAGGAGTGTCGTTTGTAGCTTCATCGTTCTTCTACCTCAAAAAGTTGTCGGTTGTGTACGACGGGATCGGACGCCGGATGTCGAGCAGTCCAGGGGCGCTTTGGCGTGACCGGACTCGAATCGGAGCGGCGTCTTGGCCCCGTTCATCCAAGTAGTCGCGAAGACGGAAAGAAACCCGCCACTTGCTGTGAAATGGGGCTGGGGGGGGATTGGGCGCGGCGGCCGGTGGAACGTGGTGGGCTGCGTGCTTGTGTAGGAGCGCCGTCCCGGCGCGAGCTCTTCGCCTTTATCGCGATCTGCCGGCTTCGCTTTGTTGCGATCTGACGAGAAGAGTTCGCGGCGGGGACGTCGCTCCGCGCCGCGCCCCGATGGCTCCTCGGCACACGCGATCAGGAACGCGCCGCAGCGCGTCAAGATGGCGAACAGGCGTCAGTTGCTTTTGGCTTTGTTACAAGCTGATGGGAAGAGCTCGCGGCGGGACGCCGCTCCGCGCCCCGATAGGCCCCTCAGCGCACGCGACCACGAACGCGCCGCAGCGCGCCAAGGCGGCGAACTGGCGGCTTCAGCTGCTTTTTTGCTCTACCGCGATCTGACGGGAAGAGCTCGCGGCGGGACGCCGCTCCTACAGAAGCTACGGCCGCTCTACGATTACCGAGATCCCGAAGAAGCCGTGCATTCCGCCGTCGTGCGAACCCGGCCCAGGTTGAAGATCACCATGCTCACGACCGCGAGCAACCAAACACCCAGGGCCGCATACAGCATCAATAGATCGAAGCCATGCGCGAGCGCCGCGCGTACGGCATCAGACGCAGCCAACCCCTGCGGCAGCACTTGCAGATCGCTCAATGCAGACAGATTGCCAGCCGCAATCTTCTCCGCTGACGCACGCAGATCTTCCGCGCCGACATAACCACCCAGACGGTCCCGAAGATTCGAATGGATACCCGACAGCAGGATGAACCCCATGACCGCGATATTGATCGATAGACTGATGAAACGCGCGCTCATGTCCATGCCGGACGCCATGCCCGCCCGATCGCTCGGCACCGAGCCGGTGGTCGTGTTCGTCACAGGCGTGTTGGTCAGGCCCAGCCCGGTGCCGGCCAACAGCAATCCGGGCAGTAGCGTTGCCCAGCTGGCTTGTGCCGCGCTCCCGCCTATCCGCAGCAACAAAAAGCCTGCACCAATCACGAACAATCCCGCTGGAATTACCCATCCAGATCGATACCGCAAGCTCAGCCGCTCGGCCAACGGCGGCATCACCAACGCCGGCAACGTGTACGCAAGCAGGCATGCGCCAGCGACGAAAACCCCGTAGCCCAGCACGCCTTCCAAGTAAATCGGCAGATAGACGATAAAAGGCCAGAAACTGAAGTTCATCGCCATCGCGCCGACCATGGCACCCGAGAAATCTCGCAGCTTGAACACCGAAAAATCGAACATCGGATGCGGATGCGTCTTCTCTGCCCGCACGAATACCGCGAACGCTACCGTGGTAACCAGAGCGATGCCGATCGCGGCGGCACTGGCCAATCCGAGGCTTGGCCCCTGCGTGATGTAGAAAACCAGACCGAACACCGCCAGCGACAACGTCGCAATGCCAAGGCCGTCGAGCTTCTTCGCCCGCGGATCGCGCGATTCACGCACGCCGACAAGCAGAGGAAGCAACGTCGCCACCATCAATGGCACATGCACCAGGAACACCCAGCGCCAGTTGGACACCGCGACGATCGCGCCGCCGATGATCGGCCCGAAACCGAGCCCGACGCCGAACACCACGCCCCACACCGCGAACGCACGCGCACGGTCGCGGCCGGCTGGAAACTGGTGCGACAGGATCGCCGTACCGCAGATCAATATCGCCCCGCCGCTGGCGCCTTGCAGGAAGCGGGCGGCGACCAGCGTCCAGGGACTTTTCGCCAAGCCGCATATCAGCGAAGTAAGCCCGAAAAGCACCAGGCCGATGACGAAGATGCGCTTGCGCCCGTAGCGGTCGCCCAGCGTCCCGATCGCCATCAGTACCGAGGTGCAGGCGAGCGTGTAGGCGTTCATGATCCACTGCATCTGCGCGAAATCCGCATGCAGCTCGCGCTCCAGCGTGGGCAGGATCACCGGCACGCTGGATATCTCCAGACCGAACATCAAAGAGGACAGGGAGACCGCCATCAAGGCGGCTGTGTTGTGGTTGAAGCGGGTCATCTTGGCTCCGGGGGAAGACGTCGCGGCGCAGCGAAGGGAGGCCGTTCCTTGTGGGAGTGGTGCCGGCATGCTGGCACCGGTAAGTCGCGACGTTGATGTTTCCGGTCGCGACTCACGTCGCTCCTACAGGTGAAGACCACATTGTCGGCAAGCCGATCTAATGAGGGAAATGATTTAGTTTTTCGAATATCATTAATTTCCGTCATGTATCCTGCCGCCGCATGGACTTCGACCCGACCCTGTTGCGCACCTTCGTCGCCGTTGCCGATACCGGCAGCTTCACGCGCGCGGCGCAGCGCCAGCACCTGACCCAATCGGCGGTCAGTCACCAGATCCGGCGGCTGGAAGAACAGGTCGGCCGCCGCCTGCTCAGCCGCACCACGCGCAGCCTGACGGTGACCGAGGACGGCGAAGAATTGCTCCGGCACGCGCAACAGATCCTGCACTCGTTCGATGCGCTGGCCCGCCGCTTCCAGCCTTCACCGCTGTCGGGCACGGTGCGCTTCGGTGCGCCGGAGAACTTCATGGGCGGTCGTCTTCCGCGACTGCTGTGCCGGTTCGCGCGCGATTTTCCTGCGGTGCGGTTGGACGTCAGCATCAGCGCCAACCTCGACCTGCCGGTCTTGATCAAGGCCGGCGATCTGGACTTGGCCGTGGTGATCTCGGTGCGGGATCCGGACAACCTGGACGCGGGACGGCTGCTACGGCGTGCGCGACTGGTCTGGGTGGTGGCGGATTCTTTCGAGCCAGCGCGAAACGCGCCCCTGCCGTTCGCGTTCTACCCGCCGCCCTGCGTGCATCGGCAGGTAGGTGTGCGCGCGCTCGACCAAGCCGGCATCGACAGCCATATCGTCTTCACTTCGCACAGCCAGGAAGGCATCCACGCGGCCGTGCAGGCCGGCCTGGCGATCACCGCGATCGCCCACGACGACATCAAAGCGGGCATGCGGATCATCGACGGCGAGTACGGCCTGCCGCCGCTGCCCGACATCGATTTCAGCCTGGTCTGGAGCAGCGGCGGCAAGACCCCCGCCACCACCGCCTTCGGTGAGTTGATCTGCGAGATGGCGGATACGTAGGATGGGTCGAGCGAAGCGACACCCATCGATCGCGATGATAGGTATCGATCGATGGGTATCGCTGCGCTCAACCCATCCTACGGTCTTAAAACGGCGTTCCGGAGAACTTGCCGTCTTCGACGATGAAGATGGAATCCTTGAAGGCAGGGTGCGAGTTTTCGACGTCCTGCAGAAAACCGAGATCAGCGCCGTAGAACTCGACGAGACCCTCACGCGGCTTCACGACGGCGATGCGCTGGTCGGCCTGGAAGAAGAAAATCTCGTCGACATTCAAATCGCCATCTGTCGACGACCAATGATTGAAGTTCGTCGTGCCCATGAGGTAAGCGGTATGGGCGGTGAACTGGCATAGGAGCAGGTGGTAGTCGTGTCCATCGACGGTCTCGCGCACGGATTTCAGCGGCGTGGCTTCCAGCACATCGAAGAGCCCGCTCTCGCTAAGTTCCGTTTCCAATTTGTAGTAACTGAAGCCAACAAGGTCGCATGTCCGCGCCAGCAGCGGCGCGATGCTCCTCCACGTTTCATTCGGGAGGAAAGCCCAGGCGGTGAGTTCGCCGTCGGCGTTGAAGGAGGGGTTGCGTACCAGAGTCGCGTTCATGCGATCAGTTCCTGATGTCCATGTGTCCGTTCTGTTGATCAACCCGAGCACCTTAGGATGGGTTGAGCGTAGCGGCCTTCAACGGCGAAGCAGGTCTACCCATCGCTCGATACCATCGGTCTGGATGCTTCACACATCTGATGGGTGTACCGGCTGCGCCGTTGAAAACCGCTGCGCTCTACCCATCCTACGACCCTGCGAATCCTCAAACAAACCCAATCCAACGCCCCGCGATCAACGTCGCTATCCACAACAATCCCGACACTCCAGCCAATACCCGCACACGCATCGGCGGCGCATGTGTCGCACCCGGCAACCCAAGCGATCGCCATTGCCGGTGTTGCACCACGACGTTGACCAAGGCCAGCGTGAGCAACAGCAACTTCCAGCGGAAGGCGGTGTTCTGCAGATAATCCGCGGGATTAACCGAGAACAGCCATGCACCGGTGAGCGCGGCCAAGGCCAGACCGGTGGCGGCCGTGCGTATCGCCACCGGGGCCAGCACCGACAGGGCGGCCTGTGACCGCCCCAGCACCAGGCGCAAGTCCAGCGGCAGGATCGCACCCAGCAGCAAACCCAGGCCGAGGATATGCGCAGCATTGACGAACAGGTACGCCGTACCCGATTGCTGCAGCCAACGCGCACCGGGCCAGTGGCCGATCCACTCCACCACCGCCAGGCCCGCCGCCATCGCGGGGGTCACGGCGCGGCGGCCAACCGCTCGGGATAGATGTCGTAGTTGCGGCCATCGACGGTGATGCGCACCGCCTTCATATGCCGCTTGCCCGGCTCCTTGTTGCGGTTGCCTAGCACCGTGATCCGGTCGCCGGCGCTGGCGCTCTTGGCGGTGAAGCCGGAGCGTTCGGTCTGCGAAGGATTGCCCAGGTCGATCTGCCAGCGAGCGCCGTCGGCCGCTTCGACCTGCAGCTGCGGATGCGGCGGCGCCATCGACACCGACACGACCTTCCCTTCCAGCGTGGTCTGCTTCTCTTCCGCCCACGACCAACCGTGATGCGCCATTGCGGATGCCGCCGACAGGGTCAGCAGCAGACCCGCCACCACGCCGCGCAGCCCGCGGTTCACTTTCGTTGCCTTGGTCTTCATCGTCATGCTCGTCTCCTCGTTCGTGTCGCCTCCATCGACGCCGGCGATGCCCACAATCGCGGCGGTTGCACCACCTTAGCGCAAGAGCAAAGAGCGGGATGTAAAGCCGCTTAGCAGGCGCGCTTGGCCTATTCTCGTACCATCCGAGTTCCGAGATATCAGATCCTAGAGCCGAGTATTCTTGCGCTAGACCCTGAACCAGGGAAGGCGGTGGTAGCGCCTACCGGAGGCCGCGAACATCGCGTTCGCGACGGCTGCGCTAGTGACAACGGCAGGGGGCTCACCTACCCCCGTTGGAGCTGCGTCAGTAGAGACGAAGTGGACCTCGACTGTCGGCATCTCATTGATGCGCAGCACGGGGTAATCGTGAAAGTTGGTCTGCTGAATCACACCGTCCTTCAGCGCGATTTCGCTATGCAGCGCAGCGCCAAGACTGAAGGCGATGGCTCCCTCGATCTGTGCCCGTATCACGTCGGGATTGACAGGCAATCCGCAGTTGATTGCGCATACCACACGGTCGACTTTGAACGTTCCGTCAGGCTTCGCCGTCACTTCGGCCACTTGCGCGATGGCGGTGTAGTAAGCGTCGTGAACTGCAATCCCGCGCCCGCGGTTCGGACCAAGCGGCGTTCCCCATCCCGCCTTTTCGGCGGCCAACTCCAGCACGCCGCGATTACGCGAATCCTTGGTCAGGAGCGCGCGGCGGAATTCAACCGGATCGCGGCCGGCTGCATGAGCGACTTCGTCCATGAACGTCTCGACCACATAACACTGGCTGTCATCGCCCCGATAAGGACAAACAGGGATGCCCACACTTGGCACATGTCCATCGACGAAAAAATTCGGAACTTCATAGGTGCTGTAGACCATGCTGCCAATTAGGTTCGAATCGACGCCGTTCACATGCCTGTCAGTCCGCGAGGCTTGTCCCACCACCCGATGCTTGTAAGCCGTCAGATCACCGTTGCTGTCGAGCCCGGCGACTACCCTGTGCATCGACATGCGCCGGTAACCACTAAAGAGGACGTTCTGCAGTTCCTCTGCGCGATTCCACTGCAGTTTCACGGGCGCGCGCCCATCGATGGCCTTTACGATCTCGACCACTTCCATCGCGGTTTCCGTGCGCCGACCGAAATGTCCGCCCGCGTACACCGAATGGATCTCTATTTGATCGGACTTCAACCCCAGCATGCCCGCCGCGTGCTCCTGCAAGCTGCTGATACTCGCATCGCCAGTCCATATCTCGCATCGCTCATTCGTCAATCGCGCGACGCACGCCACAGGCTCAAGAGGCGCGTGCGCCAGATACGGCAGTTCGTATGTCGCCGTGACGGTTCGTGAAGCGCGCGCAAGTGCCTCTTCCACATTCCCATCATCACGCACGACTCGGCCAGGCTCTTCAAGCAACGCCGCAAACTGCGCATGCAGAACATCCGTTCCACGCGTTTCCGCGTCACTGTCATCCCATTCGATATGTAAGGTATCGCGCGCCTTCTGCGCGACCCAGAATGAGTTCGCGAGAACCGCTATGCCCGTGGAAATCCGCACCACATCCACAACTCCAGGCAATGCGCGTGCTTTGCCTGCGTCGAACGATCTGACCTTGCCGCCAAAGCGCGGCGAGTGCGCAACCACGGCGATCAACATATCGGGCAACGTTACATCGATGCCGAACTGCGCCTGGCCATTCGTCTTCTCGAGCGTGTCCGTCCTGGGCAGGGTTTCATTGCCGATCAGCGTGAAATCCTTGGGGTCCTTCAGCGCGACCTCTCCGGGTACAGGCAGCACGGAAGCCGCCTCCGCCAACTTACCCAATGTGGTTCTGTGCCCCGAAGGTACGTGCATCACTACGCTCTTCCGGATTGAAATCTCCTGGACGGGCACGTCCCAGTTCGCTGCTGCGGCACTGACCAGCATCGCCCGCGCAACGGCGCCCGCCTTCCGATACTGCTCGTAAGAGTTGCGCAATGAACTGCTGCCCCGGGTGTCCTGAGTGCCTGCGAGTAGATTCTTGTACAGCTCCACGTTCGCCGGCGCCGGAACGACTCGAACATGCGACCAGTCCGCATCGAGCTCTTCGGCGACGAGCGTTGCCAGGCCTGTATGAATCCCCACACCATGCTCCAGATGCTTGGAAACAACTGTGACGGTGCCATCCGGCGCGACGCGCACAAAAGCGTTCGGGGCGAAGGTTGGAGCGCCTCTCGCCGTAGCTGCCAGCGCTTCTCGCTTTCCCATCGCGTCAAAGCCAATGATCAGCCCCAGGCCGGAGGCTGCCGAGTACTTCAGAAATTCGCGCCGAGTGCTGGAGGGGAACATCTGCTTCACGCCTCCAACGCTTTCGCTGCTTCGTGAATACCCGCCCGTATCCGCTGATAGGTCCCGCAGCGGCATATGTTTCCGCTCATCGCCTCGTCGATATCCGCATCCGTCGGCTTCGGTGTCCGCTGCAACAACGCAACGGCCGACATGATCTGCCCGGACTGGCAGTAGCCACATTGCGGCACGTCGAGCCGCCGCCAACTGACCTGCACGGCCTTGGATACATGCCCGGAAATTCCTTCGATGGTCGTCACGGAACGCTCTTTCACTGCCGAAACCGGAATCACGCAGGCACGTATTGCTTCACCATCCAGATGCACTGTGCAGGCTCCGCATTGCGCCATGCCGCAACCGAACTTGGTGCCCGTCAGTGCCATGACTTCCCGGATCACCCACAGCAGTGGCATTTGCGGGTCTACGTCGCAGGCGACTTCTCTTCCATTGAGGATGAATGAGGTTTTCATAAGCTGCCCTGTGTCGTGGGTCGGATCCGCACATTCGTGCGATATGCATTTGCGACGCAAGGTCCGGGCTGGCTCAAGGACCAGCAAGTGCCGATCGCCGCAGAAAGCGTCCGCCAGCGATAGTTGCACGCGGCTTTCTCCGCTGCGAACAGAAAGTGCCCTGATCCCTGTATCGCCTGTTTCGGCGCACCGAGATCCCTATTTCGGCATATGTTTTTTCTGGCACGCAATCCGGCGCACCAGGATCACATTGCGCTTCTCGAAACCGAGGCCGGATTCCACTTTTCCCACAGGCTCTCGGGATATCGGTCGCACCGGGTTCTCGCGAGCGATGCGGTTCGCTTCGCTCACCAAATCCTACGTGCACTGCGTCAGGTATCAGACGGCCCGCTTGTCCGCTGCCCCCGGGACCAGGGGAGCCTGTCCATCGCCACGCGCCAGACTGCGTGGATGCGGGAATGAAGTGCGATGGGCTTCAGCCCACCCTGCGAATTCCAATAACCGGACCTGCGCCCTCTTCTACGGACCCAATCTGGTTGTACAGTTGTTCCACCGTGTGATCACAAACCTCATCAACCGCCATGACAACGGATCATCCTCGTCGCAACTTCCTGCAGAAACTGGTGGCTTCGGCCGCGGTCGTGCCGCTGCTGTCGCCCTATCGGGCATTCGCCCAGGCCGACCGTCCCGGCCCCGGCGGCAATCCGGGCCCAACGTTGCGCGTCGCGCTCATGGGATTGGGCAGCTATGCCGAACGGGTGGCGGAATCCATGCAGTCGTGCAAACGCGCCAAGGTGACCGGGCTCATCAGTGGGACGCCTTCCAAACTCCAGGAGTGGGGAACGAAGTTCGGTGTGCCGGAAAAGAGCCGGTACAACTATGAGAACTTCGACCGCATCAAGGACGATCCGGACATCGATGCGGTTTACATCATCACCCCCAATGCACTGCATCGCGATCAGGCGATCCGCGTTGCCAAGGCGGGCAAGCATGTCATCTGCGAAAAGCCGATGGCGGTCAACGCCAAGGAAGGACAGGAGATGATCGATGCCTGCGCCAAGGCCGGCGTGAAGTTGCTGGTGGGCTATCGGTTGCACTTCGAACCCAAGACGCTGGAAATAATCCGCATGCGGAAGGCCGGCGATTTCGGAAACATCTCATTCTTCCAGGGCTTGAGCGGCTTCCGCATCGGCGATCCGAACCAATGGCGGCTCGACAAGGCGCTGGCAGGCGGCGGGTCATTGATGGATATCGGCATCTACGCCATCAATGGCGCCCGCTACATGGTGGGCGAAGACCCGGTATGGGTGACCGCGCAGCAAACCAAGACCGACCCGGTCAAATTCAAGGAAGGCGTGGATGAAACCATCCAGTTCCAACTCGGCTTCCCCAGCGGCGCGGTGGCGTCCTGCCTGTCCACTTACCAGATGAACCACCTGGACCGGTTTTTCATGACCGGCGAAAAAGGATTCGCCGAGCTGCAACCCGCCACGGGTTATGGCCCCATCAAAGGCCGTACCCACAAAGGCGAACTCACGCAGCCGCACGCCACGCACCAGACCATCCAGATGGACGAGATGGCCGGCATCATCCTGGACGGGAACAAACCCGTGGTACCCGTGGACGGCGAAGAAGGCTTGAAAGACCTGAAAATCATCGATGCCATCTACGCCGCCTGTAAAACCGGCAGCAGGCAGGAGCTGCGCCTAGGCACGTAGCCTAGGCAAGGCCAAGGGCCGCAGCGCGACCAGATGGCGAACAATCGCAGCGAGCCTGGGTATTCGCTTACCCAGGCTACGCAGGGATCGGAATTTATTCGGCGAACCCGCTATCCGGCTCGTCCCGCACACGCTCCACGCGCGTGCGATACGCACTGACGTTGTCGCCGGAGATGCTTGTCGCTTGCGTCCCGTTGTTCTCGCCGATTTTCTCGTCCGAACCCGTCACCGGCTGCGCCTCGACGGCTGTTTCGCGTTCGAAGGCGTGCGATTTGTCGGTATTGCGGTAATACCGGTACAAGGCCCAGTACAGCGCGGCTGCGCCAGCGGGGCCGATTGCCAGCAGCCATAGCCCACTGTCGTCGCTCATGACGTGCTCACCATGATCCAGAGTGCGATGCCTTCCAGGAACGTGCCCACCGTGAGCGCGGTGGTGATCAGCTTCCACTGCTGCACCGGCACGCTGCCCATGGTTTCGCCGGTGCGGCCGTTCACCGCGATGTAGTGCAGCATGCCGCCGTTGGCGCCCGGCTGGTGGTAGGAATAAAGCCAGACCGGCAGGTACATCGATACCCAGCGCGTGCCATGCACGCTGAGGCGCTCCTGTTCCCAGCGCACGCCGCGGTCGTAGCGGCGCACCGATTTTTCGACCTGAGCGCGACCGACCGACAGCAATTGGTCTTCCAGGCGCGGACGCAGGCGTTCGACGTCGGTGTTGCGCTTTTCCGAAGTGAAGCCCGCCAGGTAGGACGCGTTCCACTTCACCGCGTTCTTGGTGTCGAACGGAAGGATGGTATTGATGATGTTGTTGGTGTTGGTTCTGGTGTCCAGGTTGCCGCGTTCGGTGGAGGACTCCAGCGGCAGGTCGTCCACCGTGAAGTCCACCTGGCGTTGCACCTGGTAGACGTCGGCGTCGTAGTAGGTCTTCTTCTTGTCGCCGGTGCCGCGCGTGTACTCGCGCGTTTGTATCTCGCCCTGGCCGGCGACCTCCACGCTGACATTGCCGTCGACAATCATGTAGGGCAGGTACACGCCGACCACGTTCTCCGGCGTGAACTGCTCCTTGAATTCCTTCAGCGCGAACAGCCGGCGCTTGTCCACGAACTGGCGGATGCGTGCGACCGCGTCTTCTTTCTTTATACGGAAGGGCAGCACCGCATCGGGCACCGCGCCGTTGGCCACCTGTTCGTTGACGCCGAGCTGGTGCCGGCACCAGTGGCAGCGCGCCGTCATCGCGTTGTCGGTGTTGACCGTCACCTCGGCGCCGCAGCCGGTGCACTTGAAGCTCATCAGGCTGACGGCGTCGGCGGCGATGTCGCGCGCACCGGATGCGATCACCGTGCCCTTGAGCTGGGCGATTCCCTCGCCGAACCCGAATGCCTCCTCGACCCGCTCCCCGTGCCATTCGTTGCGGCAGTACAGGCAGACCAGCAGATCGCTGCCGGGCTTGTGGCGGATTTCGGTGGCGCCGCATTTCGGGCAGCGGTTGAGGCCGTCCTTCAGTTCGGTGGCGGACGTATCGATGGCGACCGGATCGGGCGCCAGCAACTCCTCGCGGATCGCTTCGGGCAGCGTGGCCGTGTCGATAGGCACGCTGCCCGGCAGGGGTGGCACGTCTTGCGGTGATCCCGGGCCGCTGACGGGTGGCAACTGCGGCGGCAGCGGGGGAGGACGATTGGCGCTAGACATGACGTTTGCGTGCGCCCTGGTTTACAGGCCCAGCGCCTTGGCCTTGAGCGCGTCGTAGTCGTCCTGCGTGATCAGGCCGAGATCGAGCATCTCCTTGGCCTTCTTCAGCTTGGCGACTGGGTCGTCCGCGGCCGGCGCCGCCGGTGCCGCTGGCGTGGCCGGCTGCTGGATGTTGCCGATACCGCCGAGCATGCCCGAGGCCATGCCCACGCCGACCAATCCCGCGGCACCGCCATTTTCGCCCGCCGACTGGATGCCCTGGGCAACACTGGCCTGCAGGTTGGAGTTGCCACGCGAACCCGCCAGCGCATCGGCGCGCTGCACCGTCTTCAGCAGCTCCCGCGTGTTGGCGTCGTATTCGATCGACACGATGGCGGTCTTGACGATGGCCAGTCCGCGGTCGGATTTCCACTGGTAGCCATTTTCCACCGCATCGGACAGGCTCTTGGCGAAACCCAGCGAATCCTCTTGCAGCTTGGTGATGCGATTGCCCTTGGCGGGATCGTTGGAGTACAGGCTGAAGGCCGGGGCCAGCGAACCGACGACTTCGTTGAAGAGCTGGCCGGCGGCGGCGTTTTCCATATCGGTGAAGTCGAAGACCTTGCCGGGCTGCAGGTAGCTGGCGGGCACGAAGTTCTTCACGAACAGGATGGGGTCGACGATCTTCAGCGTGTAGGAGCCGCGGGTGACCGCGCCGACCTGGGTGTTGAGGAAGCCGTCGTCCCAGTAGATTTCCGACTGCGTGCCGAAGCGGTTCTCAGGCAGTTCCTTCAGCGAGACGAAGAAGGCCGCCTGCTGCGAGCCGGGCTGCCCGCCGAACTTGAAACGTTCCCAGCTCTGCTTGATGAGCGGGCTGACCAGTCCATCGCCGGCGAAGATCGACTGCGAACTGACGTCGTCCGAACGCCATTCGTAGCCACCCGGCTCCGCGGCGAAGCCGGTGATCTTGCCGTCCTGGAACAGCAGCAGGCCGTAGCCTTCGGGCACCACGATCTTGGAACCGTTGGTGATGATGTTGGAGGAGCCGTGCGTGTTGGAGCCGCGTCCGGCGTTGGTGCCGCGCGGCACCGCGGCGAACAGCGCCGCCGTCGGCGCCAGGCCATCCGGCACCGTGTAGAAGTCCTTCCACTGATCGCCGAGCATGCCACCGACCGCGCCCGTCACCGCTTGAACAAGACCCATGACATCTCTCCGTGATTAGTGGCCGGGCAAGGCACCCGCCATAGCCGACGTACTATACCGTTCCGGACAGACAGTAAAGAGTCAAAGTGCATATCTGTTTGAAACAGATATGCAATCTAGCCTTTATGTTGGGCCCCGTATGTTGCCGTGTTTCGAGTGGATTGGTGCCGCGATGGAGAGCGGCGTGCTTGAGCCCACCTTGCAGCCGAAGCGACCCCGGCGCCACCTTATAATCCCCGGCGCCCGCACTCGCCGAACCCGCGTATGAAATACCACGCATGAAATACGACGACGCCGAATATTACTTTCTGGATTTCGAAACCGAGCTGCCGAACGAGAACGGCGGCCGGCATATGGGTTTGTTCCTGGAATGGGCGGTGCTGCGCGGTCTGGCCAGCGATGAGTTGATGACACGATCGGAGGCGCTGCGCCGTGGAGAAACCACCGGGCTGGAACTGCTGTTCGATCATTGCGACGGCAAGCTGTGGGACAGCGATCTCAACGACGAAGGTAACGCGTTCGCCATGGATGCGTACGAGCGCTGGGGCATGGTCGACTTCATCGACGCGATGAATTGCACGGCAGAGTCTTCCGGCGACGATATTTTTGGCGCCGAGGTTACGCCGCAGCGGCACGATCGCGTGCTGTGGCAGTGGGATCGCCGCTATTCGGACTGGCTTCGGCAGTTCGGCCTGCCGGACAAGGACGCGCTGTTGGGGCGGCTGCTGGTCGCGGTCCAGCCTGTGGCCGAGGCCGCGGGCTTTTCGCGCTTGGCGGACAATGCGCGGGGATCGCATCAGGTCGGCGCGACCTTCGAGTGCGCGGACACATGGGGGTATCGGCGTTTCGAAATGACGGCTGTCGATATTCCGCAGTGGTTTTACGGCGTGCGGGTGCGGTTGTATGTGCATCACCAGCAGTTGTGCGACGTCATCTACACCGAGAAGCAGCTGGATCAGGACTTGGCGTCCGGGTTGCAGACTTGTGCCGAGGTTTCGTTCGCGAGCCTCGCCGAAGGTTGGGATGGCCCGCGACACGATTACCTGATGCGGGACTGCGGGTACTGGATTTTCCGCGATGCGCAGATCGAGGCGTTCGCATCGTGGCTGGCCGGGCGCCTGCGTTCGTTCGCACTGCCGACGTTACGCAGTCTTGATGGGATCGACAGCCTGGCGCTGGCGTATGGCACGCGGCCGATGTCGGCATCGCCGATCTACGAGCCGCGCGATCCCTACCCGGCGCTGTTGTCGGCGGAGATGGCTCGGCATCCGCGCCTGGGGCAGATGCTCGTGGAAACCGAAACTGCTATCCGTACAGCCGAATCGCATCAGTTGACCTGGGACCAGGAAAGCGCCCTTCGCCTGATAGAACGGATTCGCGAGCGAAGCAAGTAGCCCAGGTAAGGCCAAAGGCCGCACCGCGCCCCGATAGTCGCTCAGCGCCCGCGATGAAGAACGCGCCGCAGCGCGACCAGATGGCGAACAGCCGCAGCGAGCAAATACCGTTATTCGGACGGGGAACCTGGAGTTTCCGTGTAAGGCATCCTGGGTGCGCTTCGCTTACCCAGGCTACGCTGGCTGTGGCTATCTGGTGGGGGAGCTTACGCCTCCTTCCCCGTTCGTCGACGCTGCTCCCGATTGTTCCTTCTTATCGTAAAACTCTTTCAACACAAAGAAAGATTTTTTCTTTATGCCGCTATTCGAATAAATTCCTTTGCGATTGTAATCATCCTGAATGCCATCGAGCTGGCGGCGCGGGGAGCGGAAGTCGGCAAGAATCCAGGGTGAGGTGCCCACAAAGCCGTCGATTCTATCGATCATGCCCAAGCTCTTCCTGTAGAGGTTCTCCTGGAACTCTTCGGTGAAAATCGTGTTTACATCGCCGTGATAACCCTGTTTCGCGCCGCCGCCGAACTCGCTCACGAATACCGGTTTGTCGTAGTTGATTTCCCAGGTCACCTTGTCGGCTTTTTCCGGCAGACCGTCGTACCAGCCGATGTATTGGTTGAAGCTCACCATGTCCACCAGATCCGCCAGCGGATCCTCTACGACCGCGATATTGGGATTGTCGCTACGGTAATGCTTTTCCATCGCCGCGCTTAGCAGGCGGGTGCTATCCAACTCACGCGTTTTTCCAGCGAGACGCGCGAGGAACCGATTGCGAGCTTCCGATACCGGCGTTTCGTTGGCGAGCGACCATATGATGACTGCCGCACGGTTCTTATCGCGCTCGATCATCCCGGCTAGTTGCGCTTCTGCATTCTGATACGTGGCTTCGTTCTTCCAGTTGATCGTCCAGTAGACGGGAATTTCAGACCAAACCAGTAAACCCATTCGGTCCGCGAGGCGAACCATATCTTCATTGTGCGGATAGTGGGCGAGGCGCACGAAATTTGCGTTCAACTCTTTTGCCCAGCCTAATAACGTCTCAGCTTCTTTGGCGCTGCTGACACGGCCACCGCCATCGGCGGAATATTCTTCGTGTACCGAAATGCCGCGCAAGAAAAGCGGCTTGCCATTCAGCAATAATTGTTTGCCTTGGGTGGTAATCGTGCGCAGACCGATATCGTCGGTCAGCTTATCGTCGCCACTGCTGATTTGGACGGAATAGAGTTTGGGGTTTTCCGGCGACCAGAGCTCTGCGTCAGGCACTGCAAATGAGAAGGTGGCAGCTCCGTTTTTATCGACAGTGAGGGTTTTCTGCACTTCCAATTCTGGCAAACGCAGCTGGATTTTCTCTCCGCCCTTAGCTCCATCCAATAGCACCGAACCGGTCACGGTCTTCTGCTCCCATGACCCGAGTGCAATGGTGTAATCCCGTATGAACGTGCGCGGCATATTAAAGAGCTTCACATCGCGCGTGATTCCGCCGTAGTTCCACCAATCGGTATTGAGCGTGGGGACTTCATCAGCGTGGCGTTTATTGTCCACTTTAATGATCAAGGAATTGCCTTTGGATTTCAGTTTCCCGGTCACTTCATAGTGAAATGGGGTAAAACCGCCTACATGCGTACCGAGCTTTTTGCCGTTCAGATAAACATCCGCACGGTAGTTGACGGCACCGAAGTAGATGAACTGGCGATCCGATTGTTTCGCAGCGGGCGCATCGAATTTTCTCCGGTACCAAACGCTGCCCTCGTAGTAATAAAGTTTTTCCTTCTGTGTATTCCAATCACCGGGGACCTGCAGGGTGTCGGCCTTATCAAAATCGTATTCGATCAGATCGGATGGCGTTCTGGGTTTTGAATCGGTAAAGAACGCACTGGACGACGGAGTCTCCTGCTGATCGAACGGTTCCCAGCGATAGTTGTAATAACCGTTTTCGTAAGGATCGACGATGGTTCTCCATTCGCCGTTGAGTGATGTAGCGTTCCGTGTGTGTGCTTGCAGCGGTAGTTCTGCCGCGAGTGCGAATTGCGAAGTTCCCAAGCAGAGCACGAGCAGGCAGGAGATGGAACGCCTGAACAGAAATAATAGTTTCATTCGATAGCTCTCTTGTGGTCGGAGATTACTGCGGCTTTGAACGTTCGCTCATCTGTTGCGGGCTGATTGACCAGATCTGCGTATCCCGCGTGCTGGTCTGCGAATGCGGGAAGCGTTGGGATTCTAGTCTAGCTTTACCGGGCCCAGATCCCGCCATGCACGAGATGGCAACAGATATTTGTGGCGTCCCGGCACGCTGGGTGGCACGATTCAAGTCGTTCCTGTGTCTTCTGTGGTTTCCAGCGTCTTTCCATACACGTCCTGCTTAGTTTTTTTACTGTTCCCGTCTACCTGCCAGAAAGGCGCCTTCGGAGGATGAGTCGAGCGAAGCGACACCCATCAGATCGGACGGTGTGACGCGCGATGGGTGTCGCTGCGCTCGACCCATCCTACATAGCTAAAGCACACCCGGCAGATAGGCGGGCACTGATGCAGTTGGATGCGATGGCAGTATCCTTTTTTCAGATATCTGTAAAGCGGATATATCTCACGATGAAGCCGCAATGTCCGCCAAGTCGATCCACAAGGCCGACTACCAGCCGCTGCCCAAACTGCAACAGCGCACCATCTTCTACCGACAAGTGAACCTCACCATGAAGCCCGCCCTCCTCGCCCTTTGTCTGCTCAGCCCGGGCGCACTAGCGTGCGACACATCGCATCTGTCCTTGTCGGGTACCGCCACAGTGAACACCTGTTCTTCCACGCAGGGTTGGCCCGATTGCATCTACTCCGGTAATGCGTTGCACGAGTACATGGAAGCAGTGCCGGACACCGATTCAATTTTCACTATTGGCCTGCAGGCGAGTCCTTGGCGCATGTACGACGGTCAGATGCGCATCCTCACCGTCGAAGACGTAGCGGATGTCATACGGCCCCAGCTCGGCAAGCTGGAGCGTGTCGAGCTCATCGCTTCTTGGACGGGCGTATCGCCGGAACCGGCGCGTCCGTCGCTGGCCGACCGCGTCTCGAAGGCACTCGGCGGCTTGCCAGTGCACGGCGAGGACGGTTTCCTGTGGCTGGCGCAGGACGGCACACGCCGCACTACGCGCCAAGCATTCACCCTGCGCGAAGGCGCTGGGTCGTATTTTCTGCCGAAGGGCGACGAAGTGTTTGTGCCGCTGGTGGCCGGCTGGCCTGCTTTCGTAGAGGAACAGATTCCGGAGGACGACGCCGAACTATTGATGCGCGCTGCGGCCGGCTGGGACGTCTTCTTCTTATGCCCGGATAAGGCACTCGCCGGATTCGAACACGCCGCAAAGAAAGGCAGCGCCATCGCTGCCTATAATGCCGCTCTCATGCGCCTGGAGCGCAACGCCGATGGTGACCGCACCCTGGCATTAGCGCTGCTCGAACGCGGTGGAGAATTAGGCGATGCCAAGTCGCGTGTACGGCTCGATGCGGAGCGAGCACGTAAGGTCAATTGACGGCCGACCGCCTTAAAACTGAAGTGCACTTTTTCTACAGATTCTCGCCATAACGAGATCGCCGCGGAAGACGCCCCGCACGGGGTTTTTTCCGTTGCGAAACGAGGAAAGTGTACTCTGCTCCCTGTCTTTGCTCGCACGGACTGGGAGCGCCGTCCAGTAACGACGGCCTCGATCGGCTCCAACCGGGTTGACCTATTCCACATCACCCTGCCCGTCCCCGACAAAGCCGCTCCAGCTCGTAGATCGCATCGCCCGCAATAGCCGTCGTGAGGGACTTCCCCAAGAGACGTTGGCGCACGTGCGAGGCTTCGGGCAGCAGCGTCGCCACGGCATGAGATATGTTTGGATCCCAGGTTTCCATGCCGTTCCGCTTCCACGGCAGCATCAAATCCTGTTGCGCATCCGAACGGATCGTCGCGACCGCTTGGTCTCCACGATGAATTCGCACCTCGATGATGGGGTAGTCATCTGTCCAACGTATGCCGGTGCCATAGTAGCCATCGAGCAAACGATACGTGGTGCTGGTGCTTGCCAATTGTTGTTTGTAACGCCGCATTTGCGTATCGCAAGCGAGATTCCAATCCGCCGACTCCTTTTCGAGTGCCTCCGTTAACGACTGTGAACTCATGGTCGCCGCGACGGCGTGCAAGCCCTGCGCTCGGGGCACGACCGGCGCGTTCCAGGCTTCCAACAGTTGCTGTACCTGCGCTACAGGAATCGCTTTCACGGTCGGCACGATGGCTGGCCCACCATGGCCGCGTTGCCGCGCGGTGTCGGGGACGATGATGAAGTCATCTCCGTATGGCTTGATCAGATAGTTCTCTTCGATGGAACCCCAGCCAGAATGCTGATACGCGATCTCGATCTTCTCTACAGCGCGCGTAGCTTCCGTCGCTTTCGCCGGCGGTGCAGCTTCCGAAAGCTCACAGGAGGAAAGCTGGGCGGCCAACAGCAGCCAAGTTATTGCCAGTACGAATCTCAGATGGTCCCGCGTGAAGGCTGCGACCGGTCTTCTTGCCAACGGACTTCCCCTGTTTGCCAATAAATACCGAGGAACTCACCCTCCCTCCCCGGATAGTGCCTTGTCACCCCATCCGCATCTGCGGGTTGATCTCCCTTCTGGGTTCATCCATCGCCTGTGCCTGCACCTGTTGTTGCCTAGTCTCGTCCAGGGCTTGCAGCCGCGTCAGCGATTGCTCGACTGGGGTATCGATGGCGTCCTGGGTTTTCATCATCGCCCTGTGGTGCGCCGGATCGTTCGGGGCGCCCTGCACGACGAACATGTTTTCGCCTGCACGCACTTCGCCCCGCGACTCGCTGAGCACGACGTGGTCGATGCGCGACAACCCATTGGATTTGGCCAGACAGGCCGCGCTGGCGGCGAGGCAGGCGCTGCGGTCGTCGTAGTCGCGGCCGACGCTGGCGTCCAGGCGGCGTACGGCCGCTTCGGCTTGCGGTATCAGTGGATCTTGTTGGTTGGCGGCTGCCTGGTCGCGCTTGGAACCGTCCGGCGCCACCTGCTGGTCTGAAATCAGCCACTGCAGCGGCGAGCGCTCCGGCATTTTGTTCTGCTGTTCTTTGTTGAGCTCGCTGTCGGGGAAGGGCGCCTGGATGCTCTTGATGTCTCGTATATTGTCCAGCGGCTTGAGCGCACCTTCGTAGTCTTTGTCCTTGCCAAGCACCGTGTTCCGATGCAGTCCGGCGTGGTTCAAAGCGCCCCAGGTGAAGTCAATGCAGCTGTTGGCCGCGCCGCCATACTTCATGTCGAACCCGTACTTGCCCGGTTCTTTGCCAAATGCCTGAAGCTTGTCGTACTGCTCCTTGCTGATCTCCATGGTTCGGGAATAGCGGGGATCTTTGTAATCCTCGACATCCTTGTCGTATACCTTCCCCGGACCGCTGGTTTGTCCGTGTGTCTCCGGAGCAAATCCATAACTACTCACTATCTGGCCATCATCGATGGAATAGTAGACGTGACCTGCGGCGGAGGTTCCTTTGGATATCAGTAGTGGCGTTCCTGGCGCGGCAACGTAAACGGTCACTGCGTAACGCTCTTCTTGCTTTTCCATAGCTAGATGGTCCTATTTTCCTTTGGCGATGTACGCGATCAGAAGTTCTGCTTTCGCAGCCAATAGCGCCTCGCGGTTCTGGGCAAGACGAACTGCAACCCGATAGCGGCCTGACGGAAGACTGGGTGTGTAAGCGAACGCAAGTTCTCGGTGTTCGACGCCCACAGGAAGCAGACCCGCTGCCTGCATCGAACTGAAGTCGGCATCCATGGCGCCCAACTCTGGTACCAGGCCATCGGCACCGATCGACACGCGCTCCACCTCGCCCCATCCAACGCGCTGGCTTCGCGTAAGCTCTACTGCAACCAGACCTGACGCCTGAATCCGGAACAGATGCACTTCTGCCGAGACGTCAGCTCTTCTCAATTCCTCGGCCGCGTCGTAAACCGCGCCGACATCACTGCCCGCCACCCGCACGCCGATGAACAAGGGCGGAGCATCATCGTCCTGTTGCGCAGGCACGTCGAACTCCAGTTCGATCGGACCGGCTTGACTCGGGTCCAAGGCGCGCACCAGGGGAACTGTCGTTCGCATATCACTTGGCTCCTTTGCGATAGGTCCGCTTACCTGCTGCGGTTGTTGCTGACAGCTTGTCGCCACACACAGGGCCAAGGCCATGAGCGCGATTCGCGTTGCGGTGTGCGCTGTGAGCATGGATAGCGATGTTGCTGTGGATGAAACACACACATCGCGCAGCCTTCGAGTCATACAGATCCTTCTGCCTTCGTTGGAAAGTCGCCTGATGCCGGGAGTGTCTTCCGTATCGGACGACTTCAGTGTCCTATCAGTCGCCAGAAAAGAAAAGGGCGGCACCAGGCCGCCCTTCTCATATCGATTTGCTTACGAGGATCAAATCCCAACCGGATTAACCTTCTCCACATCGATCTTGTACTGTTTGATCGCCCTAGCCACGTCCTTACCCGTCATCTTGCCTTCCTTCGCCAGCGCCGCGATGGCGGCGTGCGCGATGTAGTAGCGGTCGACTTCAAAGAAGCGGCGCAGGTTGGCGCGGGTATCGGAGCGGCCGAAGCCGTCGGTGCCCAGTACGGTGTAGCTCATGGGGATAAAGGCGCGGATCTGGTCGGCGAAGCCGCGGACATAATCCGTTGCGGCGATGGCGGGGCCGCTGCGGCCTTCCAGGTTTTCCGTCACGAAGGCCTTGCGCGGAGTCTTGGCTTCGGGGTTCAGGCGGTTCCAGCGTTCGGCGTCGAAACCGTCGCGACGCAGTTCGTTGAAGCTGGGGCAGGACCAGATGTCGGAGCTGACGCCGAAGTCCTTGTCCAGCAGTTCCGCGGCGGCCATGGCTTCGCGCAGGATGGTGCCGCTACCGAGCAGTTGCACGCGCAGTTCGCCCTTCTTGGGCTTGCCGGCGTCCTTCAGCAGGTACATGCCCTTGATGATGCCTTCGGCCGCGCCTTCCGGCATGTCCGGCTGGGCATAGTTTTCGTTCATCAGGGTGATGTAGTAGTACTCATCCACCTGCTCTTCCATCATCCGCTTGACGCCGTGCTGCAGGATGACGGTGACTTCGAAACCGAAGGTGGGGTCGTAGCTGCGGCAGTTGGGAATGGCGCCGGCCAGCAGGTGGCTGTGGCCGTCTTCGTGCTGCAGGCCTTCGCCGTTGAGCGTGGTGCGGCCGGCGGTGCCGCCCAGCAGGAAGCCGCGGGTACGCATGTCCGCCGCCTGCCACGCCAGGTCGCCGACGCGCTGGAAGCCGAACATGGAGTAGTAGATGTAGAACGGCAGCATGGGCACGTTGCTGACCGAATAGCTGGTGCCGGCGGCCATCCACGAGGCGATGGCGCCCGGTTCGCTGATGCCCTGCTGCAACACCTGGCCGCTCTGGTCTTCGCGGTAGTACATCAGCTGGTCGGCATCGACCGGCTTGTACTTCTGGCCGAACGGTGCGTAGATGCCGATCTGGCGGAACATGCCTTCCATGCCGAAGGTGCGCGCTTCGTCGGCCACGATGGGCACGATGCGCGGGCCGATCTGCTTGTCGCGCAGGGTGATGTTGAGCGCCTGCACGAACGCCATGGTGGTGGAGATTTCGCGGTCGCCGGTGGACTTGAGCAGGCGGTCGTAGCTTTCCAGCTTGGGCGCTTCCAGCGACAGGTCGGCCTTGCGGCGGCGCTGCGGCAGGTAGCCGCCCAGCGCGGCACGGCGCTCCTTGAGGTACTGCACTTCCGGCGAGTCTTCGCCGGGGTGGTAGAACGGAATCTGCGCGTCGTCTTCCAGCTGCTTGTCGCTGACCGGGATGTTGAAGCGGTCGCGGAAGGTCTTGATGGCCTCGTTGTCCAGCTTTTTGGTCTGGTGGGTCGGGTTGAGCGACTCGCCCGCCGAACCCATGCCGTAGCCCTTGACCGTCTTGGCCAGGATCACCGTGGGCATGCCCTGGGTGTTCACGGCTTCGTGGTAGGCGGCGTAGACCTTGTGCGGGTCGTGGCCGCCGCGGTTGAGGCGCCAGATGTCGTCGTCGGACAGGCTGGCCACCATGGCGGCGGTTTCCGGATATTTATTGAAGAAGTTGGCGCGCGTGTAAGCACCGCCAAACGCCTTGCAGTTCTGGTATTCGCCGTCGACGGTTTCCATCATCAGCTTCTTCAGCACGCCGTTGGTGTCGCGCGCCAGAAGCGGATCCCAGTAGCTGCCCCACAGCAGTTTGATGACATTCCAGCCGCCGCCGCGGAACACGCCTTCCAGTTCCTGGATGATCTTGCCGTTGCCGCGCACCGGGCCGTCCAGGCGCTGCAGGTTGCAGTTGACCACGAAGATCAGGTTGTCCAGACCTTCGCGGCCGGCCAGGGCGATGGCGCCCAGGGTTTCCGGTTCGTCGGATTCGCCGTCGCCGATGAAGCACCACACCTTGCGGTCGGACTTCTCGATCAGGCCGCGGTGCTCCAGGTACTTCATGAATTGCGCCTGGTAGATCGCCGCCAGCGGGCCCAGGCCCATCGACACGGTCGGCGTCTGCCAGTAGTCCGGCATCAACCAGGGATGCGGGTACGAAGAAATGCCCTGGCCATCGACTTCCATGCGGAAGTTGTCCAGCTGCGCTTCGTTGATGCGGCCTTCCAGGAACGAACGTGCGTAGATGCCAGGCGAGCTGTGGCCCTGGATGAACAGCAGGTCGCCGGGGTGGTTGTCGCTGGGCGCGCGCCAGAAATGGTTGAAGCCGACGTCATAGAGCGTGGCGCTGGAGGCGAAGCTGGCGATGTGTCCGCCCAGGTCGCCGGGCTTGCGGTTGGCGCGCACGACGGTCGCCATGGCGTTCCAGCGGATGATCGAACGGATGCGCCATTCCAGGGCCGGATCGCCGGGCGATTTGGCCTCGTTCTGCGGGGCGATGGTGTTGACGTATTCGGTGGTGGGCGAGAACGGCAGGTAGGCGCCAGCGCGGCGCGTCAGTTCCACCATGCCTTCCAGCAGCTGGTGGGCGCGCAGGGCGCCTTCGTTGTCGATCACCGCCTGGATAGAATCGATCCACTCCCGGGTTTCGGTCGGGTCCGGATCGTTCTGCAACATCTCGTTCAGCCAGTTCATTACCACTCCCGTAGCACCGTGCCTGCGCGCGGCTGTTATCGTTTTAATGAGTTCTAAAGTGTAACGCACCGCCACCCCCGATTTATGGGCTACGCGGGCGTATGGACAGTGTTCTATCGCTGTCCCAGGACAGGCCACCACACCAAAGTGAGACCTTTGACGCTTTGCAACATTGCGCGCGTCTTATTATCGGCGGTGGGGAGATCGGGGGATCGAATGTCGGGAAGACAACAACCTGCTCAAGCACCGCCGCATGTCGACAAAGGCAGGTCCGGCGATGGCGTGCAGTGGGGGCGAAGCCTGCGCACGCGCATCGCGTTGTGGGCGGGTTTGGTGAATGTGGTGCTGTTGTTGCTGCTGGCGCTGACGGCGGCCTGGTTCGGACGGCGCGCCATTGAAGAAGACGCGCGCCTGGACACCCGCGCCAGCACGCAGGAGGCAGCGTGGCGGCTGGACGAGGCGTTGCGTGTGGTGACCATCACCACGCAGGGCGTATCGAACCTGGTCGCCAACTCGCGCCTGGATGCCGAAGAACTGACCATCACGCTGCGCGCGATGGTGAAGGCCACACCCGGCTGCGCGGGCGGGCTGCTGATCCTAGAACCGCGACAACGCGGCGACGCGATGTTCGCCCGCTACATCGCCGCCAACGGTCGCGACCGCGATCTGGTCGCCGACGGTTATGCCTTCCGCGATCAAGGCTGGTACCAGCGCACCGTGGCCGCACCCGCTGGTTGGTGGTCCGAGCCCTACCTCAACGAAACCGCCGGCGGCGTGTGGATGGTGACCTACAACATGCCGCTGCGCGACCCGGGCCAGGGTGCGACGACACGCGGCATGGTCAGCCTGGATCTGCCGTTGAGCAATCTGACCGAGATGGTCGAATCGATGGCGAGCATGCCGGGCTGGCGGGTGTCGCTGGTGGCGCCGGCAGGCACGCTGGCGATGAATCCGGAAGTCGGTGTCGAGCAGCGGGAAACATTGGACGATTACATCCGCCGCGTTGGCCGCCATGATTTCGCGCCCGCTGCCCAGGCCGTACGCTCGCGCCAGCGTTTGCAGTTTGTGCACACCGATCTGAAAAGCGGCGAGAAGCGCTACACGGTTGTGGAACCGGTGGGCGACAGCGGCTGGATGTTGTTGGTCGCGCAGTCGTACGAACTGATCGTCGCGCGCCTCAATCACGCGCTCTATCTGCTGATCGCAGTGGGCGTACTGTTGGCGCTGATCTGCATGCTGGTGGTGCGCAAGCTGGCCCGGCAGATCAGCCGGCCGATGGAGCGGTTGTCGGATTCCGCCGCGCACCTGGCGCAGGGCCACTACGAAACGCCGGTGCCGCATACCGGCGGCAGCGACGAAGTCGGGCAGATGGCGCGCACGCTGGAACACGCGCGCGTTTCCATTCGCCAGCAGTTGCACGAGATCGAAGAGATGGGCGCGGCGCGGCAGAAGATCGAGAGCGAGCTGTCGATCGCGCGCGATATCCAACTTGCCATGCTGCCGCCCGGTTGCATGATCGACCGTCAAGGCGTCCATCTGGAAGCGCAGGCGCAACTGGAACCGGCCAAGGCGGTAGGCGGCGATTTCTACAGTTTCCTGGAAACCGGCGACGGCCGGCTGTGGTTCGTCATTGGCGATGTTTCCGACAAGGGCGTGCCGGCAGCGTTGTTCATGGCACGCACCATGACCGTGCTGGAAGTGGCCGCGCGCGCCACCCAATCATTGGAACTGGTATTGGCGGAAGCGTCGCGGCGACTGGTGGAAGGCAACGACACCTGTATGTTCGCCACCGTGCTGTGCGGCACCATCGACACGCAAAGCGGCGATTGCATCATGGCCAGTGCCGGCCACGACGCGCCGTTGCTGTTGCTGCCCGATGGCAGCACCGAATGGGTGCCGGTGGTATCTGGGCCGCCGCTGGGTTTCGAGATCAGCCTGGACTTCCCGCTTTGGCGCGGAACGCTGCCCGACGGGGCCACGCTGGTGGCCTACACCGATGGCGTCACCGAGGCCTTCAACCCGGACAACGAGGCCTACGGCGCCGAGCGACTGCGAGCCGCGCTGCAGCCGCACTACAGCGCGCGCGAACAGTGCCAGCGCCTGATTGCCCAGGTACACGCATTTACCAATCCCGCGCCGCAATCGGACGACATCACGGTGCTGGCGATCCAACTGCGCCGGATCGCGGCGGTGCCGGCCACGCCCCCTTATGACTTGTCCCCTCAGGAGTTAGCGCATGCAGATGCGATTGATGATCCCGCGTGAGTACGCCCGTGTCGACGACCTCAATGCCTCGCTGGAAGCCGTCTTGGAGAACAACGGTGTCAGCCGCGGCTTGCGCGACGACGTACGGTTGATCGTGGAGGAACTCGCCTGCAACGCCATAGAACATGGCGACCTGAGCGATGTCGAAGCCGAGCAGCACGAATTGCGCGTGGATATCTCAATCCGCGATAGTCTGCTTGCGCTAGAGTTCCGCGAAAGCGGCGCGCCGTTCAACCCGCTGTCGCTGCCCTCGCCCGAGCTGGATGCCGACATCCTGGATCGCCCGACCGGCGGCCTGGGTGTGCACCTGATCCGACAGGTGGCAGAAGAAATGCACTATGAGCGAGTGAACGGTTGTAATGTTTTGTCCGTCAGCTTGCGTATCCCCACATTGGAGAAACAAACATGAGTCTGGATATCCAGATCCAGCCCCCAGGAAAAGGCAGCCAGCGCATCAATCTCAGCGGCCGCCTGGATACGCACACCTACGAAGACCTGGACATGGCGCTGGTGCCGATACTGACGCCGCAGCTGCATTCGCTGGTGCTGGACCTGTCCGGCCTGGAGTACATCAGCAGCGCCGGCATCCGTTCCATCTTCAAGGCGCGCAAGTATCTGGCGGCCGGTGGCGGCAAGGTGCTGGTAGTTAATCCGCAGCCGCAGATCCAGAAAGTGTTCGACGTGGTGAAGGCGGTGCCGATGAACGAGATTTTCTCTTCCACCGCCGAAGCCGACGCCTATCTGGACGCCATGCAGCGTAAAGTGCTTGAAGGTCGGGACGACGATTGACGCCGCCCTGCCAGACGCCACACCAGGGAGAGCGCCGATGACGCGGGCCGCGGAAAAACTCGTTATCGAGGTGTACCCGCCGGTCAACGGCAATCAATACGTCACCCTGGCCGGACGGCTGGACACGCATAGCCATGCGGCGTTGGAAGAGCGGCTGGCGCCGCTGCTGGCGGGCAAACCGCACGCCCTGGTGCTGGACCTGGCGCATCTGGAGTACATCAGCAGTGCTGGCGTCCGTTGCATTCTGAAAGCCCGCAAGTCGCTGGCCCCTTACGAAGGCAAGCTGCTGATCGTCCACCCGCAGACGCAGATCCAGAAAGTGATCGAAATGGCGCAGGCGGTACCGATGGATGACATCTTCGAATCCACCGCCGATGCGGATGCTTATCTGGATGCCATGCAGCGTCGGATATTGGATGGGGAACCGGAGCAGCCGCCGCCCGCGGTTTTGTAAAGGCGGCCCTTGCCCTTGTAGGAGCGGCGTCCCGCCCATTCGCCGTGTACGTTCGTCGGCTGTAGGAGCGGCGTCCCGCCGCGAGCTTTTCCTGTCAGATCGCGAGAAGCGAAGAGCTCGCGCCGAGACGGCGCTCCTACAGGTCATTCGTCTTGTGCGTTCGTCGGCTGTAGGAGCGGCGTCCCGCCGCGAGCTTTTCCTGTCAGATCGCGAGAGAAGCGAAGAGCTCGCGCCGGGACGGCGCTCCTACAGGGGTCATTCGCCTTGTGCGTTCGTCGGCTGTAGGAGCGGCGTCCCGCCGCGAGCTTTCCCGTCAGGTCACGATGGAAGCGGAGAGCTCGCGCCGGGATGGGGCTCCTACAACGTTATCAATGCAAGCTCGAAGCCGTGTGTTTGAAGAACATTTAAAGCCTGTCGTTCACCATCCGGGCGCGCTGCGGCGCGTTCTTGATCATGCACCTGAGCATCTATCGGGGCGCGGAGCGGCGTCCCGCCGCGAGCTCTTGCTGTCAGATCGCGACACGAGCGAAGAGCTCGCGGCGGGACGCCGCTCCTACAGAGGCAGGGATCTCCTCCTGTGGAGCTTTACGAGACTGCCAATTCAATCGTGGCTGGCTTTCTCGGCTTCCAGTTGATGACGGATTTGCGCGTCGACGGCCGCTATCGCGGTCATGTTGATGACGCGGCGCGGGGTGGCGCTGGTGGTCAGGATGTGCACGGGCTTTGAGATGCCCATCAGGATGGGCCCGATGGCGACGCCGTCGGTAACCACGCGCACCATGTTGTAGGTGATGTTGGCTGCATCCAGATTCGGCAGCACGAACAGGTTGGCGCGGCCGGTCAACGTGCTGCCCGGCATGATGCGGTTGCGCAGCACTTCGTCCCAGGCGGTGTCGCCCTGCATTTCGCCGTCGACGTTGAGGTCCGGCTTACGCTTGAGCAGTAGCTCGCGCACCTTGCGCATCTTCATTGAACCGGGCGTCTCGTGGCTGCCGAAGTTGGAATGCGACAGCAACGCGATGCGCGGTTCGATGCCGAACAGCTTGAGGCGATACGCCGCCTGCAAGGTGGCTTCGGCGATCTGCTCGGCGCTGGGGTCGTCCTGCACGTGGGTGTCGAGGAAGAACCACGCACCTTGGTTGTTGATCACGCCGGTCATCGCCGAGGTCGACTGCACGCCCGGATCCAGCGGGATCACGCTGCGCACGTAGCCGAGCTTCTTGTGGAAGCGGCCGACGATGCCGCTGACCAGCGCATCGGCTTCGCCACGCGCCACCATCACCGCGGCGATCAGGGTCGGCCGCGAGCGCATCAGGTTCTTGGCCGCCGATACGGTGACGCCACGGCGCGAGGTCAGCGCGTGGTAGTACTGCCAGTATTCGTTGAAGCGCGGATCGTCGTCGACGTTGGTCAGTTCGAAATCCACGCCGGCGCGCATGCGCAGGCACAGGCGCTTGATGCGCGCGTCGATGACGTCGGGACGGCCGATCAGGATCGGGAACGCCAGGCCTTCGTCGATCACCGTCTGCACCGCGCGCAGCACGGTTTCTTCTTCGCCCTCGGCGTACACCACGCGCTTCTTGTCGGCGCGCGCACGGTCGTACACCGGCTTCATCATCAGGCTGGTGCGGTAGACGAACTGGCCGAGTTTTTCGCGATAGGCCTCGATGTTCTCCAGCGGGCGCAAGGCCACGCCGGAATCCATCGCCGCCTTGGCGACCGCGGGCGCCAGTTCGACCAGCAGGCGCGGATCGAACGGACGCGGGATCAGGTATTCCGGACCGAAGCTGGGGACGTCGTCGCCGTAGGCCGCGCCCAGGTCGGAGGCTTCGCGCCGCGCCAAACTGGCGATGGCGTTGACGCAGGCCAGTTTCATCGCCTCGTTGATGCCGGTGGCGCCCACGTCCAGCGCGCCGCGGAAGATGTACGGGAAGCAGAGCGCGTTGTTGACCTGGTTGGGATAGTCGGAGCGGCCGGTGGCGATGATGCAGTCCGGGCGCACCCGCTTGGCGTCTTCCGGCGAGATCTCCGGATTGGGATTGGCCAGCGCCAGGATGATCGGCTTGTCGGCCATGGTCGCGACCATTTCCGGTTTCAGCACGCCGGCGGCGGACAGGCCCAGGAACACATCGCAGCCGACCACGATCTCGGCCAGGGTGCGCTTGTCGGTGTCGCGCGCGTAACGCGCTTTGTCGGGGTCCAGATGCGGACGGCCGGTGTACAGCACGCCATCGCGATCCACTGCCAGGATGTTCTCCGGCTTCAAGCCCAGCGCCACCAGCATGTCCAAACAGGCGATGCCCGCCGCGCCAGCGCCGCTGGTGGCCAGCTTCACGTCTTCGATCTTCTTGCCCACCACTTCCAACGCGTTGACCACTGCCGCGCCGACGATGATCGCGGTGCCGTGCTGGTCGTCGTGGAAGACCGGGATCTTCATCCGCTCGCGCAGCTTGCGCTCGACGATGAAGCATTCCGGCGCCTTGATGTCTTCCAGATTGATGCCGCCGAAGGTCGGTTCCAGGCTGGCGATGATGTCGACCAGTTTGTCGGGGTCGGTTTCGTCGATCTCGATATCGAATACATCAATGCCGGCGAACTTCTGGAACAGCACGCCCTTGCCTTCCATCACCGGCTTGCCCGCCAGCGGACCGATGTTGCCCAGGCCCAGCACTGCGGTGCCGTTGGTCACCACCGCCACCAGATTGCCGCGCGCGGTCATCTCGCTGGCCTGGTTGGGATCTTCCACGATCGCTTCGCAGGCATAGGCCACACCCGGCGAGTACGCGAGCGCCAGGTCGCGCTGGGTCAGCATGGGCTTGGTCGGCGCGATCTTGATCTTGCCGGGGGGCGAGACGCGGTGGTATTCGAGCGCGGCCTGTTTCAGATCTTCGTTGGACATGGAAGGGGCATGGAATGGCAGGGCCATCGATTCTAACGGCTCTGCTGTGCGATTACCGGGCAGTGTGTGAATGATTTCGGGATAACAAGTACCGTCATCCCAGCGAACGCTGGGATCCATCTTGCTCTTGATTGCTCTTAAGAGCGGAAAAGCAAATGGATCCCAGCGTTCGCTGGGATGACGGTACGGGAGTTTCGCTGCGCCGTCATTAATCCCTATTCGCTATTGCCTATCGCCATTCCCAATTCCCAATTCCCGACTCCCAACTCCCGGCTTCTACCGATCCGGCGGCAACTGCTCGATGCTGCTGCGCCATGCATCGAGGAACTGGCGGCGCTTGAGTGCGTCCAGGTAGACCAGCAGACCCGGTCCCAGCTTGATCGGACGAAATGGCTGGTTTCGGCCGTCCTCGCGGCCGTAGGGCGCTGCGGCGGTAGCGCTGTCCGAGATCACCGGTTCGACATGGGCATGCCGGGCCAGGGCCTGTTGGCCCTCCGGCGATAGCAGGAAATCCAGGAACCGGTCCGCCTGCGCGGGATTGGGCGCATGCCGCGGAATCAACGCGGTTCGCAGCAGCACCAGGGTGTAGTCCTCCGGCTGCACGATGGCCAGCGATTTTCCAGCAGCCATGCGCAAGCGCGCATAGGACGACAGCGCGTTGTAGGCCAGCGCCAATTCGCCATTGGCGACCCGGTCCAGCAGCACGCCGCTGCGATTCTCGCGACGCACCTGGTTATCGCCCAACGCCGACATCAACGCGCCGGCCATGCTGCCGGTCTGGTTGTCCTGGGTCGCCAGCAGATAGCCGACGCTGCTCTGGGCCGCGTCGTAGATGCCGACGCGTCCAGCCAATGGTGCATCCGGCGCGCGCAGCAATTCCAGCAGCTGGCGACGCGTGCGCGGCACGCGTCCGGCGGGCAACAGACGGGGGTTATAGGCGATCACCACCGGCTCATAGCTGATCGCGGTGATCTCATTGCGCCAATGGGCCCATGCCGGCAGCTTGTCGGTCAACGCGCTGCGGTGCGGCTGCGCATAACCGTCGTTGACGAGCTTGGTCTGCAAGTCCATGCCGCTGCTGATCAGCAGGTCGGGGCCATCTTCACGCGCGGCGGCCGTAAGGAACCTGGCGGTCAGGTCCTGCGCGATGTAATCCACATAGACCACTTCGGTGGCGGGATGCCTGCGCTGGTAGTCGCGAATGATCGGCGCGAACACTTCCATGTCGGTGGTGCCATAGATGGTGAGGCGTTCGATCGGTGCCGTACCGCGGGTCAGCGCGGGAAAAAGCTGCGTGGTGCCGGGCGCGGCATTCGCCGTGCCATGCAGTGCGAGCAAGACCACTATCAGGAAGAGACAGCGCAGGCTTCGGATCATGGGAATATCCGCGGAAATCGCAGCGTGACGATCAGGCCACCTTCGACGCGATTGCTTAGATCGATACGGCCCTGATGGCTTTCGACGACACGCTTGACGATGGCGAGACCCAAACCTGCCCCGCCCGTACCCGCATCGCGGCCACGCACGAAACGATCGAACACTTGTTCGGCCTCGGCTGGGGCGATACCAGGGCCATGGTCGGCAACGGTGACAACCCAGTCGTCCTGGTCCAGCGTCAACGCCAGTTGCAGCGGGCCGCGGCCGGTTTGGCCGTACTTGAAAGCGTTGTCGATCAGATTCTTGAGGGCCTCCCGCAGCAGCAGCGCATCCCCTTTCACCAACGCGGGACCCGCAGCCAGCGCCAGGCGCACATCCGGACGCTCACCGGCGAGCAACTGCGTCTGCGGGATCGATTCGTGCAGCGCCTGATGCAGCACTTCGGCCAAGTCCACCGACTCGAAACGTTGCAAGTTGGCGCGATGGATGACGCTGGCATCGCTGAGCAACTGGTTGAGCAGGCGTGAGAGTTGGCTGGAGTTGCGTTCGATCGCTTCCAGGCTGTGTTGCCGCTCTTGCGCGTCATCATCGTCCAGCGCCAGCTGCACTTGCGCATGCAGTGCCGCGAGCGGAGTGCGCATCTGGTGGGCGGCTTCGGCCATGAACGCGCGCAAGGTCTCGTTGCTGGTGTCCAACCGCTCCATGAAACGATTCAGTGCCGCCACCATCTGCTCCAGTTCCTGCGGCACAGGCCCGGGTAGCGGCTTGAGATCGGACGGTTCCCGCCGCGACAGGTCGCGCTCGATGCGGACCAGCGGACGCAGCGCCTGACGTACGCCCAACCAGGACAGCAACAGCATCAACGCCGACAACAACGCAATCGGCAACAGCGCGCGCAACACCATGTCGGCCGCCAACGCATCGCGTGCGCGCCGGGTTTGTCCCACCTGCACGATCACCTGCCGCTGGTCGGAGACGGACGACACGCGTCGTGCCACCGCGGCGAAACGCACGGTTTCGCCACTGTACGGGGCATCGAACAAGACGGCGTCACCGTCCAGCTCCGGCAAACGCGGCGGCGACGGAAGATCGGCATATCCCGTGATCGATCCCGCACCACGTTCGGCGACGCCATAGAACACACGGTCTTCGGCGGCCATGCCCAGCAAGTCCAGCGCGGCGTAGGGAAAATCAACCTGCCAATGGCCTTCGGCGAGCACCACACTGCCGGCGATGGATAGCGTCGACGACACCAGCAAGTGATCGAAGGAGCGATCGGCGGCGCGGTAGCTGTAGTCGCGCGCGGCGACGTACAGCACGAGAAGACCCAGCAGCGACAAGCCGCCCAGATACAGCAGCAGCTTGCGCCGGATCGATCCGCCCGAAACCACCGGCTCAGCCATCGCCATCGCTCGAGTTTTCTGGCTCCGTTTCGGCTGGATCGTGCGCCTCGGCCATGTAGCCTGCACCGCGTACGGTGACGATGCGTAGTGGCGTACCTGCCAACTTCTTGCGCAGACGGCCGATGTACAGCTCGATGGCGTTGGGACCGGCCTCGTCATCGAAACCGAATAGCCCTTTGGCGATGTCGTCCTTGCTGACCAGTTGGCCGATTCGGCCCAGCAGTATCTCCAGCAGGCGATATTCGCGGTTGGGGAGCTCAATGGGTTCGCCATCGAGCGTCAGCCGATGCGCGGCATTGTCGAACGCGAGTGCGCCGATCTGCAGGACTTCGCTGGCGTGGCCGCGGTTGCGTCTTAGCAGCACCCGGCAACGTGCCTCGAATTCGCGAAAGTCGAATGGCTTGGCCAGGTAATCGTCAGCACCCGCATCGAGCGCTTTCACTCGATCCTCGATGCCATCGCGTGCGGTCAGCATCAGCACGGGCGTGGTATCGCCACGTTCGCGCAAGTCCGCCAGCAAGCGCAGGCCGTCGAGCCGCGGCAGGCCGATATCCAGCACCACGACATCGAACGGCTCGTAGCGCAACACGCTGGCCGCGGTCAGTCCGTCGGACTGCCAGTCCACCGCGTGGCCATTGCGTCGCATCCGGCGAACGATGGCGTCGGCTAGATCGGCATTGTCCTCGACCAGCAGCATTCTCATCGGATTGCGATGCGGTGCGGATGATGCGGTGCGGTGCAACAAGCGTTCATGGGGCCAGGGCTGTGCCGCGCGATAAGGATGACCGCTCTATTCAAGCACAGCATGGCGATGCGATGACCACATTTGTGACGTCGCAACATTGGAGCAGCAACGACAGGTGAATGACAGCTTCGCCGGCCTAGGCTCTGACCGACCACGATGGAGTGGATCGCGTACCTGGGAGGGGCGATGGGCAAGAGAAAGAAAAGCGCACGGGGGCTGTGCAGCGGTGGTGCGATATTGCTGGTGCTGTGCTCGTCGCCTGTGCTCGCCGCTGACGACGACGCGCCCGTGACAGCGACGCTGGGCGGGCGTATCCACCTGGATTTCGCCAATTTCAACAACGACCATCGCGGCGCACCCAACGCCAACGACGTGGATTTTCGGAGACTCTGGCTGGATGTATCGGGCCGCTTCTTCGCGGTCGACTACAAGCTTGAAGCCGATTTCGCCGGCGACAAAACGGTCGCGCGCGACGTCTACGTCAGCAAGGATTTCTCCGCGGGCCGGCTGACCGTGGGCCAGTTCAAGCAGTTCTATTCGCTCGACGATCGCACCGGCTCCAACTACGGCAGCTTCCTGGAACGCGGCTATCTGGCCTCGACGCTCGCACCGACCTACCGCCAAGGCATTGCGTGGCAAGGCAGTCGCGACGGCTACACGTGGGGTGCGACCGGCTATCGTCTGGCCAGCGTCGACAACTGGAAAATCAAAGGCAATGCGATCGGTGGCCGCGGTACCTGGGCCCCGCGGCATGACGACGGCGACGTGCTGCACCTTGGTGTTTCGCTGGCCCACGAACGCTACGAGGAGCCCGGCGCCAACGGTACGCCCGGCCTGAGCGTCCGCCCGCGCCCGGCGGGCTATTTCTCCGATGCCAGCCGCGTCACCCTGGCGAACTTCAACAGCGGCCGCGACACCGACGTGGACAAGTGGTCGCTGGAATATGCGCAAGTGCGCGGGCCGTGGTCGTGGCAAGCGGAACTGGGTGGCGGCGAGTTCGACGACGGCGCCCAGCGCGCGCGCATTCTGTCCGGCTATGCCTTCGTCAGTTGGTTCGTCACCGGTGAATCGCGCGCCTACGACACCAAAACCGGGCGCTTCACTCGCATTCGCGGTATCCGCCATGAGCGCGGCGCGTTCGAACTGGCCCTGCGCTACGACGAAATGCGCGGACAACAGCACCTCTACGGGCAACCGGACTTCATCGCCGCCTCGGTGCAGGCTCTGACGCTGGGCGGCAACTGGTACCTGAAGCCGAACCTGCGCTTCATGTTGGACCTGATCGAAAGCCGCAACCAGGACCGCCGCATCAGCGCCACCACTGATCGCACGCATGCGGTTACCGGTCGCTTCCAGTTCGATTTCTGATCTTCCCCGCCCCGACCGTCGCCATGCGGCGGTGCCACTCCTTCTGCAACAAGGAACACGCTCATGCTGACCGCGCTCGGTTTCGGAATGGTCATCACCTTCATGTACCTGATCATGAGCAAGCGCTTGTCGCCGCTGGTGGCGCTGATCGTGATTCCGATCCTGTTCGCGCTGGCCGGCGGATTTGGCGGCGGTATCGACGAGATGATGCTGGAAGGCATCAAGAAGATCGCGCCGACGGGTGTGATGCTGATGTTCGCGATCCTGTACTTCGGCGTGATGATCGACGCGGGTCTGTTCGACCCCATCGTTGGCCGCATCCTGCGCCTGGTCAAAGGCGATCCACTGCGTATCGTGATGGGCAGCGCCGCGCTGGCGATGCTGATTTCGCTGGACGGCGATGGCTCGACCACCTACATGATCACCATCGCCGCGATGCTGCCGCTATACCAGCGCCTGCGCATGGATGCGCTGGGCCTGACCTGCGTCACCATGCTGTCCAGCGGTGTGATGAACCTGACGCCCTGGGGCGGCCCGACCGCGCGCGCGGCCACCGCATTGCACGTGGATCCGGCGGACGTGTTCGTGCCACTGATCATCCCGATGATCGTTTCGCTGGTGGGCATCTTGATGCTGGCTGCGTGGCTCGGCATGAAGGAGCGTCGCAGGCTCGGCATGGTGTACCTGCCTGGCCAGGTCGGTGGCGACTCGTTCATCGATGACAACGAGCGGCTGCCGACCATGGACGGCGACGACGAACACATCAAGCGACCCAAGCTGCTTTGGTTCAACACCGCATTGACTGTCGCGTTGATGGTCGCGCTGATCATGGGCGTGCTGCCGATGCCGGTGTTGTTCATGATCGGCTTCGCCATCGCACTGGTGGTCAACTATCCCGACATGGCCGAACAGCGTCGACGCGTGGCCAACCACAGCGGAAACGTACTGGCGGTGGTGTCGCTGATCTTCGCCGCCGGCATCTTCACCGGTATTCTGTCCAACACCGGCATGGTCGACGCGATGTCGCGCAGCTTTCTGGCGGTGATTCCCGATGCATGGGGGCCTTACCTGGCAGTGATCACTGCTGTGGCCAGCCTGCCGTTCACCTTCTTCATGTCCAACGACGCGTTCTACTTCGGCGTGCTGCCGGTCTTGTCCGAAGCCGCCGGCCACTACGGCATCACGCCGGTGGAAATGGCCCGCGCTTCCTTGATTGGCCAGCCGGTGCATCTGCTCAGCCCGCTGGTGCCGTCGACCTATCTGCTGGTCGGCTTGGCCAAGGTCGAATTCGCCGATCACCAGCGCTTCACTTTGAAATGGGCGGTGCTGATCTGCCTGTTGATGCTGGGCGCGGCATTGCTGCTGGGCCTGTTCCCCTTCTTTGCTCGTTGATTGGAGAAACACTAATGAGAGCAGTGCTATGACGCTTCGTATCGCTTACGTCACCTCCGGCATGGGCAGCATTGGCACCGCCATCTGCCAGAAGCTCGCGTTGCAGGGCCACACCGTCGTCGCGGGCTGCGGACCGAACTCGCCGCGTACGACCGCATGGCTTCGGGAGCAGCGGGAGCTTGGTTTCGAATTCACCGCCTCCGAAGGCAATGCCGCCGATTGGGATTCCACTGTTGCCGCTTTCCGGAAGGTTCGTGCGGAAGTCGGCGAGATCGACGTGCTGGTCAACAATGCCGGCGGCACACGCGACACACTGTTCCGGCAGATGACGTTGGAAGACTGGAACGCGGTGATCAGCAGCAACCTCAACGCGCTGTTCAACATCAGCAAGCAGGTAGTCGAACCGATGACCCAGCGCGGCTGGGGCCGGATCATCCACATCGCCTCGGTCAGCGCGCAGCGGGGCCAGATCGGGCAGATCAACTACGCCACCGCCAAGGCGGCGATGCACGGTTTCACGCGAGCGCTGGCACTGGAAGTGGCTGGACGCGGTGTCACTGTCAACACGGTATCGCCAGGGTACATCGCCAGTTCGGCCATCAGCGGATTTCCGCCGGATGTGCTGGATCGGTTGGCGACCGCGGTACCGGTTCGCCGCCTGGGTCGGCCGGAGGAAGTCGCCAGCTTGTGCGCGTCGCTGGCTTCAGATGACGCAGCTTATGTGACGGGTACGGACTATGCGGTCAATGGTGGGTTGCATATGGGGTGATCCGCTCGAATCGACGGTTCAACGCCATCAATAGTCGTCGTCATGACCAGCCATTCGGCTGTTGAAGAGCGCTTCCGGCGCAGGCCGGGACCTAGCGACTCCCTACATCCGGAGTTAAAGACACTGGGTCCCGGCCTGCGCCGAGATGACGGTTTTTTTTTTGACTTGCGATGAAACTCGCCAACACTAATCCGCATCACCCAACACCACCTGCCCAGGACCACCGAACCGGCCCGGAACTTGAGGTTGCAACTCCGGTGTTTCGATCAGACCACCAGGACCGGCGGACAATTCGGCCTGCAGCTTGGCCACGTCCAACTCGCCTTCCCAGCGCGACACCACCAAGGTGGCGACGCCGTTGCCGATGATGTTGGTGATGGCGCGTGCTTCGCTCATGAAGCGGTCGATACCCAGAATCAACGCCAGACCCGCAACCGGCACCGACGGCACCACCGCCAGCGTGGCGGCCAAGGTGATGAAACCAGCGCCGGTGACGCCGGACGCGCCCTTGGAGGTCAGCATGGCTACCAGCAGCAACGTCATCTGTTGCGTCAGGGTCAGATCGATGTTCATGGCCTGGGCGATGAACAGCGCCGCCATGGTCAGGTAGATGTTGGTGCCGTCCAGGTTGAACGAATAGCCGCTGGGCACCACCAGGCCGACGACCGATTTCGGGCAGCCCAGTTTTTCGAGCTTCTGCATCAGCGGCACCAGTGCGGACTCGGACGAGGACGTGCCCAGCACCAGCAGCAGTTCGCCGCGGATGTAGCGGAGGAACTTGATGATGGAAAACCCGGTGAAGTGCGCGATCGTTCCCAGCACCACCAGCACGAAGATGGCGCAGGTGGCGTAGAAGCCGCCCATCAGCTTCATCAGCGGACCCAATGCATCGACGCCATACTTGCCGATGGTGAAGGCCATGGCACCTCCGGCACCGATCGGCGCCAGCTTCATGATGGTGCCCATCATGCGGAAGAACACCTGGGAAATGGATTCGAACAATCCCATCACCGGCTTGGCCTTTTCACCCACCGCCATCAACGCGAAGCCGAACAGACACGCGAGCAGCAGCACCTGCAACAGGTCGCCGTTGCCGGTGAAGGCCTCGGTGAAAGTCTTGGGAATGATGTGCAGCAGGAAATCGACGGTGCTCTGGTCTTGTGCCTTTTCGGCGTACTTGGCAACGGCGGAGGCATCCAGGGTGGCGGGATCGACGTTGAAGCCGGCACCGGGACGCCACAGGTTGACCACCAGCAAACCGATGCCCAGAGCGAAGGTGGAGACCACTTCGAAATAGAGGATCGCCTTGGCGCCGACTCGCCCCACTTTCTTCACGTCAGCCACACCGGCGATGCCGATGACAACGGTCAGGAAGATGATCGGCGCGATCAGCATCTTGATCAGCGAGATGAATCCATCGCCCAGCGGCTTCATCGCGACGCCGGTTTCCGGCGCGAAATGCCCGATCAGTCCACCGATCACGATGGCGCACAAGACCCATAGATAGAGCCGTGAAGATTTGGCGGCTGACATGGCGGGAACTCCGGTAGCAGGATGACGGAGCGACAATGGCAGCCTTGTGGTCCGGGACCAATAACGCATTGGTACTAGGGGACGGGAATCGAGAATTGGGAATGGTGGAAATTCGCTTCTAACACCAAAGGACTAGCACTCATCAGCCCACTGGCATAAACCGTCCCCACGCGCGACGATGCAGCATGCTTTCCCAACGCCGACCCCATCTTCGACTACTGCTGATCGGCAGCGCCCTTGCGCTGTTCATCGGGCTGTTGTCCTGGCTAGTGGCACATGAAACAGAGCGACGCAGTCTGTTGACCAGCGCGGTGCAGGCGCGCGAACAGTTGCGAGTGCACGACGATGCGCTGCAGGCGGTGATCGAACGCTACCGTGTGCTACCTGTGGTACTGGCGATGGATCCGGAGGTCCATGCCGCGCTGGAGCACAGTGCGTTGGATGCGACCGACGTCGATCGCCTCAACCGCAAGCTGGAGCAGGTCAATGGCGCTGCTGCGACCTCGACATTAACCCTGCTGGATCGCCGCGGATATTCCATCGCTGCGAGCAACTGGCGGCGGCCCGACAGCAACGTCGGCGTGGACTACGGGTTTCGGCCGTATTTTCAGAAGGCCATGGCCGAAGGCGTCGGCGACTTCTATGCGTTGGGATACACCACCGGCGTACCCGGATATTTCCTGTCGCAAGCCGTGCGGGATGATCAAGGCCGGCCGATCGGCGTGGTGGTGGTGAAGCTGGTCTTCAATGAGCTGGAAGCGGCATGGCGTAATTTGCCGGATCACGTCTTTGTCAGCGATGCGCACGGCATCATTTTTCTTTCCGGTCGCGAAACCTGGCGCTATCGGGATTTGCGACCGTTGCGGGAAGACGAACGAGTCGAGTTGGCGCGCACACGCCAGTACGGCGACGTACCGCTGAAACTGCTGGCGCGCCGTGATCTGGGCGAGCTCACCGCCGGCGTGCGCCGCATCCGTGTGCCGCAAGCGGGCGAGCTGCTCTGGTTGTCGCAACCGCTGCCAAAGCAAAACTGGACATTGCATCTGCTCCGCTCTACCCGCCCGGCGCAATTTACCGGGCAAACCGCAGGTATCGCGGTCGCGGCAGGCTTGTTGGCAACCACGTTTCTTTTGCTGTTCATGCAGCAGCGACGGCGACTGGCACGACTGCGCGAACGCAGTCGGGTGGAACTGCAGCAATTGGTCGAACAGCACGCCATCGAGTTGCGCACCGCCCAGGATGGATTGGTACAGGCGGCCGGCCGCGCCGACTACGGCGAAAGCCCCAGCCTGCAACACCTGCCGCAGGGCGTGTGCGTGATCGATGCCGATCTCCGGTTGGTGGCGTGGAATCGGCGGTATATCGAATTGTTCAAGTTTCCTGCCGGCTTCATCCATGTCGGCCGGCCGATCGAAGACGTCTTCCGCTACAACGCACGCCGCGGGTTGCTGGGCCCGGGCCCGATCGAAGAGGCCATTGCACGCAGGTTGGGCCATCTGCGTTCCGGCAAACCGCACATGCACGAGCGCGAACGTGGCGATGGCACGGTAATCGAAATACGCGGCAATCCGCTGCCCGATGGCGGCTTCGTCACCAGCTACGCGGATATCACAGCTTACAAGCAGGCCGCACGCGAGTTGCGCTCGCTGGCAGATGCGTTGGAGCACCGCATCGAAGAACGCACGCGTGATCTGGCGGTAGCCAAGCGCGAGGCGGAAAACGCCAATCGCTCCAAGACGAGTTTCGTCGCCGCCGCCGTGCACGACCTGCTGCAGCCGCTGAACGCCGCGCGCATGTTCGTATCCGCACTGCGCGGACGTCTGCAGGAGCCGGGCGCCCAGCAGATCGCCGACAACGTGGAAGGTGCGCTGGCCGCGCAGGACGCCATCCTCAACAGCCTGCTGGATATTTCACGGCTGGAGTCGGGCGCATTGGAAACACGCATCCAGGATTTCGCGCTGGGTCCGCTGCTGGAGACGCTGGCGCGCGAGTTCGGGATGCTGGCGCGCGCCCGCGGACTGAACCTGGACTGGGTAGCCACGCGTGCGATAGTGCGCACCGATGAAGCGCTGCTGCGCCGCATCCTGCAGAACTTCCTTTCCAATGCAATCCGCTACACGCCGAAAGGACGCATCCTGTTGGGCTGCCGACGCACGAAGAACGGCTTGCGGATCGAAGTGCACGACACCGGCCCGGGCATTCCCGAGAGCCGTCAGCGCGAGATTTTCGAGGAGTTCCGACGGCTAGACGACGGGACAGTGGATGATCGCGGGGCTGGTCTGGGCCTGGCCATCGTCGAGCGGATCGCAAGGTTGCTGGATCATGCGGTTGGCCTGCGCTCCACCGTGGGACGCGGCAGCACCTTCAGCGTCGTCGTGCCATGGGGCGAAGCAGATGCGGTGAGTCCGGTAGTCGCTTCCATCGAATCGGACGACGACACGCTGCTGCGAGGCTGCGTGGTCTGGTGCATCGACGATGACCCGCGCGTTTGCGAAGCCAGCCGGACGTTGCTGGAGCGATGGTCGTGCCGAGTGGTGTTGGCGGCCGGAGTGAATGAAGCGCTCGCTGCCGCGCAAGTGGGTACCGCACCGCAGATTCTGTTGCTGGACGTGCGTCTGGGTCAGACGACTGGACCTGAGTTGTATATGCAGTTGGTGGAACGTTGGGGCCAGGACACCGCGGTGATCCTGGTGACCGCCGAGCACGACGACGCGGTGCGAGCACTTGCCCGTGAGCGTGGTTGGGGGTTTTTGTCCAAGCCGGTTAGGCCGGGTGCGCTGCGCGCGTTGATGATGCAGATGTTGCTTAGGAGCGGAGAGCGCACAGTTTCGGAGGGCGACGAGGGTCAACCCGCATAGCAACAGCGTCGGCACAGCATCCGGGCTTTGTAGAGCCGAGCTTGCTCGGCTGCTCTTGTTTCGGAACGAAAAGCAGCCGAGCAAGCTCGGCTCTGCGAACAACACAATTCAATACAGCGTGCCGTTGCGACGGCATCATCGTTACAGACGCTGTGCTATCGCGAGGCGCAGCTCCGCTCTACGACGAGCCACTACAACTCCGCCGCACCCTCCTGCTGTTCCAGCGCCTTCACCAGCACCGCGGCCTGGGTGCGGCTATTGCACTCCAGCTTCTTCAAGATCGCGGTGACGTGCACTTTCACGGTGTTTTCGGCCAAGCCCAACTCGTAGGCGATCTGCTTGTTCAACAAGCCGTCGGCAATGCACAGCAATACACGGAACTGTTGCGGTGTCAGCTGCGCAAGCCGGGCAGCCAGGCGGGCATCGGATTCGGAGCGTTCCGCGGTCAGCGGCGGGAACCAGGTGCCACCGTCCAGCACCGTTTGCACGGCGGTACGAATGATCTCCACCGGCGACGATTTGGGAATGAAGCCGGCCGCGCCGAACTGCTGCGCGCGGCGGATCACCCGCGGGTGATCGTTGGATGAAATCACGATTACGGGAATATCCGCCCGTTCGCCCCGCAGATACACCAGGGAGGAGAAGCCGCGTGCGCCCGGCATGGTCAGATCCAGCAATACCAGCTGGATGTCCGGATGTTCGATCAATGCCGCCGTAAGCGTCGAAACGCTGGATGCCTCCACCGTGACAACGCCAGCCATCGTTTCGCGCAGAGCGTGCAGTACCGCCGCCCGAAACAGCGGATGGTCGTCGGCCACCAGGATCTTGTTGTCGCTCATGACGCAAGTCTGGCACGGACGACGCGTCTTGAATGCTGCCGCGCAGCACGGTGAAGCGGGCATATTCCGACTGGCAATCAGCTAGTACCAATGCGTTATTGGTACTGGGACATACAACTGTCATCTTTCAGTTCATCCTTCCTTAATCTGACACGCCGATGACCCTGCGACGCACCCGCCTGCTTCCCTTCGCACCGCTCCTGTTGCTCGCATGCTCCGCCGGCGCGCAAGCAGCCGAGGGCGAGGAAAAAGACATCACGGCCAAGGTGGGCGGACGATTGCACTGGGATATCGCGCGTTTCGACAACGATTCTCGCGGAGCGCCTGTCGCTGACGATTCGGACCTGCGCGCGGCCTGGCTGGACGTTTCCGGCAAGTTCTATGGCCTGGGCTACAAGTTGGAAGCTGACTTCTCCGGCGACGAAGTGATCGCGCGGGATGTCTATGTCACTCGCAAGTTCAAGGCGGGTACGTTGACCGTCGGCCAATTCAAGCAGTTCGTCACCTTGGATGATCGAGTCAGCTCCAACCACATCCCCTTGGTGGAGCGCAGCTATCTGGGCCAGGCGCTGGCGCCGACCTATCGCCTGGGCGCCGGCTGGTTGTCCGCACGCAATGGCTACACCCTGGGCGGCGGCATCTATAGCCTGGAAAGCATCGACGTCTGGCAAACCAAGGGCGAGGCCGCTGTCGTACGCGGCACCTATGCGCCTTGGCGGGAGGAAGGCCGGGTGTTGCATATCGGTCTTTCGGCGGCACGTGAGGAATACGACCACCCCGGCGCGGATGGCGCCTCGGCGCTGCGGGTACGCGTGCGTCCGGACGGGCTGTTCTCCGAAGCCAATCGAGTCACCCTGCTCGATTTCAGCCGTGGACTGGACACCAGTGTGGACAAATACTCGCTGGAACTGGCGGGCGTTCACGGCGCTTTTTCTTACCAGAGCGAACTCGGCGGCGCTCGTTTCGACGATGGCGCGCAAACCGGGCGACTCTCCACCGGCTATGTCCAGGCGGCGTGGATGCTGACCGGCGAAATACGTCCTTACGATGCGAAGACGGGACGCTTTGGCCGTATCCAGCCGACGTCGCGCGGCGGCGCCTGGGAAGTGGCGCTGCGCTACGACACCATCAGCGGCCGGCAGAACGTCGATGGCTTGCCCGTATCGCGTGATCAGGAGGTCAGCGCATGGACCGCCGGCGTGAACTGGTATCCGCGCCCACACTTGCGGGTGATGCTGGACTGGGTGGAAAGCCGCAGCCGCGACCGCCTGAACAACGCAACGCTTGACCGCACCAGTGCTTTGCTGGGGCGAGTGCAGGTGGATTTCTGAGGCACGTTCGGGTAACTGGCGAGCGAACAGTTGGGAAGATTTTCTGGGTTTTCGTCACGACTTCAACCATTGCACAACGCGCAATGGCTCGATCATTCCCCGCTCCCCCTTCTCCTCATCGATCGCTGCCCTTGTAGGAGCGCCGTCTCGGCGCGAG
>NZ_JBDKXI010000004.1:259483-311855 GCF_039710385.1 Pseudoxanthomonas sp. CCNWLY206-1 | reverse complement strand
CTCTTCGCTTCTGTCGTGATCTGATGGGAAAAGCTCGCGGCGGGACGCCGCTCCTACAAAGGCGAACGACCATGACCCTGTAGGAGCGCCGTCTCGGCGCGAGCTCTTCTCTTCCATCGCGGTCTGACAGGAAAAGCTCGTGGCGGGACGCCGCTCCTACGAAGGCGAACGACCATGACCTTGTAGGAGTGCCGTCTCGGCGCGAGCTCTTCGCTTCTGTCGTGATCTGATGGGAAAAGCTCGCGGCGGGACGCCGCTCCTACAAAGGCGAACGACCATGACCTTGTAGGAGCGCCGTCTCGGCGCGAGCTCTTCTCTTCCATCGCGGTCTGATAGGAAAAGCTCGCGGCGGGACGCCGCTCCTACAAAGGCGAACGACCATGACCCTGTAGGAGTGCCGTCTCGGCGCAAGCTCTTCGCTTCTGTCGTGATCTGACAGGAAAAGCTCGCGGCGGGACGCCGCTCCTACAAAGGCGAATGACCATGACCTTGTAGGAGCGCCGTCTCGGCGCGAGCCCTTCGCTTCTGTCGTGATCTGATGGGAAAAGCTCGCGGCGGGACGCCGCTCCTACAAAGGCGAACGACCATGACCTTGTAGGAGTGCCGTCTCGGCGCGAGCTCTTCGCTTCGGTCGCGGTCTGATAGGAAAAGCTCGCGGCGGGACGCCGCTCCTACAAAGACGAACGACCATGACCTTGTAGGAACGCCGTCAGTCGCGATGAAGCGTTACCGGCAGAGCCTCATCGCGACTCACCAGTGCCGGCATGCCGGCACCACTCCCACAAAGAATAATTCTTGCCGCGCCTCTCAGATCGACGGCGTATCCAGCTGATCCATCCGGATTTTGTTGGCGAACAAGGAAAACGCCAGCATTCCCGCCAGGCCATTCGCGCGGCTGACCCATGGCGGCAGCCAACGCGGCGGCGCCAGCACGCCGCTGTCGAACAGCGGGTCGAAGGCTTGCACATCGCTCAAGGTCATCTTGCCGGCGAACAGCCTTCGACATAGCCGCAGCCGGTCCTGTTGCAGTGCGTGGCGAAAAAAGGTGTGCACGCCTATCAGTCCGCGCAGGTACACCGTGTCCTTGGTGAAAGCCGCGCCACCGTCGGTCGGCACACCGCGGAACACGCGTTGCGCGGAAGAGAAGCTTTCTTCCGGATTCTGGCCAGCGGCGATGAAGTAGCGAAATACCTCGATGAAGTTCGCGCCGTTCAGCGCCATCGCCACGGCATCGATACGCAAGCTGATGCGCTTCATCCGCTCGATGTCGATGCTGCCGGTGATCTGTTCGGCGAACGTAGCCAGGCCTTCCTGCGTGGCGGTGACGCGCGGCGATGACAGCGCAAGGCTGGGCAGGTGAAGTTGTTCTCGCCCGTTCAATGCGGTCAGCGAATGCACCAGCGCTTCGTGCTGCAGCAGTTGCCGCCGGTCGTAGTCGCTGAATGCCGCACCATGGCGTAGCCGGATACGGTTGGCCCCGGCGGCTGCCTTGGCGATCAGTTGAGGATCCAACTCCACGGTGATCACGCGGCTATCGAAGAAATCGTCCAGGTCGCTCTGCAACTGCAATTGCAGTGCGGTGGCCGAGACGGGAATCTGTTCCTCCGGTGCCAGCAATGCGTGATCCATGCCATTGGCGATGGCGATAAAGTGTTGTGCTGCTTCGCGCGTGGTCGGACCATGGCCCGGCAATGCTTCGTCCGGTTGACCGAACAGCGCCGCCGAATGAACGGTTACCTCCACTGTGCCCAGCGACTCCAGCAGCTGCGCGGCGATATCCCAGCTTTGCGCTGACTCGCGCAGATACGTGCCCAATGGGTGCGAGGGGTCGGCCGCCAACGCCACTTTCGCCAGTTCCCGCCGCGCGTCGCCGAAGTCCAGGCGTGGGTATTCGATCTGCGGCAGTTGCGGTTGACCGCGCGCGAATCCTTCCAGGAATGGCGCCTGCACCGTGGCCGGCCAACTCGCCAGGCTCAGCAGTTTGATGCCGCGCACCGCCTTGACCATGCGCGCATCGAGCGCGGCGTGATGGGCGATGTCGGGATTCATTTCAGTCATCGCGGAGCCTTTGCTTCACCTCCTCCCTTGCGCAAAGCGCAGGGGAGGACTGAGGAGGGGTGCTTTTGATCTTGCTTTAAGGTGCAGCAAGCGGTTGGCTTGTGCATGTATCTCGCAAAGAGCACTCCATCCGCCTTCGGCACCTTCCCCTGTAACAAGGGAAGGGAGTTTTCTTCTAGCGCTTGCCGTACTTGTCGTCCAATCGCTTGTTCAATGCTTTTCCTTGCACGCGCGCATCGGACTTCTGCGCCAGGCGCGCTGCCAATTTGTCGGCTGCTGCGGCGACTTCGTCGCGGAGTTTCAGATAGTTGTGGAAACGCTCTTCATCCAGCTCACCGCGTTCGATAGCGGCGCGCACTGCACAACCCGGCTCGCGCTGGTGCGAACAGTCGCGGAATTTGCATTGTTCGGCGAGCGCTTCGATGTCTGAAAATCCGCCTTCGCCCAGGTCTTCCTCGCCCGTCGGCTTCAGTTCGCGCATGCCCGGCGTGTCGATCAGGCACGCACCTGATGGCAGCGGAATCAGTGCGCGGTAGGTGGTGGTGTGGCGGCCGCGTGAATCGCTCTCGCGCACTTCGCTGGTCTTCATCCTCTCGTTGCCCAGAAGGGTGTTGGTCAAGGTGGACTTGCCGGCACCCGACGAGCCCACCAGCACCGCGGTGCGGCCGGGACCCAGCCAAGGCTCAAGTACCGCCACGCTGGCAGGGTCCTTGGCGTTCACTGCGTGCATCGGAATGCCTTGGATCGCGAGTTCTTCCAGCGTGGCGATCGCATCGGGGCCGTATTCGGTCTTGTCGGCCTTGGTCAGCACCACCACGGGCTGGGCACCGCCGCCGCCCACCAGCAGCAGGTAGCGTTCAATCCGGCGCGGATTGAAGTCCGCGTCCAGTCCGCAAACGATGAACACCGTATCGATGTTGGCGGCGATGACCTGCTGGTGATAGTGCTCGCCAGCGGCGCCGCGCTTGATCGCGGTATGCCGCGGCAGCAGCGCGACGATGCGCTTGCCTTCCAGCAGTACCCAGTCGCCCACCGCCGGCCGCTCATGCGCCGGGAACCGTGGGCGCTGCCATTCCGGCAGGGATTCGGCCTTGAGTGCGGCGCCGGGGGCGTTGGCGACCACATAGCCGGACCGGTGCTGTTCCACCACCCGCGCCGGAACCGCCTGGGGGTGGGCCGCGAAGGCCTTTTTCCAAGCCTCGTCCTCGGGGGTGCTGGCGTAGGGCCAGCCGATGGAACGGAGCGGGGCGAAATCCTGGAGTTCTGGCGTCATGGGGTGATTCTAGACGGCCCCTGAACTCCGCGCCGTCCGGACACCGGTTTTCCGCTAAGCTGGCAACTCGTTATTGCCCCTTCCGCCCCGCCATGCCTACTTTGAAGACCCGCGAACGCCTATCCGAAGTCCGTTACGAAATCCGTGGCGAATTGGCGCGGCGAGCCCGGGAGTTGGAGGCGCAGGGCCGCAAGCTGATCAAATTGAACATCGGCAACCCGGGTGCATTCGGGTTCCGTGCGCCGGCACACCTGCAGAAGGCGATCATCGGCGATATCGACCACACCGATCCCTACACCCATCAGCAGGGCCTGCCGGCAGCGCGCGAAGCCGTTGCGGCGGCCTATGCGCGTCGCGGTACGCCGCACGCCAGCGCCGACCGCGTGTTCATCGGCAATGGCGTCAGCGAACTGATCGATCTGTCGCTGCGCGCGTTGCTGAATCCCGGCGACGAAGTACTGGTGCCATCGCCGGACTATCCGCTGTGGTCGGCGGCGACCATCCTTAACGACGGCCGCCCGGTCTATTACCGCTGCGATCCGGAAAACGACTTCCTGCCCGATCCGAGCGAAATCGAAGCGCTGGTGTCTTCGCGCACTCGCGCCATCGTGCTGATCAACCCCAACAATCCGACCGGCGCCGCGTATCCGCGCGAGTTGCTGGAGCGGATCGTCGCCATCGCCGCCAAGCACAAGCTGCTGCTGATGGTCGACGAGATCTACGACCAGGTGCTGTACGACGGCGCCAAGTTCGAGCCCGTCGCGCCGCTGGCCGGTGAAGTGCCCTGCATCACCTTCAGCGGCCTGAGCAAGGTGCACCGCGCCTGCGGCTGGCGCGTCGGCTGGTCGGTGCTGTCCGGCGATGGCGAAGTGGTGCGCGATTTCCTGCACGCGATGGATCTGCTGAGTGCATTGCGCTTGTGCGCCAACGTGCCAGGCCAGTACGCCATCGAGGCGGCGCTCAACGGTCCGGATACTATTTCGGCGCTATGCACCCCGGGCGGCCGTCTGTATGAAACCCGCCGCGCGGTGATCGATGCCTGCGATGCCAGCGAGCATCTGGATCTGGTGGCACCGGCCGGCGCGCTCTATGCGTTCCCCGCCGTGATCGGCGACGCCGCGCGTGCTTTCGACGACCACAACTTCGCGTTGGACCTGATGGAAACCGAAGGCGTGCTGGTGGTGCCAGGCTCCAGCTTCAACGTGCCGTACCGCCACCATTTCCGCGTCACGCTGCTGCCGGAAGCCGCCACGATGCGCGAAGTATTCGCCCGCATTGATCGTGCTCTCACGCGCCGTGCCGAGGCGGTGACGAAGGTTGTCCCGATCAAGGCGAAGTCGCGGCCGCGCCTCGCGATAGGACAGAGTCAATAGCAATGAGACCGTCGCAACGGCCGGTGATTAGCGAATAACCGCTAAGTTGCTTGTCGTAGAGCGGAGCTTGCTCCGCTGCTCTTGCTCCGGAACGGAAAGCAGCCGAGCAAGCTCGGCTCTACCAGGAGCGCCGCCGGTTATTCATTATCGCTGGCCGTTGCGACGGCCTCATTGTTGTTGACTTGGAATTGTCGCGGGGCGCAGCTCCGCTCTACGACAGCCAGCGAGCAGGTAGAACTGCAGCTTTTGCTCTCCAGCATTCCGGAGCAAAATGAAATCATGACTACCACCCACACGACGGCCCTTGTCCCCGAGCTGCGCTATCTGGCACTCGGCGATTCCTACACCATAGGCGAAGGCATCGAAGAAGCCGGCCGCTGGCCGATGCAGTTGGCCCATGCATTGCGTGCCGAAGGCATTCCGGTCGCCGATCCGCACATCATCGCCACCACGGGCTGGACCACGGACGAGTTGGATGCCGCCATCACTGCGCAAGAACCGGTGGGTGAATACGACTTCGTCAGTCTGCTGATCGGTGTGAACAACCAGTATCGCGGCCGTCCCGTCGAGGAATACCGCGTGCAGTTCGCGGCGTTGTTGTGGCGCGCGATCGGCTTCGCCGGCAACCGTCCCGGGCGCGTGTTGGTATTGTCCATTCCCGATTGGGGCGTCACTGCGTTTGCGCAGCAGCAAGGCCGCGACCGCGATCAGATCGCGCGCGAATTGGATGCCTGCAATCTCGCCGCTCGCGAGGCCTGTTCGGCGCGTGGCGTCGCCTTCGTGGATATCACCGCCGTCAGCCGTGAACGCGGTAGCGATGTAAAGATGCTGGCCGAAGATGGTTTGCACCCTTCCGCCTCGATGTACGCCGAGTGGACGAAGTTGGCGTTTCCGGTTGCGCACCGGTTGCTTGCGGCCTGATCGAAGGACGGCTGAATTCCTTGTGGGAGCGACGTAAGTCGCGACGTTGATGTTTCCGGTCGCGACTTACGTCGCTCTCACAAGAAATTCCTCCACGCCTCGTAGAGCGCAGCTCCGCTCTACGACAAGCGGGATCCTCCACATGGATCCGTCACGCCGCTGCGTAGACATCCACGGCTTGGGCTCCACCGCCGGTCTGCCCCGGCAGCACACTGCGATATCCCTGCGCTTCCAGCCATTGCAGCAGTTCCGCCAGGATCGCCACGTTGTGGCCGTGCGCCGCGCCTTCGTGCAACAGCACGATGGCACCAGGGGAGATGTCGCGCTGGATGCGCGCCAATACCTGCGCCGGCTGGCAATCCACGCCGTCGAAACCACGCGCGCTCCACGCCATTCGTGCCAAGCCGTGACGCTTGAGCGACAGGCCGACGAACGGGTTGGTCATGCCCACCACGGACCGGAACCAGCGCGGTGTCTCGCCGGTAATGGCGGTCAGGATCGACTGGTTTCGGCCAATCTCATGCTCCAGACGCCACGGGCCCAGCCGCCAGAAGTGGGCATCCGGGTGGCTGGCGCTGTGATTGCCGATGCCGTGCCCCCGCCCGGCGATTTCCTTCACCAGCTCCGGCTGGGCCAATGCACGCTCACCCACCAGGAAAAAGATCGCCTTCGCGCCATGCTGGTCCAGCAGTTCCAGCATCGCCCGGGTGTCGTCGGAAGGGCCATCGTCGATGGTCAGCCAGACTTGGCGCCCGTCGGCGGGAAAGCGCGACAGCGCCGGGCAGAACAGCGTGGCGCGCGGGTGCAGGGTGCCCCAGAGCACCACCAGATGGGTCGCTGCCATTGCCGGCAGCCCCCATTGCCAGCCCCAACGCCACCACACCGCTGCCACGGCCACTTGCGACAGGGCCAACAGGCCCAATATCCAACCGGGATGGCGCGGTTCGCGATGCAATGTTGCTGCTTTAGTCATGCCCCATGATGCCATGCGGCGTAAAATCCTCTTTCCGTTTTCCGGTACCCATTCATGTCTCTCGACCCTGCTCTGCGTTCCCGCATCGAATCCCTTCTGCAGTCCAACCGCGTGGTGCTGTTCATGAAGGGCCAGCCCAACATGCCGCAATGCGGCTTCTCGGCCAAGGCGGTCGGTGCGCTCGGCGCGCTGGGCGTGGATTACGCTCACGTCAACGTGCTGGCCGACCAGGACATCCGCGAAGGCATCAAGGTCTACGGCGAATGGCCGACCATTCCCCAGCTGTACATCGACGGCGAGCTCGTCGGCGGCAGCGACATCATTGAACAGATGTCCAACTCCGGCGAACTGGCCACGTTGCTGGGCCTGGAAGCACCCGACCGCACGCCGCCCAAGATCACCGTTACGCCGGCCGCCGTCGACATGCTGCGCAACGCGGTGGAAGACGCGGGCGAAGGCGCCGCCCTGGCGCTATCCATCAATGCGCAGTACCAGCCGAATTTCCAGCTCGCGCAGTACGACGCCAATGCGATCGCCGCCGAATCCAACGGCATCCGCATCCAGTTCGATCTGGCCAGTGCACGCCGCGCTGATGGCATCACCATCGATTGGGTGGACGATATCCGCGGCAAAGGCTTGGCCATCGACAACCCGAATGCGCCCAAGCCGGTGCAGACGCTATCGCCCCAGGAAGCCGACGCCAAAATCCGCGCTGGCGAAGTGTTGCTGGTCGATGTACGCCCGGCCGACGAACGCGCGATCGCGGCGGTCTCCCTGCCGTTCAAGACGTTCGATGGCAACGGCCGCGCTGAGCTGGAAGCCTTGCCAAAAGACACCGCGATTGCTTTTTTGTGCCGTAGCGGTGCGCGCAGCCAGCAAGCGGCGGAAGAGTTTCTGGCCCGTGGCTTTACTGATGTCTACAACATCGCGGGCGGGACTAACGCCTGGGCTGATGAAGTGGATGCGGGTTTGGCGAAGTATTGATTTGTATCTCCCTTCTCCCCTTGGGAGAAGGTGCCCCGAAGGGGCGGATGAGGGCATGCGCTTTCAGATCGACGGATGAGTATCCGAGGACGGAATTCTTCTGCCCTCATCCGGTGCTACGCGCCACCTCGCCTCGCACCCCGGCCCTGCGCAGCGCGCAGGGCGTTCAGGCACGCACGAGCCGGTGGCTCGTAAGCCGCATGCCTTCACCCCGGAGGGAGAAGGGAAAAGCTCTACCCGCTAAACCCGCCACTCGCCAGATAATCGATCTCTTCCTGCGTCGACTCGCGACCCAGGGCTGAGTTGCGGTGCGGGAAGCGGCCGAAGCGTGCGATGAGGTCGTAATGCAGTTGGGCGTAGCGCATGTATTCGCCGTCGTCCAGCGCGCCGAATAGTTCCAGCGAGCGCTGCTGGTCCTCCAGCGACTCGGAATGCTCGAACGGCATGTAGAAGAAGATGCGTAGCGTCGGATCGACCTGATGGTCGAATCCAGCTTCCAACGCACGGCGTGCGTAATACCGCGCCAATCCGTCGGTGGCGTACGAATGCGCGCTGCCGCGGAAACAATTGCGGGGAAACTGATCCAACAGCACCATCAGTGCCAACGCGCCTTCCGCGGATTCCATCCATGTTTCACAGTCGCGGCGTGCGGCTGCGAAATGCGCTTCCAGGAAGCGGTCGCGGAACCGCACGTCGAACGCGCTGTCGTTGGCGAACCAGCGTTCCATGCCGGCTTCCTGCCAAAACTGCACCACCGTTGCGGGTTTTTCCATGCGCGTCACCGGTGATCGGTTTACAGGCATTGGATTGTGCCGGACCGGTAGCTGCCGGCGTAGATTGGGTTTGCCATCGAACTTCCAGGCCTGGAGAGACAGGGAGGATAGTGCAAATCGTGTCCGGAAAACGTCGTTGCTGGTGCGAGTCGTCCGGCTGGCAGTGAGATCGCTTCTGAACCGCCCGCCAAGCTTGAGTTGGCTTAGCTTCATGCAGAACCGAGATCCGATGTTGACTCTCATGGCGATACCGCATCTTTGTGGTAGCGACGTAAGTCGCGACCGGAAACGTCAACGTCGCGACTTACGTCGCTACCACAAGGAACTCATTCGAACGTTCGTAAAGCCGACTTCTCAAGCTAACGGAACCTCGCGCGACCCATCACTCATCGAACCGCAAATGCCGCACCGATTTTCCATTGCGGCGAATCAGCTTCAATGCCTCGATGCCGATGGTGATGTGGTTTTCGACGAACTGGCTGCTGACCTTGGCGTCTGAGGCTTCGGTCTTGATGCCTTCCGGGATCATCGGCTGGTCGGACACCAGCAGCAATGCGCCGCAGGGAATGTGGTTGGCGAAACCGGCGGTGAAGATGGTGGCGGTTTCCATGTCAATGGCCATGCAGCGCAGCTTGCGCAGGTATTCCTTGAAGGTGTCGTCGTGTTCCCACACGCGCCGGTTGGTGGTGTAGACCGTGCCGGTCCAATAGTCGTGGCCCAGGTCGCGGATCATGGTGGAAACGGCGCGCTGCAACGCGAACGCCGGCAGCGCCGGGACTTCCGGCAACAGATAATCGCTGGAAGTACCCTCGCCGCGGATCGCCGCGATCGGTAGCACCAGGTCGCCCAATTCGTTCTTACGCTTCAGTCCGCCGCATTTGCCCAGGAACAGCACCGCCTTGGGCATGATGGCCGACAGCAGATCCATCATGGTCGCAGCGTTGGGACTGCCCATGCCGAAATTGATCATGGTGATGCCGTCGAAGGTGGCGCTGGCCATCGGCCGGTCCAGGCCGACGATGGGCGCGCCCGTCAGCGCGGAGAAGGTATTGAGATAGCCGCCGAAATTGGTCAGCAGGATGTGCTCGCCGAACTGATCCAGCGGCACGCCGGTATAGCGCGGCAGCCAATTTTCGACGATGTCGTTCTTGTCTTTCATTGCTCTTGTCCTTTTGTTGTTTTTTTCGCCATTGTGGCATGAGCCTTACTCCATGCACTTGGCATCGGCGCCGTCGCCGGTTAGGTTTCACCGACCTTCCTGGGGAAACTCCATGCGATCCATTCCGATGGCCGGCTTTGGTCTGGCTCTACTTTGCGCGGCGGCCGCTGTGTCGGCGGCAACTCCCACCTCCCGTTTCACTCAAGATCCCTATCCCAGTACGTATCGCGCCATCGCCTCCGGGCCGGTGCTGATCGAGCACGCCACCGTGCTGACCGGTACCGGCGAGCGGCTGGACGATGCCGACGTACTGCTGGAAAACGGCAAAGTCACGGCGGTCGGTCGCGGCCTGAATGCACCTGCCGATGCCACCCGCGTCGACGCCCACGGCAAATGGGTGACGCCCGGCATCATCGACGTGCACTCGCACCTGGGCGTCTATCCCAGCCCTGGCGTGCGTGCGCACGGCGACGGCAACGAGGCCACCGCACCGGTGACCGCGAATGTCTGGGCGGAGCATTCCATCTGGGCGCAGGACCCGGGCTTCCACACCGCGTTGGCCGGTGGCGTGACCTCCCTGCAGATCCTGCCGGGCTCGGCCAATCTGGTCGGCGGCCGCGGTGTGACGCTGAAGAACGTGCCCGGCAATACTTATCAGTCGATGAAGTTTCCCGGCGCGCCGTGGGGCGTGAAGATGGCCTGTGGCGAAAACCCCAAGCGCGTCTACGGCCAGAAGAGCGGCCCATCCACGCGCATGGGCAATGTGGCCGGTTATCGCGCGGCCTTTATCGATGCCAGCGAATACCTGAAGAAAAACGCAGCCAAACCCGAGAAGCAGAAGCGCAAGCGCTGGTGGGAGCGCGCCTCCGGCAATGGCAGCGAGGACAGCGAAGGCGACACCGGCGGCAAGCGCGACCTGAAGCTGGATACGCTGGCCGGCGCCATCAATGGCGAAATCCTGGTGCACATCCACTGCTACCGCGCCGATGAAATGGCGACGATGCTCGATCTGGCGAAGGAGTTCGGCTTCAAGGTGTCCGCGTTCCACCACGGCGTGGAGGCCTACAAGCTGGCCGACCGCCTGGCTGCCGAAGGCGTCTGCGGCGCGCTGTGGGCCGACTGGTGGGGCTTCAAGATGGAAGCCTTCGACGGCATCCAGGAGAACATCGCGTTGGTCGATCGGCCCGCCAACAGCTGCGCCATCGTGCATTCCGATTCCAGCGAAGGCATCCAGCGCTTGAACCAGGAAGCGGCGAAAGTCATCGCCAGCGCTCGGCGCGCCGGCATGGACATTCCACCGGAGCGCGCCATCCGCTGGTTGACCGCCAACGCCGCCAAATCGCTGGGCATCGCGGAGCGCACCGGCACGCTGGAGGCCGGCAAGATGGCCGACGTAGTGGTGTGGAACCAGGATCCTTTCAGCGTCTACGCCAAGGCGGAGCAGGTCTATATCGACGGCGCGCGCATCTACGACCGCAATGATCCTTCGCGGCAACCCAAATCCGACTTCATGCTGGGCCAGGAGGTGGCGCCATGAAGTTCATCCGCATTCTTACCGGCACTCATTTTGCTCATCATCCAAGTGCTCATCATCCCGGCGCAGGCCGGGACCCAGCGACTCTCGCTCAGAACTCCACATGTAATCACCTATCGCGAACAAGGCGCTGGGTCCCGGCGTCCGCCGGGATGACGGCAAAAGCGGTGGCGTTGGTGGTGTGCATGGTGGCCAGCAGCGCCTCCGCCCAGAACGTCCTGATCCGCAACGCCACCGTGCATACCGCGGGTGCCCAAGGCACGCTGAAGAACGCCGACGTGTTGGTGCGCAACGGTGTTATCCAGTCGGTCGGTAGCGGCCTGGTCGCGCCGGCGGGTGTCGAAACCATCGACGCTGCCGGCAAGCCGCTGACGCCGGCTTTGTTCGGTGGCATCACCGAAATCGGCATCGAGGAAATCTCGGGCGAATCGGCCACCAATGATGGCGCGCTGACACTGACCGACCAGCCGATGCGGCCGGAGTTCGACGTGACCCTGGCATACAACCCGGATTCGGTGCTGGTGCCGGTGGCGCGGGTGGAAGGTTTGGGCTTCACGCTGCTGGGCGCGACCACCGGCGGTTCTTTCATAGCAGGCCAAGGCGGCGTGGTGCGGCTGGATGGCAGTGCCGATCCCATCGGTCCACGTGCCCTCTTCATCCGCCTGGGCAGTAGCGCCATTGGGCTGAGCGGCAATTCGCGTGCCGCGCAATGGATGTTGCTGGATCAACTGGTAGCCGAAGCGCGTGGGCGGGTGCCCGCGGATTCGCCGCATGCGCTGTTGACACCCACCGGACGTGCGGTGCTGGCGCGTTATCTCGCCGGCCAGGGCCGTGTGGTGGTCGAAGTGAACCGCGCTGCCGACATTCGCCAGCTGTTGCGTTGGGCGCAGCGCGAAAAGCTGCGCATCGCCATCGCGGGTGGCGCGGAAGCCTGGCAGCTGGCGCCGCAGATCGCACAAGCGGACGTACCGGTGTTCGTGGATTCGCTGGCGGACCTGCCGGCCGACTTCGATCAGATCGGCGCCACCCTGGAGAATGCGGCACGCTTGCGCGCGGCGGGTGTGGCGGTCGGATTCGCCCAATCCAGCGACGCCTCGCACAACGCGCGCAAGATCCGGCAGTACGCCGGTGTGGCGGTCGCCAATGGCCTGCCTTGGGAAGACGGTTTGGCAGGCCTGACACGGGTCCCGGCGCAGGCGTTTGGCGTGGGCGACCGCCTGGGAACCATCGCGCCGGGCAAGCTCGCCGATCTGGTGCTGTGGTCCGGCGATCCACTGGATGTGGCGAACACCGCCCAGCAACTGTGGCTAAGCGGCCGCGCCATCCCGATGCGCTCGCGCCAGACCGAATTGCGTGACCGCTACATGCGCGAATCCGGCGCGCTTCCGCGGGCTTATACGCGGTAGTCCGTTTTTGTAGGAGCGGCGTCCCGCCGCGAGCTCTTCCCTCAACGCCAGCGAAAAAGCTCGCGCCGGGACGGCGCTCCTACAGGAAGGTTGCAGAACGTAGGTCGGCCCCGCGTAGCCGACCGCATGCAGTACAAAATCCGGCTAGCCGGAAGCGCCTTCGGGCGCTTCCGCCGCATAGCTGGGTACATCATGCAGAAGGCCCTGTGTGGCCACCTGATTTCCGCCCGCCCGCTTGGCTGCATACATGGCCTGATCCGCTCGGGCGATCAGACTGGCGACACTGTCCTCCGGCAGGCATTCCGCTACGCCGATACTGGCGGTGACACCCACCGGTATGTGTTCCACCACCGCGCATGAGCGCTCGATCTTGATCCGCACACGCTCAGCGATCTGCCTCGCGGCTTCCGCGTCCGCACCGGCGAGCACCAGCACGAATTCCTCGCCACCAAGCCGGCCCAACTGGTCGCCGTACTGGAATTCCTCGCTGACCGCGCGTGCCACCGCACGCAGGCAGGCATCGCCCAGCGCGTGACCATGGCGGTCATTGATCTTCTTGAAGAAATCCAGGTCGATGAACAGCAGCGACAGCGCGATGCCCTCGCGGCGCTTTTCCAGCACCGCCCAGTCCAGGCGATATTCGATGCCGCCGCGGTTCAACACACCCGTCAGCGCGTCACGCTCGGCGTGCTCCTTGGCGCTGTCGCGTTCGCGGCGGAAGGTCAGCATGCGGTCCGCCAGACCCAACGCCAGCACGACCGCGGTAAACGCCAGCACCAGCGGCAGGCCGTATTGCACCCAGTCGATGACCTGCGCACCCCGACTCAATTGCAATGCGCGCCAGGTAGTGATTACCAGCAGCGGTATCCAGGCGATCATCGCGTAAGCCGCGTGGCGACTGCCGCGCCGCCACGCTACCCCCAAGGCTGCGAGTGCCACCACATTGGTCAACAGGAAAACGCCGTTTGCCACGTCTGGAAACCATTCCTGGTTACGCGGCCAGGGCAACGCCAGCAGCAACAGCAGTACGCCGGGCAGATACAGCCCCAGGCTGCGCATCGCCACCGCCAGCCGCGGCACCTGCCTGCGCAGTCCCGCGTAGTCCAGCCACAAGGCCACCACCGACATGCTGGACAGCGTGGCGATGGTCCAAATGCCCGGCGCGCCAAGTATTGCCAACCAGCGCAATACCGGTACCGCATAGGCTTCGCCATAGGAGCACAGCACAAACAGCAATTGCAGCAGCATGCTGGCCGCATACAGCAGATAGACGCGGTCGCGCAGCATGGCCCAGAACAACAACACCGCCAGCGATACGCCTACCACCATGCCGACAGCGCACATCAGTATGCGGATGTGGATCAGGTCATCGGCGGCGTGCGCCGCACGCGATTGCACCGTGATATGCAAGGGATAGCGCGCACCTTCCACCTTCACATAGACAGGCCCATCGCCAGGCAGCGGAAACACCAACGCATGCCGCGAGTACTGCGGGTCGAGGTCGGCATCGAACAGACTTCGCGTGACGGGTCGGCCGCCCGGCGCCGTCAGCACCGTGATGCGCGCGCTATAGGGGTGATGGATCAGCAGGAGTGGTTCCGGCAGCGATTGCGTCGGTTCTATCCGCCATTCGCCGTTGCCAATTACGGTGGGTTCTTTTGATACACCCGTGTTGAGCAAACGCTTCTCGGAAGCGTCGAACCGGCGCTCGGAAAACAAACCGGCGTTCTGACTGGCGGGCTGCGCGGCTGTGAGGGGTTGTATCCGGTCGACGCGCACGGCGGCGCCTTCCCACGCCAACGCGGGTTGCAGCATCCCCAGCCACAACAGAATCGACCCCCACCCCAGTTTCATGTCGCTCCTTGCCCCTTGCGGAGTTTCTGTGGGTAGCGATGCTGCGACAAGCCTGGACAGGTCATTTTTGTGACTTGCGTCACATACTTTTAATGATTTTGTGCACAACAGCAATTCGACCTGGGACCCACATCCGATGTGCGCCAGTTCAGATAAAGGGTGACTGAGCGCACAGTCCCGTGCATCCTACGGGACGTATTGCCCACCAATGGGATACGTTTCGCCGAGTGAATGCGACGAATGCCGGGAGGGGCTGAGATGCGCATAGGGATAGTCGTCGACTCTGCGTGCGATCTGCCGCAGGAGTTTCTGCAACAGAACAACATCATCGTGCTGCCAATTACGGTCCGCATCGGCGAAGCCGTCTTGGCCGACCACCGTGACGAAGAGGCCACGCTGGGCTTTCTGCACGCACATGTGGCCGAACGCGGGCACGAAGCCGAAACCACTCCGTACACGGTCAACCAGATTCGCGACCTGTTCCTGGGACGATTGGTGATCGACTACGACCACGTCTTTTGCATGACGATCACCAAGACGCGCAGCCCGATCTACGACAACGCCATGCAGGCCAGCTTCGCCATCCTCAACGACTACAAGCCGGTGCGGCAGGCGGCAGGCCACAACTCTCCCTTCGCGCTGCGTGTGATCGATACCCAGAACCTGTTCGCGGCTCAGGGCATTACTGCGGTGGAAGCCGTACGCATGCGCGCGGCGGGCGCGACGGTGCAGCAAATCCGGGTCCGGCTGGAAGAACTTGCCACCCACACTCACGGCTACATGATCCCGCGCGACCTGTATTACCTGCGCGCCCGCGCCCGTACCAAGGGCGATCGCAGCGTAGGCCTGCTGAGCGCGGCATTGGGCAGCGCGCTGGATATCAAACCGGTACTGCACGGGTTCAATGGCAACACCGAGCCAGTCGCCAAGATCAAAGGTTTCGAGAACGCGGTGGAGCAGCTGTTCAAGTTCAGCGGCAATCGCGTCATGAGTGGATTGATGACGCCCACCGTCTGCCTGAGTTACGGCGGCGAGTTGTCGGAACTGCGCGCCCTGCCGGGTTACCAGCGCTTGCGTGATATCTGCACCAACAACAACGTGGAAGTGTACGAAAGCGTGATGAGCCTGACCGGCATGGTCAACGTGGGCAAGGGTGCGGTAGTGGTGGGTTTCGCGTCCGACCCGCACACCTTCAAGGCCGCATGACGGCGGCGCGACGCCCGTAGACGCATGGGACAGGCCGTCCCAAAAACGTTAACAAGGCTTTAGCGCGCCCTCGCTAATCTAGTCGCCTTACTGCGACGAGGGTGCCATGCCTGTCCGCTACTACATCAGCCTGCCCAATCCGGGCCGTGCTCGCGGCAGCGATGCCGCCTTCAGTTTCAGCGCCCATGGCGCCGAAGAATTCGCGACGCAGTTGCAAGGCGCCCTACGCAGCAACTCCTTGTTCGAGCGCTGGCGCAATGCGCAGGATGATCCGGATGAAGTGGACCCTGGGCTTGGCATTGTCGACCCAAGCGCCAACGTCAGCGGCCAACAGGACGATCTGCGCATTGTGCTGGTGGCCACTACTTCCATTCCCGGACTGGTACTGAAGCACCGATTGCGGCTGCTGGCCGGCGGCAGCTGGGAACTGCTGGACGTTTCCGCCGCTTGATTTCCGCATCCACCCCCGTGCTGCTGGCCTGGAGCGGCGGCAAAGATGCTGCTTGGACGCTGCACACGTTGCGCCAGCGCCGTGATGTGGAAGTCGTGGGTTTACTGACGACGTTCGCGGGCGACCGGGTCGCGATGCAGGGCATTCGCCGCGAAGTGCTGCATGCGCAGGCTGTGGCTGTCGGATTGGCGCTGATAGAGGCAGCCATTCCCAGCCCCTGCAGCAACGCCGACTACGAAACCGCAATGACACGCGTCCTGGATGACGCAAGATCGCGTTGGCCCACGCTACGCACGGCCGCGTTCGGCGATCTGTTCCTGGAAGACATCCGCACCTATCGCGAGAGCCAATGCGCTCGCATCGGCTGGCAGGTCGTCACGCCTCTGTTTGGTCGGGACACTGCCGCATTGGCGAGAGAAATGATCGCGGGCGGACTACGTGCGCGCGTTTGCTGCGTCGATACGCAGCAGCTGGATGGCCGCTTCGCCGGCCGCGAGTTCGATGAAGCACTGCTGCGCGACTTGCCACCGCACGTGGATCCTTGCGGGGAGAACGGCGAGTTCCATACCTGCGTCTATGCAGGACCGATGTTCTCCGAGCCATTGAGCCTGCGCGAAGGCGAGACCGTGCTGCGCGATGGGCGTTTTGCGTATACCGACTTTGTGCTGGTTCCTGAGGCTGCTGCAGGAGCGACGTGAGTCGCGAAAGGCATTTCAGACACGGATCAAGGCAGATCAAAGATCAAGGCAGATCAAAACGGATGGAAACATTCAAATGCTTTATTCGTTTTTATCCGCGTTGATCCGTGTCCAGAGCTTCTGCTTGCGCTTGTCGCGACTACGTCGCTCCTACTATTGAGGGCGGGCCAACGCCGCCGCATGATAAGCAATATGCTCGCCAATGAAACTGCTGATGAAGTAGTAGCTGTGGTCGTAGCCGGGCTGCATTCGCAGTTGCAGCGGATGACCGGATCTTTCGCAAGCTTCGCGCAGCAATTCCGGTTTTAACTGACTCGCCAGGAACTCGTCGGCATCACCTTGGTCGATCATCAGCGGCAGTCGCTCTTTGGCTTGCGCAATCAACGCGACGGCATCCCAAGCTTTCCAGGCGGAACGATCGTCACCGAGATAGGCCGCGAATGCTTTCTCTCCCCAAGGCACCTGTGAAGGCGAGACGATGGGCGAGAAGGCCGAAACACTGCGATAGCGTCCGGGATTCTTCAGTGCAGCGACCAGCGCCCCATGTCCGCCCATTGAATGGCCACTGATCGCACGCGCCTCAGTCACCGGAAAATGTGCTTCGATCAGCGCCGGCAGTTCGGATACCACGTAGTCGTACATGCGGTAATGGCCGGACCATGGCGATTGCGTGGCATTGAGATAGAAGCCGGCGCCTTTGCCCAGGTCGTAGCCTTCCGCATCGGCGACATCGTCGCCGCGCGGGCTGGTATCCGGCACCACCAGGATGACGCCGTGCTCGGCCGCATAACGCTGCGCGCCCGCCTTGGTGATGAAGTTCTGTTCGGTACACGTCAGGCCCGAGAGCCAATACAGCACGGGAAGCTTGCGCGATGCTGCCTGTGGCGGCAGGTAGACGGCGAAGTTCATGCTGCAGCCGAGCGTTTTCGATGCGTGCCGGTAGACGTCCTGCCAACCGCCGAAACAGGCGCGGTGTTCGATGCGTTCGAGTGTCATAAGTTGGTCCTGTTTTCCCTTCTCCGTCGGGAGAAGGTGGCGCGCAGCGACGGATGAGGGAATGTAATGTCCGCTTGCTGGGAAGTATGAGCAAGGAGACGGTTCTCTGTTTCATCATCTTTTATCCTCCCCGGCCCTGCGCAGCGCGCAGTGCGTTCAGACATGCACGAGCCAATGGCTCGTAAGCCGCCTGTCTTCACCCCAGTGGGAGAAGGAAAACCGAACGCTTAGTAATGAATCACCGTCCGGATCGATTTGCCTTCATGCATCAGGTCGAAAGCCTCGTTGATCTGTTCCAGCGGCAGATTGTGGGTAATGAAGGGATCGAGATCGATCTCGCCTTTCATCGCCTGCTCCACCATGCCCGGTAGCTGCGTGCGGCCCTTGACGCCGCCGAATGCCGAACCGCGCCAGACACGACCGGTAACCAGCTGGAATGGACGCGTGCGGATTTCCTGGCCCGCGCCCGCCACGCCGATGATGACACTCTCGCCCCAACCCTTGTGGCAGCACTCCAACGCCGCGCGCATCACCTCGACATTACCGATGCACTCGAAACTGAAATCCACACCGCCTTCAGTGAGTTCGACGATCACATCCTGTATCGGCTTGTCGTAGTCCTTCGGATTGATACAGTCGGTGGCGCCCATCTGCCGGGCCAACGCGAACTTGCCCGGATTGGTATCGACCGCGACGATGCGGCCGGCCTTGGCTTGCACCGCACCCTGGATCACCGCCAGACCGATACCGCCCAAACCAAATACCGCCACGCTGTCGCCCGCCTTTACCTTGGCGGTGTTGTGCACGGCACCGATGCCGGTGGTGACGCCGCAGCCCAGCAGGCAGACTTTCTCGAGCGGCGCGTCTTGGTTCACGACCGCCAGCGAAATCTCGGGGACTACCGTGTACTCGCTGAAAGTACTGCAGCCCATGTAGTGATAGATCGGCTTGCCTTGGTAGGAGAAACGCGTGGTGCCGTCCGGCATCAGGCCCTTGCCTTGAGTGGCGCGCACGGCCTGGCAGAGATTGGTTTTGCCGGACAGGCAGAATTTGCACTTGCGGCATTCGGCCGTGTACAGCGGGATGACGTGGTCACCGGGCTTGACGCTGGTTACACCTTCGCCGACTTCAACGACGATGCCGCCGCCTTCATGACCGAGCACGGCGGGAAAAATGCCTTCCGGATCATCGCCGCTCAGCGTGAAGGCATCGGTATGACAGACACCAGTCGCGGTGATCTTGACCAGAACTTCCCCAGCCCGGGGCGGCTCGACATCGATCTCAACGATTTCCAGTGGCTTGCCGGCTTCGAAAGCAACGGCGGCACGACTCTTCATTTCTGTTTTCTCCCTGCAACAAAGTTCAAGAAAGCAAAGCGGAACGAGCACCGCCGATGCGTTATTTCAAATAGGAACGAACCAAAGCCGCCATTTCCTTCACCCGGGCCTGCCGCTGGGCGTTGGAGCGTGCTGCCTGGCCGAATTCCTCGCGGATATGGGCCTCCATCACTTCCGACATCAACCCATTCACCGCGCCACGGATGGCCGCTATCTGCTGCAGCACCGCACCGCATTCGGTGCCGGCCTCCAGCGCGCGCTCCAACGCTTCCGCCTGCCCCCTGATGCGGCGAACGCGGGCCAGTACGCGCTTCTTTTCCTGGGGTGTGTGGGGCATGCGAGGTGCTCGTCCTATACTGGGGGATAGTATAGCTGCCGGTGCATCAGCGCGCGTTGCGGGATTCCCTGATCCAGCACGGATCCTCCGGCTCCTCCTCGGAATTGCCGGCTGGGATACGGGTCCTGCGGAACCGTTTCGCTCATGGCAACGCTAGCCAAGCTCGGAAGACATTCGTTCCACCAAGCGCAATAGCGCCGGCCGATCCTCATCGGCGCGGATGACGATCCAATGGCTGGCTTTGTTGTGGATGACATGGTCGTTGAGTTGCACCAGCCGCCCGGAAGCGAGCGCTGAAGCTGCGAGCGGCGCACGCAATAGAGCGATGCCGAGACCGGCCTCGGCGGCAGCCAGCACAAGGTCGTAATCCTCGAAGCGCCGATCGCGCGCGCGTGGACGATAGCGTTGTCCGCAACTCTGCAGCCAGGCACGCCACTGCGTGGTATCCGAGTCATGCAGCAGCGGCTCCTGGGCGATCCGCTCGGCTGATGCCCGTGGGCCGAGACGTCGCGCGATGTCTGCCGCCGCCACCGGAAATAGCGTTTCGCGCAGGAGAAGACGCGTGCTCAGCCCCGGCCAAGCGCCTGCGCCGTAGCGGATCGCCAGGTCCGCCTCGCGGCCTTGCAAGTTGGCCAGGCGATGCTCGACCAACAGCTCGATGCGCAGCTCGGGCGGCGTGCCTTGCAGCGCGCGGAGCCGTGGTAGCAACCACAGCTTGGCGAACGAAGGCACCACACTGATCCGCACGGTTTCCAACTCGCGCGGCGGCCGCCAGTGCTCGGCCGACTGACTGATCGTTGCCAGCGCCTGCTCGACTTCCCGCGCGAAACGCTGACCGGCGGGCGTGGCGCGCACGCCGCGCGCATGGCGTTCGAACAGCGGCGTGCCCAGCCAGCGCTCAACCGATTGGATGCGGCGGCTAACCGCGCCGTGAGTGAGACCGAGTTCGTCGGCGGCAGCGGTGAAGGAGCCGGCGCGGATCGCGGCGAGCACGGCAGTCAGGCCATCGAGTGGCGGCAAGGTGGTCATGCTGTGAGTCTATCGCACAGCTGCGCGGCGAACGGTGTTCTAGCTGGACGGCTGGATTCCGCCCACGATGACGGTCCTCGCCATTCCCACGACGTTTCCATGCGCCTACCCGCGACTGCCACCACTGGATCAGCAAGCGCTTACCACTGTCGGCTGCCCTCCGCCCGGCAGCGGTTCGGGGCGCTGCTTTCGATGTGCGTGCTTTTGATATGTGTTCTTTTGATATGCGTGTTCGGGAGCTTCGCCGCGCACGCCGCCGACACGCGTCTGTTGCGTTTCCCCGACATCTGCGGCGACCGCGTGGCGTTCGTGCAGGCCGGGGATCTGCACATCGTCGCAGCCTCCGGCGGCATCGCCAGGCGGCTGACGTCGCACCAAGGCCAGGAGCTTTACCCGAAGTTTTCCCCCGATTGCCGCCGGATCGCGTTCTCGGCGGAATACGACGGCACGCGGCAAGTGTTCGTGATGCCGGCCGATGGTGGCGAGCCGCAGCAACTCACCTGGTACAACGATGCCGGCCCGCTGCCACCTCGTGGCGGTACCGACTACCGCGCGCTCGACTGGGCGCCGGATGCGCAGCACGTGCTGGTGCTGGCCAACCGCACCCCGCATGGCAACCGCAACGCTCGACCGTATCTGGTGCCGGTTGCGGGTGGCATGGAGCGACCATTGCCGATGCCGGAGTCCGGCGGCGGCATGCTGTCGCCGGACGGCATGCAGTATGTCTACACGCCGATCGACCGTGATTTCCGCAGTTGGAAGCGCTATCGCGGCGGACGCGCGCCGGACGTGTGGATCTACGATCTGGGGCACGGCACCGCGCGGCGGCTCACCGATCATCGCGCCAGTGACGCCCAGCCGATGTGGCTCCACGACGCCGTGTACTTCGCCTCCGATCGCGGTGGAATCGTGAACCTCTACCAGTTGCCCGTCGAAGGCGGCGAGCCCGAGCAGGTCACCCATTTCGACACCATGGATGTGCTCTGGCCGAGCGCGGGCCGGGACGCGATTGTTTTCGAACGCGATGGCTGGCTCTGGCGATTCGATCCGGCAAGCCGGCAGGCGACGCGCATCCGGATCCAGGTTCCTGATGCGTTCCGCCACGCGGCCGCAATCTCGAAGCCGGTGGCGAAGCACGTCGAATCATTCGCGCTGGACGCGCATGGCGAACATGTCGTGTTCGGTGCGCGCGGCGACGTCCTGGACCTGCAAACCGCAAGTGGCATGGTCGAAAACCTGACCATCACCGCGACCGCACGCGAGCATGGTGTGGCGCTTTCGCCCAATGGGCGACACATCGCCTATCTCTCCGATGCGAGCGGTGAATACGAACTCTACGTACGTTCACTAGTCGACCGCACCGTGAGGCAACTGACCCTGGGCGGTAATGTATGGCGCTTCATGCCGACCTGGTCGCCGGACGGAAAATGGCTTGCCTACGCCGACCATTCGCGTCGCCTGCACATTGTCGAAGTCGCCACAGGCCGGCGTCGCGAAGTGGATCGCGACGACTTCGCCGATCTGACCGATCACGCTTGGTCGCCCGACGGTCGTTGGTTGGCGTACACACGGCGCAATGCCGCACGGCTGGATCAGGTCTGGCTGTATTCGGTCGAAGACGGCTCACGGCATGCCGCCACCGAACCGACCACCAGCGCATTCGGCCCGGCTTTCGATCCGGAGGGACGATGGCTGTACGTACTCTCCAAGCGCGACATACGGCTGACCATGAGCGCTTACGAAGAGAATTTCGTGCCGACGGCCGCCACCCGCGTGTACGCGATCGGGCTGACCGTCGACGCACCGGCTTGGATGAATGCGAAAGTCGCGCCTGTTGCACGCGTTCGGATTGCCCGAGAATTTCAAATCGATCCCGCCGGGATGACCGATCGCGTGCAGGCACTTCCAGTGACGTCCGGCGACTACCGGACGTTGCGTGCGACCAGCGAAGCTTTGTACTTCCTCTCGGGAAGCGAAGAAGATGCCGAGGCCGGCGCGCCGACCCTGCGTATGATCGACATCGGCGCCCCGCAGGACGCGATCGTCACCGAACGCATCGGTGGTTATGCGCTTTCCGGAGACGGTCGTCGCGCGCTGGTGCGCCGCGACGATGCATTTGCGCTGATTGCGGCGCGGCCGCAGCAGGACTTCTCCTCCTCCACGCTCGATCTTTCAAGGCTCAATATCCTGTTGCAGCCGCGCGGAGAGTGGCGCCAATCCTTCGACGATTCGTGGCGCATCATGCGCGACTGGTTCTATGATCCCGACATGCACGGCGGCATGGCGCGCTGGCGTGCGTTGCGAACGAATTATGCACCTTGGGCAGAACAGATCGCACATCGGACGGATCTCGATTACGTACTGCACCAGCTCGTCGGCGAACTCAACGCCAGCCATCTCTACGTCGAGTCAGGCGACCAGCCCGAGGTTCCGCGACGCGATGGCGGCTTACTCGGCGCAGAGATCACGGCCGATCTCTCCGGCTACTTTCGTATCGCACGTATTTTTCCTAGCGAACCTTGGCATGAGGGCACTCGATCGCCGCTGGCAGGGCTGGCGAACGACGGAGACTACGTTCTCTCCATCGACGGCGTAGACACCCGCGCCGTCTCGAATATCTACCAGCTGCTGCAGGGCAAGGGCGGCGAGCATGTCCGCCTGCGCATCAATGCGAAGCCCAGCGAAGTCGGTGCACGCGATGTGACGCTACGGACCATCACTTCGGAACATGGTCTACGCAAGCTTGCGTGGGTGCGCGAACGGCGTGCGCTGGTCGACCGATTGTCCGATGGACGCATCGGCTACATCCACGTCGCCAACACGGGCGCATCCGGTTACGGCGCGTTGCTGTTGGGGATACAAGCCTATGGCGACAAGGAAGCTTTGATCATCGACAACCGTTACAACGGCGGCGGCCTGGTGCCCGACCGCATGATCGAGCTCCTCGCACGGCAACCCATGAAGCACTGGCGACGCCGCGACCAGCCCCTGCAGTCCACGCCTCAGCTTGCCCATGTCGGACCGAAGACGATGTTGATCAATGGCCATTCGGCATCCGGTGGCGACACATTTGCCCACTATTTCCGACAGCTTGGACTAGGTCCATTGGTCGGCACTCGTACGTGGGGCGGAACCATCGCGGTCGACGGCAATCCCAAGCTTGCCGATGGTGGCGAAGTGCAGGTAGCCAGTGCCCGCAGCCTTGGCCTGGATGGGCGTTGGGTGATCGAGAACGAAGGCGTGGTACCGGATGTCGAGGCAATCGATCGACCGGACATGCTGGCGGCCGGTCGCGATCCAAGCATCGAGGCAGCGGTATCCCTGCTGCTGGAGGCGCTGAGTAAATCCGAAGACGACGGCGTGGCCATTGATACTCGGCTGTTGAATTCATCCGCGACCGAACAGCAGCAACCGCGCTAGATGGAATCGCGACGATCGCTGTACCAGTTCCTTGCCGCTGCAAGGCCTTTGACAGCGCAGGGACTACAATGGCTCGCCCACGAACAGCTGCATAAGCCGGAGATCGGCCGCAGTAGCCGCAAGGCAGAGCCGCCACGCGAACGTAGTCCTTGGTCTGAGCGACTAGGAACTCCGCGCACTTCTCGCAGACATAACCATCGAGACCGGAAGCGGTGGGCCCGCCGACGTCGAAATCCGTGTCCAGCGTGACCGGAAAGCCAGCGGCAACAATGGAGGAATGCCATGCTGCCGGTGTAGGCATGTTGCTGCGTTGCAGGTAGACAACCAAGTCGTACGACATGGATCCCCCTGAGCCCTGAGGTGTGAAGTAGTAGCACTGACGCTCGGAATCCCGCCAAGCAGGAGTTCGATGCGGCAACCAAAAATTCAGTAAGCAAACTCGCGGAAAACGCGGTCGATGTCGCCGTTCCATTCGCCATGGAACAATTTGAGCTTGCGCTCGGCCGGCGTTTCGTTGGCTTCGACGATCTCGACCAGTGCGTCCAGGAATCCGCTTTCGTCCACGCCTTTGCTGTTGACGCGAGCGCGCCGCTGCAATCCCCCGATCGCGATCTTCACTGCTTCCGCAGCCAGATCGCGGACGGTGCCATTGCGGAAGGGCAGTCGTAACGCCTGCCGCGGCACGCCGTCGCGCAAGGCGTGGCGTTCTTCTCGTGAGAAATCCTTGACCAGGTCCCACGCGGCGTCCAACGCGGCATCGTCATACAACAAACCTACCCAGAACGCCGGCAGTGCGCAGAGGCGATTCCACGGGCCGCCGTCGGCACCGCGCATTTCCAGGAATTTTTTCATGCGGACTTCCGGGAATGCGGTGGTCATGTGATCGGACCAGTCGCGTAGCGTCGGCAATGCGCCTGGCAGAACCGGCAGTTCGCCTTTGAGGAAATCACGGAAGCTCTGCCCGCTGGCGTCGTGATAGATGCCATCGCGATAGCTGAAATACATCGGCACATCGAGCAGGTAGTCGACATAGCGTTCGTAGCCAAAGCCGTCTTCGAACACGAAGTCCAGCATGCCGGTGCGGTCCGGATCCGTGTCGGTCCAGATATGCGAGCGATAGCTCTGATAACCGTTGGGCTTGCCTTCGGTGAAAGGCGAATCGGCGAACAGGGCCGTCGCTATGGGCTGCAGTGCCAACGACACGCGGAACTTCTTGATCATGTCCGCTTCGGTGGCGTAATCCAGATTGACCTGCACGGTGCATGTGCGCGTCATCATGTCCAAGCCCAGCTTGCCGACCTTGGGCATGTAGCTTTTCATGATCTGGTAACGGCCCTTGGGCATCCACGGCATGTCTTCGCGGCGCCACTTGGGTTGAAAGCCCATGCCCAGAAAACCGAGCTGCAACTCATCGGCAACGGCTTTCATTTCCTTCAGGTGGGTACCGACTTCCTTGCAGGTCTGATGGATGTCCTCCACCGCCGCACCGGAAAGCTCCAATTGGCCCGCCGGTTCCAGCGTGACCGATGCGCCTTCTTTATATAGCGCGATGACGCGATTGTTCTCTTCGACCGCTTCCCAACCGAAACGCGTCAGCCCTTTCAGCAACGCCTCGATGCCACGTTCGCCGTCGAAAGTGGGAGGACGCAGGTCATCCAGCTGGAAGCCGAATTTCTCGTGCTCGGTACCAATGCGCCAATCGGATTCCGGCTTTTCGCCAGAGGCGATGTATTCCACCAATTGCGCGCGTTGGGTGATCGGCGTATCGGCGACGTGGCTGGGGCTCGACAAGGGCTGGCTCGCGCAGTGAGTGGGTAGACCGATGTGGGGATGGCTCGCCCCCACCGCAAGATCGGCACTATAGCCGCTTGGCCGCGCGCCATCGTTGCCGCCAAAAGGCTGCTGTATTCCATGGACAGCCATCTGGTGGCCGCCACTCGGCGGGCTTGAGCCCGCCTTATGAAAGGGCGAACAACTTGTTTTTGCTGGTCACGACGTAATTTTTCGGACCTTGCCTATGTGTTGCTGTCGGCGGCTGCGGTCTTTGGTGTCAGCTCCAGCCAATCCGCCACCACTTTCCGCGCTTCTTCCACGCCCTGCTTGGATTCGGCGGAGAACGTCTGGAGGCTGACGGTGTCGCCGAACGCCGAGAACAATTCCTTCTTCACCGCCTGCATGGTGTTGCCCTGCTGGCCGCGGCCCAGCTTGTCGGCCTTGGTCAGCAGCGCATGCGCGGGCAGGCCGCGCTTGACGGCGTAGGTGAGCATCTGGCGGTCGTAGTCTTTCAGCGGGTGGCGGATATCCATCACCACCACCAGGCCTCTCAATGCCTCGCGGGTGCGGAAGTACTGATCGAGGAAGGCTTGCCAGTGCGCCTGCAGGTCGTGGGGCACCTTGGCGTAGCCGTAGCCGGGCAGGTCCACCAGGTAGCGTTCGGGCCGCACTTCAAAGAAGACCAGCTGCTGGGTACGGCCGGGCGTCTTCGACACACGTGCCAGCGCGTTGTGATTGGCCAGGGCATTCAGGGCACTGGATTTGCCGGCATTGGAACGGCCGGCGAAGGCGACTTCGTGCCCACCGTCGGCCGGCAACTGCCGAGTGTTGTGGGCCGAAAGCAGGTAATGCGCGCTATTGAGGAGGTTCGACATCCCACTAGGATGGCACGCTCAGCGCCATGGCGGGCCGCTTTGCGACGGCTGTGGGCCTGCCGTCGGCGGTCTTCAATTGACCCCATGGGCCCCTGGCGACCATAATTCGCGGGTTTCGCGGCTGCCATTCGGTGCCGCTTTGTCATTGGTTCACGGAGCTCTAGCATGCGCCACGCTCGCGTTATGGGACTCGCCGGACTGGCCATCGTGGCTGTCGGTGCGGTCGCATTTGCACAAACCACCGTCGTTCCGGTGCCGGATAACGCGCCGGTGGAATCCGCGCCGCTGGATACCGATCTGACCAAGACCACCTGGGGCGACGCCAAGGCCGGCCAGACCAAGGCCGCTGCCTGCGCCGCCTGTCACGGCGCGGACGGCAATCCGTCCGATCCGCAGTACCCGCGCATTGCCGGCCAGAGCGAACGCTATATGGCTCACCAGCTGGCCCTGTTCGCCTCGGGCGAGCGCAATACCGGGATGGCCGCTGTGATGGCGCCGTTCGCGAAGACCCTGAGCGCGCAGGACATGCGCGACGTGGGCGCCTATTTCGCCACTCAGAAGGCCGGCGCGGGGCTGTCCGACGACAGCGTGATCGCCGATGGTCCCTACAAGGGCATGAAGTTCTACGAAGTGGGCCAAAAGCTCTATCGCGGCGGCGACGCTTCCCGCGGCGTGCCGGCCTGCCTGGCCTGCCACGGTCCGGCGGGTGCCGGCAACCCCGGCCCGGCCTATCCGCATGTTGGTGGCCAGATGCAGGACTACACCGTGCGCCGCCTGCAGGAATACCGGGCGGGTACGACCACTCAGAAAGATCCCGCGCTCTTCCACATCATGGCCCAGGTTGCCGCTCCGCTGAGCGACCAGGAAATCCAGGCACTGGCCAGTTATCTGCAGGGTCTGCACGACCGAGCCGATGACGAGGCGGTCGCCAAGGCTGGCAACGCCAAGAAAGGTTGAGCGAGCGGGCGGCGGAACTTACACCGTCACGTAAGGTCCTAGCCCTGGCTCCTGTTCATTACGCCGGCCCGATCATGGCCGGCGTTTCTTTTTTTGTTCCTGGAGAAATCACATGAAATCCCGCCTGCTTCTGCTGTTGCTCGCTCTGCTGCCAGCGATTGCTGGCGCCGCCCCGGCCGCCGCTCCGGCACCGGTCGAAGGAAAGGATTACGTCGTCATTCCCGATGGCAAGCCGTTCGCGCCGCTCAACGGCAAAGTGGAGGTGGTGGAAGTCTTCGGCTACACCTGCATCCATTGCGCTCATCTGGAGCCCATCATCAGTGCGTGGAAGCGCAAACAGCCTTCGTATGTCCGCCTTACTCCGGTGCCGGCGGCCTTCGGCGGCTATTGGATTCCCTACGCGCGCGCCTACTACGCCGCTGAGGTGTTGGGTGTCCTGGGCAAGACGCACGCCGATATGTTCAAGGCCTTGCACGAACGCAGCGCCCTGCCCATCCAGAACGCCACGCCGGATGAGATTGCCAGCTTCTACGCTGGCTACGGCGTGGACAGCAAGAAGTTCGTCGATACGCTGAACGGCGCGGCCGTGGACCAGCGCCTGGAACGCGCCCGCGCTTTTGTCACGGCTGCAGGTGTCGAAGGCACGCCCAGCATCATCATCAACGGCAAGTACCGGGTGACTGGCGGTGGCAACTACGACGGCATGCTGCGCATCGCGGATCAACTGATCGCGCGGGAACGTAGCCGCGGCGGCAACGCCGGCAAGTGAACCCCGTCATGGCGCCACATCGGTCCCCCATGCAGAATCCAATCCTCGGCCACGACGGCTTGCCGGTCGCGGCACCTTCCCTCTCCTTTGGAGTTCGAACGATGAAATACCGTGCCTTACTGACGATGCTGGTCCTGCTGCCGTTGATGGCGGCCTGCGGCGGAAAGAATGACGGATCCGAAAACGTGTCCGCGCCGTCGGCCGAAACGGCACCGGCGACTGAAGGCACCGCGGCCACGACGGCGGACACCGCCGCTCCCGCGGCTGCTGCTGGCGACACTGCCGCGCAGGGCACTCCCGCCGACGGCGCGGCACCCACTGCTTCCGCCCCGGTCGTACCGCCTGAAGGCCCGGCGCCGGTACTCGGCAAGGATTACGTGGAAATCCCCAACGGTCAGCCGTATGCGCCCTTGAACGGCAAGATCGAGGTGGTGGAGGTGTTCGGTTACGTCTGTCCGGCCTGCGCTCGTTTCGCTCCCGACGTCGCCGCCTGGAAGAAGAAGCTGCCGGCCGACGTCCGCCTGACCTACGTGCCCGTGGCCTTCGCCCCCGCATGGATGCCGTACGCCAAGGCGTTCTACGCGGCCGAAAGCAAGGGCCTGGTGGAAAAGACCCACGATGCCGTATTCACCAAGATCCATTTGGAACGCAGTTTGCCTGGAGAAGGCCAACCAGCTGATCCGGCCAAAGTAGCTGCCTTCTACGCTGGCTATGGCGTCGATGAAAAAGAATTCCTGGCACTGATGAACAGCTTCGGCGTCGATGCCCAGGTCAACCGGGCCAAGCAGTTCGCCATGAAGACCGGTGTCGAAGGCACGCCCTCCATCATCGTGAACGGCAAATACCGCGTGACGGGCGGCAACAGCTACGCCGATGTGCTGCGCATCGCCGATCACCTGATTGCCATGGAGCGCGCGGCCAAGTAAAGGGGCGCCCCTTTCCTCCCTCGCCTTGCGATGACCACGACGCCCGACCAGCGACGCCTGCGGCTGCTCAGCGCCAATATCCAGGCTGGCTCCAGTACCCGTCGCTACAGCGACTACGTGACCCGCAGCTGGTCGCATGCGCTGCCCACGGGCAACAAGCGCGGCAGTCTGGACGTCATCGCACAGCTGGCCGGCGAGCACGACATCGTCGGCCTGCAGGAAGCCGACCCCGGCAGCCTGCGCTCGGGCTTCACCAACCAGACTCATTATCTGGCCGAGCGCGCCGGCTTCGATTACTGGAGCCACCAGCCCAATCGCAGCGTCGGGCGCGTGGCTTCCAGCGCCAATGGCCTGCTGAGCAAACTCGAACCGGTGGAAGTCGCCGACCATTCACTGCCCGGCCGCATCAGCGGCCGCGGCGTTTTACTGGCGCGCTTCGGTGATGGCCGCGAAGGCTTGACCGTGGCGGTGGCGCATCTCTCCCTGGGTGCGACCTCACGCCGCGCGCAGCTGGCCTTCATTGCAGAACTACTATCGGATCATCCCCATGCGGTCCTGATGGGCGATTTCAACTGCATGCCCGATACGCCGGAAATGGAAGTGCTGTACAAGCGCACGCGCCTGCAGCCGCCTAAGATCAACATTCCCACGTTTCCCAGCTGGCGCCCGCAGCGCGCCATCGACCACATCCTGGTCAGTGCCGATCTAGGCATCGATGGAACACGCGCCTTACCGGCCGCCAATTCCGATCATTTGGCGCTCGCGTTGAGTATCGACGTTCCGGCGGCCGCGTTGCGTTGATGCCTGACGCGTCCACGCTCCGCGATGGCATCGAGTCAGTGATAGTGAAGCGGTCGCAACGGCAAGTGATAGCGACTAGCCGCTCGCCTGAAGGCGCTACTCGTGTAGAGCGGAGCTTGCTCCACTGCTTTTGATTCTGCATTTCACACTTCATGAGCACGGACCGAAGAGCAGCCGAGCAAGCTCGGCTCTACAAACGCGCGGATCATTTCTTTGCGGGAGTGGTGGTGGCATGCCACCGCGGTAAGTCGCGACCGGAATCATCAACGTCGCGACTTACGTCGCTCCCACAAAGACGGTTGACGATCAACACGGAGGTCTCAGAAAAATTTGGTGGCGACTTGCACGCCGACCCCAAGAAAAAGCCGGCCATCAGGCCGGCTTTTTCTCTACTGCATTAACTTATTTCAAAACCGCAGATTCGCCCGCACATAGAAGAAGCGGCCACCCGGAATATCGTAGGTGGAGGCTTCATAGCCATTGAGCGAACATGAGGTGCACACCGGGGGATCTTCCTCAAACAGGTTGTTCACGCCTGCGGTGAGTTGCAGACCTTTCAACCAGTCGAATTCGTATCCCAATTGCACATCGTGGTAGGTCGTCGCGGCCAAGGTGTTGCTGGTCGGCGTATCGCAGAACTCGGCCGGATCCGCGGCCAGGCAGGCTTCCTCCATCTCGGAGAGATGGCGAATGCTCCAGGCGGCGTTCCAGTTACCGAGTTTCCAGTCCAGCGTGGCGGTGGACGTCCACTCCGGAATGGCACTGTCGTTGACGACGACGCCCGGGCCCTGGGCTTGTAGTTGTCCGCTGGCATCGCGCGCTTCGTAACGGGTCACGAAGGTGTTCTGCCAGCTCAGCTTGAAGCGGCCCGCATTGGTTTCCGGCAGCGTCCAGAACACGTCCGCATCCCAGCCGTCGGTCTTGATAGAACCCAGGTTGACGAGGAAATTCTCGAAGGTGTCGATCTCGCCCGAAGCCAAACGGTTGATGCCGGTGCAGTACTGCGGCGACTGTGTGGTGGCGCACAGGTCAAGCTGCGTTTGCGCGCCGATGGCCTGGATGGCGCCTTCCAGGTCGTGCCGGTAGAACGTCACCTCGAAGTCCAGCTTGTCCGACCAACTTGTGTCCGCAGCGAACGACGGGCTGAAGACGAATCCGGTGCTGAAGCTACGCACGCGCTCCGGCTGCAGCTCCGGATTGCCGCCGGTCAAGACCGGAACCTGCGGGTCGTTCTGGCGTGCACCGGCGGGAACACCCGGGCAGGCGATCGGCGCGGTCGAACCCGGAGGTGCACTGGGTGGCACGAGGCACGGATCGATCAACAACGCGTCGAAGCGGCTTTGCGAGCCGTACAGTTCACCGATGGACGGTGCGCGGAAACCTTCCGCATAGGTGGCGCGCAACACCAGGTCTTCAGCCACCTGCCAACGCAAGCCGTACTTCGGCGTGAATTCGCCGCCAAAGGTCGAATAATCGGAATAGCGCCCAGCCAGGCTCAGGTCGAGCTTCCCGCTGCCGCCTTCCTGCGCAAACAACGGCACGTTCAACTCCACATAAACTTCATTGACGTCGTAGCTGCCGGAGGTGGGACCCGACGGCACGCCGTTGTATTCGCCGGCCACAGTTTGCGGATCTGGGTTGTAGCTACCTTCGTACTTACGGTATTCGTAGCCGGTCGCGAATTCGACATCGCCGGCCCAGGTGGGGAACAAACTGCCACTGAGGTTGGCGGTGAACTGCGACAGCTCTTGCTCGCTGCGGTCGCGAAACAGCGGGCTGATATAGGCGAGCATCTCAGGCGTCATGGTGTTGAAGCCAAAAATGTCCAGCGGCGTGCAGCCCGGCGTTGCCGCGCACACAGCCGGGTCACCCAATGCAATGGAGATATTGCGCGCGTTGTAGCTGCCGCGGTTGGTCTGATCAGCCTCGTTCTTGCTGTAGGCCGCATTGACGTCCCAATAGAACTGACGCTCGCCTCCGAACGAACCTTCCAGTCCGGCCGCGAAATACTGCGTGTCCACTTGCTGTTCGAAGATGCGCGGTCCGCCTTCGGAGGGGCGACGGCGGATGGTTCCGATGTTCCCGCCCTCGCCGCCTACGAGATCGAAACCAAACGGATTGTAGGGATGGTTGGCGGGAATGAAGACGTTCGCGGTATAGGCGGTACCGGCGCCCGGGCCGAGATCGATCGGTTCCGGCGCAGCCTGATTGGTGGACTCGCGCCGATTGAACAGCGCCTTGACGTAGAACTCGGTCTGCTCAGTGAATTGGAAGCGGTACTGGCCGTATACGCCCATGCGCTCGGAAGGCGTGATCAGAAGATTGAAGGGTGCGTAGTTGTACGCATCGTTGGCGAAATCGAAACAGTGGAAACCGTCGGTACGCGGCGTGCCCGATTCGCAGTCCGGCAGGTTGGGCGTATAGGTCGGGTTGGTCAGGCCCGCGTTGGTGGTCAGGTCGTACTCGTTTCCGTTGGGATCAGTGAAAGCGAAGCGTCCACCGGGAATGCGCGAACTGCCGCCCTGGATTGGAATGGCCGAGATCCTGCGATCGGACGAACGGACTTCATCCTGTTTGGTGTAGCTCAAGCTCAGGAACAAATTGCTGCGATCGGTAGTGGTGCCCCAGGCAATGTCGGCACCAGATATCTGACCGTCGCCCTTGTCGTATTGCCCGTAGTTGAGTGTGACCTGGCCGCCCTCGAAGTTGCGGCGAGTGATGATGTTCACGACACCGGCAATCGCGTCGGAACCGTACAGCGAGGAAGCGCCATCCTCCAGGACCTCGATACGCTCCACCAGCGCAAGCGGGATGGTGTTGAGGTCCACCGCCGCGCTGACGCCAGATGCCGAAGATTCATTGACCCAACGCATGCCGTCCACCAGTACCAGCACGCGTTTTGGTCCCAGGTTCCGCAGGTCTACTTGCGCCGAACCCGCACCCACGCCGTCGCCATTTGGGGAGAAGCCGAAATTGCCCGACGAATTGAACTTGGTGTTGAGCGCCGAACCCGAACCGGTCAGCTCCTGCAGGATCTCGCCGATCGAGGTCATGCCTGTGCGGTCGATGTCTTCGCGGCTCAGCGTCTGGACAGGCACACGCCCCTCGATTTCAGAGCGCTTGATGCGGCTACCCGTGACGGTGACGGCATCGAGCGTCGTGGGGTCCGGCGGTGTGTCCTGCCCCAAGGCGATGCTGGGCAAAGCAAGCAAAAGACTGCAATGAATGGCGAGCGCCATCCGCGATTTCCGTAGCTTCAACTTCATCTCTCTCTCCTGGTGGGTGAAATGGTTGGCCACCGACGCTGGTCCTTCCGGTGACCGAACTAAGAGTTGTAAACAAAATGTAAAGAGATGGCGTGATGATTAGCTGAATGTAGTAGTGATTTCGCTTCAATTCACTATCTTGGCCCGACAGACGGTCGACCGCGGCGAATAAACACGCAACAGTCTCCGGAAGCAATGACGCCTAGCGGCCCGCGATAGCGACGCTCAGGCCCATGACCACCATGAACAGCGCGAATACACGCTTCAATGCGGCTCCGCTGATCCAGTGAGCCAGCCGCGTACCGTACGGAGCTGCGAATACCGAAGCCACCGACACGCCGATCGCGGCAGGTAAATAGATGTAGCCAATGGCGTGGCTGGGCAAAGCGCCTGCGGGAGCATGCATCGCATAGCCGAAGGCGCTGGCCAGGCCGATGGCGACGCCACCGGCGCTGGAGGTGCCCACCGCCTTGACCGGCGACACCCCACGCCACACCAGCAACGGCACGGTCATGCTGCCTCCGCCGATACCGACTACCGACGACACCGCGCCGATCACCGTGCCGGCCGTCGTCATCAACCATCCGCGAGGTGGCGTCACCGGCGTGTCGTTGGAGTTAGCCCGGGTCTTGCCGAATGCCAACTGCGCACCCGCGATGAAGCAGTAACCCGCGACGATCCAACGTAGAACGTCGTCGTCCAGATAGACCGCAAGATCGCTGCCCAGCCATCCGCCCAACAACAGGCCTGGCACCATCCACGCGACGGTAGGCCAGAGCACGCTGCCGCGGCGGTGATGCGAATACGCCGATGAAGTCGCGGTCAACACGATGCTGGCCAACGAACTGGCCAGGGCCGCATGCATCGCCGCTTCCTGAGGAATGCCGTACAACGGCAGCAACCATACCAACGCCGCCACCAGCACCAGACCGCCACCGATGCCCAGCAGTCCCGCCAGTATTCCAGCCACGATGCCGAGCAGAGGGAATATCCAGAAACCGTCCAAATGCAATCTCCCAGAAGCGGCCATGAAACAATCATCGACGTGCGCGTTCAGCCGGCTTCGGTATATTTCCGTGCATGACTCGCCATAAGCTCGACATCGTACTCGTTGCCGCCCACCTCTTAGAGCCTGCTCACCGCTCCTACAGGGTTTCGCCTGCTGCGCTCGGCAGTCGGCCCGCGCGCGGTGCTCGCAATGCTCACCTATCCCACAAGGTAAGCACCCACATACGCTGCGCTCGTGCTTGCATCCCCTTGGGCGGCTCTGCCCCGACACGGGGCGTCCACCTTCGCTCGCGACGGATCGTGAACAGGTTCTTCGTAGGCCTTCTCGCCAGCACACTTCTCGCTTGCTTGCCCATCCAGGCACAAAACCTGGATGCGCAACGGCCGCGCATACGCGCTGCATTGGAAGCGGCGGAGCGTGGTCAGTTCGATGCCGCGCAATATCGTGACGTCGTGTCCCATCCGCTTTACGGCTGGGTCGAGTTCGCTGGACTGAGACGCAACATCGACACGCTCGGCACCGCGCAGGCCCAGGCGTTCCTCAAGCGCTACGAAGGCCAGGCCGTGGCCGAAGCCTTCCGCAGCCTGTGGCTGCCGGCACTCTCGCGCCGCCAGGATTGGCCGACATTCCGTGCCCACTGGAAGCCGACCAGCAATCTCATTTTGCAATGTGCGGAGTTGAATGCACGGCAGGCCCTGGGCCACGCCGACGCACAATGGATCAAGGATGCGCAGGAAGTCTGGCGCAAAGGCATCAAACCGCTGCCCGATACCTGCGATCCAGTGTTCGCGCTGCTGGTCAACAAGCACGGATTGCTTGCAACGCTGCGCTGGGAGCGCATCGATGCCGCCGCCGCCGAACGACAGACCGCATCGATGCGTCATGCCGCACGCGGCTTGCCCGGCGGCGAAGCAGCGTTGGCGAACGACTACGCCGCCTTCATCGACAGCGTGCATCCGCGAGCCTTGCAATGGCCCAAGACCGATCGCAGCCGCAAGATGGCCGCTATTGGCTTGGCGCGGCTGGCGGCGAAAGATCCTGCTGCCGCTGAGCGGCAATTGCCGCAATACGCCAGCGCGCTCGGCATGACCGATGCCGAACGCGGCCAGGTACTGAACCAGATCGCGCTGTGGACCGTGGCGTCGTACGAACCGGATTCGGCGCGGCGGTTAGCCGAAGTGCCCGAAGTGGCTTTCGATGACAATCTGCACGAATGGCGGGTTCGTGAGGCGCTGTCGCGCGGCGACTGGCGTGCCGCATTGGCAGCCTTACGTAAGATGCCGCCGAAACTGCGCACCGATTCGCGCTGGCGATATTTTGAAGCGCGATTGGAGGAAAAGACGGGCGACAAGGCCGAAGCCCAGCGCCTCTATCGCGAAGCCGCACAAGCCGCGACCTTTCACGGTTTCCTGGCGGCCGACCGCCTGAATCAGCCGTACGCACTGTGCGCCTGGACGCCCAAGGACACCACGCAGGCGAAGAATGCCGTCGCGCGTGACTCCGCCATCGTGCGCGCCATGGAGTTGTGGAAGCTGGAGCGTCCTGGTTGGGCGACCAGCGAGTGGAATGATGCGCTCTCGCGTTTTGATGACACGCAGCGGCGAATCGCAGTGGAGGTCGCGCGCGACAACGGCTGGTTCGATCGCGCTGTGTTTTCGTTGGGCAAAGCACCCGACGAACAGCGCCTGTACGAACTACGCTTCCCGCTGCACCACGGCGATACCATCCGCCGCGAAGCCGCGAAACACGGCTTGGATCCGGCTTGGGTCGCCGCCGAAATCCGCGCCGAGAGCGTGTTCAATCCGAAGGCGCGATCCGGCGCCAACGCAATGGGATTGATGCAGGTGCTGCCCAGCACCGGCGCCGCTACCGCCAAGCGCTTAGGTCTGCCATGGGGCGGCGCGGCCAGCTTGTACGACTGGGATACCAACATCGCCTTGGGCACAGCGTATCTGCGCGAAATGGAAAACAAGTACGGTGTGCCGTATGTCGCCATTGCCGCCTACAACGCCGGCCCAGCACCGACCGCACGCTGGCAATCGCAACGTCCCAATTACGATCCGGATTTCTGGATCGAAACAATCAGCTACCGCGAAACGCGCGAGTACGTTGCGCGCGTGCTCGCCTTCAGCGTGATCTACGATTGGCGCTTGAACGGTAACGCGTTGCCGATCACCGATCGCTTGCTCGGTCGCGTCAATGCCAAGCGAAAAGCGTTTGTTTGTCCGACACCGGCGGCTAAAAGCTAGTCCGCTCTGCACTGATTGGGAGCGGCATCTGCTGTTGCAGGAGCGGCCTTTGCCTTTGTAGGAGCGGCGTCCCGCCGCGAGCTCTTGATCTTATTGGGGGCTACCGAGGTTTGTCGGCCGCCAGAGGAAGAGCTCGCGGCGGGACGCCGCTCCTACAATGGCGTTCCGCTGCTCCTACAACGGCGGACGCCACTCCTACGACGCGAGACATTCCGGCATCATTGTCTCCATGAAGACCTATCTTGTCGGTGGCGCGGTCCGTGACCGTTTGTTGGGCATCGAGCCCGGCGACCGTGATTACGTCGTGGTCGGTGCCACGCCTGAGCAGATGCTGGCGCAGGGTTTCAAGCCCGTAGGCCGGGACTTCCCCGTATTCCTGCATCCGAAAACAGGCGAGGAATACGCGTTGGCCCGGACCGAGCGCAAGAGCGGGCGCGGCTATCGCGGTTTCGTTGTCGATACGGATCCGTCGGTGACGCTGGAGGAAGATCTGCAGCGGCGCGATTTCACCATCAATGCGATGGCGCAGGATGAAACCGGAGATCTGGTCGATCCCTACGGCGGCGCGGACGATATCCAGGCACGTCTGCTGCGGCATGTCGGTCCCGCTTTCGCCGAGGATCCGCTGCGGATCCTGCGCGCAGCACGTTTCATGGCACGGTTCGCACCGTTGGGTTTTCGCGTGGCGCCGGAAACCATGACGCTGATGAAGGACATGACGGCCAGCGGCGAACTGGACGCACTGGTCCCCGAGCGCGTTTGGCAGGAACTGCGGCGCGCGCTTGCTTCGGCGCAGCCTTCGGCGTTTCTGGCAACGTTGCGCGAAGCCGGCGCGCTGGCCGCCGTTCTTCCTGAAATCGATGCGCTGTACGGCGTACCGCAGCGCGCGGAATTCCATCCGGAAGTCGATACCGGCATCCACCAGCAGATGGTCAGCGACATGGCGGCGAAGCTGGCACCCGGCGATGCCGTGATCGGCTTCGCGGCACTGACGCATGATCTGGGCAAAGCTTTGACGCCTGCCGAAGTACTTCCCAAGCACATCGGCCACGAACATGCTGGCGTCAAACCGGTGCTGGCGTTGTGCGAGCGGCTGAAGGTGCCGCTGGAGCATCGCGATCTCGCCGTGATGGCCTGTCGCGAGCACCTCAACGTCCACCGATTGATGGAACTACGCGACGTCACCGTCTTCGAGTTGCTGGCGCGCTGCGATGCCTTCCGCAAACCCGAACGCATCGCGCAACTCGCGCTGGTCTGCGAAGCCGACAAACGCGGCCGCTTGGGCAGCGAAGACGCCGACTATCCGCAAGGTCGCGAATTGCAGCGGCTGCATGCCGCCGCGATGGCGATCAATGCGCGCGACGTGGCGGACCCTCAGTTGAGCGGACCGGAGATCGGCGAAGCGGTTCGGAAGGCGCGGATTGCGGCGATTGCGCGGGCAAGAGGTGGCGGTGAACGCTTTCGCTTACCTCCCCTTTAATAAAGGGGGATTGAGGGGGATTTGCTTTTGATCTATGGAAGCAGCAAGAGCAAATCCCCCGTAGCCCCCTTTATTAAAGGGGGCAAAGACTCTCCCTCTTCCCTCTACCCACCCAAATTCGGCGTGAGCTTCAACAAACGCGCATCGGCGCCATCTTCCAACAACCAGATCGCACCATCCGGTCCTTCCTCCACTTCGCGGATGCGGCGGCCCATGGGGTAGCGCGCTGCTTCACGTGCATTTATCCCGGTGATCTCCACGCGGATCAACGCTTGCGATGCGAGCCCACCGATGAATCCCTGTCCGCGGAAGTAAGGAAACATATCGCCGGAGTAGATGATGAAACCCGCGGGCGCGATCACCGGGGTCCACCATGCTTCCGGCGCATTGAACTCCGGCCGCGTGTCGTGCCGCGGGATCGGTGTGCCGTCGTAGTGATTGCCCTGGGAAACGATGGGCCAGCCATAGTTGGAACCGCGCTCGATCAGGTTCAGTTCGTCACCACCCGCCGGTCCCATCTCGTGCACCCACAGCCTGCCATGCGCGTCGAAATCCAACCCCAGCATGTTCCGGTGTCCCAGCGACCACACCTGAGCGGCCACGCCGCCTTGCGCAGCGAAAGGATTGTCGCCCGGAACAGTACCGTCATCGTTCAAACGCACCAGCTTTCCGAGATGCGACTGAATATCCTGCGCTGGAGTCATCTTCTGCCGGTCGCCCGAAGTGATCCACAGCTTGCCCTGCCCGTCGAACGCGAGCCGGTGGCTGTAATGGCCGTCGCCGGTAACCTTGGGTGTCTGCCGCCAGATCACCTGCAGATTGGACAAGCTGCCGGCGCTACTGCCGGCATCCGATACCAACTGCGCACGCGCCACCGCCGCGCCGCGGGTGTTATTCGGTCCCGCCTCGGCATAGCTGAGATATACCCAGCGGTTTGCGGCGAATTGCGGATGCAGGACGATGTCTCCGAATCCACCCTGCCCGCCATACGCCACCGCCGGCACGCCGGTGATCTCGCCGACCTGGCGCGTGGCGACATTCAACAACCGTAGCCGCCCGTTCTTTTCGGTGACCAGCAGGCGTCCATCGGGCAGGAACGTCATCGCCCAGGGTTCGTTGAACCGCGCGAATTCCGTGCTGACAAACGGCGGGTTGGGAATCCGACGCGCAGGGTTCGGTCCCCCTGTCACCTGCGGCACCGCAGCCGCCACGGCGTTGGCCGTCACGGGCTGAGATTGCGTCGCTGCGGGCAATGGTGCCTCCTGCGCGCGAACGCTAATGAAGGACGCGTCTTTGACATCGGCCAAAGCCAGGGCCTTCGAATCGTTGGCTTGAGGTTCGACACTGACGGCGCGGTCGCAAGCGACCAACAGGAGCGTCAGGCATACGATCGTTGAGAGGTTTAGCGTCATGGTGAGGCTCACTGCGTAAGAGGGAGCTGCCGGCCGTTTTACCGCAATACGCTGGAGAAAAGCGTGATGGGCAAGCGGGGATCAATGGATCCTACAGCACCGCCAAGCACCGCTGGTGTCGGGACCTGCGCCGATCCAGGCACCAATCGATCCCGCCATGCCGTAGGTCGGCCTCACGCGGCCGGCGCACGCGGGGCCTGACCCTGGGCGACCCGGATAGCGACGGCATCGGCATAGCCCACCGCGGGAGCGACGTGAGTCGCGATCGGAAACATCAAGGTCGCGACTCACCGGTGCCGGGCATGCCGACACCAATCCCACACGGATTTGATCGCGCTTTCGTAGAGCCGAGGTCGGGCCATGGTCTCGACCTGCGGTCACACTTTGAGATACCAGCGCTTGCGATCCATCCAGCGAACCACCCGCCACCAGAACAGCACGAACACACTGGCAAATACCAGCGACGGCAGATATGGTCCGAAAAGCGGTGTCATCCAGTTGGCGAAGCCGACACGGTATATCGGTTCCCACCAGCCCAACCCGGCGAACACCAGAACCATTGCGGCGGATCCTGCGTACGCCGCAATCGCGTTGACGCCGAAGCTGCGCCCCCAGGCTGGCCAGCGGTTGCGGTCAATCAGGACGTGGCTCAGCGCGAGCGCCAACATGGCGCAGCCACCGGTGAACATCACGTAGGAAGACGTCCACAGATTCTTGTTGATCGGGAACGCCAACGCCCACAGCAAGCCGATCGCCAACGCAGCCACACCCGCCAGCAACAAACGTCGCAGCTGTGCGCGGCGCAACCACTCGCCTGCACGCAATCCCAGCAGCGTCGTCGCGATCGCCGGCAGCGTGCTCAGCAAGCCCTCGGGTTCGTGACCACGGCCGGTTGCCGGATCGAATTGATAAACCATCGGACCCAGCAGAGCAGTGTCGACACGGCTGGCAAGATTTTCGTACGGGGTATAGCCGCCACACGTCGCCAGCAGCGCCCAATAACCGAGCACGACGATAGCGATGAAGAGCCACTGCATCCGTGGCCGCACATACAAGGCGACCATACCCGCCACGGCGAAACAAAGGCCGATCCGCTGCAACACGCCCCACGGGCGGAACCACGTCTTGTCCAGCAACCAGAATGCCAGCAGATGCAGCAACAAACCCAAACCGATGATCTTCGCGGCGCGTATCCAGATGCTCCTGCGCAACGCCGTCGGATCGGCGCCCGCTTCCACGCGCGGCACGATGCCCAGCGCGATCGATACGCCGACGATGAACAGGAAAAAAGGAAAGATCAGGTCCGTAGGCGTGATGCCATGCCATTCCGCGTGCAGCAACGGCCAGTACACGTGACCCCAATCCCCTGGATTGTTCACCAGCAGCATCGCGGCAACAGTGATGCCACGCAGCGCGTCGACCGAGGTGAAACGGATGGGTGGGGAATTGCTGGCCGTCATGTTGCTCGCTTTGCTGGAATTCGCTGCGTCCCTTTTTCAACCCGGCGCAGCGATTCTCTATGCTCGTTTACGGGAGAAATCGCCCACTAGTTAAATTAAAGACTTCAGCAGAAGGGGCTTGCTAGTGAAGCCGCCTTGTCGCGACTTACGTCGCTCCCACAGTGAGGATTTACCGGTAGAGCTTCATCGCGACTTACGTCGCTCCTACAGGAAAACTCTTAATGCGCTTGATAGCTGCCGCTGATCCAGGTGGCTTTCAGCTGCAGATCGGCATCCAGCGCTACCAGGTCCGCGTGATAGCTCGGTGCGATGCGGCCGTGAGTCGCCCCCAAACCGAGGAAATCCGCTGGATAGGTCGCCGCCATCCGCGCCGCCTCATCCAACGGAAGCCCCAGCAGGTTCACCGTGTTGCGCACCGCGGTCAACATATCCAGCGCGGAGCCTGCGAGTGCTCCAGCGGCATTGCGCACGACACCATCCTGGACAGTGATGACTTCGCCATAGAGTTCGTAACTGGGATCTTCCGCGCCTACCGGCGGCATCGCATCGGTCACCAGGAACAGTTTGCCGCGTGGCTTGGCGGCGAGCGCGACGCGCAAACTGGCGGGATGCACATGCACACCATCGGCGATGATGCCGCACCAGCTGTCGGGATCTTCCAGCGCGGCGCCGACGGCACCGGGCTCACGCCCTTGCAAGGGCGACATCGCGTTGTAGAGATGAGTGAAACCGCGAACGCCCGCGGCCAGTCCTGCGCGGATTTCTTCATAGGTGCCGGCGGTATGACCTGCCGCCACGATTGCGCCACGCTGAATCAGTGCTCGGATGCTTTCGACCGGCACCCGCTCCGGTGCCAGCGTGAGCAGCGTGACGCCGTTGCTCAGCGATGTAGCCAGTGCGATTTCCGAGTCATCCGGCACGCGGAACTTATCCGGGTTGTGCGTGCCTTTCCGCGCCGGCGCCAGGTAAGGGCCTTCCAGATGGATGCCCAGCACGCCCGGCACGCTCTGGTCGATCGCATCGTGCACCGCGGCAACAGCGTTTCGCATTACATCCACATCATCACTGATCAGCGTGGGGAGCATGCCCGTGGTGCCAAACCTGCGGTGTGCCTGCGCGATGGTGCGCAAGGCATCGACGGTCGGGGTGTTGTTGAACAACACACCGCCGCCGCCGTTGACCTGTGCGTCGATGAAACCCGGCAGCAAATAGGCGCCTTCAAGATCATGACGAAGGATGTCGCTGGGCAATTCGGCCGTTGGGACCAAGGCCGCAACGCGGCCTGCTTCGATCAGCACCGCACATGCGGAATCAAAACCATCGGCGGTCAGTACTTGGCCGTTGATCAGCGCAGTGCGGTTCATACGGTTTCGGTGACCTTGTTCAGATGTGGTGGCACGTCAGGATTGTGGCCACGGCGCAGCGCCAGCGCGTTGATGGCGCGGTAGAAACTCTGCACCGTCAGCAGGGGCGCACACGCAGGATGCGGTGCCGATGCCAGCGGCAAATCGCCATGTTCGGACGAGACCCACACCTGTGCGCCACGGCCGCGGAATTCACGTGCCAGCGCCAGCGTGCCGGCTTCGGTTTCGTCCGGCTGGGCAAAGCACAACACGGGAAAGCCTGGCCCGACCAGCGCCATCGGGCCATGTTTCACTTCGGCCGAACTATAGGCCTCGGCGTGCAGGCCGCAGGTTTCCTTGAACTTCAACGCCGCTTCCTGAGCCGCCGCCAGGCCCAACCCGCGGCCCAGCACGAACAGATTGTGCGCATCGACCAGACCGTCGGTCAGCGGCGACCAGTCGGCCTGCCACGCGGCGCGCAGACTGCCAGGCAGCCGTGGCAGCGCATCCAGCAATGGTGCTTCGTTCTTCCAGTACGCCGCCAGTTGCAGGATCGCGGCGAGCGAACCCAGATAGCTCTTGGTCGCAGCCACACTGTGCTCGGGCCCGGCATGCAGCGGGATGACCGTGTCGGCCAGCGCCGCCAGCGGCGAGTCTTCCGCGTTGACAATGGCGACCACGCGCGCGCCGGCATCGGCGGCCGCCGAAGCATTGCGCAGCAGATCCGGACTTTTGCCCGACTGCGAGATCACCAGATACAGCGCGCCACGCAATTGTTGCTTGGCTTCATAGACCGACCCTACCGAAGGCGAGGCCGAGGCGGTGACGATGCCCAGCTGCGTCTCGAACAGATACTTGCCGTAAGTAGCGGCGTGGTCGGAACTGCCGCGCGCGCAGGTAACGACGAAGGGAGGCGGATTGCTGCGCAGTTCGGCGGCAAGTGCCTGCACCGTGGCTTGGTTGCGTTCGTATTGCGTGGCGATGACATCGGCTGTCTGCTGCGCCTCCTGGAACATCAGGGTATCGGTAGCGGCTGGAAGCGTGGCGAGATCGGTCATTTAGGCGGGTTCGGTACGGTCGGAATGGTCGGTTCGATCGATACGGTCGTTGCGTTCGGAACGCGGCCGTACCGGTGCGGTGGACCCGCGCACCACCAACTGCGGCACGAAGCCTTGGTTGTGGACGGGGGATGGATTGTCGTCGTAAGCGTCTTGCCGCAGGCCGGCGATCAGCAAGCGCGCGGCCTGCTTGGCGATGTCTTCGGTGGCCTGCTTGGCGGTGGTCAGTGGCGGCCAGGATTGCCGGGAGAACGGGCTGTCTTCGAAACCGGCGATCGACAAATCGTAGGGCACGTTCATTCCGCCAGATTTGGCAGCGGCGAGCACGCCGGCAGCGATTTCATCGTTGGAACCGAAGATCGCCGTTGGCGGTTCGCGCAATGCCAGCAGCCGCCGCGCTCCGCGGAAGCCATCGTCGAAGGTGTAGTCGCCAGGCACGATCAGATGTTTGTCGACGGTAATGCCGTAGTCCTTCAGTGCCTGCTCGTAGCCTGCGTAGCGCTCGGTACTGGAGCGATGCGCCAGCCCGCCCCAGAGAAAACCGATGCGCTGATGGCCCAGCTGGATCAGGTGCTCGGTGATCTCGTAAGCCGCGTCACGATCGTCCACGTAGACGCAGGCGTGGCCATCCTGCGGATCTTCGGTAGCGGCGATGATGCGCACCAGCTTCACGCCGCGTGCGGCCAGTGCATTCACCAGGTCCATGCGTTCGGACATGGGCGCGGTGAGCACCAACCCCGCCAGGCGCGAACGCTGCACGAATTCCACCAGCTCCTCCGCCAGTAGCGGTGAAGTGGAATCCACCGGATGTATCTGCAAACCAAAGCCGGTCTCGCGGCATGCCGCCAGTACGCCGTTCTGCACGCCGATGATGTGGTACGGATTGGGGTTGTCGTAGACCAGCCCGATCACGAAAGGCGTACCGCTGCGCAAGTTGCGCGCGGATTGGTCGGGCTCGTAGTCCAGTTCGGCAATCGCATGCAGCACGCGTGCACGCGTGCCCTGCATGACCGAAGGTTCATTGTTGATGACCCGGGAAACGGTCTTCAACGAAACCTTCGCCCGTTCGGCGACGTCCTTGATGGTGGGTCTGCGCATGTTGGGGCCTACTTCTATCACTCGGCGGGTACGCGATCATCATGCGTGAAAGCGGTCTTGTCTGCCGTGCCAACGCGGTGGCCGGACAAAGCGTAGTACAGGATGTAGAGATAGCAGGGCACCGTCAGCGCGGCGAATACCCACTGGAAATCGTAGTGCTGCTTCAGCACCGCGAACAGCTGCGGAATAATGGCACCACCGGCGATACCCATGACCAACAACGCCGATCCGGTCTCGGTGAAACGGCCCAGGCCCTTGATCGTCAGCGGCCAGATCGCCGGCCACATCATGGCGTTGGCAAACCCGAGCGCGGCGACGAAACCGACCGACACATAGCCATGGGTCAGCAAGGCGCCGATGGCGAACAACATGCCCAGTACCGCCGAGACGCTGAGATAGCGCTCCTGCGAGATGAAGCGAGGAATCGCGATCAGGCCCGCCACGTAGCCGCACAGCATCGCGCCCAGGGTGAACGAGGTGAAGAACTTGGTTTCATCCAGCGGCAGACCGAAGCCGTTGCCGTAGGTGCCGATGGCGTCGCCGGCCAGCACTTCCACGCCCACGTAGACGAACAGGCACAGCACGCCCAACCATAGATGCGGAAACTGAAAGACGCTGCGCCGGCCGGCTGCGGAACCACCGGCACCGCGCTCGGCATTGACTTCGGAAGGCTTCAATTCCGGCAGCGGCGAGAACAGGATCGCGATCGCCAGCACCACCAGCACACCGGCCATTACCAGGTAAGGCGTGTGGATCTTGGCGGCGAATTCATTCAACAAAGCCGCCTTGGTGGCGGGATCGGCCGCGCTCACCTGCGTGGACAGGTCGCCGATGCCATGCAGCACCACCGCACCAATCACCAGCGGCGCCAGCATGCCGGCGACCTTGTTGCAGATACCCATCACCGCGATGCGCTGAGCGCCGCTTTCGATAGGACCCAGGATGCTGATGTATGGGTTCACCGCTGTCTGCAACAGCGCCAGCCCACCGCCAATGACGAACAGTCCGCCCAATGCGCCGGGGTACCAACGCTGAGTGGAAAACTCGCCAAACAACGCCGCGCCGATCGCCATCACGAACAGACTGACCGCCAGGCCCTTCTTCATGCCGGTAACTTTCAGCAAAGCTGCCGCGGGCAAGGCAAGAAAGAAATAAGACAGGTAGAACACCATCAGTACCAGGAAGGCGTTCACTTCGTTGAGATCGAAAGCCAGCCTGACAAAGGTGATCAGTGGTCCATTGATCCAGGTGAAAAATCCAATGATGAAAAACAGCGCGCCGATGATGGCGATGGAACCGGTGTGGCGCGTGCCTTGGATGGCGGTCATGTCGAAAGGACTCCCCTACTGGATTGGATCGGCTTGGCGCGAGAGCCTGCCGGATTTTCGGGCAGGGCCTCAGCTGGGAATAACGTTGTCACAAATCTTTCCTGCAAACCACTTTTTCTGCCGTTTCGACCAAGAAAACAGGCGTTACGGGAAGGCCCGAGTTCTTGCGGCGCAGCATAAAGTCCGTGATGACCGGCCATTTTGGCCTCCAAAATGAATGTATGCAGCCATTAAACGAATCAATCTACGTCTTGTATAGCCGTTGATGACAGATTTGGCACCAAATCTGGCAACCCCGCATCTATTTCATGACAGAGTGTTGACAACGTTGTCAAATCGCTCTCACACTCCGGCCGCAATGGGGGAGCAGTAAGACGCTCCCAAGTCAGCGAACAGGTGGGGAGACGTGTGGTCGCAATCGCCAAGCCAGCACCGGTGGATGTCGTGAGCCCGAAAGACGGCGCGTTCATCGCCGCCGACGTGGGAGGCACGCATGTGCGTATCGGCTTGGTCAGCGCAAGCGCGGACCCCGGCCATCCGGTGAAAGTGCTCGAGTACCGCAAGTACGTCTGCGCTCAGTACGCGGGGCTGACGGAAATCATCGAAGACTTTCTCACTGGGCTGAGCGGCATCAGGGTCACGCAAGGCGTCATCGCCAGTGCGGGCTACCCTTTGGAAGACGGCACCGTGATCACCGCCAACCTTCCCTGGCGGCTGTCGCCGCAGGAAATCCGCGGACGGCTGGGTTTCGACGATTTCAAGTTGGTCAACGACTTCGAAGCGGTAGCGCATGCCGCGGCCCTCGTCGACGACAGCCTGGTCCTTCAACTCACCGGACCGGTCAAACCGCCTGTGCAGGGTCCTATCCTGATCCTCGGGCCAGGCACAGGTCTGGGCGCCGCGGTGTGGATTCCCACCGCTGGGAAACAGGCCGTCGTATTGCCTACCGAGGCCGGTCATGCCGCATTGCCTGCTGGCAATGCGATAGAGATGGCCTTGCTGACGGAGATGCTGAAGCAGCGCGCGCATGTGCCGATCGAACACGCATTGTCCGGTCCCGGCTTGATGAATCTGTACATGGCGCTATCCGTAGTGCGCGGCCAAGCATTGACCTACACCACGCCGGGTGAAATTACTGCCGCTGCCATCTCGGGCAGCGATCCGCTGGCGCGCGAAAGCCTGGAGATTTTCTGCGGCTTGCTGGGCAGCGTGGTCGGCGACTTGGCGCTGCTATACGGCGTGCAGGGCGGCGTGTACCTGGCTGGCGGCATCCTGCCGCAGATACGCGATTTTCTATTGAACAGCCGCTTCGTCGAAAGGTTCCTCAACAAGGGACCGATGCGCGAAGCACTGGAGCGGATTCCCGTGAAATTGGTCGAACACGGACAACTGGGCGTGATTGGCGCGGCCAGCTGGTATCTCGATCAGCGCAACGGAGATTGAAGAAGGCGTCGGCACAGACGCAGGTATCGGCGGACGGCGCGGGTGCGGCAACGGCACCGTCCTTGGGAACAGGCATCAGGCACGGCCGCGGGCGTTTAGGCCCGTAGTCGATTTCAATTCAATGAATGATGGGAGAGACATCATGAGCTACCGTAAATCCGTTTTATCCGCAGCCATCGTGACCTGCCTCGGCATGGCCTCACACGCTCACGCGCAGGAACAAGCGCCCGCGCAGCAGGAAGCCACCGATCTGGACAAGGTGGTCGTCGTCGGCATTCGCGGCAGCATGGAAAAGTCGCTGGATACCAAGCGCGAAGCCAACTCGCGCGTCGAAGTGGTCACCGCTGAAGACGTCGGCAAGCTGCCGGCCCATAACGTGGCCGACACCCTGCAGCGCCTGCCGGGCGTGAACATCAGCTCGTCCTCCGCCGACGAAGGCGGCTTCGACGAAGCCGACCGCGTCAGCTTGCGCGGCACCAGCCCCAGCCTCACCCAGACCCTGATCAACGGCCATACCGTGGGTTCAGCCGACTGGTTCGTACTCAGCCAGGGCAACAACGTCGGCCGCAGCGTCAGCTACACCTTGCTGCCCTCCGAGCTGGTGAGCTCGGTGGAAGTGCACAAGTCCTCGCAAGCCAAGCTGCAGGACGGCGGCACCACCGGCAGCATCAACATCATCACCCGCAAACCGCTGCAGTTCGCCGACCGGATTACTGCCGAGGCGTCGATCGGCGTGGTCAACGCCGAGCAGGCCGACTCCACCGATCCGCAACTGTCGGGGCTGTTCAACTACAAGAACGACGCCGGCACCTTCGGTGTGATGGTTCAGGCGTTTAGCCAGAAGCGCGAACTGCGCCGCGAAGCTCAAGAAGTTCCGGGCGGTTTCTTCCAGATCGCGGACACCGATCCGGTCGCAGCCACCAATCCGGACCTGGTCGGTGTATGGGTCCCGGGCTTGCTCGGCTCGACCCTGTTCGAACAGACCCGTGAGCGCAAGGGCGGCCTGATCGAAGTGCAGTTCAAGCCCAACGATGACCTGACCCTGGGTCTGAGCGGCTTCCGCTCGGATATGGATGCCAACAACTACAACCGCAACTTCATGATGTGGGGCGGTTCGTTCGCTCGCTCCCAGGCACCGGATGCAGGCTATGTAATCCGGGACGGCGTGCTGGCCCAGGCTACGTACACCGGCGAGCCTGACCGCGATTACGCGGTCTACGACATGATCTACCGCGAGGCTTCGGCCAAGAGCGAATACGTCACCTTCGATGCCGACTGGCAGATCAACGATCACCTGAGTTCCAAGTTCCAGGTCGGTACCACCCGTGGCGAAGGCTCAACGCCGCGCCAGTTCATCGCCGAGGTGACCCTTGCCAACGGCGGTGGTGCCAGCTGGACCAGTCACGGCGCAGGCTCCCCACTCGACTGGAATGTGGGCGGCGATATCAGCCCTGCCGGCGTCACCAGTTTCGGCACGTGGGGCAATCAGGAAGTAACCGCGAAAGACGACGAGGACTGGTTCACCGCCGACTTCACTCAGTACTTCGACGGCGGCACGCTCGCGTCGATCGACTTCGGCGCGCGTTATGCCGATCACACCCGCGAAGCGCAGTCACCGGAAGGTGCGAGCCCGGGCGATATCTGGAGCGCACTGCAGAACGGCGCCACCGGCTCGTACCCGAGCGGCTTCGCCAGCAACGTCGGTGGCAGCTTCCCGCGCAACCTGTGGTACTTCACGCCGGGCGCGCTGAAGGACGCGATCATCAACAACTCAACCTGGCTGCACGACAACGATGGTCCGACCGGTCGCCACAACTACGGCGCCGAGTGGAAGGTGGAGGAGAAGAACTTCGCCGCCTACGTGCAGGCCAACTTCATTGGCGATAACTGGAGCGGTAACGTCGGTCTGCGCTACGTCGACATCGATCAGGACATCAGTTCGTACCAGGCCGTCTCCGATCCAGCCAACGCCGATGTTTCCAGTCTGTTCGGCCAGTGGATCCGCCGGTTCACCAACAACAGCCACAGTCGTGTCCTGCCCAGCGCGAATATCAAGTTCGACCTGAGCGACGATTTGGTGTTCCGCTTCGCGGCTTCGCAGACGCAGACCCTGCCGGACTTCTCCGCGCTGGGTGCTTCGTCCTGGGGCTCGGATCTGAACAAGACCGGCGGCGGCGGCAATCCGAATCTGAACCCGGTGGTCTCCACCAACTTCGACGCCAACTTGGAGTGGTACTTCATGCCGCGCGGCCTGCTGTCCGTCGGTGCCTTCTCGATGAATCTGAAGGACTACGTCGCGTTCGGCACCGAGAGGCAGATGCTGTTCAGCGAACTGACCAATCAGCTCGAGGAATACCTGGTTTCGGTGCCGATCAACTCCAACGGCAAGGTCACCGGGTTCGAAGTAGCCTATGAGCAGCCGATTGGCGACTACTTCGGTGTCACCGCCAACTACACCTTCGCCGATGGCAGCACCTCGCATACCTGGGCCGACGGCAGCAACAACCTGCTCGGCACCTCGAAGAACACCTACAACGTGGGTGCCTACTTCGAGAACGACAGCTTCGGCGCGCGGGTCAGCTACACTCGCCGTTCGTCGTTCCTGATCGGCCTGTCCGGCGCCAATCCGTACTACCAGGATGACTTCGGCACGCTGTCGGCGGCACTGAGCTACAAGGTCAACGATCACCTGAGCTTCTCGCTGGACGCGTTGAACCTCAACGACCCGACCATCAAGTACTACCAGACCGCGGCCATCCCGACCTCGTTCTACAGCAACGGGCGCCAGTACTACTTCAATGTCCGCCTGAAGTTCTGATCGCGGTGATGTAAGGGAATGCTCTCCCTCTGCGGGCCTGGACTTGTCCGGGCCCGCTTTTTTTTGGAATGCTGTCGCTATTGCCCGAAGAGTATCGAGATGAAGAGAACTACCGCTCCCCGCTTGCTGTCTTTCCTGGCCATTCCGGTATTCGTGTTGGCGTTGGCTGCTTGTCAGCGCGACGAGAAAAGCGCCGCGACAACGGATGCCCCGCCGCCAGCCGATGTTTCTGCCGAAATGGCGTTGATCCCATTGCCCGCGAAACTGGAGCCACGGCAGGGACAGTTCGTCATTGACGCCAGCACGTCGGTTCGCGCTGAAGGAGAAGCGGCGCAGCGGGTGGCGAAGCAATTTTCTGAGCTGGTTTCCACGACCGGCAAGATCGACCTGAAGCTCGCGGCGGATGGCGCTGCCGGCGGTATCCGGTTCGTATTGGACCCGACGTTCAAAAGCGCTTCGCCCGAGGCGTATGCACTGGATGCGGCGACGGACGGGATCACCGTTCGGGCCAACGACGAACGCGGCTTGTTCTATGGCGCCGTCACGCTGTGGCAGCTATCCACGCAAGGCGGCGAACCCGCCATCAATATTCCGGCGCTGCATATCGAAGACGGCCCCCGCTTCGGCTGGCGCGGTTTGATGCTGGATTCGGCGCGTCATTTCCAGTCGGTCGATGAGATCAAGCGACTGCTGGACGCCATGGCGTTGCACAAGCTCAACACTTTCCACTGGCATCTCACGGACGACCAGGGCTGGCGCATCGAGATCAAGCGCTATCCGAAGCTCACCGAGGTTGGCGGCTGCCGGATTCCGGCGGGCGATGGCGGCAAGGATCCCGCGACCGGAAAGCCGAAACCGTACTGCGGCTACTACACCCAGGACCAGATTCGCGACGTGGTGAAGTACGCGGCCGAGCGCCACATCACCGTCATTCCCGAGATCGACGTGCCGGGCCATGCACAGGCGGCGATCTCGGCGTACCCCGAGTTGGGTGTTCTGGGCGACAAACCGCCCGTGCTCAACGAGTGGGGCGTCAACACCTATCTGTTCAACACCGAAGAAAGCACGTTCCAGTTCCTGGAGAACGTGTTTGCGGAAGTGATCGAACTGTTCCCCGGGCCTTACGTGCATGTCGGTGGCGACGAGGCCGTCAAGGATCAATGGGAAGCGTCGGCCCGTGTGCAAGCGCGTATGCGCGAGTTAGGCGTCAAGGATGAGATGGCGATGCAGAGCCATTTGATCCAACGCCTGGAAAAATTCCTGGTCACGCACGATCGCCGTTTGATCGGCTGGGACGAAATCCTGGAAGGCGGCCTGCCGCCGGAAGCCACCGTGATGTCCTGGCGCGGTATCGAAGGCGGCATCGAAGCAGCCGAGCAAGGCCATGACGTGGTGATGTCGCCTTCGTCGGAACTGTATTTCGACTATCAACAGACTCACTCACCGAACGAGCCGCCTGGCCGCCCCGCCATCATTCCGCTCAAGCAGGTCTACGCGTTCGAGCCGGTACCGCAGCAACTGGGTGCTGCGCATCGCCAGCACATCCTCGGCTTGCAGGCCAATGTCTGGACCGAGCACATGCGCAGCTTCGCGCGCGTACAGCACGCCATCTTTCCGCGCATTGCCGCGTTGGCGGAAACCGGCTGGTCGCCGCAGGCGCGCAAGGACTATGACGGTTTCCTGGCTCGCCTGCCTGCGCAGCTGCAGCGTTATCGTGCATTGGGTATCGCCTACGCCACGACGCCGTTTGAAGTTGCCTTCTCCGTGGAAGACGACCGCACAGCCGGCAAAGCAACGGTAGCGCTGTCCAATCCGACTGACTATCAAGACATCCGTTACACCACCGATGGCAAGGATCCAACCTCCGCGTCGGCTCGATACGAGTCTCCGCTGGTGCTGACGCTGCCGACCGAACTGCGCGCGGCGGTATTCGCCGATGGCAGGCCGTTATCCCATGCCAGCCTGCGCAACCTCACCGCCGCATCCCTGCTCAGCCGCAGCGACGAAGAACTGAAGATGTGCAGCAGCGGCTTGATGCTGCGCTTGGAAGACGATGGCCCCGCTGAGGGCGAACGCGCCATCTTCAACGTGGATATTTTCAACCCATGCTGGCTGTGGTCTGGCGCGGACCTGAGTGGCATTGCTTCCGTCGAAGTACGCGCCGGCCGCATGCCTTACTACTTCCAACTGCATAAGGACGAGGCGAATCGCAAGTTCCGCACGCCCAAGTCCGCGCATGGAGAGCTGGAAATCCATGCCGGCTGCGATGGCGAGTTGCTGGCCAGCGTGCCGTTGCCTGCGGAGCCGGACAGCAATGGTTTCGTCGACCTTAAAGCGGACCTGCCTGCCGACCTGAAGGGACGCAAGGATCTGTGCATCACCTTCACCGGCGATACCCGTCCGGCGATGTGGGTGCTGGACCGCGCCACATTGCAGCCGAAGTAGCCACCCTTGTAGGAGCGCCTTCCCGGCGCGAGCTCTTTGCTTTTGTCGCGATCTGATCGAAAGAGCTCGCGGCGAGACGC
>NZ_JBDKXI010000004.1:173856-259383 GCF_039710385.1 Pseudoxanthomonas sp. CCNWLY206-1 | reverse complement strand
TTCAGTGCGCGCGATCAAGAGCGCGCCGCAGCGCGTACGGATGGCGAACAGGCTGCCACTATCGCAAGTCGTACATGCACATCCGGCAAGCCCTTGTAGGAGCGCCTTCCCGGCGCGAGCTCTTTGCTTTTGTCGCGATCTGATCGAAAGAGCTCGCGGCGAGACGCCGCTCCGCGCCCGGATAGCCGTTCAGTGCGCGCGATCAAGAGCGCGCCGCAGCGCGTACGGATGGCGAACAGGCTGCCACTATCGCAAGTCGTACATGTACATCCGGCAAGCCCTTGTAGGAGCGCCGTCCCGGCGCGAGCTCTTTGCTTTTGTCGCGATCTGATCGAAAGAGCTCGCGGCGAGACGCCGCTCCTACAACTTCAAGACGCTCTTATAACTTCGCCGAGTGCGGCAGTCGCTGCTCCACCCGCAACCAGGCATCCCGCACCGGTGTCAATGCGGTCGCCAATCCGGCAATGACGCCCAAGGTATTGGCCAACGCATCGAAGGGATCCTGCATTCGGGTGGCGGTGTAGGCGCCCTGCGCGTATTCCAGGCCGACCCCCATCGCAATCAACCCAGCGCCTGCCAGCAACCAAGGTCCACGCGACGCGAACAACTGCACCGCTCCCATGGCGAGCAGGCAGTACGCCAGGAAGTGTTCGACCTTGTCGCCGCCGGAGGGCAATTCAGGCAACGGTGCCGGCGGCATCAGCGACAGCGCGACCACGGCCAATACAGCCATCAGCCATACCCCCAGCCAAAGTCGCGGGCGCCGGAACGGTTTCAGCCAAGACGCCGTCACAGGCGCCAACTCAGGTCGTTCATCAGGAAGGCCGCGCCGAACTCCACATCGCGTGCGAATCCCATTGCCTGGAACCGCTCTCCCATCTCGCTGGGCAAGGTCAGTCGTTTGGCTTCGTTGCGAAAACGCTGCTTGGCGGATTCTTCGGCGCGAGCTTCCACTTCTTCCAGACGCTGCTGCAATCCGTTGCCCAGCAGGAAGCTGGTCTGGCTGCAGTAGCCGGCCAGGTCGAAGCCGGCGTTGGTGCCTGCCTCCGCCAGTGCGGTGAAGTCCACCGACGCGGTGATGTCCTGCAAGCCTGGCCACAGGAACGGATCGGCATGTACACGATGGCGATAGAAAGCGCGCAACGTCCCGCTATCACGCTGCGGCAGGTAGTACTCGCGGCGCGGATAACCGTAGTCGACGAACAACATGGCGCCCGCATCCAGGCCACCCATCACCGCCTGTAGCCAGTACGGCAGTTGCGGCAGCAATTCCGAGCGATAGCCGTCAGGAAACGATTGGCCGGTGTAGCGCTCGACGTGGCGCACCGCGGCGGCCAGCAATGCGTCGGCAGGATGTTCGGTGCGGACGAAACCGCCTGCCGCGCCCACCGCCACGCCTTCCTCGAACACCTCGCCATCGCGCAGCGTGAACCGCGGCGTGGGCAACGCATCAATCACTTCGTTGGCGAACAGCACGCCGTTCCATTTCGCTGCCGGCGGACCGTCCAACCATTCGACGATGTCGAACACCGGCGGAATAAGCTTCCGGCCCAGTCGTTCGCGCTGGCGCTCGCGCAGGTCCGCGCTGGGTTCCAAAATGGCGTAGCGCGCCGGCAACGCGTCCAGCTCCAGCAGCCGCTTGAGCATCACTTCGGCGAATGCGCCACTGCCGCCGCCGATTTCCAGGAATTCCGCCTGCGGTCCCAGCTGTTGCAGTACCGGCGCGACCGCTTCGGCGACGCAACTGGCGAACAACGGGCCCAACTCCGGTGCGGTGACAAAGTCGCCGGACTCGCCGAATTTACTGCTGCCAGCACTGTAGTACCCCAGACCGGGCGTATACAGGCAGCGCTCCATGAAGCGCGAAAAAGGAATCGCGCCGCCCGCCGCCGCGATCTCTTCGCGGATCAGGGCCGCCAGCTGCTGGCTATGCGCCAGCGCGACATCGTCGGGGAGGGGAAGCTCGGCCTGCATCGGGCGCACCAGAGTGGGGACTTGAGAGTGTGAACACAGGCGGCCATTGTACGTGCCCCGCGCGCGCGCATAGAATCGAGTGCACAGCAGCAGCGGATACGTCATGACCTATTGCGTCGGCATTGAAGTGGACCAAGGCTTGATCTTCGCCGCGGACACCCGCACCAGCGCGTCGTTCGACGATGTACGCGTGTATCGCAAGATGCACTTCTTCGAATATCCCGGCGAGCGGGTATTCGTGCTCATGTCGGCCGGCAATCTCGCCACCACGCAGCTGACGATTTCCCGCTTGCAGCGCGATGCCGACGATCCGGACGCCAAGCGCAGCCTGCGCACGTTCTCCCATCTTTACGAAGTGGCCGAGTATGTAGGCGATACCTTGGTCGCCAGCCAGACCAAAGTCAGCGACGATGCGCAGCAGAGTGGCGTCAGCGTCCAGGCGACCTTGATCCTGGGCGGCCAGATTGCCGGCGAGCGCCCTGGCCTGTACATGGTCTACCCGCTGGGCAACTGCATCGCCACCTCGCCGGAGACGCCGTACCTGCAGATCGGCGAGTCCAAGTACGGCAAACCGATCCTGGATCGTATTCTGCGGCCGGAGACCACGCTGGAAGACGCCGCGCGCTGCGCGCTGGTATCGCTGGATTCGACCGTCCGCTCAAATCTTTCCGTCGGCTTGCCCATCGACATGGCGCTGATCCGCGCTGGCGACCTGAAGATCACACAGAAGATGCGGTTGGAAAGCGACACGCCGTTGTACTCGGAAATCCACGAGACCTGGTCGCGCAAGCTGGAAGCCGCCGTACGCAGCTTGCCGCGCTTCCCTTGGGAGCCGCCAATGGAGAAGGAAGAGACTCCCTCCGCATTGCCTGCCATGCCACCACGCCGGCAGCCTTCACGGCAGGATCCCGGCGACGCGCAAGGCCAACAGTAGGAGCGCACGACACACCACCCCGTGCAGGAGCGCCGTCTCGACGCGCGCTCTTCGCTTCTATCGCGACCTGACAGAAAGAGCTCGCGACGGGGATGCTCTACCGGCAAGGCTGCTCCTACGCAGGCTCTTCTGTAGGAGCGCCGTCCCGGCGCGAGCTCTTCGCTTCTATCGCGACCTGACAGAAAGAGCTCGCGACGGGGATGCTCTACCGGCAAGGCTGCTCCTACGATGCTCTCCTGTAGGAGCGCCGTCTCGGCGCGAGCTCTTCGCTTTTATTGCAACCTGGAAGAAAGAATTCGCGGCGGGGATGCCGCTCCTACCGGCCGGAGGCCGTTCCTACGACGAACGAGGGAAGTTGCCATGCATGCATTCGCACCGGTTTTGCTCGTTCTCAGTGCACTGATTATCTTCGGCCTGGGCGCTCTGCATCTCCTGCTCACCTTTCGCGGCGACAAGCTGCATCCGCGGGATACCCAGCTTGAAACCCGGATGAAGGAAGTCACACCGATCCTGACGCGCGAAACGACGATGTGGAAAACCTGGGTGGGTTTCAACGCAAGCCACTCCTGCGGCATGCTGTTTTTTGGCATGGTGTATGGGTACTTGGCGATCTTTCGGAGCGAGGTCATTTTTCTCGACCCGTTTCTGTTGTATGCGGGACTGCTACTTCTGTTGGGGTACGTTTTCCTGGGAAAGCGCTACTGGTTCAGCGTTCCCTTCCGCAGCATTCTCGTGGCTACTGCGCTGTACATCGCAGCACTCACTGCAAATTAGGGTTGACGTAGGAGCGCCGTCTCGGCGCGAGCTTTTCGCTTCTATCGCGATCTGACGGAAAAAGCTCGCGGCGGGACGCCGCTCCGCGCCCGCGCCTCGGTAACCTCTCAATGCAAGCGATCATGAGCGCGCCGCAGCGCGTCCGGATGGCGAACAAATGGGCTTCAATCGCTCTTTGCTTCTGTCGCGACCTGTCAGAAAGAGCTCGCGGCGGGACGCCGCTCCTACAAGGTAAAAAGCCGCTCCTACAACAATTTCGCTATCAGCTATAGAAATAACCATCGGCGATAGCCGTATGCAACGCGCTGAGTTGCAGTTGGATCTCATCCATGAAAACGGCTGGATTGCGGGACGCCAGCGATGCTGGATCCGCATTGCGGGTCATGCCGATCACGCGGTTGAGATAGCGGTCTATGCCAGGGCGGTATGGCATGGTCGGCAGTACGCTCTGTGCCCGCGACAGACAGAACTGCACGCTGCGCGGGAATTCGGCGTTCTGCAGCAGAAAACGCAACGCCAGCTCCGCGGTGACGCGCTGGCGCACGTGACGACGGAACATCTGATACGCCGCCAATGATCGCAACACGCTCATCCACTGCATGTTCTGAAAGGTTTCGCGGTCTTCCTCGTGCCGAGGCGTGACCAATCCGGAGGCGCCCGCATCGATGATGCGGGTGGTCATGTCCGCCTGTTCCAGCGCCGTGCCCAAACGCAGGAACTGGTAGCCGATATCGCGGCTGACGTTGGCGCTCAGCAGGCCGGAGACTTTAAGGCAGCCATCGATGATGCGACCCAGGAAATCCATGCGATAACGCCGGCTGACGCTGCGCTCGCCATAGGTACCGATGTACAGATGCAGATCGTTGATGGCTTCCCAGACCTCCTGCGGCAGGCTGTCCCGGATGCTGCGAAGGATCTCGCGCGCCGCGTCGATCGAACTCCGCAGGGACGTCGTGTTGCGTTCGTCCAATAGCAGGAATCGCACCACTTCGACGTCGCCGACGTCTTCGCCCGCATCAGGGAAGTGTTCTGCGAACACTTCGTCGGCGCCCACCGTATCGATCAGCGGCCGCCAGGTGAACCGTACCGAGCGTGGCATGTCCAGCTGCAACTGGCTGCCCACGCCCACCAGGCGTGCGGTGTTTTCCGCACGCCGCACATAACGGCTGAACCAGTACAGATTGTCGGCCACGCGCGACAGCATCAGGCGCGCTCCTCGTCCGTGCCGTCATCCATGTCCACCACCCAGGTGTCCTTGGCGCCGCCGCCTTGCGAGGAGTTGACCACTAGCGAGCCTTTCTCCATGGCCACTCGCGTCAAACCGCCGGTAGTAACGTAGGTATCCTGGCGCGACAGCACGAAAGGCCGCAGATCCAGGTGCCGCGGCGATGGCCCCTGCTTGGTCACGATAGGCGCAGTAGACAGCGACAACGTGGGTTGCGCCATGTAGTTGCGCGGGTCGGCCTGGATCAGCTGCTTGAACTTGTCGCGCTGGCGTTTGGTGGAACGTGGCCCGATCAGCATGCCGTAGCCGCCGGACTCATTGGCCGGCTTGACGACCAATTTCTCGATGTTCTCCAGCACGTACTTGCGCTCCTTGGCGTTGTGGCACAGGAAACTGGGTACGTTGGGCAGGATCGGATCCTCGTCTAGGTAGTACTTGATCATCTTGGGCACGTAGGCGAAGACGACCTTGTCGTCGGCGACGCCCGCGCCAGGCGCATTGGCCAGCGCCACCTTGCCCGCGCGCCAGCTACGGATCAGACCGGGCACGCCCAGCGTGGAATCCGGGCGGAAGTTTTCTGGATCGATGAAAAGATCATCCACACGCCGGTAGATCACGTCCACGCGCTGCGGCCCATAGATGGTGCGCATGTAGCAGCAATCATCATCGGCAACGAACAGGTCGTTGCCTTCCACCAGTTCGATTCCCATCGCCTGCGCCAGGTACGCATGTTCGAAGTAAGCACTGTTGAACACGCCCGGCGTCAGCAGAGCAATGACCGGTGAGTCGCCAGGGCGCGGCGACAGTGCGACCAGCGTGTCGTAGAGCTGCGACGGGTAGTCGTCCACCGGCAGGATGGAACTGGTTTCGAACAATTCCGGAAACACCCGCTTCGCCACCATGCGGTTTTCCAGCATGTACGACACACCACTGGGAATGCGCAGATTGTCTTCCAACGCGTACAGCGTGCCATCGCTGTCGCGCACCAGATCCGAGCCGCAGACGTGTGCCCATACGCCCAGCGGCGGCTCGATACCGACGCATTGCGGGCGAAAATTGACCGAATCCTTCAGCAGCATCGCCGGGAACACTTTGTCCTTGACGATGCGCTGTTTGCCGTAGACGTCGCCAATGAACAGGTTCAGTGCGCGCATGCGCTGCTTCAGACCGGCCTCGGTCCGCTTCCACTCGCGGCGGTCGATGATGCGGGGTATCAGATCGAAAGGCAGCGTGCGGTCGACGTTGCGCCCATCGGAATAGACGGTGAAGGTAATGCCCTGCACGCGGGCCACGACGTCGGCGGCCAGCTGCCGCTCAGCGATTTCGCGTCCGGACAGGCCGGCCAGGTATTCGACTAGCCGGCGCGCCGCCGGATGCGGCTGACCATTGGCTTGGATCAGCTCATCGAACGTGGTCGTGCGGTATTTGGCCCAGTCCATCCGCCCCCTTCCGCTGCCGCCCGCCGGCCGGATGCCGACGAGGGTTGATGCAATGCAACATGCCTGCAAACCCAACATGCCGTCAAGCGTCCGGCGACTTGCCTGCGTCGCCACATTCGGCAGCTCCGCGTGAAAGCAGCGACAATGCCGCGGTCTGAGTTCCGGAGTTGCTTCATGCCCGAGTCGCGTCCTGTTGCACTGGTCACCGGCGGCGCCAAACGCGTGGGCGCGGCCATCGCCCGCCAGCTGCACGCCGATGGCTATGACCTGGCCTTGCACTACCGTCGCTCGGAAGAAGAAATGCGGGTGCTGGTAGCGGAACTGGAGGCCAGCCGACCGGACAGCGTGTTGCCGCTCCGCGCCGATTTGAGCGATTTCGACCGGCTTGCGGAGATCGTGGCGCAAACCGTCGGCCGTTTCGGACGGCTGGACGCGCTGGTCAACAACGCTTCCGCTTACTACGCCACGCCGATTGGCGAAACCACACCGCAGCAATGGGACGAACTATTCGCTTCCAACGCGCGCGCGCCTTTTTTCCTGGCCCAAGCCGCGGCGCCGCACCTGAAAGCATCGCACGGCGCCATCGTCAGCCTGGCCGACATCTATGCAGAGCGCCCGCTGCACGGCCATACGGTCTACTGCATGGCCAAGGCGGCATTGGTCATGATGACCAAGTCGCTCGCGCGCGAGCTGGGCCCGGAAGTTCGCGTCAATGCGGTCGCGCCCGGCAACGTGCTGTGGTCGGAAAATCCCATCAAGGCCGAAACGTTGGACGTACTACGCGAACGTACCGCCTTGCAGCGGCAAGGCTCACCGGAAGACATCGTATCGGCGGTGCGTTGGCTTTTGACCGGCAACCGCTACATCACCGGGCAGATCATCGCGATTGATGGCGGCCGCTCGGTGTTTATTTGACGTGGTTTCTCATACTGGTTGCTTTTGCCGGTTGCTCCTGTAGGAGCGCCGTCTCGGCGCGAGCTCTTCCCGTCAGATCGAGATAGCAGCGAAGAACGGTTGAAGCCTGCTGCCCATATGGGCGCGCTGCGGTGCGCTCTTGATCGCGCGCACCGAGAGGCCCAGAGGCGCGGAACGGTCTCTCGCCGCGAGCAATTCCTCTTCGACAGATAACAGATAAAAGCAAAAGCTCGCGCCGAGACGGCCGCTCCTACATGATGTTTGCGTTTGTGGAAGGCAAAACCTGCGCGACCAAATCACGAAATAACGCGTGCGTCAGCTTGTCCGGGTTTTGCCAGATCACACGATCCTGTGCATCGCATTCGGCCACCAGATCGATGTCAATAAGGCAGTTGTCCCCGTCGTGACGCCTGCCAAGATCGTCTTCTGTTCGCTTCAGAAATGCAGCCAAATCATCTCGCGACTGTGCCGTCTGGATCAGCAGGGCTTGATTGATGTAGTGACGATGATCGCCCGCCACCACGCTGGGGCCATGCACAAGCTTCGACTCGCGCAGCAGCTTGCTGGATTCGCCCAGTCGGAGTCGTGCTTGCTGCAGCGGCGATTCGTCGTGGGTATTCGTGCCCAGCAACAAAATATAGCGGTACTTGCTCACGTGTGATGTCGGCTTATCGATGATGGACGTTGGCAAACCTGAGACTGTCACACCCGCTGACGTCACGCCAGTTCGCGCTGCCGCTCGATGATCACGCCTACCGCTGCCGCATTGCGCACCGCGCCGGGCTTGCTGAGTTTCAATCGCAGCCATGCCACGTTGAACTCTTCGATCACCAGCGCGGCGCAGCGCTCCGCCAGCGTCTCCACCAAGCCGAATTCCGATGTCCGCACAAACGCAGTGATGCGCTGGCTGATGGCGTCATAGTCCAGCGTATCGGCGACGTCATCGCTTGCCGCCGGCACACGATTGTCGAACCCCAGTTCGATATCCAGGCACAGCGTTTGCCGGATACGCCGTTCCCAATCGTGGATGCCGATGACGGTGTCCGCTTCCAGACCTTCGATGAAGACTTTGTCCATGAATGAGTTGATCCTAAGGCTGCAATGAAGCGCTTGTTATCTCCCCCTTTCTTTTGGAAAGGGGGATTAAGGGGGATTTGCTCTTGGCTTGCCGCTAAAAGCACCCCCCGTAGCCCCCTTTTATAAGGGGGCAAAGGCGTGTTGTTTTGTTATTCCCTGGCCGCGACCACTTCCGGCAACGTCGCCATATCCCAGCGCGGGACGACTTTCACTTCCGCGCTTTCATGCTGACCCACATCCAAGCGCAAGGCGCCGGCGAACGCGATCATGGCGCCATTGTCCGTACATAGTTCAGGACGCGGAAAGCAGACTCGTCCGCCGCGCTTGGCCGCCATCGCGTGGAGCTTCGCGCGCAGGCGTTTGTTGGCGCCCACGCCACCCGCGACCACCAGCACTTCGCAACCGGCGGCATCCAGCGCGCGTTCGCACTTGATGGCCAGCGTGTCGACCACCGCATCTTCAAAGCCGCGGGCGACGTCGGCGCGCGTGGTTTCGCTCTGGTCGCTGTCGCGCCAAGCCAGCAGCACCTGCGTCTTGAGCCCGGAAAAGCTGAAATCCAGCCCGGGGCGGTCGGTCATCGGCCGCGAGAACCTGAACGCACCCGGCCGTCCTTGCTCCGCCAGCGCCGCCAATCGCGGCCCACCGGGATAAGGCAGGCCCATCATCTTGGCGGTCTTGTCGAACGCCTCCCCGGCGGCGTCATCCAGGGTCTCGCCCAACAGGCGATAGCGGCCAATGGCGTCCACAGCTACCAATTGGGTATGCCCGCCGGACACCAGCAGGGCCACGAAGGGCGGTTCAGGAGGATCGTCTTCCATCAATGGCGCCAGCAGATGACCTTCCATGTGATGCACGCCCACGGCGGGCACGTCCAGCGCCCAGGCCAGCGATCGGGCCACCCCGGCGCCGACCAGCAACGCGCCGACCAGGCCCGGGCCCGCCGTATAGGCCACCCCGTCCAGATCGCCGACGCCCAGGCCGGCTTCGGCCAGGGTCTGGCGGATCAACGGCAGCAGCTTGCGAACGTGGTCGCGACTGGCCAGTTCCGGCACCACCCCGCCGTATTCGGCATGCAGGGCGATCTGGCTGTAGACCGCGTGGGCGCGTAACCCGGCAGCGCCAGACAGGCCTGTGTCGTACACGGCGACGCCGGTTTCATCGCAACTGGTTTCAATGCCAAGGACGCGCATGGGAAGGAAATGAGGCTCTTACAGGGACGGGACAAGGGCCGGTGGGTTGCGGCGGCCCGATGAGTCGCTATAATACGCGGCTCGCCGGGCCATTCCCGGTCATCATGTGTACCGGAGATTCCATGCCCAGCGTCAAAGTCCGCGAAAACGAGCCTTTTGAGTTTGCTCTGCGTCGCTTCAAGCGTACCTGCGAAAAAGCCGGTGTTCTGGCAGAAACCCGCAAGCGCGAGTTCTATGAGAAGCCGACCCAGGAACGCAAGCGCAAGGCCGCTGCCGCGGTGAAGCGTCAGCTGCGTCGCAGCTCGCGCGACGTCACCAAGCGCCAGCGCCTGTACTGAGCGAAGGCGCGGGTTCTTCCGCAAGGCCTGCGCCATGGCGTGGGCTTTAGACGGAAGTACCGCCAGAAGCCGGCACGCGTGAGCGTAGCCGGCTTTTTGTGTTTATGGTTCCACCCAATCTGGAGATGTCCATGTCCCTGAAACAGCAGCTCACCGACGATATGAAGGCCGCCATGAAGGCCGGCGACAAGGATTCCCTGGGCGTGATCCGATTGATCAATGCCGCCATCAAACAGCGTGAAGTCGACGAACGCATTGAACTGGACGATGCCGCCGTGCTGGCCGCGATGGAAAAGATGGTCAAGCAGCGCAAGGATTCGGTGAGCCAGTTCGAAGCCGCCGGCCGCGAGGACCTGGCCGCCATCGAACGCGCCGAGATTCTGGTGATCGAGCGCTACCTGCCCGCGAAGCTGGGCGAAGCGGAGATCCTGGCTGCCATCGATGCCGCCATCGCCGAAACTGGCGCCACCGGCCCGGCTGACATGGGCAAGCTGATGGGCGTGCTGAAGCCGCGCCTGGCCGGACAGGCCGACATGGGTCAGGTCTCAGCGCTGGTGAAGAAGAAGTTCGCGGGCTGAAGCTCTTCTTCTTCGGAAAAAGCTCTCCGGGCACCTTCTCCCGGGAGGGAGAAGGCAGCGAAGATCCGACGCTAATCAGGATTAAGGACCGGGCTATGCTTGGCACCTATGCCGAATACAGCGCCAATGCCCACCATCGCCCTACGCCCCGCCACCCGCACCGACGTGCCAGAGATCCTGGCTTTTGTCCGCGAACTGGCTGAATACGAAAAGCTGGCGCATGAAGCCGTCGCCACCGAGGCCGGCATGACTGAACAGCTGTTTGGCGAACATCCCGCGGCCGAAGTGGTGATCGCCGAAGTGGACGGACAACCCGCCGGCTTCGCGTTGTTCTTCCACAATTTTTCGACCTTCCTGGCCAAGCGCGGGCTGTACCTGGAAGATCTGTTCGTACGGCCGCAATACCGCGGATTGGGGCTAGGCGAGAAGCTGATGGTCCATCTGGCCAAGCTTGCGGTGGAACGGGGTTGCGGCCGCTTCGAGTGGTCGGTGCTGGACTGGAACGAGCCGGCGATCCGTTTCTATCGGCGCTTGGGTGCTGTCGGCCTGGATGAGTGGACGGTGCAACGGGTGAGTGGTCAGGCGCTGCGTGATCTGGCGTCGGGTGAGGTCGGGGGCGGTTTGAGGTAAGAGCTCGCGGCGGGACGCCGCTTCTACGTTCAATGTTCCGACCGTGTAAGTCATGCGCTGGACAGGGCTGCAATCACAGCCACTCAACAGCCCTCTGGCATCCTGAAGGCTCGCCCATGCCGCGATGACCGGACGTCATGCAACGCCGCCTGTCCGAAAAGATCAAACACCTCCAAGCTCGCCTGCAGGAGAGCCTTCCCGTAGTGCTGTCGCGCCGCTTCGTCGAGAACGACCTGATGACCCATGCCGCGGCGCTGGCGTTTTATGCACTGCTCTCGCTGGCGCCATTACTGGTGTTGCTGCTGTGGCTGACGGCGTCGTTGTATCCGTCCGCTCAAGAAGCCCTTATCCGGCAAGTGGGCGACCTGGCAGGTCATAGCGCGCAAACCGTCGCCGGTACTGTGATCGAAAATGCCGAACGTTGGCCCAGTATCGGTTCGCTGGCCGGCTGGTGGAGCACCTTGCTGCTGTTCGTCGGCGCCACGGCGGTGTTCGCCCGCCTGCAGAAGGCGCTGAACGCGATATTCCAAACCGATTCGCAGCAACTACCGGGCGTCATGGCCTGGCTGCGCAAGCGCATCTTCTCGTTCGGGGTGGTGATGGCGCTGGGTTTCCTGTTGCTGGTATCGATGACGCTGAATACGGCGCTGCAGATCATGTTCGCGCGCATTCCTTCGTTGCTGCCGGCATTGGGCAATGTCGTCTCGCTGGCGATCTATGTCCTGGCATTCGCCCTGCTCTATCACTACCTGCCCGACCGGCGGGTGCATTGGCGACAAGCGCTGTTGGGCGGCGCCATTACGGCGGCCCTCTTCGTGGCAGGCCGCTACGGCATTGGCCTGTACATCGCCGAAGCCGCACCCGGCAGCGCTTACGGGTCCATGGGCACCTTGGTCGTCCTGCTGGTATGGGTCTATTACGCCACCCTGGTGTTCTTCACCGGTGCGTTGCTGACGGCGGTAATCGATGAACGAGCGCAGGCCGTTGCCGAGGCGAAAAACAGGGCGGGTCAGGCTACGTGAGAGCCCCCATCGTGGAATACTAGTCGGCCATGGCCCGCATTCCCGACGCCTTCATCGATGAACTGCTCGCCCGGACGGATATCGTCGAGGTGGTCGGTACGCGCGTGCCGTTGAAGCGACAGGGCAAGGAATATTCGGCCTGTTGTCCGTTCCACGATGAGCGCTCCCCGTCGTTCACGGTGTCGCCGACCAAACAGTTCTATCACTGCTTCGGCTGTGGTGCGCACGGCACCGCGCTGTCGTTCCTGATGAACTACGACCGCCTGGAATTCCTGGACGCGGTGGAGGAATTGGCCCGGCGCAACGGCATGGAAGTGCCGAAGGAAACCCAGCAACGCAACGTCAGCGACGACAGCCGCGACTTGTATGCCGCGCTGGATGCGGCGGCACGTTTCTTTCAGCGGCAGCTGGAGGCCAGCGATAAAGCCCGCGCCTATCTGGATGGACGCGGCGTGGACGCCGCCATCCGCACGCAGTTTTCAATCGGCTATGCACCGGATGGATTTTCCGCGCTGAAGGATGCACTGGGCACCGACGAACGCCGGGTCAAATTGCTCGACCGCGCCGGCATGTTGTCGAAGAACGATCGCGGACATGTGTACGACAAATTCCGCGACCGGGTGATGTTCCCGATTCACGACCGCCGTGGCCGCGTGATCGCCTTCGGTGGACGTGTACTCGACAAAGACGATGGCCCGAAGTATCTGAATTCGCCGGAAACCGTGCTGTTCCACAAGGGCCGGGAACTCTACGGCCTGTGGCAGGTACGTCAGGCCAACCAGAAGATCACGCGGCTGATCGTGGTCGAAGGTTATATGGATGTGGTGTCGCTATTCCAATACGGCGTCACCCAGGCGGTCGCCACGCTGGGCACGGCGACCACGCCCGACCACGCGGAGCTGCTGTTCCGCAATGCGCCCGATGTGTACTTCTGCTTCGACGGCGATGCCGCGGGTCAGCGTGCTGCGTGGCGCGCGCTGGAGTCAGTGCTGCCGCGAATGAAGGATGGACGGCAGGCGTTTTTCTTGTTCCTGCCGCAAGGCGAAGATCCGGACACCATTGTCCGCAAGGAAGGCGTCGCCGGTTTCGATGCACGCCTGCATGACGCCACGCCGCTGTCGCAGTTCTTCTTCGATGAATTGGGCAAGGACATCCGCCTATCCACGCTGGACGGAAAGGCGCGCTTGGCCGAGCGCGCCAAACCGTTGCTGGCGCAGATTCCCGATGGCGCGTTCGGCGATCTGATGAAACAGCGGTTGACCGAAATCACCGGCGTGGGCGCGCAGCTGCCTCCACCTTCGCCCGTCACTGCGCCGCGCCGTCCGATCAACGCTGCCACCAAACCCAGCCTGGTCCGCAGCACCATCGTGCGGTTGCTGCATAAGCCTTCACTCGCGCTCGTTCTTGAGCCGCCTTATGGTTTTGCCGGTCTACGGCAACCGGGCGTGGAGTTGTTGATCGAGCTGTTGGATATCGTGCGCACCCGACCCGACATCACCACAGGTGCGCTGCTGGAGCATTTCGCCGAACGGGAGGAATTGGCGGCGTTGCAGAAACTGGCGATGCAGGCGATCCCCGGCGACGAAGACAGCTGGCGCACCGAGTTGCTGGACGCCGTCGCACAGTTGGAGCGACAAACCTTGCAACAGAGGTTGGATGAACTTCAGGCGAAGCAGCGCAATATTGGCCTGGACGAAGCCGACAAATACGAGCTTCGCGTATTGCTGCTGGCACGTGCCGGGCGCGTTCACACCATTGGGTAGCACTATGAACACATCGAATTTTATTCGCTTCGCAGGGCTCGCACTGGTTCTGCTCCTTTCGGTGCTTGCCTCTGCGGCGAGCGCCACCGAGTTTGCCGAACCCAAGCCCGGCCTGCATACCGGCGCGCAGCCCACTCCAGAGGACCTGGCGGAGCTTTCGCGAAAAGGCGTGCGCACCGTCATCGATCTGCGCACGGATGAAGAAGACCGTGGTTTCGATGAAGCGGCCGAAGTGAAACGTCACGGCATGCGTTATCTGCAACTGCCCATCGGCGGCGCAGACGACCTGACCGCGGAGAACGCCACGCATTTGAAACAGGCGCTGGACCAAAGCGGCGACGGCGTGCTGCTGCATTGCGCCTCCGGCAATCGCGTGGGCGCCTTGCTCGCGTTGATGGCGGCGCAGCATGAAGATGCCACGCCGGACGAGGCGCTTGAGTTGGGCAAACGCGCCGGTTTGAAATCGCTTGAACCGGCGGTTGTCGAAAAGCTGAAAGCGGCGGATTCGCCGTAGAGCGAAGCTGCGCCTCGTGATACCAATGAGTGATAGCAACGATGCCGTCGCAACGGCAGACAATAGTGAATCGTCGCTTGATCTCTAAGAACAGCGGAGCAAGCTCCGCTCTACGAGAAGGCAAGAGCACCTAAGTTTCGTCGCTGCAACAAGAGCGCGTTTGTAGGAGCGCGGTCTCGGCGCGAGCTCTTCGCTTCCTTTCCGAGCTGTGTATGGCGGGTTCTGACAGGAAGAGCTCGCGGCGGGGCGCCGTTCCTACACGAGCGCGTGCTCAGCCCTGTGGCAAAAATTCAACCAGCGGCGCGGGTTGCAGGAATGGCAGCAGCCAATGATCGATTAGCAAGAAAGCGAACAACGCCATCAGGTAGACCACGGAATAGTTGAAAACCCGCATGGCGAAGAATTCGTCCGGTGGATCCAATAGTCTCCAGGCGTACCAGAGAAATACCGAACCCAGCACCAGCGCGCCACCCAGGTAGAACACGCCGCTCATGCCCGCCACCCATGGCAGCACCGTCGCCACGACCAGCAGCAGGGTGTAGAGCAAGATCTGCCAACGCGTGTAGCTCACGCCATGGGTGACCGGCAACATGGGAACCAGCGCGCGCGCATAGTCTTCGCGCCGGAAGATCGCCAGCGCCCAAAAATGCGGAGGCGTCCATACGAAGATGATCAGCACCAGCAACAAGGCGTGTGCCCAATCCCACTCGTTATGCATCCCGGTGACCGCCGCCCAACCCAGCAACGGCGGCGCCGCGCCGGCGATGCCGCCGATGACGATGTTCTGTGGCGTGGCACGCTTCAGATACCCGGTATAGACGACGGCATAGCCGATCAACGAAGCGAAAGTCAGGGCCGCCGTCAGCATGTTCACAAGCGCCACGAGGATGGTCATCGATACCACCCCCAGGACTACCGCGAACGCCAGTACCTGCATAGGCCTCAACGCGCCCGTCGCCAACGGCCGATGAGCTGTGCGCGCCATCACCTTGTCGATACGTTGATCGATCAGATGATTGATCGCCGCGGCGGAAGCCGCCGCCAACCAGATGCCCAGCAGCCCGAACACTGTCTCGCGCGCCGGCGGCAGACCGGGCACCGCCAGGAACATACCCACCAGCGCGGTGAACACGATCAACGCGACCACGCGCGGCTTGGTGAGCTCCCAGTAATCGTGGAAAGGAAAGCGCATGGGTTATTCGGGCCTGCGCAGTCGCGCCAGCAATGACACCAGTGTGAACAGTAGCAGCGCCGCACCTGCGTTGTGCGCCACTGCCACCTGCAGCGGCAGACCTAACTTGACGTTGAGAATGCCCAGCGCCACCTGTGTGACCGTCAGAATCACCAGCGTCAACGCCCAGCTGCGCATGCTCGGGGTGCGGAACAGCCGCCAGGCAAAAGCCAGCAGATAGGCCGCCAGCAGCACCGCGACGATTCGGTGCGACATCTGGATGGCGATGCGCGAGGCACCGTCCAACACGCCGCCTTCGTAGTCCACCCCAACGCCGCGCCAGAGCACAAACCCTTCGCGGAAATCAGTGGGCGGCCACCACTTGCCCACGCACTTCGGAAAATCCAGGCCACATGACAACGCCGCGTAATTGGCACTGACCCAGCCACCCAAGGCGATCTGCAGGGCAAGCAAGATCAATCCGACGAATGCCCAGCGACGCAGTACGCCCGCATCGGCCAAGGTGATGGGCCGATCGGTCGCGCGCCAAGCCAGCCAGACCAGTAAAGAGAATGTGGTAAGCCCGCCCAGCAGATGACCCATCACGACGATCGGCTTCAGCAACCAGGTCACTGTCCACATGCCGAGCAAAGCCTGGAAGATGATCACGCTCAGCGTCAGTGCGCCGATCGGCGCCAGTGCTTGTGCGGCTGCGGACGTCACGTTGCCACGTGACCAGCGCAACGCAGCGAACAGCAGGATCGTTTCGCCGAGAATCGCCAAAGCGGAAGCCGCGCCGTGTTCTCCACGCATGTACAGCGGAATCGCCGCCGCCACCAGCGCAGCCGCGATGATGATCTGCGCGATACCAAACCGCCGCCGGCGCGCGGCCAACAACGCCAGGACCAGCACCAGCACGCCCAACGAGGCGGCGAGATGGCGATGAACCTGTTCACGCCACGCCTTGTGTGTTTCGAACGGCCGGATAGCGCTGGCGGCATGGTCGCTGACATCGTGCGAAGCCTGCGGCCATGCCGCGCGGCCGTAACAGGTCGGCCAGTCAGGACAGCTCAAGCCTGCGTCGGACAAGCGTACGAAAGCACCGAATACGACGACGCACAGCGTCAACGCCACTGCCAACCAAGCGAGGCGATGGAAATGGCGATAGACAGTAGGGCACGGGGTCGAACTCATGGGGAACTCATCAGGAACTTATCGGCAGCCAGGGCTAGGGCGTTTCATCATTTAGGTAGTCGCCCGCGCCCTGCCGCCGCGCGTTTGGCGCAAGGAAGAGCGAGGAAGTGTATGCCGATACACGCCCGAGCGATGACACCGCGCCGGCCGCGCGGCGGCACGGCCCTCCGGGTTGAGCCGGTACGGCCGCCGGCCGGCGCCACGCGGCTTGACCTGACGGCCGTACTGACTCAACGCTGGCGGCTACCCAACTGATGACACGCCCTAAATCAGTTTCAGCAACATGGAAACATCGCTGCGCAGATTCGCGGGGTCGAAGCCCGGCGCATAGCGCAGAATCACGAAACCGTTCGGATCAATGACAAACACCGGCACGCCGGCAGGATCGTTCACTCGCGGCAATTTCGCCAACAGTGCGGGATCCGGTTGCATCAGGCGCAGTGATTCGGGTTTCGGTGCACCGGCGGGCAGTGTACCGATCCAAAGGATTTCGACCTTATCGGCGTTGTGGCCAAACAGGCGCCAGACTTTATCTAGATTGCGCGCGAGCGTGACGCAGGCTTGAGTGCAGTCGGCTGGCGGCGCGACGACGATGCGCCAGATCCGCTCGGTAGGATTCCACAGATAATCGCTGCCATCCGCCAGCCGAGGCACGATGGCACGCGCGTCGATCGGTGGTTGCAGCATCTCCCCATGGTTCTTGTGCGCGGGCGGCTGCCAACCTGAGAAGCGCAGGACGCCGGCGCCTATCACGCTGCCGAAGAACAACGCGAACAAAGCGATCAGCATCCAGCGCCCGCGGCGGCGGGTAGCGTCAGGGGATTCGGAAGTCATAGTCGATTATTTTCTCATGCGCCGGCGGTTATTGCCGATTCCGGCGCGTACGGCGGGCGCGTAGCGTCAGTACCAGCGCAGTCACCAAGACCGCGAGCGCCAGCCCGAACCATTGCACCGCGTAGCCAAGGTGGCGTTCCGGAGGCAAGGTGTTGGGCAGGATATCGAGGTCGCGGGCATAACCCAACGAAAGCTGCGGATCCAGCTTGAGCACGCGCGGCGCCAGCGCCGGCAGCGCCAACGCTGTCGTGAGACTTTCCAATTCCAAATCGGTGGCGAGCAAACTCCCACTGGCTTGACGCACCGGCATGGCGCGGGAAATACCCGCCGAAGGAGGTGGCACCAGCAGACCACGCAGCGCCTGAGTTCCGTGGGGCAACGGCACGTCAGGCAGGCGGCGGTCGCCAGGCACCGGCAACCAGCCAAGCTCGACCAGCAGCGGTGCTCCTTCGATTGGCTGGAAAGCCCGGTAAGCACGCACCCCTACCCGCCCATCGCGAATCTGGTTATCCAAGAGGATGGCCGGGCCGGCCAGAAAGTGGCCCTCACCGGCCGTCCAGTCGTATTCCGCCGCGCGTCTGGCATCCGAAGCGGACGACAACGGCAATGGCGTGCGCTCGGTCAGTACTTTCTGTGATGCCGCCAGCATGGCTTCTTTCTGCTTGGCGCGCCCCAGCTGCCATTGGCCCAACCCACAGAACAACGCGATGGTCGCCAGCGCCAGCGACCAACCCAGCCATATCGGCATACGCCGCCGGCTCATGGGAGGCGCCACGATAGCCACCGGGCGTCGTCCGCCCCGCTACCGTTTCCGAGAGAACGGTTCCGGCTTTTGACAGGACAGCGTGTTTGGCACTGTGCGTCCCGCTGGGAGCCGCCAACGGATTCACCTTCGCGCTGCGATAATGTCTTCATCCAGAACACACCCAACTTGAGGGCGCCATGAGCGATTCGCTGAAAACACTGATGATCATCGCGTTCCTCATCCTCATCGTCTGGAACCTGGGCGCCGGACTGTACTACCTGCTGGTCGACAAAGGTCAGAGCAAGCGCACGGTGAACGCGCTGACACGCCGCATCGTGCTGTCGGTGGCGCTGATCCTGATCGTCGCGTTGTCGATCAAGATGGGCTGGATACAGCCGCATGGCGTTGGGGGCTGATGCGGGAATCGGGAATGGAGAATCGGGAATCGTAAAAGCAAAAGGCGACGGCAAGCCGTCGCTCTTTTGTTTCAGGGATGGGATTCGCTTTAATCGATTCCCCATTCCCGATTTCCGTTTCCCGGCTTAAAGCACGTAGACGAACAGGAACAGGCCCAGCCAGACCACGTCCACGAAGTGCCAGTACCAGGCCACGGCTTCGAAGCCGAAATGCTCATCCTTGCTGAAATGGCCCTTGGCGCAACGCAGCCAGATGATCGCCAGCATGAGGGTGCCCAGCGTCACATGCGCGCCGTGGAAGCCGGTCAGCATGAAGAACGTGGAACCGTAGATGCCGGAACCGAGTGTCAGGTTCAGTTCCTTGTAGGCGTGGATGTATTCCTCGGCCTGATAGAACAGGAACGTCGCACCCAGCAGGACGGTAGCGCCCAACCAGATCAACAGCTGCTTGCGGTGGCCGGCCTTCAGCGCATGGTGCGCGATGGTGATCGTCACGCCCGAGCTCAGCAGGATCAGCGTATTGAGCAGAGGCAGGCCCCAGGCGGGAATCGTCTGGAACTGGCCACCCACCTGGCCCGGCCCGGCGCTGGGCCAGGCGGCGCTGAAGCCTTCCCACAACAGGCTGTTGGTCATCACGCCATCGCCTTCGCCGCCCAGGAACGGCAGCGACAATGTGCGCGCATAGAACAGCGCGCCGAAGAAAGCGCCGAAGAACATCACTTCCGAGAAGATGAACCACACCATGCCCATGCGGAAGGACACGTCCACCTGCTTGTTGTAGTGGCCCGAGATCGACTCGCGGATCACGTCACCGAACCACATGAACAGCGTGGCGCACAGCATGACGATGCCGGCGTAGAACACCCATTGGCCCCAGCCAGCGTCGTTGAGCCAGCTGGCCACGCCCAGCATGGTGACGAACATGGCGATGGAGCCCACGAACGGCCACTTGCTCTGATGCGGCACGAAGTAGATGTTGGCGTCTGGCGAATGGGCTTGTGCCATGGCGTTGTCTTCCGTTTCCTAAAGCTTGATCAGGGAGCCGCGAACGGCGAAGTCGACGCGTTGCCCGTGCCGATCTGCGCGGTCATGGCGTCGTTCTTGAAGAAGGTATACGACAGCGTGATGGTTTTCACGTCGACCGGCAGGTCCGGATCGACAATGAAGCGCACCGGCATGTCGCGGCTTTCGCCGGCCTGCAAAGTCTGTGCGGTGAAACAGAAGCACTCGGTCTTGGTGAAGTAGCCCGAGGCACGCGCCGGTGCGACCGATGGCACGGCGCTGCCCACGATGGCGCGCTCGCTTTCGTTGCGGGCGAAATACTTCGCTTCGTACAGTTCGCCGGGGACAACCTGCATGGTCAGCTGTTCCGGATGGAATGCCCATGGCAGCTTGGAGTTCACGCCGCCATCGAACTGCACCGTCACGGTTCGTTCCTTGCGTTCGCCAGCCACGACCTGCGCCGACCCAGGGCCTTTCTCCAGGCGGATGCCGAAGACTTTCTCGCAGGCGATACGGTACAGCGGCACCAGCGAGAACGTCAGCACGAATACCGCCACCGACACACCAACCAGCTTGAACAGGCCGGCGCTGTTCTTGGATGAAGTGTTCTTGTTGGGTGCCGGCGCGCTCATGTGCTCAACACCCCCGACAGGATGAAGGCGACGTAGATCGCCACCGCCAGGCCACCGACCACCAGAGCCGTGCGCACCACCGCCTTGCGGCGCTGGGCTACGTCTTCAGTGGAGCGGTCGGGCGCGGTCATCGGTTAGATCCTGCGGCAACGATCAGTGGGTCACGTCGCCGTGAGCCAGGTCGCCATCGCGAATGACCGGCGGCGTGGCAAAGGTGTGGTGCGGCGCCGGCGAAGGTACGGTCCATTCCAGGCCACGGGCATTTTCCCAGGCGCGCGCTTCGGCCTTGGCACCGCTGCGCAACGAGCTCCACAGGATGGCCGCCATCAGGAACGGCGTCAGGAACATGCCGAACGCACCGACCGAGCTGACCATGTTCCAGTCCGCGAATACCGGGTTGTAGTCCGGGATGCGGCGCGGCATGCCGGCCAGGCCCAGGAAGTGCTGCGGGAAGAACAACAGGTTGACGAAGATCACCGTCCACCAGAAGTGGAACTTGCCCCAGAACTCGCTGTACATCCGGCCGGTCCATTTCGGCCACCAGTAGTACACCGCGGCGATGATGGAGAACAGTGCGCCGGTCACCAGCACGTAGTGGAAGTGCGCGACCACGAAATAGGTATCGTGGTACTGGAAGTCGGCCGGCACGATGGCCAGCATCAGGCCGGAGAAGCCGCCGATGGTGAACAGGATGACGAACGCCACCGCCCACAGCATGGGCGTCTCGAAGCTAAGCGAGCCACGCCACATGGTGCTGACCCAGTTGAACACCTTCACGCCGGTCGGGATGGCGATCAGCATGGTGGCGAACATGAAGTAGATCTCGCCGCCCAGCGGCATGCCTACCGTGAACATGTGGTGCGCCCACACGATGAACGACAGGAACGCGATCGACGCGGTCGCGTACACCATGGCCTGGTAACCGAACAATGGCTTGCGGCTGAAGGTCGGGATGATTTCCGACACCACGCCGAACGCCGGCAGGATCATGATGTAGACCTCGGGGTGACCGAAGAACCAGAAGATGTGCTGGTACATCACCGGGTCGCCGCCGCCAGCCGCATTGAAGAAGCTGGTGCCGAAGAACTTGTCGGTCAGCAACATCGTCACCGCACCCGCCAGCACCGGCATTACCGCGATGAGCAGGAATGCGGTGATCAGCCAGGTCCAGCAGAAGATCGGCATCTTCAACAGGTCGATGCCCGGCGCGCGCATGTTCAGCACGGTGGCGATGATGTTGATCGCGCCCATGATGGAACTGATGCCCATCATGTGGATGGCGAAGATGGTGAACGCGACGTTGGAGCCGCCCTGCAGCGACAGCGGCGGATACAGCGTCCAGCCGCCGGCGGGAGCGCCGCCCGGCAGGAACAGCGTCAGCAGCAGCATGGTGAACGCGAACGGCAGGATCCAGAACGACCAGTTGTTCATGCGCGGCAGCGCCATGTCCGGCGCGCCCAGCTGCAGCGGGATCATCCAGTTGCCCAGGCCGACGAATGCCGGCATGACGCCGCCGAAGATCATCACCAGCGCGTGCATCGACGTCATCTGGTTGAAGAACTCGGGATTGACGAATTGCAGGCCGGGCGTCAGCAGCTCGGCGCGGATGATTACCGACATCCCCGCACCGATGATGAACATGATGAAGCTGAAGATCAGGTAGAGCGTACCGATGTCTTTGTGGTTCGTCGAAAAGAACCAACGCTCGATAAAGCTCTGCTGATGACCGTGGTGATCGTCATGATGATCGACGGCGGGATAGGCCATGTTCTTTAGTCTCTTGCAGCTGATGCGGACGATTAAGCCTGCGCCTGGGGCGCGGGCGTTTCGTTGGAGGGAGCGGCGTCTTGCGCGGGAGCGGCCTGGCCTTCAACCGGCGCGCCTTCCGTCTCGACTGCGGGCTCGGCGGGAGCGGCTTCGGCAGGAGCCGGAGCCTGGGCTGGAGCCGGAGCGGGTTTACGCGCGGCCAACCACTGCTGGTACTCCTGCTTCGGCACCGCCTTCACCACGATCGGCATGAAGCCATGGTCCTTGCCGCATAGCTCGGCGCATTGGCCACGGTAGATGCCCGGCTCTTTGATGTCGGCCCAGGCTTCGTTGATGATTCCGGGTACGGCGTCCTGCTTCCAGCCCAGCGCCGGCACCCACCACGCGTGGATCACGTCGTCCGCGGTGATCACGAAACGGATCTTGGTGTCGGTGGGCAGCACCAGCACGTTGTCCACGTCCAGCAGGTAGTGCGGGTTCTTCGCCAAATCCGGCACTTCGCCGCTCTGGCGGATGCGGTCGGATTCACGGTCGATACGGCTGGTGAATGCGACGCCTTCGCCCAGGTATTCGTACTTCCACATCCACTGGTAGCCGGTGACCTTGACGGTCATCTCGGAGTTGCGGGTGTCGTACATGGCGATCAGCTTGGCGGTAGCCGGCCACGCCATGATCACCAGGATCAGCACCGGGATCACCGTCCAGATGATTTCCGCGGTGGTGTTATGGCTGAACTGCGCAGCCACGGCACCCTTCGACTTGCGGAACTTGAACATGGCATACGCCATCGCACCGAACACCAGGATGCCGATGACCACGCACACCCACAGCGCCACCATGTGCGCGTCGTAAGCGTGATTGGAGGACGTGGTGACGCCCCGGCCCATGTTCAGCTGCCAACGTTTCGGGTCTGCCGACTGCGCCCATGCCAGCGCCGGCATCGCCAGCAGCAAGCACGCCGTCATCAAACGCTTCCAATACCCTTTCACTTGCGTCATTGCCTAGACCCCAATGCGTCATCGGTTGCGGCCACTCGCGGCCGCCAGTAAATCCTGCAACTTGTTCGCCAACTCCCGGCGTTCGGCCGGACCGAGGAAAGCACCTACCTCGACCTGCCTACCGCTGGAGGCCAGCGAAATCCTTTCGCCACCTTCTTCAACACAAAGCCGCACCCAGTAGGGATGCGCCCGGAAAACCCTTCCGGCCGGCGCGGTGCGGCGTGCTTCCAACAGCACCACCTCCACCACATCCGGGCCGATGGTGATTTCCTCACCACGTTCGCCGCTGCGCCAAAGCCAGCGCAGTGCTGCGGCCACGATCGCGCTATCCAAAAGCGCGAACGCCGGTGCGAAGGCATTGCCCGCCCACCAGCCCAGCATGGCCACCAACCACATCGCCCCCGCCAGCACGGCGAACAGCGCCAGGAACTGATGGGCCGTCAGCGCCCGGGGCGGCCGCAGCTTGAGCTGCGCGCCATGCCCATCCGGCATCGACGGAACCACTTCGATCATGTCGCCAACCTCGCTGAGAGGCCGCGGAAAACCGTCAAATGGTAGCGTCGGCACCGCATCGCGGCAAGCTTCGCAGATTCTCGTGGGCGGTATGAAGGCATAGACTAGTGGGCTTCCCCTGGCCTGCCGGCAGCGATGACTTCCCGTCCCGAAACCCACTCAGATCAAGCTTCCGGGCATCCGCCCGCAGGCATCATCACCCCCGAACTGCCGCCGGAACCGGGCGCATTGCGCGCAGCGATCACGGCCGCATGGATGCGGGACGAAACTGAACATGTGCGCGAACTGCTGACGCAAGCGCGCCTGCCCGCGGAGGAACAAAGCAAGGCACAGGCGCTGGCCGCGGACCTGGTGCAGCGCGTCCGCGCGCGCGCGCAGGATCAGGGCGCCATCGAGGCCTTCATGCGCCAGTACGACCTGGGCAGCGAGGAAGGCGTGCTGCTGATGTGCGTAGCCGAAGCGCTGCTGCGCATTCCGGACCAGGACACCGCCGACAAGCTGATCCGCGACAAGCTGGGTGATGCCGACTGGGAAAAGCACATGGGCCAGAGCGACTCAGTGCTGGTCAACGCATCCACCTGGGGACTGATGCTCACTGGGCGGCTGGTACAACTGAACGATCTGACCCGCTACGACGTGCGCGGCGCCTTCAAGCGCCTGGTCGGTCGCGTGGGCGAGCCGGTGATCCGCCTCGCGGTTCGCCAAGCCATGCGGATCATGGGCCATCAGTTTGTGATGGGGCGCACCATCGAGGAAGCGTTGGGCCGTTCGCGCAAAGGTGACAACGCGAACTATCGCTATTCGTTCGACATGCTCGGCGAAGGCGCACTGACGTCCAAGGATGCTGCGCGCTATCTGGAGGCCTATCGCAAGGCCATTCACGCGATCGGACGCACCGGCCCGTTCGCCGATGTCTTTGCCGCCCCCAGCATCTCGATCAAGCTGTCCGCGCTGCATCCGCGCTACGAGCACGCCAAGCGCGCCCGGGTGATGAAGGAGCTGGCGCCGGCGATCCTGGAACTCGCCCAGCTGGCGAAGTCCTACGGCATCGGCTTCACCATCGATGCCGAAGAAGCCGACCGCCTGGAACTGTCGCTGGATCTGATCGAAGCCACTTTCTCCGACAAATCGCTAGATGGATGGGAAGGCTACGGCCTGGCGGTGCAGGCGTACCAGAAGCGCACGCCGTATGTGATCGACTTCCTCGCCGATCTCGCACGCCGCGCCGGTCGCCGCATGCCGGTTCGCCTGGTCAAGGGCGCGTACTGGGATGCCGAAGTGAAGCGCGCGCAGATTGAAGGCCATCCTGGCTATCCGGTGTTCACCCGCAAGCCCAATACCGATGTGTCGTATCTGGCGAACGCACGCCGCATGTTCGCGAATATCGACGCGCTGTATCCGATGTTCGCCACGCATAACGCGCAGACGATCGCGGCGGTTCGTGCCTTATCCCTTCTCCCTCCGGGAGAAGGGAAAGCCTTCGAATTCCAGAAGCTGCACGGCATGGGCGATGACCTGTACGCGGAAGTGATTCCGCAGGACCGCCTGGATGTGCCCTGCCGCGTCTATGCACCGGTGGGTTCGCATGAGGACCTGCTGCCGTACCTGGTCCGTCGCCTGCTGGAAAACGGCGCCAATTCCAGCTTCGTCAACCGCATCACCGACGAAGACGTCGCCGTCGAGGATCTGATCCGCGACCCGGTGGAAACGGTGTCGTCGTTCGAATCCATTCCGCATCCGCGCATTCCGCTGCCTGTCGACCTGTTCCGGTCACAGGCTGCTTCAACATCGCATGCTTCAACATTGCATTCAGACAGGAAGAACTCCATGGGCGCCAATCTCGCCAACGATCAGGAGCTGCGCACGCTTGCCGCACAGGTCAACGCCGCGGTAGAAAAAGCCGGCCGGCATGGCTGGCATGCTGCGCCGCTGGTTCCGGGCGCGGTGGTGTCGACCAACACCGTGCCGATCGCCAATCCCGCCGATCGTCGACAAACGGTTGGTCAATGGCAACCCGCCGACAGCGCCATCGTGGAGAAAGCACTGCAGAACGCAGTAGCCGCGCAGCTCGCGTGGGACCGTACGCCGGCCGCCAGCCGCGCCACGATCCTGGAATACGCGGCCGACCTGCTGGAACAACGCATGCCCGAATACATCGCGCTATGCGTGAAGGAAGCCGGCAAGACCATTCCCGATAGCGTGGCGGAAGTGCGCGAAGCGGTGGATTTCCTGCGCTATTACGGCAGCCAGGCACGCGCGACGTTCGGTGCGCCAGAAAAGCTGCCCGGACCCACGGGCGAATCCAACGAGCTGCAGTTGCATGGCCGTGGTGTGTTCGTCTGCATCAGCCCGTGGAACTTCCCGCTCGCCATTTTCCTGGGCCAGGTAAGCGCCGCGCTGGCTGCCGGCAACAGCGTGATCGCCAAGCCCGCCGAACAGACGAATCTGATTGGCTATGCCGCGGTGAAGCTGCTGCACGAAGCAGGCGTGCCCGATGCGGTGCTGCAGTTCCTGCCCGGCGACGGCGCCACCGTCGGCGCTGCACTAACCAAGGACCCGCGTGTCGCGGGTGTGGCGTTCACCGGCTCCACCGACACCGCCCGTGCCATCAATCGTGCCTTGGCAGCACGTGACGCCGCCATCGGCGTGCTGATCGCTGAAACCGGTGGCCAGAACGCGTTCATTGCCGACTCTTCCGCACTGCCGGAACAGTTGGTGAAGGACGCCATCGGCTCCGCCTTCACCTCCGCGGGTCAGCGCTGCTCGGCCGCACGCGTGCTGTTCGTGCAGGACGATATCGCCGACAAGGTCATGACCATGCTGGCCGGCGCGATGGACGAGCTAAAGGTCGGCGATCCCGGCCTGTTGTCCACCGACGTAGGCCCGGTGATCGACGCCGACGCACTGGATATCCTGGAAAAACACGCAGCACGCATGGCAGGCGAAGCACGCCTGATCAAGCAGGCTCCGGTGGACAGCGCATCAGCGGCCTACGGCACCTTCTTCGCGCCGCGCGCCTGGGAACTGAAGTCGCTGAGCCAGTTGGACAAGGAAATCTTCGGACCCGCCCTGCATGTGGTGCGCTGGAAGGCCGATGAGCTGGATCAAGTCATCGACGCGATCAACGCCACCGGTTATGGACTGACGCTGGGCGTGCATTCGCGTATCGACGAAACCATCGACCGTGTCGCTGCGCGCGTGAAGGTCGGCAACATCTACGTCAACCGCAACCAGATAGGCGCCGTGGTCGGCGTGCAGCCGTTCGGCGGCCAGGGCTTGTCCGGCACCGGTCCCAAGGCCGGCGGCCCGCATTATCTTCCGCGCTTCGCCACCGAGAAAACCGTCACCGTCAACACGACAGCCGCTGGGGGTAACGCTTCGTTGCTGACGCTGGGCGACTGACCCACCGCTCCAATTGTCCCCTGCTCACGTAGAGCGGAGCTCGCTCCGCTGACCGTGTCCGAAGTCCGTATACAAAAAAAGCAGCGGAGCAAGCTCCGCTCTACGCTCCTCGGAGAGACAGCGCGAACATCTTCCTAGAACCCCGCTCCGGCGGGGTTTCTTTTTTTTGGACGGCATATGGTTCTGCGCTGCCGGCGACGCTGGATTGAAGTACGCTTGCGATCATCCTGAGATGGGGAAGCGAATGAAAACGTGGCGTTCGGCTTTATACGTGGCGGTTTTGGCATCGTTGGCGGGTTGCAGTCAGAGCGAGGACGCTGGGCCTCCTTCCAGCGAAGCGCCGGTCGCGCGCAGCACATCGCCGTATTGTCCGGCTGACCCGGGAACAGCTCCCAGCGGGGAACTGACAGCGCAACGGATCGCCGCGGCACAACCGACGGACGATAAGCCACGGTTGTACGAGGGGCCGGTCTGGCACGAGGGATCGCTGTACTACAGCGATTTCCTGCTCGATCCGCAGTTCCGTTCGCGCATCCAGCGCTTCACTCCACCCGATCGACTGGAAACGGCCATCATCAATAGCGGCAGCAATGGGCTGGCGCTGGATCCTCAGGGACGCATCGTCGCGGCCACTCATGATCGCAAGGAACTTTCGCGCTACGACACCACGCATCGCTCACGCGAGCGGATCGTCGGCCAATATCAGAACAACGCATTCAACTCGCCCAATGACCTGGTGATTGCCCAGGACGGCACGATCTATTTCACCGATCCTGATTTCCAGCGTTCCGCCTCGCTCGGCGGGCAGGACCGCACGCGCGTCTATCGCTACGCGGGTGGTGAAGTCAGCGTAGTCGACGACACGATCGCCAATCCCAATGGCATTGCGTTGTCCCCGGCCGGAGACATGCTGTACGTCGCGGGCGGCGGAGATAACGGCGTGCTGCGCGCCTATCCTTTGACCAACGGTGTACCTGGAAAAGGTACGGATCTGACGAAAACATCAATCCCAGATGGCCTGGCCGTGGATTGCCTCGGTAATCTCTACCTCACCGAACACAACCAGCGCCGCGTGCGGGTGCTGTCGCCTGCCGGTGCCGAACTGGCAAGCATCAAAGTGGACGCCAACATCACCAACGCCGCTTTTGGCGGGCCGGCCATGAAGACCCTCTATCTCACCGGCGCCGGTGCGTTGTGGTCGGTGGAGTTGAACGTGGCGGGTTTGCCGTACTGATGTCCATGATGCGCCTAGACGGGTAGCGCGCGCTGTGCGCACGACCGGAAAGGCGGCCCGTTGCCTGTAGGCTGCATACGTCGGCTCCCGTTCCGCCATAAAAAACCCCGCCGAAGCGGGGTTTTTTTTGTTCGGATCGATGACCCGATCAGAACTTGAACTGCGCCGAGATACCGAACAGATCGGCGCCGCCGTCGTAAGTACCGACCAGGCGCGAGCCGCTGGACGACATCAGATCGATTTCCGGATCGTCAACCAGGTCCAGCTTGACGTAGCTGGCGTTGATTTCCATCTTCTCGCTCACGTGCCAGGTCGCGCCGATCGAGTACCAGTTGCGGTCCTGATCGGGCATGCGCGGCGTGCGGTGAGCGCGTGCAACCGGCGATTCGTCACGCGCGATACCCGCACGCAGGGTGAACTTGTCGTTGAGCTTGAACTCGCCACCCAGCGAATAGAACCAGCTGTCGTGCCAGTTGTAGTCTTCAGCCGCGTCGGCTTGCAACGGGTTATCGAACTCGATGCGGATTTCCTTCAGCGAATCCCAGCCGGTGTGAACGCCTTCGGCCATGATGGCCAGACGGTCCGTGGCCTGGTAAGTGGCGCTGAAAGTGTGCGTGGCGGGCAAGGTGAGGTTGGCGCCGCCGCCGTCGTTGGCGAGATAGACGTTCGGACCCAACACCGCGCGCACCGAACCCGGCACTTCGAAAGTGGCGTCGCCACGCAGTTCGTGGTCGACTTCCGAGCGGTAGGCGTAACCCAACGACAGCTTGTCGATCGGGCGCAGGTTCAAACCGGCGATCCAGCCGAAGCTGTTGTCGGTACCGGAAATGCTGGCCATGCCGTCGTTCTTCTGCGGACCGAACGGTGCAGCGACCGGATTCGGAGTGACGCAAAGCGCGACCGCTACGCGGCAGATGCCGGAACCGAAATCAACGGCGTTGGTCAGGGTGACATCGGCATGCTCATAGATCACGCCCAGGCCCACCGAGAAGCGGTCGGTGATTTCCAGCGAACCCGCCAACGTCAGGTCGATGATCTTCACGTCGGAGTTCACCGCGTGGTAGCGGCCGACCCAATCGCGGTCGTACTCGGTCTTCAAGCCGAACGGCGCGCTGATCATCGCGCCCAAGGTCAGGTATTCGAAGCCATCGCTCAACGGCAGGATGAAGGAAGCCGCTGGTACGGCGGCCAGGTCACCCGCTTCGCCACCGTTGCCGCCGGTCATCGGGCGCTGCAGCGGGGTGCCCGCCGCGGCGGTGCCGCTGCCATTGAACTTGAAGGACAGGTCGATGGCCGTGACGTCGGCCTGCACTGTCTTTTCGGTGAAGGTGGACATGACGGCCGGGTTGTTGGCGACAACCGAGGCATCGCCCATGGCCGATGCGGCGCCAGCCATGGCGCGGCCCTGGGCCTTGACGCTATTTTCCTTCAGCTGGAAAGCGGCGGCGTGGACTTGGCCGCAGGCCAGTGCGCCGGCAATGCCGAGCGCCAATGCCGAAATCTTGGTGAAGCTTTTTGCAAATTCCATGAACAGTTTCTCCGGAGACGGGGGACAAATCGCCTGCGTCGCGCTATGGCCGCAGGTGTTGTGTCCACCCGTTAGCCCGCCGGAAACCCCTCCCGACATACGACGCCGTATGCAGTATACCTACTAACCAAACGCTAACAATCGCGCTTCATCACGCAGCCCCTATTCATGAATATGAATACGAGAATGGGCATATGCGGGATTGACCCGGTACATTGCGTTGATATGTTCGTTTCCCTTCCGTCACGCAAGAAGCCGGCCGTTCGCTGGGCAACACCTGCTCTGTTTGCCACGCTGTGGATCGCTTTTCTCTGGGCAACCACTCGCTCGCACCAAACCCATGGCAGCTTGGTCACCCAATGGGGCGCTTTGTCCGGCGGCATGGCCTCTCCTGAAGCCTGGCTGGCGGCGCTTCGGGATGGCACCGCGCTACGGCTATTCACTGCCCTGTTTCTGCATGCCGACTGGGCGCATCTGTTGGGGAATCTGGTGTTCCTGCTGATCTTCGGCCTGCCCGCCGAACGCACCATGGGTCCATGGCGATTCCTGGTGCTTTTCCTGTTGGGTGGTGCGGTGGCGAATCTGGCCGCGGTGTTGACTATTGGCGCTCCCGACCGGGTGATCATCGGCGCCAGCGGCGCGGTGTCGGCGGTGATCGGCGCGTACTTGGCATTGTTTCCCACTGCCAAGCTGGGCGTGGTGTTGCCGCTTGGCCTGTTCCTGGAATTCGTGAAGGCACCCGCGTCGCTGTTGATCGGCATCTGGGCGCTGCTGCAGGTGCTGTTCGCCTATATCGGGCCGGCGTTCGGCGCGGTCGCCTGGTCGGCGCATATCGCTGGCTTTCTGTTCGGCGTGATATTCGCGCTGTTCGTTCGCGCCGCTATTGCGCGGCGCTTGCGCAAGCGGCAGGGGTATTGAGGGGAAGTCGCCCGCAATGCGGGCTGCGAAGAGAGAAGTCGACCGCTACGCGGCCTGTAAGTGGAAGACGTTTCTTTACCCTTTACAGGCGGGCATTGCCGCCGACTTATCAGCCCGCACAGCGGGCGACTTCCCACCCCCTATAATTCGCCCCATGAAAACCAAGCTCTACAAAATCACCTTCCTCAATCACAGCAAAGTCTATGAGCTGTATGCGCGGCAGGTCGCCGCCAGCGGCTTATGGGGATTTACCGAAGTCAGCGAACTGGTGTTCGACCTGCATGACGGGCTGGTGGTAGATCCTACGGAAGAGCGCCTGCGCGATGAGTTCGGCAGCACCAAGGTGTTGCACCTGCCGATGCAAAGCATCATTCGGATAGAAGAAGTCGAACGAAAAGGCCAGTCGGTGATTCGGGACGTCGCGACCGGGGAAAAAGTGGTCACGCCGTTTCCGCTGCCGGCCAAGCCCCGCTAGCGGATTCCTCTCGCACTGCTCTTGTAGGAGCGGCGTCTCGCCGCTCCTGCCAGTCGGTCTCTAACGGACAGCTCTCGACGCGGTTCCGTCGCCCGCCAAGCCTCGCCAGTGGATTCCTTTTGTCGGAAAGGCCCAAGGTTTCACGACAGCTGAACGGCACCGCGCGTAATCCACCAGCGAGGGGATCCGCTGCTGGAATACCGAGGAATCCGCCATGAAGTCGCTACTCGCTCATGCAACCTGGGCTTTGGTGCTGTGTTGTGTCCCCATATTGTCGCAAGCCCAGAACTTCGCTATTCCATTGAGAAGCTTCGAAGAAGTTCCTTCGATCTCGTCAGGTGCGAGCGGCATGTTCCTCGCGCGCATTGCCGACGGCACCATTGTCTATCGACTTAGCTATGACGGCTTGCAGGGTGAGGTCCGGCAGGCCCATATCCATGTCGGGCAGAAAGGCGTCAATGGCGGGGTCAGCGTATTCCTGTGCCAGACGGCAGCGAATCCCGATCCCACTGGCTTGGCACCCACATGCCCGCCATCTGGTGAAGTCACTGGCCTGTTGCTGCCGGCGAACATCGTTGGTCCCAGTGGGCAAGGCATCACGCCGGGCGAATTTGCCGAACTCGTTGCCGCAATCCGCAACGGCGTTGCCTACGTCAATGTGCATTCGTCGCTGTTTCCTGGCGGCGAGATCCGTGGCCAACTCGATCGCGGCATGCATTTCGGGCATTGAGTCTGCTTTCCGCTGAGCGAATGGCCTCGGCTGGCATGGCACCGGCGCAAAGCTGGTTATGCGGTTTTCCGTTGCCGGCGAAGCCTCGCTAATGATTCCCCATCGCACCGCTTTCGTGGGAGCGGCGTCCCGCCGCGAGCTCTTTCTGCCCGATCGCGACAAAAGCGAAGAGCTCGCGGCGGGACGCCGCTCCTACAAAGGGCCGCTCCTACCAAGGCATATCTCGTAGTCGCTCAGCGCGCCTGCTTGATCGGTGGGGCGCCTACGGTGACCTTCTTCTTCAATTCGGCCAACGCCGCTTCGATGGGTTTGTCTCCGTCCAGCACATCGCCTGCGGCATAACCTTCCGCCCCTTCATCGTCGCCGCGCAAGTGTCCCGGTAGAACCGCCTCGCTGTAATCAATGATCGTGGCAGGTTGATCGACGCCATCCGGATGCAGCACCACATCGGGGACGATGCCGCTGGCCTGGATCGACTTGCCGCTAGGGGTGTAATAGCGTGCCGTGGTCAGCTTGACCGAATCGCCGTTGTCCAGCGGCAGCACGGTCTGCACCGAACCTTTGCCGAAAGTACGGCTACCGACGACGCGTGCGCGCTGGTTGTCGCGCAGCGCGCCTGCCAGTACTTCGGCGGCACTGGCTGAGCCGGCATCCACCAATACCACCAGCGGCGCACCATTCAGGCGATCGCCCGGCGTCGCGTCGAACTTGGAATCACTGATCGAAATCCGGCCTCGCGTGCTGACAATGTTGCCCTTATCCAAGAGATCGTCGGCCACTTGTACTGCCGCCAGCAGCAAGCCGCCGGGATTGCTGCGCAAATCCAGAACCAAACCGCGCAACTTGCCATTGGCCTGAAGCTTATCCAGCTGCGCCTGGAAAGAAGCGGCGGTGTCGGTCTGGAAAGCACTGATGCGCACGTAGCCGTAACCCGGCTCCAGCATGCGGCTGCGCACGCTGGCCACGCGGATCGTTTCGCGGGTCAGGCTGACGTCGAACGGCTTGGGTTTGCCTTCGCGCAAAATGGAAAGCTTGATCTTGGAACCCGGCTCGCCGCGCAAAGGCGCCATGCCATCCTTGCTGCTGATCGGCTTGCCGTCGATGGCGATGATGACATCGCCCGCCTTGATTCCCGCCTTCGCGGCAGGCGTGTCGTCGATCGGCGATACCACCAGCAACGTATTGTCCGGCTGCTGCAGCAACTCAACGCCGATTCCGTCGTAGGCACCGTTGGACTGCTCATCGAAGGCGTCGGCATCTTCCTTGTCGAAGTAGGTGCTGTGCGGATCCAGGTCCAGCAGCAAACCGCGAATAGCCGAGTGCATCAGCTTCTTGTCTTCCACCGGCTCGACGTAGGCTTCCTTGACCGCATTGAATACCGCCACGTAGCGACGGATTTCCTCCAGCGGCACTTTGGTAGGCGCAGTCTCCGCCGCGTCGGGGTCATCGCTGGAAGCGACCGCCGGCTCTTCCTCAGCCTGTTGCGGCTGTGGCTGCGATTGCTGCGCGAACGCGGGTGCGCCGGTCAGGGCGATGAGCAAAGCCAAAATCAAACGCGAACGCATGCGATCACTCCGTGGGGAAATAGCCACTACATCGACTCCGCGGTAGACACGAAGTTTCGCTGGATTATGCGCGAAGGCAGCCAGCGCGGTTGTTCACCGCGGGTTATCCCGGCAAGCCCGTTCAGCGGCGTTGCAGCCATGAACCCGGGTCGACGGGTTGGCCATTGCGGCGCAACTCGAAATACAGCGCGGGACGCCCCTGCCCGCCGGAGCTGCCGACCTTGGACACCGGATCACCTCGCTTGACCCGGTCGCCGGTGTCGCGCAGCAAACTGTCGTTGTGCGCATACAAGCTCATGTACCCGTTGCCGTGATCGACGATCAGGATCAAACCGTAGCCTGTCATCCATTCCGAAAACACCACTGTGCCGTCGGCGACCGCGTTGACCGTGCTGCCGGCTGGCGCTCCGATCAGCACACCGGAACTGGTACGTCCGTCGGGCATCTTGCCACCGTAGCGCGCCAGCAGATCGCCGGCTACCGGCCAGCCCAGGCCACCGACCTTGAGTGGTGGCGCGGATGCTACCGCCGGTGGCGCGGAACTCCGGCCAGTGCGGGACGACGTAGATGAACCCACAGGCGCCTTCTCGCGCGCTTTCGCGGCGGCGGCACGTTTGGCCTCGGCGCGGCGTTCGGCTTCGGCGCGCTTGGCGGCGGCGCGCAGATTGGCCAGCAGGCTTTCCAGCGAACGCGCATCCTGTCCCAATGCTTTTTCGCGCTGACTACGGTCCTGATAACGCTGTTCCAGATCGGCGACCAGGCCCGCACGTTGCTTGCGGTCTTTTTCCAGTTTCGCCACTTGTGACCGCAATTGCCGGTGCGACTCATCCAGCTCGGCACGTCGCGCGGCGATATCGCGTTCCACCGCGTCCAGCGCTTCCAACTCGCCCGCCAAGGTGGATATCCGGGATGCACGGTCGCGTTGCACGTAGCGGTGATAAGCCAGTGCGCGATTCGCCTCGGCCACTCGATCTTGCGATAGCAGCACCTTCAGCGGCGCATCGCTGCCCAGCTGATAGGAAGCGCGCACCAACGCCGTCAGCTGTTGACGTTCTCCACCCAGGCGCTGCCGCATGTCGTCGCGCTTCTGTTGCAGTTGGGCCAAAGCGGCCTCTTCGCGACGCAACGCCATTTCGGTTTCGTTGAGTACCCGCGCGGATTTGCCTACCTGCTCATCCGCTTCGCGCAGCTTGCGCGACGCTTCCCCGCGTTCGCCTTCCAGCTTGCGGCGTTCCCGCGAAATGGATTTCAGTTCGCCGCGCACCCGCTCCAGTTTCTTCTCGGCTTCGCGCTGGTTCTGCGCGGATACTCCAGCCGGCGCCGAGAAAAAACCCAGCGCCAGCACCAGCATCAGCGTATTTGCACCGAGCGGAAATCCGCGCATCAGGCCTCGGCGAACAGGCTGCGACCGGTCATTTCCGCCGGTTGTGGCAGGCCCAGCAGATCGAGCAGGGTTGGTGCCACATCGCGCAATGCGCCACCTTCGCGCATCGCGGCCTGCCGTTGACCCACATAGACCAGCGGCACCGGGCCGACGGTATGCGCGGTATGCGGCTGTCCCGTGACCGGGTCCCGCATCATTTCCAGATTGCCGTGATCGGCGGTGATGACCAGCGCGCCATCGGCGGCACGCACCGCCGCATCGATCAGGCCCAGCGCCACGTCCACCGCCTGCGCGGCCAGGATGCCGGCCTGCAGGTCACCGCTATGGCCCACCATGTCGGGGTTGGCGATATTGCAGACGATCACGTCGAAACGTCCCGAACCGATGGCTTCGACCAGCTTGGCGGTCAGTTCGGGGCAACTCATTTCCGGCTGCAGATCATAGGTGGCCACCTTGGGGCTGGGCACCAGGATGCGCTCTTCGCCGGGGAAAGGATCTTCGCGCCCGCCGCTGAAGAAGAAAGTGACGTGCGCGTATTTTTCGGTTTCGGCGATGCGCAGCTGGGTCAGGCCGCGCTCGGCCAGCAATTCACCCAGCGTATGGCTCAGGTCATCGGGCCCGAAGGCGACCGAGGCCGGCAGCTTGGCGTCGTACTCGGTCAGGCAGACATAGCGGGAAAGCTGCGGCCGGCGGGCCTGGAAACCATCGAACGCCGGCGACACGAATGCCCCGGTGATCTGGCGCGCGCGGTCGGCACGGAAATTCATGAACACCACCGTGTCCCCATCGCGCATCGGCTGTGCGCCGGCGATCACGGTGGGCATCACGAACTCATCGTTCTCACCGCGCTCATAGGCGGCACGCAATGCGGACAAAGCGTCCGGCGCGGTGTACTCGCTGCTGGCTTCGACGATGGCATCCCAGGCCTTGCGCAGGCGGTCCCAGCGCTTGTCGCGATCCATCGCGTAGTAGCGGCCGTCGACGGTGGCGATATGCGCGTTGCCGGACGCTTCGCACAGCGCCTGCAGCGCGCGCAGGCTGGGCTCGGCCGATTTCGGCGGCATGTCGCGGCCATCCAGGAACGCATGTACCGCGACCCGCGGGACGCCACGGCGCTTGGCCAGTTCCAGCATCGCGAAAATGTGGTTTTCGTGGCTATGCACACCGCCCGGGGAGAGCAGGCCAAACAGATGCAGCGTGCGGCCTTCGCCCTTGGCGGCATCGCAAGCGGCCACCAGTTCGGCATTGTCGAAGAAGCTGCCGTCCTCGATGGCGGCATCGATCCGGGTCAGATCCTGATAGACGATCCGGCCGGCGCCCAGATTCATGTGCCCTACTTCCGAATTGCCCATCTGACCGTCCGGCAGGCCCACATGGCGGCCTTCGGTATGGATCAGCGTGTGCGGGCAAGTCGCCCACAGGCGCCGCCAATGCGGCAGCTCGGCTTGAGCCAGCGCATTGTCCTCCGGGTCGTCACGATGGCCCCAGCCATCCAGGATCAACAATACGACGGGCTTGGGACGCGCAGCGGACGGATCAGGCAGGGACACGGCAGATGGGGGCACGGCAGGCTTCCAGTGACTTCAGGCAGGTGACGATTGTAGCCAAGCATGGTGCTATGGCGGCGCAATGGCGGGCATTCGGCGTCCATGACTTGTGGCGACGAGTGAACCCGCGCGAATCCGCATTAAACCTTGCATCCGTTCTATGCATCCAATCCATTACCAGTTTCATCATCCAACACTCCACCACCCAGAGGACGACGACCCATGACACGCTACCGCACCGCCCTGCTGTTGAGCCTGGCGCTGGCCACGGGCCCCGCACTGGCGCAAGAAGGAATTTCCAAGGTCAACGGCAGCGTCACCGCCGAGGCCGGCCAGACCTACGGCGATCTCGAGACCGTCAACGGCAGCATCCGCGTGAACACCGGCGCCACGGCCGAAGAGGTCAGCACCGTGAACGGCGCGATTGAAGTAGACGATAAAGCGCGCCTTCAGTCGTTGGGAACGGTCAACGGCGGCATCAGGCTGGGCTCTGGCGTACAGGTCCAGGGCGGCATCGAAACCGTCAACGGCAGCGTGTTCGTCGACCGCGGCGGCGTCATCGGCAAAGGCGTGTCCACCGTCAACGGCGGCATCGGCCTGGTGGCCACGCAGCTCAGTGGCGATATCGAAACCGTTAACGGCGATATCACCGTCGGCGTCAATTCGCACGTCAAGGGCGGCATCAAGGTCGAAAAGAACAAGTCCATGTTCCCGGTCAAGCTGGGCCGCGACCCGCGCATCATCATCGGCCCGAAGGCCGTGGTCGAAGGCCCGCTGGTATTCGAACGGCCGGTGACGCTGTACGTGCATCGCACGGCAAAGACGGGCCCGATCACCGGCGCTACCGCCAAGATCTACGATACCGATACTGCTCCGACGGAGTAGTGGTGGCGTAGTGGTGGCGTAGTGGCGAAGAGCGAAGTCGCGCCGTTGGCGCTGTAAAGGGCAAACAAAAAACCGGCAAGTTAATTGCGATCTGACGGAAAGAGCTCGCGGCGGGACGCCGCTCCTACTTTGCAGGCGGTGCAGCCGCCGGCTTTTCCCTTCACAGCCTGCGATGCAGGCGACTTCGCCAGCAGCAAACCCGGCTAGAATCGGGATTCCCTTGATTGAGGAATCCCGATGTCCCGCAAGCTTCTATGGGCGTTCGCCGCCGCCGCCGCGTTGACCGCGTGCAAGCGCGAAGCCACCGAAACCCCGGCCGCCGCGCCAGAACCCGCCGCACCCGCGGCCGCCGAACACGCGTTCGCCGCAGAAATCAACGAAGCCGATTTTGCCGAGCGGGTGAAGACCCTGGCGTCGGATGAATTCGAAGGCCGCGCGCCGGGTTCCGTCGGCGAGGAAAAAACGGTCGCCTACCTGGAAGCGCAGATGAAGCTCATCGGTCTGCAGCCCGGCAACAACGGCAGCTATTTCCAGGACGTGCCGATGGTGGAAACCACCGCCGATTCGAACACCGTACTGAAGCTGGACGTCGCCGGCCAACCGCGCGAGCTGAAGTTCGGCACCGACTTCGTCATCGGTACCCGCACCGGCCAGCCGGAAGTGAAGGTGGAGAACAGCGACATGATCTTCGTCGGCTACGGCGTGGATGCGCCGGAGCAGAAGTGGAACGACTACGCTGGCCAGGACTGGAAAGGCAAGACGGTGGTGATGTTCGTCAACGACCCTGGCTTCCACAGTGGCGACGAAAAATTGTTCGACGGCAAGCGCATGACCTATTACGGCCGCTGGACCTATAAGTACGAAGAGGCTGCGCGCAAGGGCGCCGCCGCGGCGCTGATCGTCCACGACACCTCCGGTGCCAGTTACGGTTGGGACGTGGTGAAGAATTCCTGGTCAGGCGCGCAATACGACTTGCCCGCCAAGGACGATCCCGATCCACGCGTGCCGCTGCAAGGCTGGCTGAGTGCCGAGGCCGCCAAGCAGCTGTTCGCCGATGCCGGCATGGATCTGGATGCCGCCTACAAAGCCGCCAACCAGCGCGGCTTCAAGCCGGTGCCGCTGAAGAGCAAATTGTCGGTGGATCTGAAGAGCACCATCACCGAGAAGGCTTCGCGCAACGTCGTGGGCGTATTGCCCGGCAGCACTCGCCCGGATGAAGCGGTGGTCTACATGGCCCACTGGGATCACTTGGGCAAGCACGAAGGCGAGCAAGGCGACAACATCTACAACGGTGCCATCGACAACGCCACCGGCGTGGCGGGCATCCTGGAGATCGCCGAATCTTTCGCTCAGCAGGAACCCAAGCCAGAGCGTTCAGTGGTCTTCATCGCGGTGACGCTGGAAGAATCCGGCCTGCTGGGTTCCAAGTACTACGTCGCCCATCCGACCTTCCCGCTGGAAAAGATCGCCGGCGTGATCAACATCGACGCCATGTCGGTCGCCGGCAAAGCCAAGGATATGACCGTCACCGGTTACGGCAGCTCGGAGCTCGAAGACATACTGAAGCCCATCGCTGCGGCCCAGGGCCGAACCCTGCACGGTGAATCCTCGGTGCAGAGCGGCTTCTATTTCCGTTCGGATCATTTCAATTTCGCCAAGGCCGGCGTGCCCGCGCTGTATGCCGACGGTGGCGAAGACCTGGTGGATGGCGGCACGGAAGGCGGCAAGAAAGCCGCGGACGATTACGCCAAGCACTATCACGGGCCCAGCGATCAGTACTACCCGGAAACCTGGAAACTGGATGGCACCATGCTGGACCTGCAAGCGCTTTACGGCGTGGGCAAGGAACTGGCCGGCAGCGACAAATGGCCGAACTGGTACCAGGGCAATCCGTTCAAAGCGGCACGCGATACGATGATGCAGGCCAAGCCGGCGGCGGCCAAATAAGCCGCCCGAGATAAAAAAACGGCGCCGCAAGGCGCCGTTTTCATTTTGCTCGCCATGTAGGAGCGGCGTCCCGCCGCGAGCTCTTCCTGTCAGACCGCATAGAAGCAGAGAGCTCGCGGCGGGACGCCGCTCCTACATGGCTGGGCGCCTGCCATGCCCCAATCCCATCCTTTCGGCTAGGCTACGCCGCAACTTCCACGGAAATAACCCATGTCCATCGCCTACTGGTGCATCCTAATCGCCGCGCTTCTGCCCTACATCTGGGTCACCATCGCCAAGCAATCCGGCGAACGCTACAACAACCGCGACCCTCGCGGCTGGCAAGCCAAGCAGACCGATCCTCGCTCGCACCGCGCTCATGCCGCGCACCTCAATGGCTTCGAATCCTTCCCGGCATTTGTCGCCGGCGTGCTGATGGCACAGCTGGCGGACGTACCCGGCGGCACCATCAATGCACTTGCCGTCGTCTTTGTCGTGGCCCGTGTATTCCATGGCATTTTCTATATCGGCAACCAGCAAGCGTTGCGCAGCCTGGTCTGGTTCGTCGGTTTCCTAAGTGCGCTGGCACTGATAGTGATGGCGGCGTTGAAAGTCGCTTGAACCCGTTCGTGTAGGAGCGACGTAAGTCGCGATGAAGCGTTACCGGTAAGGCTTCATCGCGACTTACGTCGCTCCTACACGTTGAGTGTCGGCAAAGGATTTACCGAAGGACTCATCCCAGCCAAATAGTTCGAACGTCTTCCTAAGCTCCGCATCCAACGGCGCGGTCACGTCGATGCGATCACCCGTGACCGGATGCGGAAACGCCAACCGCACTGCATGCAGCAGCATCCGGTGTATACCCAGCATTCGGAAATGGCGGTTGTGCCGTCCATCGCCATGGCTGGTGTCGCCAATCATGTGATGCGAGACATGCTTCAGATGGCGGCGGATCTGCCGGAAACGTCCGGTGTCCGGTCGGCAGCGCAACAGCGCATAGCGCGAAGTCTCAAAACCCACCGAAGGCAGTTCCAGCTCGCCTGTCGCCAACCGCTGGAAGCGCGTCAGCGCCGGCTTCTTTTCAGGTTTGCCGGGCCCGCCATCCAGAGGATGATCGACAACGAAGCTCTCTTCTGGCCAACCGCGGCATACGGCCAGGTAGTCCTTTTCCACTTCACCCGACATCAACACGCGGCCGAGGGCGCTGGCCGCTTCGCGGTCGAACGCCAGCAGCAGGCAACCACTGGTGGCGCGGTCCAGACGATGGATCAGGAAGATCGGCTTCCCGAACTGCTCGCGCAATCGGTCGGCAGCGAAGTCCGTCTCGCCACGCGCAAGCTTGCTGTCATGAACCATCAGCCCCGCGGGCTTGTCGACGACCGCGATCCGATCATCCACATACCGCACATCAATACCCGTGGCCGCCGTTTCACTCATGCAGAAATCCTTTCTAGAAATTTGAGACACTCCATGTGCTGGCGTCGATCGATGCCAGCACCGCAATTTTGGAGATGCCATGAGAACTTGTTCACGATCTTGCTGCGCTCGACAGGTGGCCCGCGTGCGGTGCTCGCAATGCTCACGTATCGCACATACGCTGCGCTTGTGCTTGCATCCCCTTGGGCGGCTCCGCTCCGCCACGAGCCGCCTGCCTTCGCTAGCGACAGACCGTGAACGGGTTCCAAGGTCGTTACTCATCATTTTCGCACTAAGTCTGTCACTCGCGCTCGGACTCGGTTTCACACCCGCTTCATCGGCGCGGACCGCGACACCGAAGGGCGTCACCACTGGCCCCAGCATAGAAGGCATCAGCGAGTACAGCTTGCCCAACGGGCTCAAGGTGCTGCTGTTTCCCGATGACACCAAACCCACCGTTACCGTCAACCTGGTGTACGCGGTTGGGTCCGTGCATGAAAACTATGGCGAAACCGGAATGGCGCACCTGTTGGAGCACCTGGTGTTCAAAGGCACGCCGACGCAGAGCGACATCAGCGGCGAGATGAAGAAACGCGGCATCGATTTCAACGCCACCACCTCGCTGGACCGTACCAACTACTTCTCTTCTTTTCCTGCCAACGACGACACGTTGGCTTGGGTCTTGGGCATGGAAGCCGATCGCATGGTCAATTCCAACATCGCCAAGAAGGACCTGGACAGCGAAATGACCGTGGTGCGCAATGAGCTGGAGAGTGGCGAGAACAACCCGGGCGGCGTGTTGTTCCAGCGCATCCGTTCCACCGCATTCCTTTGGCACAACTACGGCAATTCCACCATTGGTGCGCGGTCGGACGTGGAAGGCGTGCCGATCGACCGACTGCAGGCGTTCTACCGCCAGTGGTACCAGCCGGACAACGCCACCTTGATCATCGCAGGCCGCATCGATCCGGCACGTACGTTGGCGATGATCAACACGAGCTTCGGCAAGCTCAGGAAACCCACGCGTGCGCTGCCGCGCTTCTACACTGCCGAACCCGCGCAGGATGGCGAACGCGAGGTTACCGTGCGCCGCGTCGGCGATCTGCGCCTGGTAGCGGCCGCGTACCACATCCCCGCGTTGGCGCACCCGGACAGTGCGCCTTTGAGCGTGCTTGCAGACATCCTTGGCCATACGCCCGGCGGCCGCTTGCACAAGGCATTGGTGGAAACCAAGATCGCGGCAGGCGCCGGCGCAGGCAGCGAGTCCATGCGCGACCCAGGCCTGCTCAGCGTGATCGCGGTCATGCCCAAGGACGGTGATGCGAAGAAAGCGGAAGCGACACTGCTTGAACAAGTGGAGAAGCTGCAGCAACACGCCATCACTCCGCAGGAAGTCGAAGAAGCCAAGCAGCGCATCGCCAATGCGTACGATCTCTACTTCACCGACGTCAACGCGGTGGGCATGGGATTGTCGGAGTACCTGGCCGCCGGTGACTGGCGATTGTTGTTCATCAGCCGCGATGCCGTCGAAAAGGTCACCGCCGAGGACGTCAATCGCGTCGCCGCCACCTATCTCAAATCCAGCAACCGCACACTGGGACGGTTCATCCCGACCGATGCGCCTGATCGAGTGGTCGTTCCGGCAGCATTGGATCCCGCTGCGGTGGTGGCGGGCTACACCGGCCGCGCCGCAGTGTCGGCGGGCGAGAACTTCGACCCTTCACCCCAGAATATTCAGGCCAGGACACAGAGCTTCGTCTTGGGGAACGGATTGAAGGTATCGCTGCTGCCCAAGAAAACCCGCGGCGGCACGGTGGTGGTGAGCGCAGAATTTCGCTTCGGTGACGAAAAAGCTTTGACCGGCCGCGACAAGGCGGCTTCCATGGTGGGCGCCATGCTGATGCGTGGCAGCAGAAACCTGTCGCGCCAACAGATCGATCAGCGCTTCGAAGCGTTGAAGACCCAGGCCAACGTCAGTGGCGGCCTGCAAAGTGCTGGAATTTCTCTGAACAGCCGTAAAGAGCATCTGAGCGAAGCGTTATCGCTGGCGGCCGACGTACTGCGCCATCCCGCTTTTCCAGAAAGCGAATTCGAACAGTTGCGCCTGCAAGCCATTACCGGACTGGAAGCCTCACGCCAGGAGCCCGGCAGCGTCGCCGGCCGCGCACTGGCGCAATATTTCGATCCCTGGCCCGCGGGCCATCCCTTGCATGTACCGAGCCTGGAAGAATCGCTGGCCGAAGTGAAGGGATTGAAGTTGGACGACCTGCGCGCATTCCATCGCGACTTCTACGGCACCGGGGACGGCGAAATCGCCATCGTCGGCGACTTCGATCCGGTGGCCGTCAAGCAACAATTGGAAAGCCTGTTCGCCGGCTGGCAATCGCCGCATGCCTATGCACCGATCGATACGCGCTTTACCGCCGTAGCCGCCAAGCGCGAACGCTTCGCCACACCGGACAAGCCAAACGCGGTGTTACTGGCACGACACAACGTGCCGCTGAGGGTGATCGATGCCGACTATCCGGCCCTGGCCGTGGCCAACCGAATCTTCGGTGGCGGTGCGCTCAAATCGCGGCTGGGAGACCGTATTCGCCAGAAGGAAGGCCTGAGCTACGGCATTGCCAGCGGGGTCCGTGCCGACGACAGCCGCGGGGGCGAGGACAACGCCGGCCACTTCACCATCCAGGCCATCGCCGCGCCACAGAATATGGACAAGGTGGAGGCCGCTGCTAGAGAAGAATTGACCAAATTGATAACCGACGGCATCACCGCGGACGAGTTGCGCGATGCGGTCTCCGGCATCCTGACCGAACGCCAACAAGGCCGTGCGGAAGACAGCAGCGTGGCCGATATGCTGGCCGATCAGCTGTACTACGGGCGCACCATGCAGTTCACCGCGGAGTTGGATGCCAAGTACAAGGCGCTCACGCTGGAACAAGTGAATGCCGCCATCCGGAAACACCTGAAGCCCGATCAATTGAGCGTATTCGTGGCCGGAGACTTCGCCAATGCCGAGAGCGGGGCCAGCAAGCCAGCTGCCGCACAATCCGCTGGCAAATAGGCCGCGGCGCTTCTCGTAGGTCCGGCTTGTTTGAAAGTTCCGCTCTACGAGAAACGAATCACCGGCGCTCATCCGTAGAGCCGAGCTTGCTCGGCTGCTCTTCGATCGGCCTGCATAACGTCCAAAGCAGCGGAGCAAGCTCCGCTCTACGAGAAACGAATCGCCGGCACTCATCCGTAGAGCCGAGCTTGCTCGGCTGCTCTTCGATCGGCGTGCATAACGTCCAACAGCAGCGGAGCAAGCTCCGCTCTACGAGAAGCGGATCACCGGCACTCATCCGTAGAGCCGAGCTTGCTCGGCTGTTCTTCGATTGGCGTGCGTAACGTCCAAAAGCAGCGGAGCAAGCTCCGCTCTACGAGAGCGAATCACCGGCGCTCATCCGTAGAGCCGAGCTTGCTCGGCTGCTCTTCGATCGGCGCGCATAACGGCTAGAAGCAGCGGAGCAAGCTCCGCTCTACGAGAGCGGATCACCGGCGCTCATCCGTAGAGCCGAGCTTGCTCGGCTGCTCTTCGATTGGCGCGCATAACGTCCAAAAAGCAGCGGAGCAAGCTCCGCTCTACGAGAAGCGGATCAACGGCACTCATCCGTAGAGCCGAGCTTGCTCGGCTGCTCTTCGACCGGCGTGCATAACCTCCAAAGCAGCGGAGCAAGCTCCGCTCTACGAGAGCGGATCACCGGCACTTATCCGTAGAGCCGAGCTTGCTCGGCTGCTCTTCGATTCGTGTGCATAACGTCCAGAAGCAGCGGAGCCCCCCCAAGAGGATGTAACAAGCTCCGCTCTACGTGATCATTTCCGCGTCAACGCGTGAAGTATTCGCAGGTCTTCCTCATCCAGAACGTCGCTTTCCATTCCACGGAAACGGCGGTGGAAGGCACGGACCGTGGCAGTACGGTCATCCACCGGGTAGCCCACTAGACGCAGCGCTAGCCAGGGGTCGAAACCGGGCGGCGCCGGCGGCGCATCCTCTGCAGGCCAAAGTCCGAATCCCGCTTCCGCCAAGCGCCTCCACGGGAACAACGGTCCCGGATCTTTCTTGCGTGTAGGCGCGAAATCGGAGTGCGCCACGATCTGCGTGCGTGGGATTCTCAATCGCGTGCACAGGTCGTCCAGCAGCATCAGCAAACTATCGATCTGTTCGACCGGGAATGCGGCCGTGCCATCGTTGTCCAGTTCGATGCCGATCGATACCGAGTTGATGTCGGAGATGGTGCCCCAGTATCCCGCACCCGCATGCCAGGCTCGCTGGTCATCGGCCACCAACTGATAGCGATGCCCATCGCGGCCGATCAGATAATGCGCACTGACCGGGCCGCCACTATTGCGCGAGCGCAAGGTGTCCAGGCTGCGCTGCACGGACTCTTGTTCGGTGGCGTGGATGACGATCAGGATCGGACGGCGCGGCTCATGGTTGCCAGAGGGAACCCAGGTGGCCAGCGGGTTGCGTTCGGGCGCGTGGACACAGGCGGTGAGCAGTGTCAGCAGCAAGATGCATAAGAGCTTCTGGGAACCTGCCCGCATGGTGATTCATCCATATGATTTCTGTAGGAGCACCGTCTCGGCGCGAGCTCTTTGCCTTTATCGCGAAAGAGCTCGCGGCGGGGACGCCGCTCCTACAAACGCAACCCTATGTAGAAACGATCTCCCGCCGCGAGCTCTTTCCCTCATATCTCGATAGAAGCGAAGAGCTCGCGCCGAGACGGCGCTCCTACCGGTTTCTAGCAAACAACCCCGCTACCTTCGTGGCCACGCCGCCAGTAGCGCCCAAAGGCCGCCAATACCGGCGATCCATGCCGCGGCGGGCACGGAAAACACCCGTGGTCCACCGGCTTCCATGCCGTACAGCACCACTGCCACGATCAACAAGCCGACACCCAGGATGGCGGCAACCACGCGGCGTTGCATGCCTTTCATTATCTGCGCCAGCTCGGCCAGATCCTTCGAGCGCATTGCCAACTCGTGCTTGCCTTGCACTTGCTGGGTCAGCCAGGCGTGTACCAGGCGCGGCATATCCGGCGCATGGGTCATGATTTCCGGCAGTCGCTTTCGCAGTTCTTGAGCCGCCCGTTGCGGGCTGTAGCGCTCCACCAGGATGCGTTCCAGCACAGGCCTGGCCACCGCCCAGATGTCCAGTTGCGGGTCCAGTTGGCGCCCAACGCCTTCGATATTGAGCAGCGTCTTTTGCAGCAGGATCAACTGGGGCTGCAAGGTCAGCTCATATTTCTGCGCGGTACGGAAAAGCTTCAGCAGCACTTCCGCCAGCGATATCTCCGACAGAGGCCGGGTGAAATAAGGTTCGCAAACGGAACGCGCGGCAGCTTCCAGTTCATCAATGCGTACGTAAGCCGGCATCCAGCCTGCTTCCACGTGTAGCTCGGCAATGCGCCGATAGTCCTTGTTGAAGATGGCCATGAAGTTCTCGGCCAGGTAGTACTGATCTTCCGACGACAACTGACCGGTGATACCGAAGTCCAGCGCGATGAAGCGCGGATTGGATTTGCGCGCCGGGTCGCTGTCCACCCAGATATTGCCGGCGTGCGCATCGGCGTGAAAGAAATTGTCGCGGAACACCTGGGTGTAGAACACGCGCACACCCTTGGCGGCCAGTGCCGTGCGATCGATGCCGGCGGCGTCCAGCGCAGCGATGTCGTCAGATGGAATGCCGTGCACCCGCTCGATGGTCAATGCGCGTTCGGCGCTATGCGACCAGATGATCTCCGGCACATACAGATCGGGCGAATCCTTCCAGAAGCGCCGCATGACGCTGGCGTTGGCACCTTCGCGCTGCAGATCGAGCTCCGCCGCCAAGGTCGATTCGATCTCGGCCACGATTTCGCGCGGGCGTATCTTGTCCGCGCTGGGGTGCGCACGATCGACCAGTACCGCCACCGATTTGAGCAGCGAGATATCCGCCGCGATCTGCTTTTCGATATCCGGGCGCAGCACCTTGACCACGACCTCGCGTCCGCCCGGCAGGATCGCGCCATGCACTTGCGCGATGGAGGCCGAGGCCAGAGGCGTGGTATCGAACGCTTCGAACGCCTCGCTGACCGGGCGTGCCAGCGCCTGCTCGACGATACAGCGCGCGGTTTCACCGTCGAAGGGTTTGACCCGGTCCTGCAGCAGCGAAAGTTCCATCGCTACGTCCGGAGGAATCAGATCGCGGCGGGTCGAAAGGATCTGGCCGAACTTGACGAAGATCGGTCCCAGGTCCTGCAACGCCAGGCGCAACCGCGCGCCACGGGGCTGCGCGGCGATTTCAGCCGACGCGCGCGGCACGAATGGCCGCCCGAGTTTCAGCCAACGCTCGGCCGGCGTGTCATCCAACAGGTCATCCAGGCGGTATCTCAACAGGACCAGGCCAATCCGGCCGGCACGCAGTACCGCCTTCATGCGGCACCCTTCAACGCGGCGAGGCGCTGGATGCGCGCCGCGAGACGCTCGACGTCATCGCGTACCGCATCGACATCATCGTGGAAAGCATCGAGTTCGGCGGAAGCCACCACATCGCGCGATTCCTCGGTGACATATTCGGCGGCGCTTTCGGCCAGATTGTCGGCAGCCGTCTTTGCCTGCCGCAGCGCGCTCCGCACCGCATTGGCTATCTGTACGCCAAGAATGTCGCCAAACACCGCCGCGAATGGCTGCTGCCAATCGGGATCGAAGCGTTCGGCCAGTGTCTGTAACCGGCGTGCCAGTTCCGCATCACCGGATACCCTCACGCGTCCGATCGGCGCGCCATGTTCCTTGCGGAGGAACGGCAACTGCGCGAACAGCCCGCCCAGTGTGCTGCGTACCGCCAAGTCAGGCTCCTCGGCCGCGCTGACGGGGCCGACCCGCAGCTGCGCCGATTCGACGCTGATCTCCATCGCCAAAGCGGGCGCTTCCAGCGCCAATGCGATGCGCTTGCCCTCCAGCGGTCGCAAGGCCGCTTGGGTATCAGGATCCAGCGACAGCGCGCGGTTCAATGCCGCCTGCAGCGCACGGCCGGCCAGCGGTTTGAGGGCATCGAAAGGGGAAGGGCTCATAAGCCCCGCATTCTACAAGGCAACGGGCATCATCTTGGGCGGGCCGGGCCTCGTTATATCCTGGTGCGGCAACGTCGGGCGTCTAGCAGAGTTAAGTCTGCGTCGTCTCTGCAAGACGCCGGTGACGTTGCCGCTATAGGACTTCTACCTTGCCGGACTACGGGACACTTCGCCCGCGCAGCAGGGAGATAATGGCCAGGACCACGAATACGACGAACAGGATCCAGGCGATATTGCTGGCTGCCCCAGCAATGCCGCTGAAGCCCAGTACGGCCGCGATCAGGGCGATGACGAAAAAGATGACGGCGTAACGCAGCATGGGAACTCCCGGAAGAGGTCGTGCCGGATCGGCGCGAACTCATGGTGGGGAATCCCCGGTCACGACCGGGTGACGAGCTTGTTTGCTTGAAGTGATTCCTTCAACTTGGTGAGCCCGGCGTTAAACGACACACGCGGAACGTAGCCAAAGTCTCGGCGCGCGGGCGCCATGTCATACCAGTGCGAGGTGCTGAGTTGTTCGGCCAGGAACCGGGTCATGGGCGGTTCGCCTTTCAACGGCAACACCGTCCATAGCGCTTCGCACACCACGCCGATGCGGTAAGCGGCCTTGAAGGACAGCGATTTTTCCGCCCGCGGCGCACTCGCCGCATCAAGCAAGGCATTGAGCAGCTCACGCATCGGCAACGGCTCGCCGTTGGAAATGAAGTACGCCTTGCCTGCGCATGCCGCCCCCGGTGCAAGGTGATCGAAAGCATCGAAATGTGCTTGCGCGGCGTTGTCGATATAAGTGGTGTCGACCAGATTGTTGCCATCACCGACGATACGCAAACGCCCGGCTTCCGCGCGTTGGACCAGACGCGGCAATATCTGGTGATCGCCGGGACCCCAGATCAGCCGCGGCCGCAAAGCGATCGTCGCCAGGTTGGCATCGTTGGCCGCCAGCACGGCTTTTTCCGCGATGGCCTTGGTGGTGGCGTACGGCGCCTTGAAATCATCGCCGTAAGGAACGGTGTCGGCGGTGCCGCCTTCCACCGGATGAGTGGCGCGATGGGTGACGCTGGGCGTGGAGGTATAGACCAATTTGCCGATGCCGTGCTGACGGCAGGCAGCCAGAACATTCTCGGTGCCCACCACGTTGGCCTGGTGGTAACTCTTGTAACTACCCCAGGCACCGGCCTTGGCCGCGTTATGGAAAATGGCATCGACACCTTGCGCCGCATGCATGACCGCATGCGCGTCGGCGAGATCGCCCTGCACTTGTCCAATACCCCACTCGCTCAGCAGCGGATAATGGCCACGATTGAAGCTGATGACGTGGTGACCGCGCTCGACCAATCCGCGGCAGAGTGCCTGGCCCAGGAAACCGCCACCACCGGTGACCAGTATTTTCATGTTTTGTTGCCTTTGCTGTTGTCCCCCTCCCTTGCGCGTAGCGCAGGGGAGGGTTGGGGTGGGGTGCTGTTGCTTTTGCCGTAGCTTTTGCTTTTGCCGTCGCTGCTGATCGATGTCAACGCCCGCAGAATGTCTTCAAGCACAGCCTCTGTCTGTACTAGCGCCTCGTTGTTCCAGTAACGCAGTACGCGATAACCCTTCGCTTGCAACATGCCGGTCCGGCGCTCGTCGTACGCGATCTGGGCACAGTGCTGTCCACCGTCGAGCTCGACGATCAACTTCGCCTCTGGGCAAAGAAAGTCCGCAATATAACCGGCAACCGGAACTTGTCGCCGGAACTTGAAGCCTGCCAATTGCTTCAGACGCAGGCGCTGCCATAAATGGCTCTCGGCTTCTGTCGCGCCATTACGCAGCTCACGGGCGTTACGACGTAGCTCATCCATCGCGTGTGATCTCCTATTCGATTTCCAATCGTTTGCCGTGGAGCAAAGGCAAGTGCAGGAGCAAAATCAAGAGCACCCCTTCCCGGCCCTCCCCTGCGCTGTGCGCAAGGGAGGAGAAGAGCAGAGCGCTATGCACCTATTTTCTCTTTCGCCCATACCGCCAATTTCTCGCGGCCGATCTTCGCATTGTGGCGAATGTCCACAGGGAAACCGGGATGACGAAGAAAAGTATCGATACCCGCGGTATGCGGATGGCGCGCCGCATGCGCGCGCAGTTCTGCTTCGATACTGGCTTGCGCACCGGGAGCGCCGGCTTCAAGTTCGTAGCACAGCACGGGCCGCTGCCGACCCGATTCGCCTACACCCACCAACGCGGTACGGCGAACGCCTGGCACAGTGTTGAATACCGGTTCCACCTGCTCGGTATATAGCGGGCCATCCACGGTTTCCACGCGCTGCGTCTTGCGTCCGCAAAACCACAAACGACCTTCGCCATCGAAATAGCCCACGTCGCCCATGCGGTGGACGATGCGTTCGCTGCCATCGGCAAGGCGTTCGCGGATCTTTGCGGCGCGGGTAGCGGCTTCACGGTTGAAATAGCTGTCAGTGGCGGTCGGCCCCGCGACGGTAACCTCGCCGACTTCGCCTTGCGGCAACACAGCATCGCCGGACCAATCAGGAATCGCCGCATCGACGATACGAATGATGCGGACCTGGTTGGGCGGCACCGGCCGGCCCACGCAGGTGCCGGCGCCCTGCTCGGTCGCTTGGCGCGTGCTCTGCAACTCGCGTCCTTCGATCACCGCCACCGGCAGGCATTCGGTGGCGCCGTACGGGGTCCAGAACTGCGCTGTTTCCGGCAACAGCTTGCGCATTTTCGCCACCACTTCGGGCGGCACCGGAGCCCCGGCGGAAGTCACGCGTTGCACGCCGGGCAGCGGCTCGCCGTGGTCGGCCAGTACCCGCATCAAGGCCGGCGAACCGAACAGCTGGGTGACGCCGAACTGGCGGATCGCGGCATGCAGCTTGCGCGGGTCGGCGCTGGCGGGCCGCGTGGGATCCATGTCGGGAATGACCGATGTCAGCCCGAGCGCGGGATCGAACAGGGCGAACGGTGGAAACGTTGGCAGGTCCACGCCGCCCGGCTGCATGCCGAACGCTTCGCGCAGCAGTTCGATCTGCGCGACGAAATGCCGATGGCGGTACACCACGCCCTTCGGCACGCCGGTCGAGCCACTGGTAAAGAGAATGCCGGCGACTTCATCCGGATGCGTGTCGGCCAACTGCGCACGGGCGCCTGCGCCTGCGCCTTCGATCTGCGCCAACGTGGTGCCACCCCAGCCAAACCGGCGGCCTACCGTCACCACGCGCTTGGCGCTGCGCGCCCACCCCAGCAGCAAACGCGCGACGTGAGCCAGCGGAATGCCGATGAAGGCTTCCGGTTGCGCTTCGTCCAGGCACTGCTTCAGCGCGCGCTTGTCGATGCCCGGGTCCACCAATACCGGCACTGCGCCTATCTTGAACAACGCGAACATCACCAGGAAGAACTCCGGCGTGGGCCGCACCATCACCACCGTGCGAACACCGCGGGCGATGCCGTATTGGCTCAATCCAGCGGCGATCGCATCGCTGCGCGCGTCCAGGTCGGCATAGGTCAGCGCGGAGTCGTATCGACCGCTGCCGTTGGGACAATGGATGGCGACTTGCGTCGGGCGTTCGAGGGCGAGCCGCGGCAGGCTGGCGGCAATATTGCAGGGTTCGTTCATCCCGCCATTGTCGCCGCTAGACCCCGCTTGCGTCAGCCAATGAAGTCGGCAGAATGGCGCGCCCGCCCGTTTCTCTCGCGCACCGCCCGAGCTCCATGCATCCCTGCCTATCCTGCGGCGCTTGCTGCGCGCACTTCCGCGTCACTTTGCACTGGTCCGAAACCAGTGCCGAACTAGGCTTCGGTACGCCACCCGAACTTACCGAGCCATTCGGTCCGCACCAGCAAGTGATGCGAGGAACCTGGCAGCGCCAGCCGCGCTGCGTTGGTCTGCAGGGGATCGTTGGCGAAGAAGCGCACTGCGGCATTTATTCGCGGCGGCCGTCCGCCTGCCGGGAACTGTTTGCCGCGTGGGAAAACGGAAAACCAAGCGCCCAATGCGACCGTGCGAGGCAGGCTTATGGGTTGATGCCCTTGCAGCCGGAGGATTGGCTGCATTCTTCTCCGTAGGAGCGGCGTCCCGCCGCGAGCTCTTTCCGCCAGATCGCGATAGAAGCGAAGAGCTCGCGCCGAGACGGCACTCCTACAAAGCAAGACAGCGCTCCACCCTGTCCTTATCTTGGATGCATGTCCAAGAATCGAGGACGTCGTGTCAGCACGCGATGCATTGCTCGAAGTCACTGCGGAATTCAGCCCGCATCCCCTGGAGAAGGCTCAGATTTCTCCAACGCGGTATAGGCCAAACGCTCGGCAGACGGCCGGGGACTCATCCGCGATTGCTGGAGAAGAACCGTTCATGCATGGGATATCCCGTTTTCAACGCACTTTCCTGCGTCTAGCTGCATTCGCAAGTCTGGGGTTTGTCGCCGCTGCTCCCGCCATCTCCGCGCCACGCATTATCGGGGGCACCGACGTACCTGATGGTCGCTACCCTTTCCTCGTGGATATCGAACTTCGTCCGACGGCCAGCGACGACTGGCGCCACAACTGCGGCGGCTCACTGATCGCTCCAGACTTGGTCGTGACGGCGGCGCACTGCCTGCCCGGTTCTCACGGCACGCCAGCGGATGCGCAAATCCGCTTGGTATTCGGACGGACCGACCGTAGCCACCCTCCGGAACAGGTGGCAGAAGGCGACGGCCTGCTGGCCATTGTTTTTCACCCCGAAGCCGGAACGGGTGTTCCCAATCGGGATGCAGGTTTGATCGTGCTTCGCGACCCCATCAACAATATCCAGCCGGCGCGGATCGCCAACCATTCCAGCTTTTATCGCCCGGGCCTTACCGCGACCGTGGCGGGTTGGGGCTACACCGAAGATGGCGTGCTGCCGCAGCGTATGCGTGAGGTGGACGTCGCTTTGCTCCAGCCCGAGGCATGCCGCTCACTAACGTCTTTTTCGCGACCGACATCGGTTGTACCCCCGCTGTGCGCCGGCTTCGGTGGCTCGGGCGGCCCAGGTGTGTCGGGCGGCGATAGCGGCAGCCCGCTATTCCTTCAGATACCTCGTACGAACGACGTGATTCAGTTGGGCTTGGTGAGCGGAGTCAGTCCCGTCCTGCCAGACGGCTATACCAATCTATTGGATCCGCAGATGTGGAAAGGCCTGCTCGATGCGGCAGCACTAGGCAAGCCCACCGATTGACGCCGTTGCAGCCGGAGGATTGGCTGCATTCTTCTCCGTAGGAGCGGCGGGACGCCGCTCCTACGGCCGAGGACGGCGCTCCTACAGCGGATGCGTATCCAGGAAGCGGCGGATCGCCGGGATCAGCACCTCTTGCTTGTCTTCCAGCACGTAATGGCCGGCGTCTTCGAAGGCATGCACTTCGGCGTCGGGCAGCGCCGCGCGGAAGCCGGCCAGGAAGTGATGGTCGAACACGAAATCCTTCAAACCCCAACCGATGAAAGCCGGGCGATCGGTGAACTCCGGCAACCGGCGTCCGGCTTCTTCCACCAGCGACCAAGCTTTGTCGCCCGGCGCGAGCGGAATGTCCTGCATGAAACGCAGGGTGCTGATGCGGTTGTCCCAGGTGTTATAGGGCGACACGTAGGCACTACGTATGTCGGCCGGCATCTTGGTTTCGACACCCAGATACGATGCGCCGGAAGAAAACGCATTGAAGGCGCGAATGATGAAGGCACCGAATTTTGAATCGCGCCCCAAGGAAAGTTGCCAAGGCATCGGCTTCGCCGACGGCAACGGAAAGGCGGCGGTGTTGAGGATCACCAACCGCTTCACCTGTTCGGCATGCGACAACGCCCAGCCGAAGCCGATCATGCCGCCCCAATCGTGCACCGCCAGCGTCACTGGCCCGGTGATTCCCAGATGATCCAGCAGCGTTCGTACGTCGTCGACGCGTGATTGCAACGTGTAGTCGTAGCGGCTGTCGTCCGGCTTGTCCGACAGGCCCATGCCGATGTGGTCAGGCACGATGCAGCGATATTGTTTGTGGGAAGCAGGTTTGTGGGAAGCAGGCTTACCGGAAGCGGGATCGCTCAATCCCGACACCAGATTGCGCCAGTAATAACTCCATGACGGATTGCCGTGCAGCATCACCACGATCTCGCCATCGTGCGGGCCTTCGTCGAGATAGCTCATCGAAAGACCGGGACGGACCTGGAATTTTTTTGGCGTGAAGGGATAGCCGGGAAGATTCATTGCACGCTACCGCGGTAAAGAAAAGGGCCGGCGAACCGGCCCTAGAAGTACTTGTGTCCGAGTTTTACCAGACCACTTCCGCCATCGAGCAATTCAGGCCCGAGCCGATGCCCAGCAGGGCGATGCGGTCGCCTTTCTTCAGGCGGCCCAGTTCCTTGAGCTTGCTCAGCACGATCGGCACGCTGGCCGGACCGATGTTGCCGTGCTCGCCAAAGATGGTCAGCACTTTCTTGGGGTCGATGCCGAAGGCCTTGATGAAAGCGGCCGTGTGCACCTGGCTGACCTGGTGGATGACGAACTGGTCCAGTTCGTCCACTGCCCAGCCCAGCGCCAGCTTGGCAGCGACGAAGGTCTTCTGCGCCAGCTTCAGGCCTTCAATCAGCAGCATGCGGGTGTCGGTGACCATGCGGTCCAGGTTACCGCGGCACAGCGAATTCCACTGGGTGGCCGCCTTGGTCACGCCGCCCTTGTAACGCGGGGCGTCCGGTGTCAGTTCGGTGCGCGACATCACCATGGCGGCGGCGCCACAGCCCAGCGTCAGCGTGGCCAGTTCGTTGCGGAACTGTTCCTCGGTGACGTCCGGGGCGGTCATGCGCTCCATGGTCTTCTTGTAGGCGAGGTTGGCGGTTTCGCCATCCACCACCAGGGCATAGTCGATTTCGCCCCGCTCCAGCATGCGGGCGGCGATGTCCATGCCGTTGATGAAAGCCAGGCAGGCGTTGGCGACGTCGAAGTTCTGGCAGTTCTCGCCCAGGCCCAGGTTGCCGGACACGATGCTTGCCGTGGACGGTTCCAGGTAATCGCGACTCACCGAGGTGTTGACCAGCAGGCCGATCTTTTCCGCCGGTACGCCGGCGTCCGCCAGCGCCTTGCGGGCGGCCAGCGTGGCCACGTCCGAGGCCAGCTGATCGTCATCCCACAAGCGACGGGCATGGATGCCCGCGATATCGCCCAGCACATCGGTCTTTATACCGAGGCGCAGCAGGGTGGGCTTGAGCTGTTCGTTGATATCGTGCGACGTCAGCGTATGCGGCGCATCCACGTGCGCCAGTCCCGCGATGGAGACATTCTGGAAGAGCATCGAAGTTAGCGCCAAGGCTTAGGCGGAGGGGTCGACAAGGTTACCGGCTTCCACTCTTCACCGCATCTTTAGATTTGGCGTGGAATCGGCCTTGCACAGCGATAAACGTGACGCACATCACATTTAATGTCAACGCCCGCCGCAACTGTAAGCCGCAAAACGTTGCTCGCCGTCGGCCGGGTCGCCCAGCGGCTGGATGGTGTCGGCCTGGATGCCCGGCGCCTCATTGCGGGCCAGCGTCTCCAGTTCGTCGCGGACGCGCAGCTGATTGCGCTCGTAGAAAGCGACGCTGTCCTTGACCGATACCGCCACTTCGCCGCGCTTTTCGCAGCCGGCCGGTGCCGCACCCGCCGCGACCACCCGGACCTGCTTGGCGCCAGGCGCCAGCTGCACCCAGGTACAGCCGGACAGGGACAGGACGAGCGCTATGGAGATCGATATGGCAAAACGCATCGGGGCGACCTGAGAGTGATTAGTTGAGGGGGATTCTGCCGCAGTCGTAATGAATCGCGGGCGATGGCCACAAAACTCCCCGCGGGTCGCGGGGGATTGGGGCCGCTCAGTTCTTCGGCTTCGCCACCGCTTTACCGTCGGCATCCAGCACGCTGACCTCGCCCAGGCCCAGCGCGCGGACCGGTTGCTCGATCTTGCTCAGGTCGCCCACCACGACCCAGGTCAACGCACCCGGCTGCAGGGTCTTGGCCGCCGCGGTCACGTCGGCTGGCTGGATGGCTTCGTTGCGCGCCTTGTACTGCAGGATGTAGTCGTCGGGCCGGCCGTAGCGCTGATTGCTGGCGATCTGGCCCAGCACCGCCGTGGCGGTTTCGTACGCCCCTGGCAACTCCAGCGTGTTACTGGCGCGGACCTTGGCAATTTCCGCGGGTGTGGCGGGTGCCTCTCCCTTGGCGAAGCGGGCGATTTCCGCCTGCAGTTCCTTGGCCGAGTCGGCTGTCCGGTCGCTCTGCACCGCGGCGGAGGCAAACCAGGGACGTTGGCCCAACGTATTGGTCGCGTTGCTGTAGGAACCGTAGGCCCAATGCTTGTCTTCGCGCAGATTCATGTTGAGGCGCGAGGTGAACTGTCCGCCCAGCACGCCGTTGGCGAAATCGAAATCTATCGTGCCGGCATCCCGTGTCGACGGCACCAACTGTCCGACATAGATGTTGGACTGAGTAGCGCCCGGCTGATTGATCAGGAAGACCCGCGGCTTGGCCGGCAACGCCACCGGATCCACTTCCGGGACGGCGGGTGCATTGCTCGCCGTGCGCCAATCGCCCAAGCGTGCTTCCAACAGCGGCACGATCTGGTCCAGAGACGTATCGCCCACGATCACGATCCGCGCCTTCTCCGGTTGCAACCAGGTCTGGTGGAAGCTCTTCAGGTCGTCGCGGGTCAACGATGCGATGGATGCTTCGGTGCCGCTGCCGGTGAACGGAATGGCGTAGGGGTGGCCTTGTCCGTAAAGCAGCGGCGGCAGGATGCGCATCGCCGCGGTTTGCGGACGGGCCTTTTCCTGCTTGATGCCGGCGATCCACGTGTCGCGCACGCGCTCGATCTCGCTGGCGTCGAAGGTGGGGCGGCGTAGCACGTCGGCGTACAGATCCAGCGATTCGGTCAATTTGTCCGTCAACGCCGACAAGCTGACGGAGGCGTAATCCAGACCGGCGCCGACATTGATTTCGGCCCCCAGCGCCTCTTTGCGCGCGGCCAGCTCCAGCGCGCTGTAGTCGCCGGCGCCTTCGTCCATCATCTGCATGGCGAAGCTGGCACGGCCCAGTTTGCTTCCCAGGTCGGTGGTGTAACCGCCGGGGAATTCCATGCTCATCTGCACTACCGGCGTTTCATGACGCTCGGCCAGCAGCACCTGCATGCCGTTGGAAAGCGTTGCGCGCTGCACCGCCGGGAACTTCAGATCCGGGAAGCGCTCGGTCTTGGGCACACCCTGGCTGCGGTCCACATCGGTCTTGACCGTCTTGAACTTGGGATCCGGCGCGGGAATCGCGGCCGGCGCTGTTGCGGGCGCCGCCACCACGCGTTCGGGCAATGACGATGCCGGTGTTTCACTGGGCTGCACCACCAGCGTGTGCGAACCAGCGCCCAGCCAACGTTGCGCCGCGGTGCGAATGCTCGCCGGCGTGGCGGCATTCAATTCCTTCAATTCATCCTGATAGCAGTCCGGCTTACCTTGATAGACGGCGCAGGACGCCAGCACATCGGATTTGCCGCCGAAGCCGCCGATGCGCTCGACGCCGCGCACGAAGCTGGCGCGCCACAGGGTACGTGCCTGCTCGACTTCCTCCGCGGTGGGTCCCTCGCGGGTCAGGCGCTGGACTTCCTCATCCAGGATCTTCTCCACCTTGGCCGGATCCACGCCTTCCTTCACCGTCGCGGTGACAAAGAACGTGCCGCTGATTTCACTGCTCCACGCATAGGCGCTGACTTGGTCGGCCAGTTTGTCCTGGTGTACCAAGCGGGCGTCCAGCCGCGAGGATGAGCTGCCGCCGAGCACCTGCGCATACAGGTCCAGCAAGGTCGCATCCGTCGTACCCATTTCGGCCACCGGCCAGGCGCGATAGATGCGCACCTGCGGCACGCGATCCGGCACGATTTCGCGCGTTTCCTGGGTGCGCTTGGGAATACTGGTCTTCATGTCCGCCAAGGTGGCACTGGCGGAAATGTCGCCGAAGTAACGCGTCACCTTCTCCTTCGCGGTCTTCAGATCGATGTCGCCCGCCAGCACCAGCACGGCGTTGTTGGGGCCGTACCAGCTGCGGAACCAGGTCTTCACATCGTCCAGCGTGGCGGCATCCAGGTCGGCCATCGAACCGATGGTCTGCCAGCTGTACGGATGTCCGACCGGATACAGCGCCTCGAAGATCTTGGCGGTGATGCGGCGGCCGTAGGGCTGGTTTTCGCCCTGGCGCTTTTCGTTCTGCACCACGCCGCGTTGCTCATCCAGTGATTTCTGATCGATCGCACCCAGCAAGTGGCCCATGCGGTCCGATTCCATCCATAGCGCCATGTCCAGCGCGGTAGTCGGCACGTTCTGGAAATAGTTGGTGCGGTCTTGGTTGGTGGTGCCGTTCTGATCGGTGACGCCCACCAGTTCGAAGGGCTCGAAGAACTCGCGCTTATGGTTTTCCGAACCCTGGAACATCAAGTGTTCGAACAGATGCGCGAAGCCGGTACGGCCAGGTTGCTCGTTCTTGCTGCCGACGTGATACCAGAGATTCACTGCCACGATCGGCGCTTTGCGGTCGGTATGCACGATGACCCGCAGACCGTTGGGCAACGTGAACTCCTGGAAGGGGATGTCGATTTCCGCGCCCGCCGCGGGTTCGGCCTGCGCCACCTGCGGCAGATAGAACAGACCGCCAAGTGCGGTGGACAAGGCCATGGCGAGCAAGGCCACGCGCGGCCGGCGGAATACAGTCATCAGACACCTCTTCTGCTATGTATTGGACAAGCGACCGCCGATGCTAACCGCCGCATGCCGTCATTACACTAGGCCACAAGGCATGGCGTCTCCAAAGTTCTCTCATATAAGTTCTCTTGCCTATATAAGGAACGGCATATGGATCGTCGGCACTGTCTGGTTACCGGGGCGAATCGCGGCCTGGGCCTGGAGTTCGTCCGCCAGCTGTTGGGGCGGCGTCACCATGTGGTCGCCACCTGCCGCCATCCGGGCAAGGCCACTGCCTTGAATACCTTGGCCGGCGAATATCCCGGACGCTTGCACGTATTGCCGCTGGACGTGGCCGAACCCCGGAGCCACGCGGAGCTGGCGCGCGAACTGGCGCTGGTCGCCGATGGCGAAAAACTCGACCTGCTGGTCAACAATGCCGGTGTGCTGCGCGGCGGCGAACGCTTCGGTCAGGTCCAGCCTGCGGATCTGGAAGCGAGTTTCCGCACCAATGCCATGGGGCCTTTCCTGCTGGTGCAGACGCTGGCCTCGCAGATCGCGGACGGCGGCACCGTGGCCAATATTTCCTCCGAAGTAGGTTCGATTGCGTTACGGCAGGAATTCCGCACACCCAGCTACGCCATCGGTAAAGCTGCTCAGAACATGGCGACTTCGCTATTGGCCCAGGCGCTGGCATCGCGCCGCATCAAGGTGGTCGCCCTGCATCCGGGCTGGGTGCAAACGGACATGGGTGGCGAACACGCCGCGTTGACTGCGCAGGAATCGGTCGCCGGACTGTTGCAGGTAATCGATCGCTTGGATGAAGACAATTCCGGCGAATTCCTGGATTGGCAGGGTCAGACGCTGCCCTGGTGACAGAGCTAATGAGCCGAACCGTGGGGCTCGACTCATCCCCGTAGAGCGGAGCTGCGCCTCGCGATAGCACCGGGTCCATTGCAGTAAGGCCGTCGCAACGGCAGGCGATAGGCGAATAGCCAGCTTTACAAAGCTCTTGTAGAGCGGAGCTTGCTCCGCTGCTCTCGCTTTTCCGCTATCGCCTTTCATGAGGCGTGGACCGAAGAGCAGCGGAGCAAGCTCCGCTCTACGACGAGCGCCCTAGCGGCTATTCGCTATCGCCTGCCGTTGCGACAGCCTTATTGCTACCGAATCGGTGCTATCGCGAGGCGCAGCTCCGCTCTACGACCACCGTGCGGGGCACGTTGCAACCGTTTCCGCCTAAACAGCATCCAAACCCTTGTATGAGGTTTTTGACCGGATATCGGCGCTTGCGGCGTGTCTGAGTCACAAATCCCCCACCCCGCCGTCTTAGTTCCCACAAGGGCGGCAAGAAGAACGGCAACTCGCCGGACAGTCCGAACGGACAGCGGACACTCCAGATGAAATATATTTCTCTTAAAAATTAACTACTTACAGTTGGCACGACTTCTGCGTTACTCCTAGCGAAAGAAAGAAGTCCTGTCGCAACACTGAACGACAACTGAATACAAGAACTAGAAACACAAGTTCTGCTTGATCTGTCTGATTAGGTGTACTACCTTACTACCACACCACCGCTCCACAACATCAAAACATTACTACAGAGGCCCGACATGAACACCAAGACCCTGCTCCCCCTGACCGCCGCCGCCGTGTTCGCCCTGTGCGCCGGCTCGATGGTTATCTCCGCCACTCACGCCGACAACAACCACTACGCTGCCGAAGCTTCCGCCGCTACCCACATCGTCACCCTGCCCGCCGTGTCGGTGAAGCCGGACCCGGCTGACCTGGCCTACTTCCAGACCTACAAGAACGTCAAAGTGGTTGATCTGGCCGCTGTGAACGTCCGCCCCACCACCGAAGACATGGCTCACTACCTGGCCAACCAAGCGGTGCGTATCGTCGATATGCCGGTTGTGACCGTACGTCCTTCGGCGGAAGACATGCAGGAATTCGCTGCACAGGCCGGTGCATTGGCTGGTCGGTTCGCAGCACGCTGAGCGCTTGAGCAACACCTTCATCGCTTCATGCCTTAAAGCGTCACGATTCAACAGCGCTCAGCATCAACGCAACCGCTTCAATGCAAGCCACATCACGTAACCTGCAGTAGATCTTCCCGCCGGATGTCGTCACGGGCGCAAAGCGCCACGTAGAATCCGCGCGATGACACCCGAATTCGATATCGACGTACTGCTGTACCAGCCGGAGATTCCCCCGAACACCGGCAACGCGATCCGCCTTTGCGCTAACACCGGCGCGCGGCTGCACCTCATCGAACCGCTCGGTTTCGATCTGGAAGATAAGCAGCTACGACGCGCCGGTCTGGACTACCACGAATATGCGCGACTGCAGGTGCACGCCTCGCTTGAGGCGGCACTTGCCAGCGTGAAGCCACAGCGCCTGTTCGCCCTTAGTACCCGCGGTACCCAACGCTACGACCAGCCCCGCTACCGATCGGGCGACGCCTTTTTGTTCGGCCCGGAAACCCGCGGCCTGCCGCAGGACGTACTGGACGCGCTGCCCGCCGAACAACGCCTTCGCCTACCCATGCGGCCACAGAACCGCAGCCTCAACCTGTCCAACAGCATCGCCGTGGTGGTGTTCGAGGCATGGCGGCAGATCGATTTCGCCGGCAGCGCCTGAACGTCCCGCATTGTAGGAGCGGCGTCCCGCCGCGAGCTCTTTGGTCAGATCACGATAAAAGCGAAAAGCTCGTGCCGAGACGGCGCTCTTACGGTGAATGCGCATGGCCCGCAAACCGCGCCAATCCATACGGCGCCAACGGAATGTCCGGGGCTTCACCCGCCATCATCTGATCAATCAACCTACCCGTCACCGGCCCTTGCGTCAGGCCGAGGTGACCGTGACCGGTTGCCAGGTAGATTTCCTCATCGGGCAGCTTGTCGATGATCGGCAGCGAATCCGGAGTGCAGGGGCGATTGCCCGCCCACTCCGCTTCCGGTTCGCCGGATAGGCCTGGAAACAGTGCCCGGGCTTCCGGATCCAGACGGCGGATCAGGTGGAAATGCGGGTCGCGCCCCAGCGCGGTCAGTTCCTTGATGCTGGTCATGCGCACGCCCTGTTGCATCGGCGACAGCACCATATAACGCTCCGCCCAGAGCGTCGGACGCCGCACGACGTCGCCTTGATGGCGATACATCAGGTGATAGCCACGTGCCGGGATGACCGGCACTTTCGTTCCAAACGGCGCGAGCAGGCGATTGCTCCAGGCACCGGCGGCCAGCACTACTTTGCCCGCGTGCACGCTGCCGCGATCAGTGATGACCTCGTAGCCACCGCCTTCATTGCGTATCTCCGAAGCGGTGGCGATCAACGCACCCGCGCCTTGCGAAACCAGGTGATCGAACAAGTGGCGGCAAAATGCGCCCGGATCGCGCATCGCCAGCGAATCGCGCTGGAACACCGCTTGTTGGAATCGGTCGCCAATGCCCGGTTCGAGATCGCGCAACTGCGGGCCATCCAATACATCGAACGCCACGCCATGCTGCCGCATCAGTTCGCGTTCCCATGCGCCTTTTTCGAAAGTCGCCGCTTCGCTGTAGACGTGCAGATAACCTGTGTGCGCAATCAGCGAAGTGGCGCCGATGTCTTCGCCGAGCTCCAGCCATGCGCTACGCGAAGCGGTGTTGATGGCGTGCAGCGCGCCGATGATGGGCAGGACTTTGCCACGCCGCCCCTGCTGTAGGAACTCCAGCAGCCACCGTGCGTAAGCCGGCGCGACACCCCAATCAAGCTTCAGCGGCGCCAACGGATTGGCCAGCATGCGCAATGCCTTCCAGACGATGCCTGGTGTGGATTGCGGCATGACATTGCCGACCGATATCGAACCCGCGTTGCCGAACGAGGTTTCCCCCGCCGGCCCCTTGGCGTCGATCAGCACGCACGACAGACCGCGCCTGCGCAGGTAGTAAGCGGCAGAAAGTCCGACGATGCCGCAGCCGATCACCGCCACGTCGGCCACACGCGGCGGATTGTTCTGGGAAGGAGAATTCATTGCACGGGAATATCGTAGGCGGTGTGGGGCGTCGGCTCGGGCTGCAACGTGTAATGCCACCATTCCATCGGATAGTTGCGGAAACCATGGCGCGCCATGGCGTCGATCAGCACGTGGCGGTTCGCACGTTGTGCTTGGGTAATGTTGGAATGGTCCGTGTTGGCGCGGGCATCGAAGAAATCGAACGCGGTGCCCATATCCAGCTCCGCACAATCGTTGCCCACGCAGCGCACAACCGTCAGATCCACGGTAGCGCCGCGGCTATGGCCGGAACTCTCGGCGATGTAGCCACCACCCAGTAGCGTGTTCTTGTCGAGATTGGGGTAGTACGTCGGCTTGGTGCGCTGATCGTCTAGGTCCGCCGCCCAGGCCACGAAATGCTTTACCGAACGCACCGGCCGATAGCAGTCGAAGATCTTCAGCGCCAGCCCTTGCCGGCGCAGATCCTGCTCGACTTTCTGCAGGGCTTCGGCGACCGGGCGCAACAAGTAGCACTTCGGCGCCAGATAACCACGCACCTTTTCGCCCACGAAGTTCTCGCTGCCCGCGTAGCGGATATCCAGATGGATATCCGGCACCAGGGTCGCGATGTCGATCAGTCCGGCTTCCTCCAGCGTAGTCGCCGGGGACACCTGCACCGGTTTGGCGGCTACTGCGCGCACCGGCATCCAGACGATTGCCAACAGCAGACAGGAAAGCAAAGGACGGCACATATCAGCGACAGTCGCCCACGCGAGTGAAGTCAAGATCGGCATAGTCGTAACTGAAATCCGCATCGGGGTCGACATGCGACAGCTTAAGCCGGATCGGCTGCGACGACTCGGCGCTGGCGAAATCCAGCCAAGGTTCCGCGTCCACGCTGACCTCATCCCAATCCACCAACCAGCGTGAGCCGACGCGCATGACGGTACCCGTCAGCATCGGTGACCGGGGAGCATGGAAGCGTATCTTCCCATCCTCGGCACAAAGCGATACTTCACCGAACCAGGGATCCTTGTAGCGTCCAAGCCAACGGCGAAATTCGTCGAGTTTTGCAATCTTGCGCGCTGAAGTATCCGCAACCGATCGCTTTTCCTTTTCGGCCGCCTTTTCGCGAGCGACTGATTCGGCGTAATGCGCTATCGACACGGACTGCCCTGGCGCCGTGTAGTGCTTGGCCAGCACTTGTCCCAACACGACCCGGGCCTCGTCACCTTCGCCATTGGTCAGTATCACGATGCCGACCTTGCGATCCGGCAGCAGGATCACCGAGGAATACATGCCAGCCAGGCTACCGGTGTGCGCGACTTTCCATGTGCCATCCACGTCGGAAAGCCGCCAGCCATAGCCATAAGCTGAGAAGTGGCTGTTGTCCCAGTCACGCATGCGCTGCGTCACCGGCATCGGCATATGCGGTGTCCACACCGCTTTGCGTTGTTCCGCCGATAGCCAGGCAGGTTGGCGATCCTGCGTCAGCCACATGCCCACCCACGTCAGCATGTCGTTGAGGCTGCAGCGGATGCCGCCGGCCGCCATTGAAGTGATGTTGGGAACCACATCGCCGTCCTGGCGTATGACGCGGTTGCCCGCCGGCGTGCGCATGTGCGGCTGCGCGACGTTGCCAACCTCAGTGCGATTCCATTCGCCGACCTGGCACCGGCTCATTCCAAGAGGTTGGAACAGCTCGCGCCTGACCAGCATTTCATACGGCTCGCCCGCTGCCGCCGCGGCCACTTCACCCGCCACCACATACAACAGATTGTCGTAGGCGTAGTGCGAGCGGAAGCTGTGCGTGGGCTTGAGATGCGCCAGCCCGGCAATGATGTCTTTCCGAGTGAAATGATTCGGCTCCGGCCACAACATCAGGTCGCCGGCACCCAACCCCAAGCCACTGTTGTGGATCAGCAGATCTCGCACCTGCATCTGCTGCGTGACCCAATGGTCGTGCATGCGGAACTGCGGCAGGTACTTGGTTACAGGGTCATTCCACTTCAACTTGCCGGCATCGACCAGCCTCGCCAGCACACCGGCTGTCATCGCCTTGCTGTTGGACGCGATCTTGAAAAGAGTGTCGGCGTTGATGGCCTCGCCGCTGCCGGCGACTGTTTCACCGGCGGTACGCGAGTAGGCGATCTTGCCGTCTTCGATGATGCCTACCGCTAGACCAGGCAGTTGATAGCGCGCGTAGGTATCGTCGAACGCCACGTCGGCTCGAACCGAATCCAACGCGGCGGCGGAAAAAGAAATCCCTGCCAGCAGCAGGCAGGGAAGGAGGGAAGTCACGCAACGTCTTGTAATAGGCATACCGGAGTCCATGCGCCTTTCCGCGGGCAATCCGGCATATACCGGATTGCCCGCGCCGATCAGAAGTTCCAGCTCACCACCAGGCTTGCGTAGCGCGGCGATTGCCAAACTGTGCCTTCTCCGAAATAGGGAAGCCGTTCGCCGGGCGTCCTCTCATAACGGGAATGCACGTTGATCTCCGTCTGATCGTTGAGCAAGTTGTACACCGACAAGCGTGCTTTCAAATCGATGCCTTCTACGGGCAGAGTCCAGGTCACGTTTACACCCACGTTGTAGACCCAAGGCATGCGGCCGAACGCGCCGCGCTCTGTATAGACCAGTTCCCGAGTCGCCCAGTTCGAGCAGTTCGCCACGCACAGCCAGCCCGAACCGCCGCCGCTGAATTCACCTGGACCGCCCGCGCTGCGGTTGTCGTTGGGCCAGACCACACCATAGGCGGTGATCGGTCCACCGGACCGCGCAGAAACCGTGGTGCCAAAGCTCCACATTTCATTGAGTTTGTAGCTGCCCCGCAGCTTGATCTGGTGACGGAAGTCGTTGAACAGCACGCCGTAGCGCTCGTTGACCGCCGGATGGTCGTAGTACTGCACCAAGTTGGTGTCCGCATATCCAGTATCCGAGTTCACCGGGCCTTCTATATTGCCTTCGGTCTTGGACCACAAATAGCTGGCATTGAACGCCCATTTATCATCCCATGCGCGATCAAGCTGGAACTCGACCGCCTTGTAGGTGCGCCGCGGCTTCTTGTAACCCATGATCGCGCCGCTGCCGCTCGCCCTGTAACCATCCTTCGACGAATCGAAGCTCACCCAATCATTTGTATCCGGGCACCATAAGGTCGCGCTTTCTCCGGGATTTATGATCGGCCAGTCCCCGGAGTACCAGGGGCAACCTTCCACGTGATTGATGCGCGCGTCTTCCACTGCGCGCGTCACCTTGCGATAAGTGGCATTCACGCCATACGACCACGCCGTATTGATCGCCTGCTGGAAGCCCAGGATGAACTCATCCTGGAAGACCTGCTTCAGGTCGCGGTCGACTGCGGTGCGGACATCATCGGGCGGCGGGGCGTTCCCGTCGGTATTGACCGGGCCAATCTGGGCGCCGAGGTCCGGGGCAAGATAGGTGGCGCCAGTAATCGGGTCGGCCCTCTCGACCCAACCATTGAGCACATAGTAAGTGTGCTCATCGGTAGTCCCGCCGCCGAAATAATCAGTGAGCTTGTTGGTCAGTGGCAGATAGTAGCGGCCTGCGTTGCCAAATATCTTCGTCGTGCCGTCGCCCTTCATATCCCAGCTGAAACCGAGGCGCGGGGAAACCATGTCGCTGAAGTCAGCCTTGGCGAAGGTCGCGCCCGACGCGAGCTTATTGTGGAACTTGTCGAATCGCAGGCCGAGGTTAAGGAGCAAATTGGGAGTGACGCTCCAGTTGTCTTCAAGATAGAACGCCTGCGCCTCGGTCGTGACCGGCGAACCTGTGATGTAGCGGCGCGCGTCGATGATACGGTTGACGCCAGCAGGAACCACGGCGTCGTTGGGGAGCAGGGCGCCAGGTGTTGTCGCTTGCGCTTGATAGCTCACACCGTCGCCTGGATACACCACCGAGCTTTCGGAATCCATCACTTCTTGGTCGAAACCAAATCTCAGCAGGTGATCGCCAAGCGTCCACTCAAAATCGAGGCGTGCGGCTTCGCGCTTGTCGTACCGACTGCTGATACTGGTATTGGTCGGGTGGCAACCTTCTTGCGTGGTGGCCGGGCCAAACGCGGTGGTGTAGTTGCCCGCGCGGGTGACGATGCTGCAGTGAGCGTCCCACGGACTACCGCCGATGGAGCTGCGCTTATTCACGCCATACATCGCCTTGGCGGCAAAATTGTCCGTGAAATGTCCTGTATAGGTGGCCGACCAGTTGTCGCCACCAGAGCCAGCAGTGCTCTCACCGGTTTTATCGCCTCGCTCACCGGTGTCCCAGGTGTAGTCGTAGGTGCTGGTGACCGAATCAGACTTGTCGGAGAAAGCAAGCAGTTCCAGCGAATGGTCGTCGTTGATGCGCCAATCGAGCTTGGCACCCCAGAAGTCATTGTTGCTATTGGTAATGAACGCCTCGGTGGTATCGATGTCCTTCGAATCGCTTTCGCGGTTTTCGTACATGGCGAAGAAGAACAGCTTGTCCTTCACTATAGGGCCGGAAGCCCATACGTTGGTTTTGAATAACGGATTTTCGTCGCGACTGGTGCGATCCCGCTCATCAAGCGTTCCGTCTCTGTGGAAATGATCTTCCTTGGACGATTCCCAGGCCGAGGGTTCCACCGTCACTTCCATGCCGCCGCGAAATTCGTTGCCACCAGAACGAGTTATGGCGTTGATGACACCACCGGTACTGCGACCGAACTCCGCCGAGTAGCCACCGGTCTTGATCTGAAACTCCTCGTAGAAAGCGAACGGGACCGACGAAAAACCTTGCCGGCGATAAGGATCCGTCACGTTCAATCCGTTGATGTAAACGACGTTCTCGGCCACGGACGAGCCGCCGAACGTGAGGCCGCCAAAGGTGGCACCGGAATCCACCACGCCTGGCGCGAGTAGCGCGACAGACGTCAGATTCTGATCCACCGGCAATCTGCCTAGGTCCTCTCGGCTGATATTGGTCGCCGTTTCCGTGGAGCGCACATCGACGCGGTTCACGATGCGCGAACCGACTACTTGGATCGTATCCAGGCTTACCGCGCCCGCACCGGCCAAGTTGACGGTGGTGGTTCCACCCAGCGACACGCTGATGGAGATCGGCTCACCGCCGCTGGGGACCAAGGTGTAGTTGCCCGGCGGCAACTGTGCCACCCGGTAAGTGCCTTCTTTGCCGACGGTCACCGTGCGGCTCAAACCAGTAGCGGTGTTGGTTATCGTGATCTGTTGACCGACTTCTGCGCGTCCCGCCACCGCGCCAGTCACGCTCTGTGCAAACGTCATCGGCGCCATGGAACCCAGGCACGCGCCCAACGCGAGGCACAGTGCCGCTTTACGAATAATCTTGCCCTTCATCCCCGCTCTCTCCTGCTAAGGTTTTGGTTGAGTCCCGCCCGTCTACCGGTTGCTGCTCTTCGATGGCAGCATCGTCCATTCGAACTTGTAGTCCCATTGATCGAAGTAGAGATTGCCGCCTCTCCACTCCGCTTCGCCGCGCTGCGAATCCACGGTTTCCGACCGGAAGTGCCGCTTGGCCGGAACCAGTTCGCGTGAATAGTCGTCGTTGAATGCGATGCGATATGCGTCCAGCCCGCCCAGGTAGAACCACTGCAGCGCGGGGTCTTCGGATTTGAGTTGACCGGTGGTCACATCCATCGGCACCCAGCCGTAAGGCGCCAGGTAGAGCCAACCCCAGTCGTGCATGTTGTCGTAGCCGACGGTTTTATCTGAGTAAGTCCAACCGGACTGCCAGCGCGCGGGAATGCCGTTGAGGCGCAGCAGCGCCATCAGCAACAAGGTTTGTTGCCCGCAGTCGGCGTGGCCCGCGTGCAACGCGTAGTCGCTGATATTGGAAAGCGTCGAGTACTCGCGAGCGCCCGCCCAGGGAATGCGGTCCACCGCGGCAAACAGCTTCTGCGCGATGCGATAAGGATTGGTTTCATCGCCCACGACGTCCGCGGAAAACTTGCGCAGTGCGTCGGAGAAGACGATATGCGGCGGACGCTCGGCGACGTACTCGGCCAGCGCGGGAGTGATTTCCGTGCGGGTGACCTTGTCCGGATCGATATCGAAGTGGCGGCCGTAGACAGTCAGCTCATAGGTGATGGAGAACTCGGTGGGCTGGCCGGTCTTTGCCGGCGTTTCCAAGTAAACGGTGCGTTGCAGCGTGGATTCCGGCGCGATTTGCGGCTGCGCCGGTGTGCTGCCGATGAAACGAATATCTTCCTGCTGGCCCGGAATGGCGCGCGGGTAAGGAATCCAGGCACGAACGGTTTCGCCGGCGGGCACGGCGTCGGCATCCACGGTCAGCGATTGAGTGACCTGCAGCCGCCGCGGCGCAACGCTGGTTGCGCCACTTGCCCGTGCAGCAGCCAGCACTTCGGCATGGTGCGGATGGAGTTGCTCGAACGGGCCTGTAGTGAATGGCCGTACCGGCGGTGCGCGGCGCGCGGCGGCTTGGGGGCTCAACAGAAATAGATTGGACACCGACCGTTTGAAGTAGCGATTTTCGCCATCGATCTGCAGGCGTTCGATCAACCCTTGTGCATCCCAGGCCTGGAACTCTTCCGTTTTCAAATCGGGAATCTGCTCGCGCAAGCGCTGAAGCACGTCGCTTTCACTGAGAGTGAAATCCAGCCGGATGCGTCGCATTCGTTCGCGTTCGAATTCCAGTGCACGGCGCTTATCCGCTGGCAGATTGGGATCGTCCAGCGCGAGACCGATCTGACGATCCGCCTCGCCGAATCGGCCGCCATCCACCTGCATGATTACTTGCTCCAGGTCACCCCGCTGCAGCCCGGTATTTGCATCGCTGCCCGCGAAAGCTGGACCGGCCAGGAGTAACATCGGCGTCAGCAGCACACACAGCGACATCACCGGCCCTGCTCCCCAGCAGGTCCCGCGATAGCGTCTGAATGGCAGGTCCCTGCTGGCTTCCACGTCGAAACACCCCTAGCCGACTGGTCACGTTTGTGTAACACGGCCTGAACTTGTGGTCAATAATTTATTCTTGATTTTTTCGGCTTAAGAAGTAAATATTCCTGGCAACCGGCGGGCGGCCCTCTTCAGAGTGGCCAGATCGGTCGGTTTTTGCCGGCGGGCGCGAGGGGAAAACACATGAGCGACACCATTCGGCCCAACCGGGCCATGGAATCCTGGGGCGGGAATCCCGCTGCGGCTATGTCGGCAACCCAGTCCGAGGCCTGCGGTTGGCGCGTTGCATCACGCCGACTGCGCCGGCTCCTGCCACTGATGCTCCTGCTGGCGGCTGGCGCTCCCGCTCTAACCCAGCATGTACTCGCCAAGCCACCCGCAGCGACCGCCGACCAGGTGCCCGCCGTCATCGGTGTGCGCGATACACAGCTGAGCGCCGACTACTGGATCAAGCGCCAGGACAAACCGAACCGCCTCATCCTGGATCAGGAAGCGATCGCGGCGCAAAACGCTCGCCTGAAAAGCAGCGATCCTTCCGTGCACGATATCGAGGGCCTGCCGGCTGTCTTTACCGCTCCACAGGTACGCGAATGGGTCGGCAAGATCTCCACGGCACCGACCCGAACACTGTTCGACGAACGCGGCGCGGAAGTATCCGCAAGTGCACTGTCCGCCATCGCCGGCAACACTGCGTTGGATGCCGTCGCTGCACAGACGACGGCGCGTCATGGCTTGGTCGTGCACCGGGCCGATCTGCGCACCTTTCCTACCCGCATGCGCGTCTTCAGCACCCAGGGCGATACGGACATCGATCGCTTCCAGGAAAGCGCGCTGTTTCCTGGGACGCCGGTAGTGGTGGTCCATGAAAGCCGCGACGGCGGATGGCTGTTCGTGATCAGTTCGCTGTACGCGGCTTGGATCGAAAAGAAGTACGTGGCCTTGAGCGAACCCGCCACGGTCTTCGCTTATGGCAGCAAATCGCCGTCGCTGATCGTCACCGGCGCCACCGTGCGTACGGTCTACACGCCCGAGCAGCCCGAGGTTTCCGAGCTGCAACTGGACATGGGCGTGCGCGTGCCGCTGCTGGCGGATTGGCCGGCGAATGAAGCGGTAAACGGCCAGCATCCGTACACTTCGTACGTCATCGAGCTTCCTATTCGCCGCGACGATGGTTCATTGGCATTGGTGCCGGCGCTACTGCCCAGAACCGCCGACGTCGCCACGCAATACCTGCCGCTGACACCGGCCAACCTGTTGAAGCAGAGCTTCAAGTTCCTGGGCGAACGCTACGGCTGGGGCCATGCGTACAACACCCGGGATTGCAGTGGTTTCGTATCCGAGATCTATCGCAGTTTTGGCGTGCAGTTGCCGCGCAACACGCGCGACCAGGGCGTCAGTCCGGCGCTCAATCGCATTGCCTTCTCCGAAAGCGACAGCCGCGAGAAGCGCCAGGCCGTACTGAAGACATTGCAGGTTGGCGACCTGATCTACATCCCCGGACACGTGATGATGGTGATCGGCCAGGAGAACGGCGACACCTATCTGATCCACGACACCACCGGCATCACCTATCGCAGTCGCGACGGCGAGCTGGTGCGCGCGCCACTGAACTCGGTCGCGGTAACGCCGTTGCAACCCTTGCTGGCCAATAGCGAACAGACCTTCGTCGACCGCATCTACAGCATCCAGAGAATTCGTCCCTAGGACTTCCATGAAGATTACCGATATCCAGTTGGGCATGCTGCGCGTGCCGCTGAAGACGCCGTTCAAGACCGCGCTGCGCACCGTCGATACCGTGGAGGACATCGTCGTCATCATGCACACCGACAGCGGCCATGTCGGTTATGGCGAAGCACCGGCCACGGCGGTGATCACCGGTGATACGCATGGCTCGATCATCGAGGCGATCAGCAAGGTCATCCGCCCGCGCTTGATCGGCCAGGAAATCGCCAATCTCAATCACATCACCCAGCTGATCCAGACCTCGCTGGAGCGCAACTTCAGCGCCAAGGCAGCGGTCGAGATCGCGGTATACGACCTTTTCGGCCAGCTCTATGGCGCGCCGCTGTACAAGATCCTGGGCGGCGGCGACCCGGTCATCACCACCGACATCACCATCAGCGTGGATTACATCGACAAGATGGTGGCCGATTCCATTTCCGCGGTGGAGCGCGGTTTCGAGTCGCTGAAGATCAAGGTCGGCAAGGACATCGGCCTGGACATCGAACGGGTGAAGGCGATCTATTCGGCGGTGGAAGGGCGAGCGCTGCTGCGGCTGGACGCCAACCAGGGCTGGACCGCCAAGCAGGCGGTGTTCGCGATGAACAGCCTGGAAGAGGCCGGCGTGGTGCTGGAGCTACTGGAACAGCCGGTGAAAGCGCAGGATATCGCCGGCCTGAAGTACGTCACCGACCGCGTGCACACACCGGTGATGGCCGACGAAAGCGTGTTCGGCCCCACCGAAGTCATCGACCTCATCAAGATGCGCGCGGCCGATATCATCAACATCAAGCTGATGAAGACAGGCGGCATTTCCAACGCCATCCGCATCGCCGATATCGCGTCGCTGTACGGCGTGGAATGCATGATCGGCTGCATGATCGAGACCAGCATCAGCGTGGCCGCCGCGGTGCATCTGGCGGTCGCCAAGTCCAATGTGATCACCAAGGTGGACCTGGACGGTCCATCGCTGTGCCGCTTCAATCCGGTCGAAGGCGGAGTGATCTTCAACGAGTCGGAGATCTCCATTACCGACGCACCGGGACTGGGCATCCGTGAAATCCGCGGGCTGGAACCGATCGCCAGTTGAGGTCGGCCCGGCCATGCCGTTGGTGAGATCAAGGTTTGTGAGATAAGGTCCCGACATGCCCCCTTTGGTCAAAATCCGATCCGAACGCGACCAGATGTCGGCCATCGAGCGCCGCATTGCGGACTTCATCCTGGAAAACGCGCACCTGCTGCGCGACTACTCGTCGCAGCAGCTGGCCAGTGCGCTGGGCATCAGCCAATCGAGCGTGGTCAAATTCAGCCAGAAGATCGGTTTCAAGGGCTACCCCGATCTCAAGTACTCGGTCGGCGCAGCGGTCGCGCGTAATGGCGCGACGGAAGAATTCGCACCCACGCCGGCCGCCGCCAAGGACGATTTCGAACATCTGGCCGAAGGCCTGCGACTGAGCAAGATCGCCGCGGAAGAAGAAACCCGGCTACTCAACTCGCGCGCATCGTTGGAACAGGTCGTCGGCCTGTTGGATAACGCCGACAAGGTGTTCGTCTGCGGTCTGGGCGAAGACGGCTTGTATGCGCGCGAATTCGCCCTGCGGCTTTCCCTGCTCGGCATGATGACGGTGCACCATACCGATCCCGTGCTGATGATGGCCAATCTGTCGACCGTCGGCGGCAGCGATACGCTGCTGGTGTTTTCCGAACATGGCGCATTGCCGGCGCTGTCGCAGATCAGCCGCCAGTTCCAGCACTGCCAGGGCAAGGTCATTTCGATCACCCGCCACACCGCCAATCCGCTGCGGGCGCATGCGGATGCGGCGTTGGTGATCTCGGCGCATGACCCCGTCCCCTATCGCGAACAGATCCTTTACCGTTCAGCGCTGCAGCATCTGCTGGACTTGGTGTACGTGCTGCTCTGCCAAACCAGTCACGGCAGGCGCGAGCAACTGGATATCAACCTGGAACGCATGCAGCACATGATTCACTCCTGATCGATCCGCAGGACCTTGTCCGAAGAGAGGAATGCTTTGTCACGCCATCACCTGCTCCATCCGGCTTTCCTCCGCAGCGCGGCTTTTCTGCGCAGGCACTTCCATCTCCTCTTTCTTGCCGCTTCATTGAGCACCATGACCGGCGCCACTTTCGCCGCCGATGTGGTGCCGTCCACATCTCGGCAGTTGGTGGTCGTCACCGTACCCGCCTGGGACAGCGACAACGGCGTGCTGCGGAAGTTTCAGCGCGACGGCATGGATGGACGTTGGACGGAAGTGGACGGGCCGACCGCAGTCACCATCGGACGCGCAGGCGCGGCCTGGGGCCGTGGCATGCATCCGGCACAGCCGTCCGGACCTCAAAAGAAGGAAGGCGACGGACGGGCCCCCGCCGGCGTGTTCGCGATTGGCGAAGCATTTGGTTATGGCGAGCGCGTCGCGACCGGCTTGACCTACGCGCCGATGCAGCCGACGCAGTACTGCATCGACGTGGCGGATTCTCCGCTGTACAACCGGATCGTCGACACGCGTGCCGTCGGCGAAGCCGCAATTGCAGGTTCCACCGAACCAATGCGGCGCGACGTGCATGTGAATGGCGATGCACGTTACAAACTCGGTTTCATCATCCAGCACAACCCGGACCATGTAGCCGGTGGCGGTAGCTGCATCTTTGCGCATCTGTGGAAAGCCGAGGGAGAAGCCACCGCCGGTTGCACCGCCATGGCGGAGCCGGCCATGCGTGGACTGTTGTCCTGGTTGCAGGAAGACAAGCGGCCGGTATTCGTGCTGCTGCCGGAGGCGGAGTACGCACGTTGGCAGGTGGCTTGGCGGCTACCGGCGCTTGAAGGAGCGCAGCCATGAGCGACCCCATGACTTCCACTGTCGCAGCTTCATCCGCACAACCCGAGCTGGTCCGCGTCGTCAGCCGCTGGCAGATCGTCGGCCTGGCCATTAACGATGTGATCGGCAGCGGTATCTACCTGCTGCCCGCAGCCACCGCCGTGCTGCTGGGGCCGGCGAGCTTATGGGCCGTGCTGCTGGCGGGATTGGCGGTGGCGTTGCTGGTGCTGTGCTATGCGCAGGCGGCGAGCTACTTCGACGAACCGGGCGGCAGCTATCTGTACGCACGCGAAGCTTTCGGGCCGTTCGTGGGTTTTGAGATCGGCTGGATGGTCTGGTTGACCCGCATTGCCTCGGCGGCGGCGTTGAGTAATGGCCTGGCAGATGCGGTGGCGCGCTTCTGGCCCGCGGCTGCCGACGGCGTCGCGCGCAATGTCGTGATCGTCGGTTCGCTGGGCGTGTTGACGTTGATCAACGTCATCGGTGTCAAATCCGCTGCGCGCACTGGCGTGGCGCTGGTCATCGGCAAGCTGCTGCCGTTGCTGTTGTTCATCGGCATCGGCGTGTTCTATGTCGACTGGTCGTTCGCGCTTTCCGGGGAACCGCCACCGCTGCGCAACCTGGGTGAGGCCGCCTTGCTGTTGATGTTCGCCTACGCGGGTTTCGAGAACATCCCGGCCGCGGCGGGCGAGTTCAAGAATCCGCGCCGCGATGTGCCGTTCGCACTGCTGACCATGATCGCGACCGTCACGCTGATCTATGCCGCCGTGCAACTGGTGGCGCAAGGTACATTGCCGGGACTGGCGCAGTCGGCGACGCCATTGGCCGACGCGGCTTCGCGCTTCAGTGGCGAAACCCTGGCGCTGATCCTGACGGTTGGCGCGACCATTTCGATCCTGGGCACCAACAGCAACACCATGCTGTTCGGACCACGCGTGCTGTACGCGCTGGCCCAGGATGGTTTCGGACCGCGGCTGCTGGCAAGCATCCATCCGCGCTTCCGCACGCCGGCGGCCGCCATCATCACCCAGGGTACGTTGGCACTGCTCCTGGCGCTGTCGGGTTCGTTCGTGCAGTTGGCGATGTTGTCGGTGGTGGCGCGTCTGTGCGCCTATATCGGCACGACGCTATCGGTGCTGGTGCTGCAAAAGCGGCATGGCCGCCGCGACGGCGCACTACAGCTTCCGGGCGGACCATTGATTCCGATATGCGCGTTGTTGCTGTCGCTGGGTTTGCTGGCTAGCGCTACGATCAATAACTTGATTGCTGGTGCGGCGGCGTTGGTGTTAGGGGCAGTTATTTATCTCTTTCAGCGCAAGACTGTTTGAGGTTTCTGCAGATTTTCTAGCTCGTTGGCGCTGGCGCGGACGGTTCATCGGAGTTGATGATCTACGCGCTTGCAGCGGTGCCGAACGAGCACAAATACTCAAGACAAACATGATCGCCCCAACGCCCTAATCGTCCCACTCCCGCTCCATCTCCCGCAAAGCCTTCGCATACTCGCGATCATGCTCGGCGCGGTCTTTCAACCATTCGCGATAATCCTCGGCTTCGGCCTTGTCGCGTTCCCGCCAATATTCTTCCTCGGCCTTCGTGCTTTCGCGCGCGTATTCGGCATCGCGCTTCCTGGCCTCGCGCTCCCATTCGTCCTGGCGCTTGACGTCCTCTCGCGCCCATTCGGCGAACTTCTTTTCGCGCTCGTAGGGATCGTCCGCGAACGCGGGAGGAACCCACGACAACGACGTGAGCAGGGTTATGGCGACTAAGGGAATTAGCTTCATGGCGATAATCCGGCCGGACTGTGAGCGGATAATCCGTCTGTTCGGCTGAATGAAACCTTGGCGTGAACTCCGCGGTAATCATCACCCTCCTGCCTTTACCTGAGCCGAGTTTCTACGCGGTGTGAATTTCGTGTGAGCAAATCAATCTTGCCGGTTACTCGGCTTGCGAGAACGACAGCTAACCGGCTCGCTTGAACCGGCTGCGCACACGGGCTACGGTATGCATACCAACCTGACGGGCGACGTGGCAACGCGTCGCCCTTTTCCATGTTTCCACCCTAAAACAAGAGATCTTATGAACACTCAACACGCCAGCGGCCTACCTCCTTCACTGATCGTGTCCAGCCGCGACTTCGATCGCCTGGAGGCTTTGTTGGAATCGCCCGCGCTGCGCCAGCAACCCGCCGCCATCGCGTTGATGGACGAACTCAGCCGCGCCGAGGTTCGGCCGCCGGAACAGATTCCGGACACCGTCATCACCATGCACTCCACCGTCGATTTCATCGATGAGATGACCGGCGAGCATCATCACCTTACGTTGGTCTACCCCAACGAAGCGGATGTGGAAAAAGGCCATGTCTCGGTGCTTGCTCCTGTCGGCAGCGCCTTGCTTGGTTTGTCGCTTGGCCAAACCATTCATTGGGAAGCGCCCGGTGGCCGCCATTTGCAACTTCGCGTCACCGGGATTCGCTATCAGCCGGAAGCGAGTGGAGAGCTCGCGCGCTGACCGCGCTGATTATGGGGACGCAGGAGTCCTGCGTTGCGATGCACGTCTTTCGCGTACATCGCCAAGCGCCGTCTGACAGCTTCGCGACAGAAGCGAAGAGCTCGCGCCGGGGACGGCGCTCCTACAAGAGCCAAGGCAGCCGCAGCACCTTCTGCAGGGTCACGTCCTTCTTCCGCCCTTGTAGGAGCGGCGTCCCGCCGCGAGCTCTTCCTCGGACCTGCCGCGGTATAGGTCACGCCTTGTTGCCCTGCAAACACGATGTCATGCTTGAGGAGCAAGATTAGGCGCCAGTTCGCTGGCCCCGGCACCCCGGATTCGCTGCGAATTTGACGCCATCTTTACGATTCAGCCCGGCAACACGCGCCACGGCCGAAGATGCCTTGCGTCGACGTCACCCTACGCCAAGCCATGTAGGGTGGCTCGGACGCGATCAGAAGCGACTTAGGGCTTTCCTCGCTCCACGATTCGTGAATTGCATACATAACCTCTTGCGATCTACCGACTAATCTTTAGCACCGACAACGAAGTAGTAGTACCGACCGCACTTGCGGTTCTCGACCGCGATGCCGATCCAGCCAGCCGGGTGCCTGTGCCCACCAGCCGAGGAGAGTCATAGACGTGGACAGCAACAAAAACTCCTTCACCATCACCCGGCGTGAATTACTCAAGGCGGGCGCCACCTCGGCGGCGGCCTTGGCGGCACCTTCGGCCACGCTAGCACAAGGGACGGACAGCACCCCGCAAGCGCCGGTCATCTCGAAAGTGTCTTTCGAGGTGAACGGAAAAGCTGAAACCCTGGAACTGGATACCCGCACCTCACTGCTCGACGCACTGCGGGAACATCTGCATCTCACCGGCACCAAGAAAGGCTGCGACCACGGCCAGTGCGGCGCCTGCACGGTGATGGTCGATGGGCGAAGGATCAACGCGTGCCTCACCTTGGCGGTCATGCATGAAGGCGCACGCGTCACCACCATCGAAGGCTTGGGTACTCCCGACAAGCTGCACCCGATGCAGGCCGCCTTCATCAAGCACGACGGCTATCAATGCGGCTATTGCACACCAGGGCAGATCTGTTCGGCGGTGGCGGTGCTGGACGAAATAAAAGCCGGCATCCCCAGCCTGGCCAGCACTGAAATCACCGCGAAGCCAAGGATCACCGAGGACGAAATCCGGGAACGCATGAGCGGCAATATCTGCCGCTGTGGCGCTTACTCCAACATCATCGAGGCGATCACCGAAGTAGCCGGGAGGACCGCATGAAGGCCTTTACCTACGAGCGGGCGAGTTCGCCGGCCGAAGCCGCGGCCGCGGCCGCGCGCACGCCTGGCGCCAAGTTCATTGCCGGCGGCACCAATCTGCTGGACCTGATGAAGCTTGAAGTTGAGACGCCCCGTCACCTTATCGACGTCAATGGCCTGAAGCTCGAAAAGATCGAGCCTACGCCTGAAGGAGGACTGCGAATCGGAGCACTGGTGCGCAACACCGATCTGGCCGCCGATGAGCGCGTGCGCCGTGACTACGGACTCGTGTCGCGAGCGTTGGTGGCCGGCGCCTCTGGACAGTTGCGCAACAAGGCGACCACCGCCGGCAACCTGCTTCAACGCACCCGCTGCCCCTACTTCTACGACACCCATCAACCGTGCAACAAGCGCCTGCCTGGCAGCGGGTGCGGCGCGATCGGCGGTTTCAGCCGGCAGCACGCGGTGGTGGGCACGAGCGATGCTTGCATCGCCACTCACCCCAGCGACATGGCCGTCGCCATGCGCGCCCTGGATGCCGTCGTTGACACCGTGCGGCCGGACGGCTCTACGCGGAACATTCCCATCGCCGATTTCTACCGGCTGCCAGGCACCACACCACACCTGGAGAACGTGCTCGACAAGGGCGAGCTGATTACCTCGGTCACGCTACCCAAGCCGTTGGGCGGTACGCAGATATATCGCAAGGTTCGCGATCGTGCCTCTTATGCCTTTGCGTTGGTGTCGATAGGCGCGGTGATCCAACGCGACGGAACCGGACAAGTCGCCGTGGGTGGCGTGGCGCACAAGCCCTGGCGAGTGGAGGAAGCGGAAGCGGAGCTGCCGCGTGGCGCGAAAGCGGTAACGGATCGTTTGTTCGCGGAAGCCAAGCCGTCGCCACAGAACGAGTTCAAGCTGCTGCTGGCGCAGCGCACGCTTAGCGCGGTGTTGCTTGAGGCCAAGGGGTGATGCCATGAAGTTCGATACGCCTGCCACCAACAATCCGATCGACCAGCTGAAGATCATCGGCAAGCCGACCGACCGCATCGACGGACCTTTCAAGACCACGGGCACCGCGGCTTATGCCTATGAGCAACGCGAGGCCATCGCTAATCCCGCGTATGGCTATGTACTGGGTGCGGGCATCGGAAAAGGCCGTATCGCTTCGATGGATACGGACATTGCCAAGCGTGCGTCCGGTGTCCTGGCCATTGTCACCGCGGCGAATGCCGGTCCGCTGGGCAAAGGCAACTTCAATGTCGCGACGCTCCTGGGTGGTCCGGATATCGAGCACTATCACCAGGCCATCGCGTTGGTCGTTGCGGAGAGCTTCGAGCAGGCCCGTGCCGCCGCGTCGTTGATCCGGGTGAAGTACGAGCGGGGCCGTGGCGCTTTCGACCTGGCCAAGGCGAAGGATTCTGCCGCAGTGGCTACCGACCCCAATTCAAAGGACTATCGCGCGGACACCACCGTCGGCGATTTTTCCGGCGCGTTCGCTGCCGCACCGGTCCAGCTGGATGCTACCTATCACACGCCAGACCAGTCGCACGCCATGATGGAGCCGCATGCCTCCATCGCAGCCTGGGAAGGCGAAAAACTGACGTTGTGGACGTCCAACCAGATGATCAACTGGGGCCGCGGCGATGTGGCGAAGACGCTCGGCATCCCTACGGAGAACGTTCGCTTGATTTCGCCCTATATCGGCGGCGGTTTCGGCGGCAAGCTGTTCGTACGCTGCGACGCATTGCTGGCGGCGCTGGGCGCACGCGCTGCCAAGCGGCCAGTCAAGGTCGCGTTGCCTCGGCCGCTGATGGCCAACAACACCACGCACCGTCCCGCCACGATCCAACGCATCCGCATTGGTGCGAATCGCGACGGCAAGATCACCGCCATCGGTCATGAGAGCTGGTCCGGAGACCTGCCCGGCGGCGGACCGGAGAATGCGATTCAACAAACGCGGCTGCTCTATGCCGGCGCAAACCGCATGACGGCTACGCGGCTGGCGGTGCTCGACCTGCCCGAAGGCAACGCCATGCGCGCACCGGGCGAGGCGCCTGGCTTGATGGCGCTGGAAATCGCGATCGACGAAATGGCCGAGAAGTTGGATCTCGACCCTATCGAGTTCCGCATCCTCAACGATACCCAGGTGGATCCCGAACATCCCGAGCGTCCGTTCTCGCAGCGTCAACTCAACGAATGCCTGCGTACCGGTGCCAAGCGTTTCGGCTGGAGCAAGCGCAACCGCGAGCCCGGGAAAGTTCGTGACGGGCGCTGGCTGATCGGCATGGGCGTGGCGGCGGGATTCCGCAACAACCTGGTGATGAAGTCCGCGGCGCGCGTGCGGCTGGATCCACGCGGGATCATCATCGTGGAAACCGATATGACGGATATCGGCACGGGTAGCTACACCATCATCGGGCAGACCGCGGCCGAGATGATGGGTGTGCCTTTGGACCGCGTGGTCGTGCGCCTGGGCGACTCGGATTTTCCCGTCTCCGCCGGATCGGGCGGCCAGTGGGGCGCCAACAGTTCGACTGCGGGTGTCTACGCGGCGTGCATGAAACTGCGACAGGCAATCGCGCAGAAGGTAGGCATTAGCGCGGAAGACGCCACATTCGCCGATGGCCGGATATCGGCCGGCAGCCGCAGCATGCCGCTTGGCGAAGCGGCGGCGGCAGGTGAGATCGTGGCGGAAGACGTCATGGAATACGGTGATTTGACCAAGAAATTCCAGCAATCCACGTTCGCCGCGCATTTCGCTGAAGTTGGTGTCGATATGGCCACCGGCGAATCGCGAGTTCGCCGCATGCTGGCCGTCTGTGCAGCGGGGCGAATCCTCAATCCAAAAGCGGCGCGCAGCCAGGTGATCGGTGCGATGACCATGGGTATAGGTGCGGCCTTGTCGGAAGAACTCGCCGTCGACAAGCGCCTGGGCTTCTTCGTCAATCACGATCTGGCGGGCTACGAGGTGCCCGTGCACGCGGATGTCCCGCATCAGGAAGTGATCTTCCTGGACGAGGCGGATGCCGTTTCTTCGCCAATGAAAGCCAAGGGCGTGGGTGAGCTGGGTCTCTGCGGCGTCAGCGCGGCGATTGCCAATGCGATCTACAACGCCACGGGTGTGCGCGTTCGCGAGTATCCGATCACATTGGACAAGTTGTTAGCGAAATTGCCCGTTATGGCTTGATATTCATGCAAGAGCTCGCGCCGGGACGGCGCTCCGCGCCCAGATGGCGAACAGCCGAGCTCTATCGCGACCCGAAAGAAGAGCTCGCGGCGGGACGCCGCTCCTACAATGATGCCGACCCGCTCTCCGTCTTGCGATTCGTGCGCACAGCGCACGCTACGTATGCACGCCGTTCGCATCTTCTTTCAAATACAAAACGTCGTAATTTTGAAAAGAGGATGAAACACATCGCCCGCTAGCATGTTTGTTCGCCACCGTTGGGTGGCGTTTCTTTATCTGCTGACGGGATTTTGATGAATCGCATTACGTGCAACAAGAACCGGCTATCTGCCTGCATCCCGGGAATCTTAGCGCTCGCTGCAGCGAGCCAAGCCATCGCAAACGAAGCTGCCTCCAGTGCGGACGCTTCGGTCAGTACACTCGACGCGGTTCGGGCAGTGGCGGACTACGGCTACCAGCCGGTCGACGTAAAGAAAGACGCGGCAACAATCGTCGATTCGGTCACCTACAGCGATATCGAAGCGCCGACCGGCGACAACTCCATCGCTTCCATGCTCATCCAGGTCCCTGGCGTCAGCTATGAAGGCGACGGCGACGAGCCGCGCTACATCACTATCCGCGGCATTTCCTCGGACTTGAACGTCACCACGTTGGACGGCCTGACCTTGGCCACTACCGGCGAGAACGGCAGCGGCACGCGCCGGGTGAACCTGCAGCTGGTACCCAGCGACATTTCCGAGCGTGTGGATGTGTTCAAGACCTTCACCGCCGAGCAGGACGCGGCCGCCATTGGCGGTGCCATCGACATCGTCACGCGCTCGGCGTTCACCACGTCAAGTCCGTACTTCATGGTGGATGGCTATGGCATCTATTCCGACTTCGCCGGGCCGGAAGGCGAGAACGCCGGCGGTACGACAAAGTCGCATTGGGGAAAAGGCCTGAAGACCGCCTTCGCCCAGCGCTTCGGGGCTGACGATCAATTCGGCGTGGTGTTCACCGGGCGCTACCAGGACCGCGTGCGCAACTCCAACAAGAACTGGCCGGACACCCGCACCTACTTCAACGCCGCTGGAGCGCCGATCGCCAATCCCGATCCTGCACTGGGCTGGGACGGCAAGAACTCGCTCACCAAGTTCGCCTACGGCGACTACAGCAACGTGATCACCAACAAAGGGGCATCGCTAAAGTTCGAATGGCGGCCACGCGAGGATGTGTCTTCGTTCCTGATGGGTTACGCGTACAACCGGCGCGAGTCTTCGACGATGAACTCCACCGACCTGATCGGCAACCCGCGCGGCGTAACCGAGCGCACCCAGAATACCGGCAGGGTCGAGGTGGACTACATCCAGTCGACGCTGCGTTACAACCAGTGGGACCGCACCGCCAGCGGCGCGATCTCGGGCCTGGACTGGCGTCTGTCGGACCTGTCGGAACTCTCCTTCCGCGCCGGATACACCAAGGAAACCTATAGCGACCTGGAGCCCTACGCGCAGGTGCGCACGACACCGGACGACCAGTACTACACCTACCGGATGGACCAGCTGCCGCAGATGACGTCGTACCTGGGCAACGCTTTCGCCAACCGGTACTCGTTACGCGCGGCCCGCATCACCGACAACCACGCGCAAGAGAACGTGCTGGACGCGCGCGTGGACTACGCCTACAACGTCGCACCGGGTGCGCTGGGATTCGGTCTGAAAACCGGGCTGGAATGGCGCCGTCTGCGGCTGGGCAAGGACATAGAAAGTCTGCGCTACGCCATCGGCGGCGATGTCACCGGCTACATGTACGACCCGGACTACTCGCACTACGGCAGCAATGGCCTGCGCGTGCCATGGCTCAACTACGACCGCTTCTGGAGCAACGGCGTGTCTGGCCTGGCGGTCGACCAGGCCGCCACGCGCCTGAACAGCAGGATCGGCGACTACTACTATCAGGAAGACGTCGCCAACGCCTATCTGTCGCTGCATTACGCGACCGACGCCACCCACTACATCGTGGGCTTGCGCTACGACGACACTTCCTTCGACGGCCGCACGCCACTGACCGTCAATGGCGTGCTCAGCGAGCAGTACGCGCGCCCCAGCGGCGAGTACAAGAGCTGGCTGCCTTCGTTCAACGTGGTCCACGACTTCAACGATTACTGGAAGGCGCGTGCCGGCTTCAGCCGCACGATCGGTAGGCCGACGCCGGGTCACATCGCGCAGGCCGAGAGCGAGACCTGCGGCGAAGAAGGCACCGGCTGCACCATCACCCGCGGCAACCCGGACCTGAAGCCACGCCGCGCGAAGAACTACGACGTTGCGCTGGAGCGGTACTTCGATGGCAGCAACGCGCTGATCGCACTGACAGCGTTCCGCAAGGAAATCGCAGACGACATCTTCACTCTGACCGTCGAGCAGGAAGAAGACGGCGTGGTGAACCGCATCCGGCAGCCGATGAATGCCGATGAGTCGACGGTGCAAGGGTTGGAACTGTCGCTGGTCAATCGTTCCTTCGCTTTTCACCCGAACCTGGGCGCGTCGCTCAACGTCAGCCGGTTGGACGGTGAGATGAGCTACGTTACCGACACCGAGCGCCGCACCATCGAGCAGATGCAGTACCAGCCTGGTTGGATGGCGAACCTGACGCTGACCTATAGCATCCCGCAGATCCGCGGAACGGCGCGGTTGTCGGCCAACTATCAGGACGACTATCTCGCCTCTATCGGTTCCAACCAATGGAACGACAAGTTCTTCCGCCACAAGACCACGGTGGACCTGTCGTTCTGGCATCAGGTCGGTGATCGCTGGACGCTGAAGTACGAGTTCGACAACGTCCTCGATTCCAAGCCGCAATGGTTCTACGGCCGCGACGTGGATGGAACTATCTCGCAGGAAGATGAGTACGGCCAAAGCTTCTACGTGCATGTCATCTACGCGCTCGACTGGCCCCGGCGATGCCGTCCGACGGCGGCGCACCATACGGATAACCACATAATCGATTCACAACGTCGCCGCCTGCTACAAGCGCTGGGCCTTGGTACTGCCGGTGCCATGTTCGGCAACGCACTTATCGGACCGTCCGCATTTGCGCAAACCACGCCACGCAACCTGCTCGCCAACCCGGTTTTCGACACCGATCCTTTTCAGCTGGGCGTGGCGTCGGGCGAACCCGAAGCCGACGGCTTTGTGATCTGGACGCGCTTGGCGCCGAAGCCGCTCGAGCAAGGCGGCGGCATGGTCATGCGCCCGATGCCGGTCACCTGGGAGCTGGCGGAAGACGACGGGTTCCGCAAGGTCGTCAAGCGGGGTAGCACGCTGGCACACCCGGAATTGGCGCATTCGGTGCATGTCGAGATCGAAGGCCTGCCACCCGCGCGTCCGTATTGGTATCGCTTTATCGTTGGCGATGCGATCAGCCCCGTCGGCCGCGGCGCGACCCTGCCGGTGGCTACTGCGCGCGTGGATCGCGTGCGCTTTGCCGTGGCCGGCTGCCAGCACTACGAGGAAGGCCATTTCACCGCTTGGCGCCGGATCGCCGAGGAGCCGCTGGACTTCGTCTTCCACTACGGCGACTACATTTACGAAGGCGCTGACACCGGACCGGGCGAACGCAAGATGAGTGGCCGTCCGTTCACCAATCTGCGTCGCCACATCGGCGGCGAAATCTATTCCTTGGACGACTATCGCCGCCGCCACGCCCAGTACCGCAGCGATCGCGATCTGCAAGCCGCGCACGCCTCGGCACCGTGGTTCGTCAGCTTCGACGACCATGAAATCGACAACAACTGGGCGTCGGAGATCGACCAGGACGGCACGTCGCCCGAGTTGTTCATGCTGCGCCGCGCGGTCGGCATGCAGGCCTACTACGAGCACATGCCGCTGCGCCTGCGTTCGATGCCTCACAACGGCCACATGCAGATGTACCGCCGTGCCAGGTGGGGTGATCTGCTGCAAGCGCATTTCCTCGATTCGCGCCAATACCGCAGCGACCAGGTCAACGGTGATCGCGATGGCCCGCAGAACGCACTCGCAACCGACCCCAAGCGCAGCATGCTCGGTACGCAACAGGAAACTTGGCTATATGGCGGTTTGCAGCCAGATCATCATCGCTGGCACGTCCTTGCCCATCAGGTCGGCCTGGCCAACCTGGCGATGAAGCCGCGCGAAGGTGGCAGCGACCTCAACTATTCGATGGATCAATGGTCCGGGTATCTGGCCAGTCGCCGTCGTCTGCTCGGCCACATCCAACAGGCCGGGATGAAGAACGTGATCAGCGTCTGCGGCGATGCGCACCGCCACTACACCAGCGATCTGCTGCAGGACAACGAAGACTCCGGCGTTGTCTCCAGCGAGTTCCTCGCCGCTTCCATTACCTCGGGGTCGGACGGCGTGGGTGAAGACGATGACTTCACCCGCACGACCCGCAGCCTCAATCCGCACCTGAAGGCGATGACCGACAAACGCGGCTACATTCTATGCGATGTCACCCGCGACCAGTGGCAAGCCGACCTGAAGATCCTCGACCGAGTGATGGTGCCGGACGAGAAGATCAAGACGCACGCCAGTTTCGTCGTCGAGCGCGGGCGGCCCGGATTGCAGCGAGCGTGATGTGTCTCGTAGAGCGGAGCTGCGCTCCGCTACGGCCCCGAAGCAGTAGCAACGACGCCGTCGCAACGGCAGACGATAAGGAATAGCCGTTTGGAAGCGTTCCTCGTAG